>CAYYUP010000228.1:0-2665 GCA_964474905.1 uncultured Nannocystis sp. | reverse complement strand
CAGATTCTTTTTCCTCTTCCGCCTCCTGTACCAGGAGTGTCGCAGCACATCGGAATGTGGACGGTCGCGAACAGGAGAACCTTCGTCAACGGTGTACCCACAGTGAGCAGCAGCAGCACCGGAACCGGGATTCTCTTCACACTCGGAGGTGCAATCACAACTGGCGCCATCGTGCCAACCATTGGTGCTCTACGAGTGCACACCCGCTGAGGCCAGATTCTGATGCCTGCGAAGACCCACGCCATCCGCTTTCCCTTTAGCGTCGATACCGGCCTAGGCCAGCTCCGCGAGGAGACTGACCGCGATGCCTATATCGCTCAACTCGTCCGTCAGGTCCTGCTTACGGCCCCTGGCGAGCGAATTAACCGCCCGACCTTTGGCTCGGGCCTCTCCCATCGGATCTTTGAGGCCACCTCTGTCGCCGGCACGGCGCTGGCCGAGACCCTTGTCTTTCAGGCGCTCGACCGCTGGCTTGGGGGGCTGATTCGTGTTGAGTCGGTCGCCGCATTTTCTAGCGATTCGACGCTCCGCGTCGACCTTCGCTACCGGATCCTCGCCAACGGCAATCGGCGCTTCCTCAACCTGGAAATCCCGAGCTCATGAGCCAAGAACGCATCGACCATCTCAAGGCATCCACCAAGCTCACGGGCCTCGACTTTGTGCATGTGCTCGCGGTCCAGACCGAGCTATGGGTCTATTTTCATCGCGATCCGGCGGGTCTGGACGACCCCTTTAGCGCCACTCCGTTGACGCCGGACCAGCTCAGCATCGTCAGCATCTCGGGTGGTGAGAGCATGCCCGAGGTCGAGGTGCTGGGCGCGGTCCAGGCCATCGACAGCCTGGGCGTCACGATCCTAAGAATCACGACGGCCACCCCGGGCGACAACTCCCTCTACCGCCTGACGATCAACGACTCCCGCGTCGACCTTTTTTTCAAGAGCCTGGAGTTCTCCTTTAAAGCTGCGTGCCCGACCCAATCGATCGACTGCCTGCCGGAGCCGGTTTTTTGTGCACCCGAGAACGATGAACTCGTCGAGGTGGATACCACCGCCCGCGACTTTAATTCCCTGCGGGAGGCACTCCTCAGCTTCGCCCGTCTCCGCCACCCGGAGTGGCGCGAGTCGATCGAAGCCGACGCCTCTGTGATGGTTATGGAGGTCTTGGCGGCCCTCGGCGACGAGCTCTCCTATATTCAAGATCGCTACTCCCGCGAGGCCTACCTGCGTACGGCGAGCCAACGCCGCTCGCTTTGTCGTCTCGTGCGCTTGGTCGACTACGAGATCCACGACGGCCGCTCCGGTACGACCTGGCTCGAGATCACGGTTGACGCCAATACAAATGCGACTGCTGGTACTCGGGTTTGGGCGGCCTCTGATACCGGGACTCAGGTCGGTTTTGAGATCGGCCAGGGGCTTGCCGAGGCCCTCGCCGATCCGGTCGTCACCTACGACCTGCGCCTCGCTTGGAACAAGCTCGAGGCCTACACATTTACCGGTGCCATCGAGAGCTATCCCGCGGGCACGACCTCGCTTTATTTAGACAACATCAACGGCGTGCTGCCTGTCGACTGGATCGGAAAAACGATCCTGCTCCGCACAAGCCCTGTCGACCCGAGCGAACCCGAGCGCCGCCATCTCGTTGTGATTACTGCTGCTGCCGATGATATCGATGTTCTCGAGGGCAACAAGCCCCTCTTGCGCATCGACTGGGACACCGAGCACGCCTTGCCGACCTGCTTCGAAGCCGCAACGCTGACAGCCCATGGCAATATGGTGCCCGCGACCGCCGGCGAGCGCATCACCGAGTACTTCTCGATCCGCGGCGACGAAAATGACCCTACAATGCCCCGAGCTGTCGAGCGAGAGGGCCCCAAAGACAGCCATACCGAGACTCGGGCGGTGCTCTTTCGCCACAGCCTCACCGCCAGCGAAGCGAGCCGTGTAGGCTTTTTAGGCGATGATCTTCGCAGCGCAAAGCCGGAGGTCCGGGTTGCCCGGGTCGTCAACCTGAACCCCGAGTCCCTCGATGCTTGGGAGTACCGCCGCATTCTTTTGAGTTCGTTGAACTACGAGGAGCATTATACCCTCGAGCACGGTACCTGGCGGCGCGTGGCCGGCTACCAACGAGCGCCGATCTTCGGCGATTTCACCCATGTCGATTACGCCAGCTCCGCGGGGCATACAATCCTCTTTGGCGACGGTGAGTTCGGTGTGATCCCGAGCGATGGGCTGGTCTTTCGTGTCGACTACCGCACCGGCCCCGGCGCAGCCTCCAACGTCGCCGCCGATCTGATCCGAAACTTCAACACCGCCGAGTGGACAAACGTTACGGCTATCAATAATCCGCTCGCGATCACCGATGGCGTCGACCCCGAGGAGGCCGAAACTATCCGCCAACTGGCCCCGGCAGCCTTTCGCGAGCAAACCTACCGTGCGGTGCGAACCAAAGACTACTGCGCAACCGCCGAAGAACTACCCTGGGTCGAGCGCGCGGGAGCTCGCTCCCGCTGGACCGGGAGTTGGCACAGTATTTTTGTTACACCTGACCCAGAGGGAACCTATACAGTCTCTCCGACCCGTCGCAGGCAACTCGAGGATCTTCTAGATTGCCGCCGCCTGGCCGGCCGTGAGGTCCATGTATTGGATCCCCGCTACCGCCCTGTGGA
>CAYYUP010000227.1:0-2682 GCA_964474905.1 uncultured Nannocystis sp. | reverse complement strand
TCGCACATCGCGATCGGCTGATCGGCGAGGAGCTACTCGGCCTCGCACAGCTCAGCCAACATGCTCTCGACTGGTGCCTCTCCGCACGCTTGGCCGACCACCAGCTCAACCAGCTCCGGCGGCCGGCAAGTGATCGAGGGCTTCCTGTATCGGACAGGTATTCGCCACGGCGTGGGTGTCGGCGCGACCACCTTGCACGCGATCGTTAGGGGATTGCTCGCGCTCGATCGATCTGCGTGCGTGTCGATCGCCGGGGAGCAACTCGTTCTTGTCGAGTATCTGCACAATCACGGCATGCTCCGGGCGAAACCGTGCGAGCGCTCTGCCAGGGCGGCGCTGCGCAAGCTCGTGAAGTACACCCCGTTCGGCGAGCACATCTCGCGAACACGGTGGCGGTATCGACTCGACCAGCTATGGGTGCCGACGCCCGAGTTTCTCGGGGCCCTCGCGGCGTACGATGCTGGCATGCACATCGGCCGCCCTGCGCTCTGGGTCGTCGGCTGAGCAGGCTCCAGCCTCACCTTCGCGAGCCCGAGCCTGGAGCACAGCTCAATCCTCAGGCAGCAGACTCATCAACAACGCGAGCGGCGACCAAGCCCGGTTGATCGCCGCGGCTCGCCTCGCAGCTTCGTGGGCCTTCTCGTACTCAAAGCAGGTCCACGCGGCAAGAGCCTGCTGAGCATCATCCGAGCCGCGATGCCCCGGCGGGCATGGGCGTAGCGAGCCGGCGAAGCCCGATCCCTCGGCGGCGACGAGTTCAACAAGCGCGGCGTCGAAGTCCTCGGCGCAGGCGAAGCGATCCTCGGGATCCTTGGAGAGGGCCTTCAGCACCAGCTGCTCAAGACAGCTCGGGATCTGTGTCCACGGCACGAGGGCTCGCGGAGGGGGTGCAGGCGTTTCGACGATCGCGTGCAGGACCTCGTAGTCGGAGCCTGTGAATGGCAATCGCCGCGTGAGGAGAAAGTAGAGGATGATGCCGACGGCGTAGAGATCGGCCCGCGTGTCGACCTCGCGCTCCAAAACCTGCTCGGGAGCGGCGTAGGCGAGAGTGCCGATAAAATGACCGGACGTTGAATGCGAGGAGACCGAGACCAGGTCAGCTCGGTCGATCTTGGCGAGGCCGAAGTCGAGAACGCGGAGGAGCTCGCGACCGCGGCAAGGTGTGATGAAGCAGTTGCTCGCTTTGAGGTCACGATGAAGCACCCCGGCTGCGTGGAGAGCCGCGACGGCGGCGAGGACCTGGCGAATGAGGCTCACGCAGCGCTGCCAGGGCAATTCGCTATCGGCTACCAGCCCGGTCAGAGTGCGGCCCTCGAGCAGCGGCATGACGAGAAAGCAAAGAGTTTCGCCGTCCGCAATGCGCTCCTCGCCGAAGTCCAGCATCGGCATCAGGTTGGGGTGGTCGAGGGCGCCTGCGATCCGCGCCTCGTTGCGAATGCGCCGACGCTGAGCCTCGGTCCGAGCGTGCTCCGGGTGGATCACCTTGATGGCTAGGCGTCGGCGCATGTGGGTGTCGATCGCTGCGTACACGCTGGCGGTACCGCCTCGACCGATCAGAACATCGAGATCGAAGCGTCCGCCGAGCATCCGACCTTGAAGATCGGGGCCTGTCGGGGTCCTAAACTCGCTCGTACTCATGGGAGCACCTGGACGAAGCATCGTTGGATGGGGGCCTTGGCTGGGACGCATCTCACCGGCCAAGAAAAACACTGCTTTTTGTATCTTTCAATATGTTTTGTACAAAAAGATACAAATTTCACTCTCGAAAAGTCGATTTCTGGCCACAACCGCACCCTCCGGCCATGATCTGCCCCGTGCGGAGGCTCGAACCCGTCCATCTTGTCACAGCGCGCTTCTTGCTGGGTTGGTCGGCGCGGGAACTCAGCGAGGCGAGTCACGTCGCGGAGAGCACGATCCGCCGGTTCGAGTCGAAGGGGGGCCGACTCCAGGACCGGACAAACCACGACCTGCGACGAGTCCTCGAGGAGGCGGGTATTGTATTTAGCGAGGGCGAACCAGGAAACCCGCACCACAAGTGCGCCGACGGCCTGACGCTCACCCTTGTACGCCCGCCCCCGGGATCATAGCCAGCTCCGCGGTGCATTCGTCGCGACGAGTATCGAGGGGCTCGCTCACCCCATGCTCGACTCCATTTTCTGAAATGAAATCGAGCCTGGATTTCATTTTTTTTGGCATATGCGTCCAATGTCGAAGGTGCCGGATCTCGGTGCGAACATGCACGTGCTCGCGTCGATTTTCCGGGAGCGCCATTGTCCGCGACACGAGCTGTCAGGTGCTCGTTATTGGCACAGATTTCCTATCGAGGATCGAGCACGGCGGAAATAGAACCCTCCATTCCCGGCATGGGAGCGTCGATGGCTTGGCAATGACTCCGTGCACATCCGCACTGCGATGAAGCGCCCACGTTCATGCTCACAGGCTTGAACTCGCCGACATCTTCATCTTGCAACGACCGGCTGCCCTCGGCTGAGCGGATCCTGTTGGGCGACAAGAGGCCCCCGAAGTAGCCCTATCACGTGCCGGCCGCAGGGATACGGTCGGCGCCCACAGGTGCCGCTGCTCCGTGCACTTTGACCAATGCCCGTACAAGGGCGACAGCCGGGGCTAGGCTCTGGGCTAGGCTCTGGGCTACCTTCAGGGCGACGGTCGAGGCTACTATCG
>CAYYUP010000226.1:0-2808 GCA_964474905.1 uncultured Nannocystis sp. | reverse complement strand
ACAGCGGGCGGTCCGCAGTCGATGCTGGGGGGGTGTTCGCTTTTGGCAGCGGCGGCCGCTTCGAGGGGCGCCTGTGGCCTCGTCGGCTCGTCTCGATCACCAGTGAGTGTTTTGAGGATCTGCACACAGAGCGGTCCGCAGTCTGTGCTCCTCAGGTCCTGCCAATCCGGGGGATGGATTCCACCCTCGGCGGCGGCTTCGAGGATCACGGCGGGCCAGGTCGGCGCATCGCCGCCTAGCCGTGCACCGAAGATCGGCTTGCCCTCCGCGGCCCAGAACTCGATCGCGTCGGCGATGCCGCTATCGCTCTTGCTATCGTTATTGCTGTTCCCGTCCGCGAAGGCCGGCCCGCTCGCATCAGCGATCACGATGATGCCTTCGGCCTCCCTGGAGACCTGCTCCATACGCTCATTTGCTAGCACTTTCGCGGGCCACAGACCGCCCCCGGGCATGTGCAGGAGGTGCAGACTGTGCTCTTCGAGCGCCTTGCAAAAGGCCTCTGCGGTGGTCCGCTGACTCTCGCGAAACAGGAGTGCGAGCGGTCGAGGCTTGGCTGGCGAAGTTTTTGGTGTCTGGCGCGAGCGGGCGAATTCCTCCTCGTACTCGCGCATGCGCTTGCATTTTAAACGGACCTCATTCCACGCGGTGTTGGTGGTCGACGCCTCTTGCATCCCCCGGTGCATCTCGTCGGCGAAGCTTTCCAGCTCGGGCACAAGTGCCTGAACGTCTTTCTCGCCGCGGACGAATCGATCGAGCAGGCCACAGGCCGCAAGTACTTCGTCGGCGGGCGCAGCAGGGCCCTCGGGGTCGATTAGCCCGCGGACGTGGGCGACAATCGGCGCCGCACTGGCGACCGGCGATTCATCGATCCACAGGTCTACGAGCCCCTTGAATCGAGGCCATTTGCGGTCACGCTCGAGCAGCCGGCTGACGAGAACCTTGAACATGTCCTGATTCGGCAGGCCGACCAGGAGCCGCGAAATTTCTTCCCACCAAGAGTCGCCGAGAACGTCGATGAGATCATCGAGGCTCTGTCTGCGCTCGGAGGCGATATAGGCCGCGGTCAGGTACTCCTGCATGCCCAGGTGGAAAAATCCGAGGTGGCCCGCGGCGAATTCGCGGAGCACACCTGCGTGCTCGAGCAGCCAGCGGAGCACATCATGCGCCTGCGAGCGATCATGCTGCAGCGCCGCCAGTCGCTGCTGGGTTACGCGCACAAACTTGGCGTGAGGCAGGTCGTCGCGCTCGCCGGCGGTGTGCAGGGTGTAGGCGAGGTATCGGAGGATCTCGGTTGCGGTCGCAAAATCGACGGGTGGCGTGTTCCACTCTTTGGTCTTTTTTCCCCAGCTGCTGAGCATCACCTCGAGGCCGCGCTCGTAGAAGAGCGCGCGGCTGTCCGGCAGCTCATGGCCAGAGTTGACGATCACGCAGAGGATCGTCAGCAGCAGCGGCGTGCTCCGCATCGCCGCCCGCCGTTCATCGACGAAAAACGGGCTGCGCAGCGCCGTGATCAGCTCTGCGCTGCGCTTTTGGGTGTCCGCCTCGCCGAGCGAAGGCATCGCCCTGAGTGCCTCTTCGAACCACAGCCTAACCAGCCTCTCCGCCTGGGTGTCATCGAGGGGCTTGAGGCTAAGCTGTGTGAACAGGTTTTTGCTCAGGCGGACGTCGTTGCGATAGCCGGTATAGCGACAGGAGACGATCGCTCGCACGTCTTTAGCGGGTGCCAGCTTGGACTCGAGATAGTGGCAAAGACTGCGCCGATCGGACTCGTTGGCGACCTCGTCGAGACCGTCGGCGAGCAGGAGCAGCCGGCCGTACTTCCAGAGTGCCGCACCTAAACCGCTTGGCAGTTTGTCGTCGCCGAGTTCAGCTGCGAGTTCGTCGGCGAGCCAGGCGTCGAGGGGGTTTTCTTGGCGGGCGGCGGAGAAGTGGCGCAGCGGCAGCCACACGGGCACTGTACCCGGAGCGAGGTGCAGAGACTCGGCGCCGTCTCGGCCCAAGCTGTCCTTGCGGCCAAGGGTAAGTCGCAGTTTTTCGAGGACGGTGGTCTTGCCGGAGCCTGGATGACCGAGGATCAGCGCGTGACGGGTTTTAATTGTGGAAAAAAGCGCCTCGACCTCGAACTCCTGCTCGATGGCACATTCCTCCGCGATCGGGCCTGCGCTGTCGGTTGTTTGTCCTGATTCTGGGCCTGCTCCGTGTCCCAGACCTGGTCGCCGACGGCCGTCGCTGCCCGGCATGCACCCGTGGTCAAACTCCGGCTCGAGCTGGAGCGCGACGTAGATCGCGTCGAGATCGAGCTTCATTTCGCCACCGGCGACGCCGATCATGTCGACCTTCGGCTCCCGCTTGCCGAGCCATTCGCGATAGACTGTCACTGCGTTTGGCTCGGCGACGCTTATCGTCGCTTCGTGAGCGCTGCTGCCAGTCCTGTTGGTATTATTGCTGTTGAAGGTTTTGTTGTCGCCCGACCGGAGTGCGACGTATTTGTGATAGTCGATACCTTCAGAGGATTGCACGCCCTTCCAGTGGTAGTCCGAATCGGGCTCAAACTCCTCTGCATCATCGCCCTTGCGGTTGAGCCGCATCGGCCATATTCGAACCTCACCGGACTCGCGACATTCCCCGAAGGCGTAACCGAAAATCCGGCTCTCATTCGTACCTCTGTAGTGCTCGAGGCCGAAGATCGAGGGCGCCTGGAAGTTTGCCCGCTCTTTTCCTCCAGCAATCGCATAAGAGATCGACTTCGTCTTATGCATGTGCCCGTAGAGGCAGAGATCAAAGCGGTCTGGCGGGTACACGCCGCTC
>CAYYUP010000225.1:0-2856 GCA_964474905.1 uncultured Nannocystis sp. | reverse complement strand
CGCGGAGGGCTCCCATCGTTTGGCAGTCTTGATCAATTTGAGGGGCGGATCAAGGTCACTCTATTGAGGCCCGCCACAGCAGTGTCGACAGTGGATCTATCATCCATCATCAACCTGCTCGATATCGATCCTGTCCTATAGTTCACTAATTTCCATATGCTCACCATGGGTCCTCATGCGCGCACATGCATAGTCTCCGGATGCCGCTCGACAGCGCCCCTCAGCGCAAGCCAACATGAGATAACGATCGCAAGAGTGAGGATCGATCGGCCCATCCCGAGTACTCCAGAAGTTGGAAGCCTCCACCGAAGAGGTCGCATTTCTATGGCCGGCTACCTAGATCCCACGCCCCTATCGGCTGTGCCTACTAAACAGCGTTCTTTATCTTGGATCGGCCAAACGATCCTGATATCTTCGGCGGCCGCTCGACCGGTGATTTTTCTAATGTTCGCGAGGCCTACCCCGATGCTCTTTCTCGCAGCCAGCCCGGCCTCCTCGGACTCGCTGCGGCACGAACAGGAGCGAACCAGTGTTCGCGATAACTCGGGGCGACGGATCGACATGCACGACGAGTCGGGGGTCTCGCGGGAGACCTTCGTCAAACTCTTGGACAAGCACACACCCGAGATCCTCCACATCTCGTGCCACGGCCAGGAGAGCGGCGATGGTAAGGTGCTACTGCTACAGGATCAGTACAAGAATCGCGATCCAATCTCTCCCGCCTGGTTGGTCGCTCGGCTCCGGGGAAACCCCTCGATTAAACTCGTGGTTCTCAGCGCCTGCCACTCGGACAAGCACGTAGCATCGATCGCCCACGCCCTCCCGAATCTCGACGCGATCGGCTTCCGCGTCGAGATCGGAGAGGACCACGCTAAAAAATTCTCGGCGAACCTCTACCACGGCCTGGCCACCGGAGGGTGCATCACGGATGCGTTCGCGGGCGCGTGCGCGGTCGTACCCGAGGCCGTTCAAAAGGAGATCGTGCACGAGGGGCCAGGACACTACCGGCTGAGGCAAGACCGCCTGCCGCAGCCTGCCCTGCTCGGCGGACTCACGCTCGCCGCAATCGCAATCACGGTCATATTCGTCAACCAGCTCAACGATGGCAGCGAGAGCCCTGCCAGCAGCATCGAGGCATCGACAGGCCTCAGCACCTCGACCACCTCTGCGCCCTCGACCGGCTCCAACTCTTCCCTGCCCCCCACAACCTCAACCTCTTCTACCGATAGCGGTTCCACCTCTGCGCCCTCGACCGGCTCCACCTCTTCTACCGATAGCGGTTCCACCTCAACGTCCACCGGTCCCCCGACTGGTCGCACGTCGCGCCCCCCCAAGCCAGAGCCCTTCCGTCCGTCCGACCTCCAAGAGTTACTCGACACCAAATGCCGCGACCGCCACCCCGACAGCGCCGCCCAGCTCGTGCTCAGCTGGCTCCCGGACAAGTCTGGCTTTCGGGTGCAACCCTACGTCGATCAAGCGTGCAACCTCGACTCACTCTGCGCCTGCATTGGTTCGGCGATCAGGACCAAGTCCTGGCCAAAGCCGCCCTTCACCGCAGCTCTCCTCCGCTACAATTCATCCGCCCTGGCTCCCCGCCGATTCAAGTTAGAGGAGCTGTGATCATGACCATGCCACGCACGCACACGCGCCCCAACATCGGCCGGTTTTCAACCCTGGTCGCGCTCATCGCGATTCTCGCCTTGCCTAACAGGGCCCTGGCGAGCGGAGTCAAGTGTCAAACCATCGCCGACTCAAACTGCATCGCCGGAGGGGCCTTTTGTCACTACAACGAACTCGCAAAATGCGAGGCCGCGCGAGCACGAGATGCAGAAAGTGACCGCGACTACAACGCGTCGCTCGTCGCCTACGAGGCGGCCGCTTCCCTGTGGCTAAAGGCGTACAGCGAAGTCCAGCGCGACCTCCGCAAGCGCCAAGTGATCCTCGCGAAGTACACCGAGGCCTACGTCCGAATCGCGATCCTGCACAAGCGACTCGGCCAGCTCGTCAAGGCTGCCAACGCGATCGACATCGCGGTCGAGCACATAGAAGACGAACTCGCCAGCCAGCCCGGACTCATCACGAATG
Organism: uncultured Nannocystis sp.; assembly: GCA_964474905.1. Taxonomy (GTDB): domain Bacteria; phylum Myxococcota_A; class Polyangia; order Nannocystales; family Nannocystaceae; genus JADJRG01. The sequence continues at coordinate 771 of CAYYUP010000225.1, read as the reverse complement.
ACCGCCTTCGGGCCGCCCGCGAGCATCTCAATGCAGAAATCCACCGAAATCCGCAGACACAGGCAGCCGAACTCAGCCGGCAGGCTGAGCAGGCCTCGATCGAGGCCGACAAGCAGGCCCGCGACGAGGACAAAAATGTCCGCTACAAGCGAGCCGCGTCGCTCTACCAGGACTCCGCCGAGAACTTTCGCAAGGCGCGACGGCTCGCCCAAAACCCCAACAATGCCAAGCGCCTCCTGTTCCGAGAGGTCGAGGCCTGGAGCTTCGCGCACCGGCTCCGCAATCCCGGCCCGCACCCCGCAGAGTGCGAAATGCTGCAAGAGGCGTCGACCAGCTTCGCCGATCACCACAGGCGTCAGCCCGCGACGATCCCTGAGACTAGCGTCGATGCGAGCCGTCTAGAGCTCGATCTGATCCAGTGCAAGGCCTACGTCAAAACGCAAGAAGCGAACGCCTGTAAAACCCATTCTTGCGCTGCCGAGCACTACCTCAAAGCCGCACAGATCTGGGACAACGCCCTTCGCCGCTCGGTCGCGCAGGACGATGGGCTCGCCGCGGCAATGACCGACGCCAGCGACAGCTACCACCTACTGGTAACAATGTCCAAGCAAGCCATCTGGGCCTACGAAAAAGCCTCAGAGGAGATGCGCGACACGGTCGGCATGCCGACGATCAAGGGCCGGCGCTACGAAGCCCAGGCCCAAGATCTGCTCGACGACCTCATCCTCCGCACCGACAGGGATCCCGTACTCCAGGAGCAGCTGCGCGACA
>CAYYUP010000224.1:0-3114 GCA_964474905.1 uncultured Nannocystis sp. | reverse complement strand
TTCTTCTTCTTCTTCTTCTTCTTCTTCTTCTTCTTCTTCTTCTTCTTCTTCTTCATTCACAGCCCGCGTTCTCGAAACACCGCGCTCGATTCGTCTTCGTTTGACTGCCTGCGCTCTCGGTAACGTCCTCGCTCCGCGCCCGCGTGAGCGTCCTCTGTGTTCGCACCGACAGGGCATCCGCGAGATCACCCGGAGGCTCCTCCACAAGCACCCGGATTGGGCTCATCCGCGCCGTGGGATCGCTCCCTCACCGCACCACTGCGATCTGCACCGGCAGGATCGCCGCTTTTTTCGTCGTCCTCCGGCACTCGCGTATTTTTTCGTAGATGCCTGAGTTCACAGATGCCGAGGTGCTCCTCCTCTACACCGGCGTGGTCCTCGCGGCGATGTTCGTCTTCCTCGCGCTCCTGGGCCGCCGCTTCGGCGGTCGCTCGCGCACAGCCAACCAGACGGTCGTCGGCCTCACCGGCCAACATCGCCTGCACGTCGTCGATCTCGACGGACGTCGACTCCTGGTCGGCACCGGCCCGAGCGGCGCCCCAAACCTGCTCAGCGAACTCGACGACGAACCCGCATGGGCCCGCGAAATGGCCCCGCCAGAGGGCTCCTGGGCCCGCACCCGCGTGATCGCCCATGGCGGCCGACACAGCGGCCCAGACCCGCGTTGACCATCGACCCAAACCTCGGCGGCGCACCTGCGTGGATCATCCTCGCGGCGCTGCCCCTCTTCCTCGCGACCTGCACCGCCTTCACCAAGGTAAGCGTCGTCTTCGCGGCGCTACGCACTGCGCTCGGAGCTGAGATGCTGCTGCCCTGGACCGCTGTGGTCGCCCTCTCGGTGGTCGTCACCGCGGTGATCATGGGACCGGTCGCCCTCTCCATCGCTCCGCTCATCGAATTCGGCGGCATCACTCCCGAGGCACTCGCACCGATCACAGACTTCCTCGGTCGCCACGCCGACCCCGAGCAACTCGACGTCTTCGCCGCGACCCAAGGACTCGCCGTCGATCATCCGCTGGTATTGGTACCAGCGTTCTTGGTCACCGAACTCAGCGAAGCACTGCACATGGCAGTGATCGTGCTCCTGCCCTTCGCGATCGTCGACCTTATCGTCGCCCAAATTTTCGTGCTCATGGGCCTGCCCGGACAGCCACTCGCGCTTGTGAGCCTGCCCCTAAAAGTGCTGCTCTTCTTGGCGATCGGCGGCTGGCAGGTCGTCATTCTCGGGCTCATCCAGGGTTACCAGTAGACCGCCGATGCACGGCACTATCGACACTATCGACACTATCGACACGGTCGGCAGTGGCCTGCTCTTCGCGTTTGTGATCCTGATCCCCCTGGTGGTTGCGGCCGCCGCCGCGTCGATCGTCGTCGGCGGTCTCGGCTCGCGGATCGGCGCTCGCGATCCCATGCTCGCAGCGATCGCCCGGGCCGCAGCTGTGATCGTCAGCCTCTTCGTGATCGGCGGAGCGATCACAGGGGAGCTCGTCGACTTCTGCCGACAGCTGTGGATCGTCGCCCTGCCCGGAGCCGGCGGCGGATGAGCATCGCCCTCGCGGCCGCGATCTGGTGGACCCTCCGCCTGAGCGCGCTGCTCTCGGTCCAGGTGCCCTGGCTCCGCCTCCTCGGGCCGCTCTGGATCCCGGTCGCTCTTGTACTCGCGCTCTCGATCGCCGGCGCTCTCGCGCTCTCGCCCGGCCCCGACTCGATCGTCGCGAGCACCGAGATCATCGAGCCGGTTGTGCTCCTCCAAGGTGCTGTCCTCGAGGTCATCTTTGGTGGCCTCGTGGGGCTCGTGATCGGCTTGCCCGGACACGCACTGCTCGGGGCCGCCAGCGCCAGCAGCCGCGCCTTTGAGATCCGTCAAGGCGCCCTCGAGCCACTCCTCATCGCGCTCGTGCTCTCGCTCTGCCTGGGCCTCGGCCTGCACGCTCCACTGCTCCTCGGGCTCCGCGAATTCGCTCTCCTGTTGCCGCCTGGCCTCGCTCTGCCGAGTTCTCTACCTGTACTCGCTGGCGATCTTGGCCCTGAATTCATCGCCAAAATCGCCGCCCAAGTGCTCTTCCTTGCCCTCGCCCTCGCCACCCCCGTGCTGCTCACGCGGGCAGTCATCGAGCTCGCCGCGAGCCTCGTCGAGCCTCCGGGCAGCTCCCGATCGGGCCTCGCCCGCTGGCTCGCTGCCGCCGCCGCCGTACTCGCCCTCTGCGCCTCCTGGGCGGCCTACCCCGATGCTTGGCTCCGCACGCTCGCACCCGCTCAAATCGAGCTTTCGGTCGCTCGCTCCTGAGCCCGCCAAAGCCGCCCATGCACGCATGATTTGAAAACAGCTCCGTTTTCACAAGGAGGCCCGAAAGCCGTCTCTACAATCGAAGACTCACTTGGACACAAGTCTAGCGGAAGGCCAAATCAATGTGACAGTTTTACACGACTATATATCTGTACTGCGATGACATTCATGGTCTCGGCATGCGGCGACGACAGCGTCAGCACGGCCACCATGACCGCCACATCAACCGATACGATGACGGGCTCGACCTCCGACCCGACCACCACAACTACCGGCGAGAACTCAACCTCGGGGGAGACGAGCGGCGGCAGCGAGAGTACCAGTACCAGTACCAGTACCAGTACCAGTACCAGTACCAGTACCAGTACCACCATGGCCGATCCGGTCTGCGGCGACGGTACGGTTGATGACGGCGAAGAGTGCGACGACGGAGCTGGCAATGACAACGGCAACACCTGTACGTCTGAGTGCAAGAGTGCTGCGTGCGGCGACGGCTATGTCCAAGAAGGTATCGAAGAGTGCGATGATCGCAACGACATCGATACCGATGCCTGCACCAGCATGTGTGTGAATGCACTCTGCGGCGATGGACTCGTCCAGGAGGGTATCGAGGCCTGCGATGACGGCAACGACGACGATCTCGACGGCTGCTCAAACGACTGCTCCCTACCCACCTGCGGCGAAGGGGTCTTGCAGGGCGATGAGGAGTGCGACGACGGAAATGACATCGATTCCGACGGCTGTACCAACATGTGCATGACCGCCAAATGTGGCGATATGGTCGTGTGGGAGGACAATGAGGAGTGCGATGACGGCAATGACATCGA
>CAYYUP010000223.1:0-3311 GCA_964474905.1 uncultured Nannocystis sp. | reverse complement strand
TTCTCGCCCTCGATGAGGTCCATGGTGTAGCAGGCGAAGCCCTGGTCTTCGATGCGTTTCTCGAGAACACGAACGATCGCGGGGAGCGACGAGCGCCCTACGTCTACCTGATCCACCGCAACGAGGACAAAGCGGCGGCCAGGCAGCTCGCGGAGTGCTTGGTCGAACGCGGCATCGATGTCTGGTTTGACCAGTGGCAGATCACCGGTGGAGACCTCGTCGCCCACGAGATGGCCAGGGGCCTGACCTCCTGCGATGGGGCGCTTGTCTTTGTCTCGAAGCTCGGCATCGGCGAGCGTTGGGCGGCCGAGGAGTACGAGGCGATCCTGGCGATGGCCAACGCCGACTCGCCCGATCGACCCAAGCGGTTTCTGCTCCCGGTCGTGCACGGCGATGCGCCAGACCTGCCGGCGTTTCTAAAAAGCCGACAGCGACGCGAATCGAGCGACATCGCCGGCATCGCCCACTCGATCTACAAGCATCTCGGCTACGCGACGTCCGATAAACCGCCGCTTGGCCAGCTGCGAGTGCCCGAAGGTCCGCTCGAGATCCTCTTAACACTCGACCGCGACGGCGACGATCTTGTCGCCCATTGGGGCGAGCACACAGGACGCACGCACCTCCCCGAAACCGAGGCAACGCAGCTGCGGCAGGACCTCCGAGCGGCCGGTCTCGCCCGTGATCGCAATGGCCAAAGGTCGCACGAGAGAACCCATCTCGACTCGATCGGCCAACGCCTGAGCGCGGTGTTTTTTGGTTCTTCGGCTGTTTCGATTTCTTCACCGTCTTCGCCCGCTTCCCCCGCCTCGCCATCAGCCAACACCTTAAAAACGGCGATCGAAAAAGCCGTCGGCGAAGCGAGTGCCGAGCGCAGGGTTCTTGTGCGTCTCCGGGCCACCGAGCGTGGCGCTGCGCTGCTAAGCCTGCCGTGGGAGGCTGCGACTCTTCCGGGTCAGTCGGCGCCCCTCGGGATCGCTCCGCGCACCGCCCTTGTCCGCGAGGTCGCGTCGGAGCGGACTCTCGGACACGCGATCGCGGGACCGCTGCGGGTTCTTGTTGCGGTTGCGGCTCCCGACGATGACCTCGACACCGCGGCCGAACTCGGCGTCTTTTTGGACGGTCTCGAGCGCGCCCATGTCGGCCGCACGCGCCTCGCCTTCATCGATGCCGCGGCCGAAACCCTCGACGGGATCCGCATGGCGCTCGACCGCGAGGCGTTTCATGTGGTGCATATCTCCGCCCACGGTGGGCCCGAGGGTCTCCTGTTCGAGAACGACGATGGCACGGCTCAGCCGGTCTCCGCCGAGCAGCTCGCCCAGGTGCTGGTGGAGGCCGTGCATGTGCCTGCGTTGGTGGTTCTCTCGGCCTGCTCGACCGGTGCGCCTGCATCTGAAGTCGATCGCTTGCACGTCGCCGAGACTCTGCTCCGTCGCGGGATTCCCCAGGTGATCGCGATGCAGGGCCCGGTCGGCGACGGCTACGCGACCGAGCTCGCCCGTCACTTTTACGAGGCCCTCGCCCTCTCCTCCGCGCCCTCGCCCGCGCAGGCACTCGGACGGGCCCGGGCCCGCGTCGAGCAGGAGCGCCTCAGGGCCGCCCGCAACGGCAACCGCGACTACCGAGCACCGATGCCCGAGTACGCAACGCCGGCCTTCTACGCCACGCGCTCCCTCGGCGAGCGCACACTTTTTGACGAAACGCGCCCCTGGGAAACCATCGAGCCGCCGCAACCACTCAGCCTCATCGACGGCTTTGCGGCCCGCAGCGCCGAGACCCTGGTCGGCCGGCGAAAGCTCCAACGGGATCTCCAGAAGGCGCTGACCATCGGGGGTGGCGCACTGCTCTGGGGCATGGGCGGCGCCGGCAAATCGAGCCTCGCGGCCAACGTCGCCGAGCGTCTGCACCGGCGAGGCTGGGGGGTCGCGGTGATCGTCGGCGCTCACAGCATCGACGACATCGCCCACGCGGTCGTCGAGCAAATCGACAGCCAACTCGGCGCTCGCCTCAAGGCTCTCGCAATGCTTGGGCAGGAGGAAAAAGAAGAGGAAAAAGAAGAGGAAAAAGAAGAAGAAAAAGAAAAGGAAAAAACACAGCTTCGCCTGCTCTGCGATCTGCTGAGACACGAGCGCGTGCTCGTCATCCTCGACAACTTTGAGGACAACCTCCCCCGCCGCGATGATGGACTTCCACAGAGCCTCGCCGATCGATCCAAGCCCCGGGCAAAGCTGCCACCGAGTCATTTTCAAAGCCTCTCCACTCTCCTCAATGCCGCGCAAAAGGGTGCGCTCCTGCTCACCTGTCGCTACTTGCTCGACGAGTTGAAGGAGAACTTGGACAGCGCTGAGTTCTCGGTCGGACCGCTGGGCGAGCATGCGATTCGGCAACTCGTCTGGCGTCTGGAGGGCCTCCGGGGACTGCCGCAGGATGAACTTCGCCTCGCCCTTCGCACCCTCGGCGGGCACCCGCGGATTCTCGAGTTTGCGGATGCCCTGATCACGGTCAAACGCCAGGGCACAGGGCTCTCCGATACGCACGGCAACAGGCGACGCTTTCGCGAAGTCCGCCAGCTGATCGCCAAGCTCGCCAAAGAAAAGAAAATCGAACTCCGCAACCAGCTGGGCGACGCCCTGACCCCCGCTGAGATCGTCGAACAAGCGCGCCGACTCGCCGCGGCTGACGTTCTTCTTCGGGAGCTACTTGGGACCCTCGATGCGCCGACAAAGCTCTTTCTCGGCGCCGTCGCGGTCTACCGCCGACCGGTCCCAAAAGCGGCACTCGACGCCGTCGCCGACACGATCACACCGACGCCGGACAGGCACCAACGCGACAGGGCGATCCGCCTGCTCCGCGGACGCACACTGCTGAGCGGGCCTCCGGCAGGGCCGTTCATGGTGCACCGCTGGACTGCAGTCGAACTCGGTGAAATCGGTGAAATCGCTGGTGCCGACGAGCAATTCGGCAAGGCCACGCCCGCACACCAAGCGGCGGCTCGCTGGTGGCTTACTGTCAGGGATGTTGGGACAGGCGGGGAGCGCAAGCTCGAGGCTGTCGAGCATCTTCTGCTTGCCGAGGACCTGGAGGCCGCGAGCGATCTCGCACACGGGTTCGTCACGGCGGCAAAAGACCAGGGCGCTTCACTCGCAGCCCAGGCGCTGATCGGCAGGATGCTCGAGGCTGTGACGCCCGAGCCTCGACTGCATTGGTTTTGGCTCAACGAATCTGTCGGCCTCCATCTGCTCCTCGGCGATACCGCACGGGCACACACGGTCGCTGAGGAGGCACGCGACCTCGCCGAGCAACTGGCCAACACC
>CAYYUP010000222.1:0-3342 GCA_964474905.1 uncultured Nannocystis sp. | reverse complement strand
GAGCTTAAGCGCGACCCGGCGATCGAGCTTCGGATCGTAGGCCGTGTAGACCACCGAGTGTTGCGCTCAAATCGACCAGAGATCTCATTTAACGCCGTTCTGAGCCATTCTGACTCCCGTTCTTGGGTTTTTTTCTGAAAACGCAGATCGCAGTTCGACGTCCGAGTACGCGGCAGTGGGTACGTGAGCGGTACGAGTGCGTCACGGAGAATGAAGTCTCGCGTGTCGATCGCAGGGTTTTGCGTCCTGTAGTTTGGTGTTGTGCATAGTTTGCTGCACATGCTCCATAACGACGAGTCGGGGCGAGTTCGAGAACATCACGCTCCGGTGTTATGGGCCGCCGGCCGGTGAGCCTTCGCGGGGCCGGTGCACCGCCGGCCATCTTTGGAACCGAAGCACGCGACCGGTCGTAATCACACATGAGGAGATGTGTGGTGTTCTCCTGGCTGTCTGGCAGGATTGAGCAAAGGTTGCGTAATTGAGAACTTTCACCGTGTCTAGGCATCCTGGGTTACTCTGAAAGCATGCTTGTCTTTGACGTATCGACCTCCAATCGCGGCCTCTACGCCTCGGCGGTGGCAATTTTATGGATTCTTGGCTGCGGCCCCAAAGGGGTTGCCTACGAAGACTACGGCGATCTCCTCGAGGGCGCTACATGTGAGTGGCGGACCAAGTGCAACCTCGAAGCGAGTGTGCCAAATTGCCGCGAGTCGAGTACCATCGATCGTGACGACCCCTATCAAAGAGCGGCGATCAAAGCCGGCAGGATCCTCTACGACGGCGATGCGGCCTCCCGTTGCCTCGACGAGATCAACCAGCGGAGCTGCGCTCGCAATGAACCGCCAACCGAGTTTTGCTCGCAGGTTTTCGCAGGTCAAGTCGCTCCAGAGGAGCTATGTTTGACCAGCGAAGAGTGCGTAGGTGAGGGCTTTTGCGCCCTTAGCCCGAACTGCGCGGACATGTGCTGTCCAGGCGATTGTCGGCTCCTGCCGGCTCCTTCTGGAGTCGGCGAAAGCTGCGTAAATCCCACTGTCGAGTGCGCCGAGGGGTCCTACTGCGGGATCGATGCGATGACAAATCGGCGAACTGTCTGTACCGCCAAACTCGGTCTCGGCGAGGCCTGCGGAGACGGATTCTCCGAGTGTGAAGATACTGCCTATTGTGGTCCTTTGAGTAATCAGTGCGAGGCGAGAATCGCGGATGGCGAGATCTGTGAAAATGGCAATGGATGCCAAGAAGGCCTCGTGTGCACGTATTTTCCGGAATCGATGACCGAACGTCGTTGCATGTCCGCGATCGCGTCCGCCACTTTGGGTGAGCCCTGTGTGGAGATGTTTGGCGTTCAGCCCTGCGCCGAACTCGGTACGTATTGCTCTGCTGATGGTTTTTGTGCGCATACCGGTGGGGACGGCGACTCCTGCGCTAGTACACCTTGTTCGGCTTACGCCCCCTGCGGGGAGAACAAGATATGCGCTCTGCAAGCGGGCCCGGGAGATAGTTGTGGGTACCAGGAGATACCGAATCTCGGATACGTCTATTGTGCAGGCGATCTTTTTTGCCCAGGTGGTAGCGACCTCGGTCAGGTCTGCGAGGAGCGGGAGCATAGAAGCGAGGCCTGCGAGATCCCAGAGGCACCCGCCACCGGCGAGTAGCCGGGTTCTATCGGCGTACGATGGGAATGGCTTGATCTCTTGGGTTCGGAGCTTCTCTGCCCGTCCTGGCACTCTCGCTCGTCGACAAATACGCCCAGAGCGCAGCGATTGTGCGGACTAGCCCGGCGCGATCTCTTCCGATGACGTCCGTGCATTTGCTGCCTATGCTTGCAGCCGACGGCGCACGGGCCGGCTGTGGGAGGCGATGATGGGTGGTCGAAGAGGTGAGGGGGCAAAGATTCGAGCGCAGGTACGGGAGTCACCGCTGATGACCCCAGACGAGCTAGCGGACTGGTTGCATTGCTCTCGGCGAGCGATCTACGACCGGGTCTACCGCGGCCAGATCCCCGGCGTTGTTCGGGTCGGTCGGCGGCTCTATTTTATTCGTGAATCCGTGATCGCATTCCTGACCGAGGGCATCGAGCGCACCTCATGGAGGTACCCGTGAGCGTGCGTGTTCGCGAGCGGGTCTACTCGTCGACCCGTACCACGACCTGGCAGGCCGATATCCACGTCAAGCTGCTCAACGGTCGGAGGATTCGGGAGCGTACCAAGGTCCCCGGTGCCAAGAGTCGCTCGGCTGCGCTCAGGTGGGCACAAGCGCGGGAGCGTTGGCTCATCCTCCACGGCCACGAGGCCGCGGAGATACCAGCAGCGGGTGCCGAGGTGCCGACGCTCGCGGTCTTTTGCGAGCGCTTCATCTCCGAGTACGTTCTCGCGAACAGGCTGAAGCCGAGCACGATTTACAACAAAAAGAAGATCATCGAACTCTATCTGCTGCCGAACCTGGGGGAGCTCAGGTTGCACAAGATCTCAGAGTCCGATGTGCAGCGGCTCAAGGCTCGCTATTCGTACCAGGCGGCGGCGAGCGTCAACAATATGCTCACTCTCCTCGGAACGATGCTGAAGACCGCGAAGGAGTGGGGCCTGGTCGAGACCATCCCGCGGATCCGTAAGCTCAGACAGTCGCAGCAGCGCTTTTCGTTTTACGACGAGGAGACCTTCGAGCGCCTGGTCGCCGCCGCGGCTGTGGTCGATACACGCAGCCTCTCGGCGGTGCTGCTGGGCGGGGATGCGGGGCTGCGGGGCGGTGAGATCACGGCTCTTCGACTGGTCCATTGCGATCTGCGCCGCGGTGTGCTCAATATCGTAGAAAACGACTGGCGTGGGCATATTCGGCTGCCGAAGGGCAATCGGCCGCGGCAGGTCGTGATGACCGAGCGCCTGCGGCGACACCTTCGCGGAATCATGAGTGACCGCGACGATCACGAAACTCGGGTGATTCTTCGGGATGATGGTCGCGATCCCAGTAAGCGCGTTATCGATGGTCTTATCCGCAGGGCGCAGCGGGCCGCTTTGTTGCCGCCAAAGGGGCCACATATCCTTCGGCATACGTTCTGCTCGCGTCTCGCGGCGAGAGGAGCGTCGCCAAAGGCGATTCAGGAACTCGCCGGTCATGTGCATTCGGTGACCACGGATCGTTATATGCACCTCGCTCCGAGCGCTCTGCGTACTGCGATCGCGCTGATCGAGCCCGAACCCGAGTCCATGACCGCCCCCGGTACCGATCCGTCACGAGTATCGCCGCTCTGATGATCATGCCACTATATCCATAGGTTACACGCTGGGCCGGGCTAGGCCGTGTAGACCACCCCCATCGCGCCGGCGCCGAGCAGGTCGAGGATCGTGT
>CAYYUP010000221.1:0-3351 GCA_964474905.1 uncultured Nannocystis sp. | reverse complement strand
CAAGGCTGCGAGCGTCGGTTCGGAGGTCTTTGCTCTGCAACGTCCGTGGTGGAATGTGATCGCCGGTGGTCCCGGTCATGTCGCTTCGATGGGGCTCAGCGATGTGCCAAAGAGCGACCGGGCGAGGCTTCGCGTCGAACTCGGCGCGGCGCTGCGATCCGATCGTTTCGCCGAGCTTTGGTTCGAGGGCGAGCCTCCTTCTTGGCTGCGCGCTGCACTTGTCGGCCGCTATCGGTTGAGCGAGCGTCGGCTCGGAGATGCGAGGGTGCGGCCGCTGACCGGGTATATGTCGGAGGCGGGCATGGTCACCGCCTACCGGGCACCGCAGCTCCACCTGGTGCGCACGGGGCGTCGTTCGCCTCCAGCCGGCGCTGCGGTGATCGCCGACTTTGAAGGCGGCGTGCTTGCTCCGGGATTTCGCCGTCAGGGCTCGGCATTTAGCTCGCGGCCGCACGCCGCCATCGTCGGAGATCTACCGGTGCTCGGCCCGCATGGTGGCGTGGCGCTCATCGGTAGCGCTCGCAGACGATCGGCTCTGCGCCTGACGGGCTCGCTCGAGACCCCACTCTTCACGGTGCCGCGGGGCGGCTCGCTCGAGCTGTTGGTGGGCGTTGGCGGGGGCTCCCAAGACGGGCTCGGGCTGACGATCCTCGACGTCGATGACAGCTCGCGACGGGTCGCGCTGCAGCTTCCAGCGCTGATTCCTTGGCAGCTCGCAACCCTGCATTGGCCGCTGCCGGAGGAACTCGTCGGACACAGGCTGCGCCTCGAGATCACCGACCAAAGCCGACGCTCGGCGATCTTTGTCGATGACATCTGGGTCGTGCCCGGAGCGTGAAACCTGCTACATCACGCACAGACGGCCCCGAGCCGAGAGCCCGGAGCCGTGTGTTCGACCCGGCGCAAAAGCACCGAGGTCAGAGCGAACGTACCTGTGTCTAGCGGTGGACGCGGATCATCGAGCGCTCGATGATCACGGTCTCGTGGGCGCCGCAGCCGTAGCGGACTTCGACGGCAACCGTGGTGCCCGCAGGGCCGCGGAGCGCGTTGGCAAAGCCCTCGACCGACTGCGGATCGACGCCGTCGACGGCGACGAGGATCGCACCGTTACGGAGGAGGCCAACGGCCGGTCCTCCGTTGATCACCTGGCGCACCATGACGTGCTCGCCGTGCTGCTGAATGACGGCTCCGATGCCGCTGTACGAGTAACTTTGCTCGATCTCGCGCTGCTGCTGGGAGCAGGTGGGACCCGCCAAGCGGTACATCAGCGCTGCCGATGTGGCCATCGATCCGGCGAGGATGATCGATCCGAGGATGACGCTCCTGGCGGTGCGCCAACGAGAAAGAGATGTAGCGGTCGGGGATTCGTGGATGGTGCGCATGCCTTCGCTCCTGTGCGTCTGTGACGTCTCACAGTCTTTCATAGGTTCCCGCGAGATGCCAGCCTGCGGATTCAGCGATTTGTGCGGGATCACCGGCGAGCTGCTCGTAGAGGAGCCCTACCGGCCTGTGTTCCGGTCGCTTTGCGCGCTTTGCGGGCGGCGATCGGGCCGGATTTTAGGGCAAAGTGCGCGTTTCGCCCGCTTCTTTCCTCTGGGGGCCAAAAACCGCTATACAGCCCCCGCTTTCCTATGCGCGTCGCTCACCGAATCCGCTCGTCCGTCGGCCTTTTAGGCCCCGTCTCGGTCACCCTCGCGCTGGCGCTTAGCCTCGCATGCGCTCCCGACAAGAAGGCCGGCAGCTCCGAGGCCTCGAGTCCGAAGCCGCCGAGCGCTGCGATTGTGCATGACGAGATCCCTGCGCCGAGCGCAGATTCAGGGGCGAGTGCGCCTGCGGAGGTGCCGAGCACTGCGCCTGCCGAGGCACCGAGCACGGCAGCGGCGGCAGCTGGCGCGGAGGTGCCTGCCGAGGTGGCAAAGACCGACGATGCAGGTGCGACACCGGCCGCTGCAGCTGCGGGCGAAGTCGCCGCGGCAGACAGTGAAAACGACAAAAACGACAAAAACGACGAAATCGACGATGTCCCGGCGGTGGTCGAGGCCAAGAAAAAGGTGCTGATCCTCGGGGATAGCCTCGCCGCGACTGGCTTTGGTGCGCTCCTCGAGCGTCGCCTGGATGCCCATCCCAACGTCGTCGCCTACCGCAAGGCGCGCAGCTCTTCGGGCCTCGCGCGCCCCGACTTTTACGATTGGATGGGCGAGGCAAAACGCCAGGTGAAGGCGCGCTTGCCCGACGTTGTCGTCGTTATTATCGGTGGCAACGACGGTCAGGATCTGACGAGCAAGAGCGGCAAGGGCAAGCGAGTCCGCTGGAAGTCCGATGGCTGGAACGAGGCCTATCGCGGCCGTGTCGCTGGATTTATCGAAGAACTCCGCGGCGAGGGTCGCAAGGTACTGTGGCTCGGTTTGCCGCGGACCGGCACGGTTTCCTTTGAGAAAAAGCTGGTGCTGATCCGTGAGGTCCAGATCGACGCGATGGCGGAGTTCGATGACGTCGAGTACTTCGACACCTCGCCCTTCTTCGTCAACGATCGAGGCGGGCTTCGGCGAACTGCAAACGTCGGAAAAAAGAAAAACCAAGCCCTGCGCGCCGACGATGGCATCCACTTCACGATGGCTGGTGCGCAGTACTTCGCGGACCAGATCTATCCCGAGGTGCTGCGTTCTCTCGAGATCGAAGACGTCGCCCCTTAGCGGTCGGTCGCCGGATCTCCCGGCGAGCGGTCTTGATGCACTTGCATGACGCCAGCTAGTGCCGGTTTTGGTCGCTTGATGGCGATGACCGTCGGATCGCGAGATGCCGAAGCAGCCGCAGCCGCAGCCGCAGTCGCAGCCGCAGTCGCAGTCGCTGCGTTGGGGTGGAACTCTGATCACACTCCCCCGCGCTTTACTCGCAAACCCGGGGCCGCTGCGAGACGACAAAAAATTGACCCAGTGGGAATGCCGACCTTCGTCTGAGGAGTTGGTTCCGGGTCCCGTTGACCTCTGGTAGGTTTGGGTCAATTCGCATGTCTTTGCCTCGCCACCTTCGATCTGCGCACGCTTGGTTCATCGCCGCAGTGCTCGTGGGGCCCCTTGGCCTCGGGGTTGGTGCGCCGCAGCAGAGCGCGCACGCAGCCGCGACAACCTCGGCGAAGAAACAAAACAAACAAAAAAAGCGAAAAAAGCGAAAGAAAAAAGAGAGGGCGACAAATACCCAGGCTCACTCGGCCTCAAAGCCTGTGGAGCCCCAGCTGAGGCTCGCGAGGGTGCCGGCGTCGGTCAGCGATCTTTGGTTGGGGTTGGGGTCGGGGTTGGGGTCGGGGTTGGGGTCGGGGTGGGGGTCGGGGTTGGGGTCGGGGTCGGGGTCGGA
>CAYYUP010000220.1:0-3418 GCA_964474905.1 uncultured Nannocystis sp. | reverse complement strand
TAGAGGCCCGAGCTGGCACACCGGCATCGCTACCGACCCTATAATGCCGCTGCGATGCCTGCTCCGCAAGTGTGTGACAGCCTCTCAAAGGCCGATCGCTCCTCGCATCGATAAATGCAGGAGCGCTGCCAATTGACCATCGGTCACGACCTCACGATCTCACGGCCTCACCACGCCGGAGGCCGGTAAGCATTGGGAACTTGACTCCCCACACAGAGCACGCTTCGATGTCGCCAGGGTGCCCGTGGAGAACCTTTTGTTGCCGATCGAGTACCGAATTGACGACCCGTCGGGCTCAAGAAACACTCGACTCTCCGCGGTCAAGCCAGTCCAGATCACCGGCATGAGCCGAGTCGAGCAGGCTCCCGACTCGCGGGTCGCGTCGCACAAGCGCAAGCGCCCAGCGCGACACCACCAGCAAACCAACTCGCGACTCGCCGACCAGCTCCGGCCAGCCGTCCGCGGGTTGCACCGGGCCGACAAGCCTGTCGCAAGGGCCAGGCAGATCACCTCAGCAAAACCCGACGGGCGCAGGCGATCGCCTCATTGTTGGATCGATTCTGGATCGATTTCTGGATCGATTATTCAAAACCCCTGCACTGGCCCGAATTCGGCACCGCAGAGGGGTTTGTGGCTCATATGTATGAAGTCGGCGAGTTTCGTGGGCGGATGTTCTTGGCGATGGAATTTGTTCGCGGTTACACCTTGCGTGACTGGTGCGGGCTCGAGACGCGGCCGTGGCGAGAACGGCTGCGAGCTTGTGTTCAAGCAGGTACGGGCCTTCATGCGGCGCATACCGCCGGGCTTGTGCACCGTGATGTAAAGCCCGAAAATATCCTCGTCGGCGACGATGAGCGTGTGCGTGTGCTCGACTTCGGTTTGGCGAGGGCGCACGAGTCCGAGGCTGTGCCCGACATTAGCGAGGTCACCAAGACCTGCGAAATACCGGGTTTGAGTCTGAATGTCTTGCTCACCGAAGCCAATACGCTGCTTGGCACCCCCGCCTATATGGCACCTGAGCAGCACCTGCGCGAAGCTGCCGACGCGCGTAGCGATCAGTTCAGTTTTTGTGTGGTTGTGTACGAGGTTCTCTACGGTGAGCGCCCGTTTGCGGGGGAGACAAGAGAGGAGATCGCGAAAAACGTCACCCGCGGGAAGATCCGCGATGCGCCAAGCGGCGCCAGGATTCCCGGCTGGGTTCGGGCTGCGCTGTGTCGCGGGCTTTCGGTGGACTCGGCCGATCGCTGGCCGTCGATCGAGGCGCTTCTCGGGGAACTCAGCCGCGACCCTGGCGCTAGACGTAGGACTTGGGTCTCGGCCTTTGGGCTCGTGACTGTCGCTAGCTTGAGCGCGTTTGGTCTCGCCCGTGCGTCGGCGAGTCAAGCCGTCTGCGAGGGAGCGACGGCCAAGCTCGCCGAGGTATGGAATGACAGTGAACGCGCGGCCATCAAGGTGGCATTCTTCGGCGTCGAGACCTCGTTTGCCGAGGACAGTTGGATCCGCGTCGAGCGTCGCGTCGACGACTACGCTGCCGATTGGATCAGCATGCACCGGGACGCGTGCGAAGCGACGGCGATCCGCAAGGAGCAGTCACAAGCGCTGCTCGACCTGCGTATGGGATGCCTTGAAGATCGTCTAGCGGGGCTCCGCGCGCTCACCTCGGTGCTTCGCGACGCGGATGCCAAGGCGGTCGAGCAGTCGGTGTCGGCCGTTGCGGCCCTGCCGTCGATCGGGCGATGTGCCGACCGAGATGCGCTGACAGCCCTCATTGCACCGCCCGAGGACCCGGCGACGGCGACCGCCGTGGTCGACCTCCAGGGCCGCCTAGCCCAGGCGCACGCGCTCGAGAGTGCCGGCAAGATCCAAGAGGGTTTTGCGCTGGCTCAAGTCGCAGCTGCCGATGCCGACGCGCTCGACTACCGGCCGATTTCGGCTGCGGCGCACTTGCAGCTCGGTCGGCTGGCTCAGGACGCGGGCGAGTACGAGGCTGCGCGTGACAGTCTTACACAGGCCTATTGGGACGGAGAGGCGACCCGCCAGGATGAGCTCAAGGCCGAGGCTGCCAGCGTGCTCGTGACGGTCGTCGGCAAGGACTTAGCCAAGCTCGAGCGCGGTCAGTTGTGGGCCGAACACGGGCGCGCCTCGATCGACCGGATCGGCTCACCCGAGAGTCACACCGCACGCTTGCTCGTCGGGGTCGCGGATCTCCACTTCGTCGCCGGCGACTTCGCGAGTGCTGAGCGAGAACTCCGGCGTGTTCTCGAGATACGCGAACGTACGCTCGGTGCCGATCACCCCGACCTCGCCAGCACCTTGAGCCGTATTGGGTACATGTGTTTTCGTCAGGCGAACTACGACGACGCGCTGACCTTCAGTGAGCGGGCAGTCGAGGTAACGACGCAGGCGCTGGGGTCCGAGCACCCCGCGGTCGGTGCTGCCCTGGCTCAACTCGGCCTAGTGTATCAGTACAGCCGAAAGCTCGAGGAGGCGCTCCCCTACCTCGAGCGCTCCCTCGACATCGCCGAGCGTGCCTTTGGCAAACGTCACCCCGACTACGCGAAGGGCCTGATCCGCATGGGCGAGTTCCACCGCATGTCCGGTGATTACGACGCTGCGCAGACTGTGCTTGAGAAGGCTGTCGAGCTGCTCGAGGCTCGGCTTGGCCGCGAGCACCCGGACACGGCGACCGCGATCGGTCGACTTGCCATGGTTCACCATATGAAGGGCGACGTCGAGGAGGCGAAGGCTGCCTACCGCGAGACGATCGAGCTCATCGAGACAGCGATGGGACCCGATCACATCAAACTTGTCGATCACCTTTCGAACCTCGGGGTCCTCCATCGATCGGTCGGTGAACTCGACCAGGCGATCTCGTACTACGAACGGGCGATGAAGATCCGCGAGATCAAGCTCGGTGCGGGGCACCCTGAGATCGCGCTGCTGCACGTCAACATCGGCAACCTGCTTCTCGATCGCGACGAGGTCGACCAAGCCAAGGCGCGCTTCTTGCTCGCGCTCGAGATGTTCGAGAAGAAGCTCGAGGCCGATGATCCTTACCTCGCCTACCCGATCAGCAACCTCGGTCATCTCGCGCAGGAGCGGGGCGATCACGTCGAGGCCGTCCGCTGGCTCGAGCGTGCGGCTGCGATCCGCGACACCCCCAACGCATTGCCGCACGACCGAGCGGACTCGAGATTCTACCTGGCAGTGTCATTGTGGGAACTCGGCGAGGATCGGCAGCGCGCCGAGGCGTTGTCCAGCCAGGCGCTCGAGGATCTGGCCCAGGCAGGGCCGCGATTCGAGCCGTTCGAGGCTGGGATCCACGAGTGGCGGCGCGAGGTCGGGATCGACTGAGCCTGAATGCGAGCATCCGCGCCGCATCGATTTGGCCTCCGTCAGCGACATGCCCGGGCCTGCG
>CAYYUP010000219.1:0-3470 GCA_964474905.1 uncultured Nannocystis sp. | reverse complement strand
CCAAAGCACGATCGGAGTGGCCAACGCGAGTTCGACAAAGACTCGCCCGCGGGCGCCAAAGAGGTCGGTGAAGGGCGCCCCCGGCAGCATGTCGCCCATCGCCACCACCAGCAACGGCAGCGCGAGCACCACGCTGATGATGAAGCGTCGGGTCATCGACAGCAGCTCGGGATCGGCCTCGGGCTCACCCAGCGAGAGCACCGTCATCGCCTCGAGGGCCATGCCGCAGAGCGGACAATCGCCGGGGTCATCCTCGATGATCTCGGGGTGCATCGGACAGGTCCACCGGGTCTTGCCGAACCCGGCGCTCTCCGGCTCGAGCGCCATACCGCAGATGTTGCAGTCGCTCGGCCCTATCGAGCGCTCGTCGGGGTGCATCGGACAGACATGGGGCACACCCGCGAACTCCGCAGGATCCTGCGGCTTTGGGTCCAGGTACTTCGATGGATCGGCGGCAAATTTTGTCCGACAACCAGCGCAACAAAAGCGATAGTTCCGGCCCCCGTACTCGACCACATGCGGGCTCTCGGGCTTCACCGTCATGCCGCAGACTGGGTCCTTGGTCTCGTCGTGGGCCTTTTGCGTAGGGTGGCAGCAGTGTTCCATGGGCTGATCTCTCGCGAACACGAGTGGCCTCGTTCGTCACCTCATCATGCACCCAGATCACCCCCGAGCAGACCAAAGCGACCCCAAATCATCGGCCTCTGACACCTCGGAAATTGCGGATGCCCCGCCCCTGCATCTGAGCATCGATATCGCACAGCCATTCGTCGAACTGCGCCATCTGCGCGTGCGCGTATCGCACACATCTGCCATCACGGCGCGACCGGTCACGGCAATGCATGCATTCTATTATAGATCTTCTAAATATATGCACTCCGCAAAACGCCCTGGCACTTCGCGACTCCACCAGTTTCTGGCGACGCAGCGGCGGACTCGGTCTGCCGATCCTCCCACTCGCCGGCATTCGCATCGACATCTAGCCGGGGTTCGGCGTACAGTGGGCGCATGGCGCAGCTCCACCTGATCGTCGGCCCGGTCGGCTCTGGCAAGTCGACCTTCGCCCTAAAACTCTGCCAACAACACGCCGCATTGCGCCTCAACCTAGACGAGTGGATGGCCACGCTCTTCAGCCCAGACCGCCCCGAAACCGGCCTCGTCGACTGGTATGTCGAGCGAGCCGAGCGTTGCGTCGAGCAGATCTGGGGGATCGCGCGGCGCAGCATCTCGATGGGCATTCATGTGGTGCTAGAGATCGGCCTCATCCAAAAGCGCGATCGCGACCTCTTTTATGCACGTGTCGACAGAACCCCCCATGAGCTGATTATCTATGCACTCGATGCCCCCCGAGAGCTCCGCCGCGAGCGTGTCGAAACGCGCAACCAACGGCGAGGCGAGACATTCTCAATGGTCGTACCACCTCATATCTTTGAGATGGCCAGCGACCTCTGGCAGCCCCTCGACGAGCGCGAGTGCAAGGGTCGCAATGTACGCATTATAGAGTGCGCGGACTAGCATCCGACTCCCTGTCCGCAAGACGGACCTCCGATCCCAGAGGCCCGTCTAAGCGACTAGGCGCGGGAGACGGTGCCGATGACCAAATAGAGCGCGTCCTCTGCCTCTGTGCCGGTGTAGTTTATGAACACCGCGACCCCGTCGACGAGTTCGCGCCCGGCCGCCTTCACATGCACAACACCTAGTAGGTCGTCACCGCTACCGCTGTCGTACTCCATCAAGCGCACGGTGCAAGACCCCCGAAAGACCAGCTCGACATCGACGTTGTGTTCGCTGTTCGCGGCTGCTGATACATACTGTGAATTTGGCCAGATCTTCGTGCCGCCGCGCTGGAGGTAAAGGTCGTCGGGGGACCGATCATTGTCAATCCACTTGACCAACTCGACACCGCCAAAGATGGCGCCACCAAAGCCGATACCGACGAGCGCTCCCTCTACGGTGAAGGTCGCGAGCCCGTCGGTCGCGATCTGCACGCCCAGGCCCGTAAAGAAGTCGGCGATATCTCCATTGATCCCGGTCGCCGGCCGAATGCACTTCATCCACTCGATCCTCAGCACCAAGGTCTCATCGGCAGTCAACGCCTCGACGTACTCAAAGTTCAGCCGCTTGGCATCAAAGTCGACGTCCAGGCGCAGCCGCTCCCAACCCCGCACTTCGCTCGCACTGGCGTGCACCGAGGCATTTGACTGGGCCGTCACGTACCTCCCATGGGCCCCGCGAAGGGCAAGAGGCTCTCCCGTCGTCACCGGGCCCGCACCCGTGGAGCCGTCGCTCCGAACGAGCGTGAACAGCTCCCATGATTTGATGTGAGTGACCGCAGCGCTCAGCCCCCCGGAGGGTTTTGCCGTCAGGTATTTGCCGTGCGCCGTACGGATCGCGACTTTGTCACCGTACGCGAGCAAACCGGCGGTGCTGCCGTCCTCGCGGACAAGGGTAAATTTTTCCCAGCCCCGAATATGGGTGTACTTATTGATCAGTTCTCCGCTCGGCTGCGCGGTCAGTTGAAGGCCGTGGGCAGAGCGCAGGGCAAGAGGCTCCCCGTAGGCGATCGTATCGCCCAGGCTCCAGCGCTGGTTTTGACCGCCGTGCCACTTCCACTGGTGGATCACACCGCTGGTCGCTGAATGCTCGGCGACATCGAGCACCAACCCGCTGTGACGCGCACGCAGACGAAAACCACCTTCGGACATCCACTGGACGCTCCAGGCCTGATTCGCGCCACCGTGAGCGGTCCAGACGATCACAGTTCCGCCCTCCTTCTTTGAGCTTCCGGAGACATCAAGCACAAGACCGCTCGCCTTATTGGTCACCCGGTAGTAGCCGCTGTTGTCGCCCGTTAGGGGCTCGAGAAGCCAAAGTTGGTCGTCCGCTCCTGTCCAGGAACAAAGCGCGATCGCGTGTCCATGGCTGCCCCCTGTGATCGCGAGCCGGCTCTCCTGCCCCATGATCGCGAGGGCCCTTCCTGTGCGCAATGTCGGAATGTCTGTGTTCATGCCCAAGACCCTACCGGCGACCCCATGTCCGCGACCATGACACGATCATGACACCGCCTTTAGCGAGCGTGCAGCCTCTGCACAGAGCAGGATCGCGAGGTCATGCCTACCAGGCTCGCAGCCGCCCTCCTCGCCGCGACCGCTCCTGTGCAAGACACCGACTTCCGCTACAACCATCTGTATCCCTACTGACGAAACAACCTCCCCGGGAACGGTACATGCGCTGCGCCCGACGGTGCCCCGTCATGCCCCCGATCACATTGCCCACTTCCGAATCGTGAGCGTGCTCGGCTCTGGAGCGATGGGCGTGGTCTACCGAGCGGTCGACGACGATCTCGGCCGTCGCGTCGCGATCAAGCGGGTCTCGCCAAACTCTCGCTCAAAGGGCCGACAACTCCGGCTCCTCCGCGAAGCCCAGACCATGGCCCGCCTCACCCATCCGAACGTCGTCGTTGTCTACGA
>CAYYUP010000218.1:0-3475 GCA_964474905.1 uncultured Nannocystis sp. | reverse complement strand
TCCGGTTGTCTTGCTGGGAGGTGGCGTGGTCGGTGGCGTATTCGTCATCGATCACGCCCCCAGCTCGAAGCCGCCTCTGCTCGCGCGAAGCTAAGTTGACGAACTCCTTCTCGGGCACAGAAGATCATTGTTTACGACGAGTTGCACAAGATCGCTCGCCGGGCAAGGGCTTTCCGCGGTATGAACGCGACTACGCGATCACCGCGAATCGCTATCAAGATGACCACACTCATGTTCTTCGCCGAGGGCATCAGCCAACCGGCAAATCGCAGCAAGAGCCCTCCGAGCCCGTGCTGAAGCCGACAGACCTCGCCTCACGGATCGAGGCGACAGCACGTGTATAGATAGATAGATAGATAAAAAAAAAGATAGAACGAACAACGACTCGCAGCTCATCGCCCGTGAGCAGACCGAGCGGCGGGGCCCCTCGAGCGCCGACGGGGATGACCCTTCGGCTGATATCCTGCCGCTCCGCTCACCGGTGGAGCCAGAGCCCCATGCCCCTGACCCTAGCCCAGCTCGAACGTCACCTCTTCGCCGCTGCCGACATTCTCCGCGGCAAGATGGATGCCTCCGAATTCAAGGAGTACATCTTCGGCGTGCTCTTTTTGAAGCGCTGCTCGGACGTTTTTGAGGAGCGCTTTGACGAAATCGTCGAAACGCAGAAGAAGCGCGGGCGCTCGCAAAAAGAGGCGGAGAAGCGGGCCAACAACCCGAGTTACTACGCCGACGCGGGCGCCTTTTTCGTGCCGCCACCTGCTCGCTGGTCGCACCTCCGCGACGAGGTCCCCCGCGGGGTCGGCGACGGGCTAAACAAGGCCCTATCGGCGCTCGAGGAGTCGAATACCAGCCTCGAGGGCGTGCTCGTGCATATCGACTTCAACAAGAAAGTCGGTCAATCAAAGCTCGTCGACAGGCGCCTGCGCGACCTGATCGACCACTTTAGCAAGATCCGGCTGCGCAATGAGGACTTCGAATACCCCGACCTGCTCGGCGCGGCCTACGAGTACCTGATCCGCGAATTCGCCGACTCGGCCGGCAAGAAGGGCGGCGAGTTTTACACCCCGCGGTCGGTGGTCCGCATGATGGTGCGGATCGCCGAGCCCAAGGAGGGCATGAAGATCTACGACCCCTGCTCGGGCTCGGGCGGCATGTTGGTGCTCGCCAAGGAGTACCTCGACGAGCACCGGCTAAACTCGCGCGACCTGGGGCTCTACGGCCAGGAGTCAAACGGGGGCGTATGGTCGATCAGCAAGATGAACATGCTGCTGCACGGCATCCCCGACGCCGACATTCGCAATGGGGACACCCTGGCCGAGCCCCTGCACACCGAGGGCGGCGAGCTGATGCGCTTTGACCGGGTGCTGACCAACCCGCCCTTTAGCCAAAACTACAACAAGGACGGCATTCCCTTTCCCGAGCGCTTCCGTTTTGGCTTCTGCCCTGAGGGCGGCAAAAAGGCGGATTTGATGTTTGTCCAGCATATGCTCGCGGTGCTGCGGCCGGGCGGGATCTGCGTGACGGTGATGCCCCACGGGGTGCTCTTTCGCGGCGGCGACGAGCGCACGATCCGCACCGGCATACTCGACGCCGATCAGCTCGACGCGGTGATCGGCCTGGGCGCGAATCTTTTTTACGGTACGGGCATTCCGGCCTGTCTGCTGGTGCTGCGCGCACCGGGGGCCAAGCCCAAGAAGCGAAAGGGCAAGGTTCTCTTTATCAATGCCGACCGCGAGTACTTCGAGGGCCGAGCGCAAAACTACCTCTACCCCGAGCACCTCGAGAAGATCGTCAGCGCCTGGCAGGATTTTGCGGATATCGAGGGCTTTGCCCGTGTCGTGAGCCGCAAAGAGCTGTGGGAGAACGGGGACAACCTCAACATTCGCCGCTACGCCGACAATGCGCCGCCGCCAGAGCCCCATGATGTGCGCGCCCACCTCTTTGGCGGGGTGCCCAAGGCCGAGGTCCGAGCCAAGGCCGAACTCTTCACGGCCCACGGCTTTGACCCGAGCGCGCTCCTAGTCGATCGTGATCAAGAGTATTCGGATTTTGCGCCGACAATCGGCGAGCGAGCGGACCTCAAGCTCATGATCGAGTCCGACTTGGGAGTCCAGGCCAAGGAGGCCGCACTCTCCACAGCGGTCGAGGCCTGGTGGTCCAAGAGACAGGCCGGAATCGCGGCACTGCCCACATCCAAGGAGCTGATGAAACTCCGCGAGCAGCTCCTCAAGAGCTTTGGCAAGGCGCTGCTGCCGGTGGGCTTGCTCGACCGCTTCCAGGTGTCGGGTGTGATCGCGACCTGGTGGGGCGACGTGCAAAATGACCTCAAAACCGTCGCGGCGCGCGGCTTTGCTGGCCTTCTAGAGGCCTGGGAGGTCAGCTGCTTGATGTTGTTGGAGGACAAGAAGAGCAAGGGCAACCCCTACGATTATCGATTTGTTCGCCGCCTCCTGCCCGACTATCTCGAGGTGCTGTCAACGTTGGAGGCGAAAAAGGCCGAGCTGGACGCGACGATCAAGAGTGCAAAGACGTCCGAGAGCGAGGACGAGGACGCGGATGCGGGCGAAGGCGAAGGCGAAGGCGAAGGCGAGGAAGGGCAAGATAAAGAGCAGCTCTCCGAGGCCGAGGTAAAGGCACTCAAGAAGGAGCTGAGCGCGGTAAAAAAGCGACTCAAGGCCAAGCTGGGCCTCTTCACCGTGCGACTGCGGGAGGCTCGAGTCGCGCTGAGCGAGGAGGAGGCGAAGCTGCTGGTCCTGGGTATCCTGCGCACCGACCTGGATGCCATTTTAGAGCGTTACAAGGTCGATCGGCGGCAGCAGATCATCGCGGCCTTCGAGGGGTGGTGGGACAAGTACATGGTGACGCTGACGAGTATCGAAGAGGACCGGGACGCGGCGGCTGGGAGATTGCGGGAGTACTTGGGGGGGCTGGGGTATGCCTGACATCCCCAGCGACTGGCCTCACGCAGCGCTTGGCGACCTCGTCGAATCTGCCGTTGATGGTCCGTTCGGCTCGAACTTGAAGACTGAGCACTATGTCTCGATGCCGGGAGTTCGCGTCGTACGGCTTCAGAATATCGGTCGCGGCGAGTTCATCGAAGGCGACGGTGCTTTCGTGTCCGATCGGCATGGCATCCGGCTCCGACGGCACGACGTTCGGGGAGATGATGTGATAGTCGCCTCCCTCGGTGATGAACGGAACCCTTTTGGGCGAGCTTGCCTATATCCGGCCCAGCTACCACCTGGTATCGTCAAGGCGGATTGCTTCCGACTGAGGCTAGACTCAAGTGTAGCGATTCCTGATTTTCTGATGCGAGTTCTCAACGTGGACTTGCTCCGCAGGAGTCTCAGTCGTTTGGCACAGGGTGTCACGCGCGATCGCGTGAACCTCGGTAATCTTCTAAAGTTTCGCGTTCCAGTCCCCCCCCTGCCCGAGCAGCGTCAGATCGCGGAGGTCCTCGACACGGTCGATGAGG
>CAYYUP010000217.1:1389-3478 GCA_964474905.1 uncultured Nannocystis sp. | reverse complement strand
CCCTTTAGGGGTCGACGCGCGATCCGACCTGTCTGAGAGAGTGATGCCCTCCTTGCCCGGCCTACGCCTCGGCCTCCGCCTATGCCTCCGCCTCTCTCCTCCCCCGTTTGCAACCTACCTCGCGACATCTCAACCGATGTGTTCGATGAAGCTGCTCCGCGGATCAACGATCAGCACCAATGGGTCGCCCGCGGCAAGCGTGCCTCCGGAGAGTTTTTCGCGATCGACGATCACCTCGCCGACGTGGATCGCTGGTGCTCCGGTGACCGACTCGGGCATCGCTGGTAGCCCCTCGATATGCGGCGCTGCGAGCAGCGCTGCGAGTTCGCCCTCTGCCTTTGCCAAGCGCTCTGCGACGACCTTTAGCTGTTCCCTGTCAAAGCTGCGATCGGCCTCGAGCGAGAACGCGACGATCGCCGGTGCATAGCCTGAGCCTGCCTCCGAGAGCTTTGCATCGGCGCGCAGGACCCGAGCGATGACTAGCGGCCCTTCCTTGAGCGCCAGGTTGCGCAGCGCCCCGGAGCGGCTTTGATGCACCGTTGACATCGCGAAGCCGCCGACAAAGAGCACCGCGCCGATCGCCATGTAGCCGGAGCCGCCGGAGCCTGTCGAGGCGATGATGCCAAAGACGCCTGTGAGCAGCGCTCCGATGCCGGCGAGCGCATCGCCTAGGCAGCCGCGATCGCCTCGCGCGAGGCTGTAGAGATCGTCGTCGATCTCCCGCGGCCTCACCTCGTAACGCTTTCGCAGCGCGCTTGTCGTGGACATCGCGCTGCTCGTAGCACAGGTCCGCTGCGCGAGACGAGCCTGCTCAGGGTGCGCAGGATCTTCGAGGCGTGAAGAAGCCGACGTCAGCAGCGCTGACGTCGGCGGGGCACGCAGGAGAATCGGAGAATCGGAGAAGCTAGAGGATGAGCAGGAGCCAGGTGTCGACAGAGCGTGTGGGGTCGCGTGAACCGAGGCTGCCACGCGCTTGCTCCGAGCGCCAAACCTTCTCCCAATTGGGTCTATGCGCGCTTCTCTATCAATTGTGCGATAATGACCATGCTCACGCTAACTCGCGGACTCTCCGGAGTCCGTGCCCGGCTCCTCTGGGTTTGGCGACGAGTTCGTCGACGCCTCTGCAGCGCAGGGTGCCGATTCGGCATCCTCTGTAACCGCGGCCTTGTCCTCTGGAGCCTTGTCCTCTGCGCTCTCCGACACGGCCTCGCTCGCCACCTCGGCAGCGTTCGAGGCCGCTTCGGCCGCGACATTCTCATCGAAACCTCGCTCCTGACGGCAGCTCAGGCACATCTTGCCGACCGCCTGGCCCTTGGTGTCCTCTTCGTCGCGGAGTTTTTGTCCGGGGAACCACACCCACGAACCTTCGCAGCCAGAGACGACACAGGGCATCCGCTCCGCCCCCTCTGGCAGCTCTTGGCCGGGCTCCTGGAGAGAGCTGATAAAGCCACCTCGCGAGCATTCTTCGCAGAGGCGCATCGGCACCTGGGTCCGCCCCGCGAGCGCGCCCTGGAGCTGTGCCCCAGTCTTGTGCATCCAGGAGTTTTCACAGCCGGGACGACCGCAGGGGATCTCGAGGTCTGAGTGCGAGCGACAAAAGTCGCGGCAGGTGTCACACATTCGCCGCGGCGCGTGGGGCTCGGCGGAGAGATCATCCGTACCGAGCGCGGCCCAGGCCCGCAGCTGCGACGCCCGATCCCAACGCCAAGTCCGCGTGCAGCCGTGCACCTTGCAGGGCTGCTCGATGGCCGCTGACTTGGATACTTTTTGCGCGCAACAGGAGCACATCCTCGCAGGCGGTCCCTCCGGGATTTCGACCGGCGCTGGCCCAGGCGGCGCGGGTGCGCCCTGGGCATCACGATCCTGTGCACCGGCCGTCTCTTTACCCCGCTTGCCACGCCGTCGACGACGACGCTTGCGCTTTTTGGGGCCCTCTTCGGCTTCGGCGGCCTCGCCTTCTTTGCTCACCCCCTCCACAGCCTCGACAGCCGGACCCGCGTCAGCGGCGGCTTCGACATTTTCGACGGCGCTCGAGGACTGCTCTCCGGCGACATCCGCAGCTTGTGCTGCTGCCTCGCTTGTCGACTCT
>CAYYUP010000217.1:0-1289 GCA_964474905.1 uncultured Nannocystis sp. | reverse complement strand
CTGGTCTACGCCCTGTACGGGGCCTGCACCGTCGTTGTGCCCGTTTCCTGCTCCACTGGAGTCCTCGCGAGAACGTCCGCCTCGCTGACCCTTGCTCGGGGAGCGATCAGAGCCCTCGTCTGGACGGTCGCTGGAGGATTGCGAAGCCGCTTCGTTGGTCTTTGGCTCGTCTGCCACGAGCGGGAGTATCGTGCTGAGTTGGGCCCGCGTCTAGTCTCGCCCGCGTCTAGTCTCGCCCACTGCGGCGCCTCTCCGCTCGCACCGCCTGTACCGCCTTCTCTCGGCCAGCAGGCTCTGCATCACCTCGGGTCCGCGCGCACAGGTTCGTTCCCTTCTGGGCATCCTGGCGCTTGCGGTGCACACCTCGACTGCTACCCTGCTGGCTCAGCCCTCGGGCACAGACGCAAACCCGCGGAGATCTACCCTATGCTCGCAATCGTCGTCGGAGCCGCGATCGGTGGCCTCACCTACGCCACAGCCAAACGCCGCCGCGCCTCTACTGGCTCCTCAGTCGCCGCTGCGGCTGCAACCGGTACCGGCTCAGCGGTCGCGTTCGCGTTACTCGCTTCAGTGTGGCCGATCGCCCTCGGTGTTGGCATCGTTTACTTCGTCGCCCGCAACCTCGGCAAAGGGCCCAAGGCGCTCGGCCCCGGCTCTTCTTAGCCGGCTCCCCCAGACCGACAATCCCCAAACACGGACCGATGCCTGAGCCTCGGCCCGGTACACACCTGTGTCCAGCGCCCGCAGGCCACTCCCATGGTTCCGATGACCAGGCCCTGACCGGCTCTCGCGAACTCCCGGCTACAGGCTCATCGTGGTCTGCAGTTCACAGTCCACCTATCTGGCAGCCGCGACCCTTGGTTCACAGCTGATTAGGCCCCAAGCTCTCGACGCCAGCCCATGTCATCTACTCGGTTCGAAGTAGGGTCAATCGGTCACACAGGCCACACAACCCACCATAAACTATTACCAGTACAAGCCCACCTATCCAGCATTCATCCAACGACCAACACGGGCTCAACTACACAGACATAAGCCCACATCCCAACATTGCCCAACCACCAGCATTAGCTCCGCAGAGCTCTATCCACAGACCACCTGGGTCCAAAAAACCGCTTCAGCCCGCATCCGCCGGCTCTCTTTTTACGGCTTGGAGGACTTGCTGGTGGGACGGACGAGGGGGTTCCGCGACCGAGTCTAGGACGTGCATCGGCCCCTTTAGGGGTCGACGCGCGTTCCGACCTGTCTGAGGAGTGGGACCCCCTCGTTCGGCCCTGCGCGACGTCCTT
>CAYYUP010000216.1:0-3511 GCA_964474905.1 uncultured Nannocystis sp. | reverse complement strand
GCTTTCGCGATGACCTCTGTTTCCGCCGCCGAGGACTGATGGTCGAGCTGCCCCGGTTATGCGAGCGATTGGACGATATCATCCCGCTCGCCGAGCGCCATCTGGCCCAGCTTGCAGATAATGGGGGGGCGCGCAAGACCCTCGGCGAAGACGCCAAGGCGGCCCTACTCGGCCACTCGTGGCCCGGCAACGTTCGCGATCTGCTCAACGTGATCGAAACCGCGTACTTCCTCTCCGAGAGCTTGCTGATCGGCGCAGATGATCTCAACCTCGACCCTTGGCGCCCCGCCGACGAGGGTGCTGTGTCGGTCGCTTCATCGATCTTCAGTCGACCCCTCAAGGCCGCACGAGCGGAGTTTGAGCGGCTCTATCTCAAGCGTCTCCTGGCTAGCTCCGGTACCCTCGCCGACAAGGCACAACTGGCGGGCATGAGTGCCGAGGGGCTGCGACTTGCCCGTAAACGCCATGTGCTGGATACGCCGTAACCGGGTGTTTTGGGGTCTTATGGCCAGTTAGGTGTCGCTGCTCCGAGCGTGCTTGGCAGAGGCCATGCGGAGCAGGTCGACCCCCAGAGTGACCGAATAGGCAACTGCACGGTTTGTTTTAATTTCCTCTGGGCCCCCCCAGCCGTGGAGATAGCCTGCTGTTAGGCAGAGCGTTTGCCAAAGCGAGCAAGCGCCGAGTGCTCCTTGCCCGAAGGGAGTGAAAAACTGGCTGCCAAAGCTGAAGCCTTGGAGGCCGCCGCTGATCTCGAGGTAGGGCGTGAAGTGATCGCGGTGCGCACGGTAGCCGTAGCGAGCGTAGGGGCCGAGGTGATGGACGCCGGGGAACTTTGCGGTGTTGATCCCGTGGGGATCCCACTCCCCTTTAGACGTGAGGTTGCCAGCCATGAGAGTGTACGTGAGGCCCGTGCCGATGATGTGCCGATGGGCGTTGCCGATGGGAAAGCGCGCGCCAGCGCTGAAGTTCGCGACAAAGGCGATATTGGTGCGGTAAGTGGAATAGGGAGAGCCTGCCGCTAGATCATTTGATTCGTGCATGGCGAGTACAATTACTCCACCACCACCAATATTGACGCGGAGCGTAAAGTGATCGATCAGCCTGAGAGGCCGAGGTGGGGCATGTTTTTGGCTGCGCTCGGGCGGTCCGGTCATTGCCTTGGGGTTTTGCGCGACCGTCGTCTTTAAGGCGGCTACTTTGGGCGGTGGAGGCCTGATTTGGGAGAGTTCTATGCGAAGATTGCTTAGCTGCTGAAGATGCTCTTGTGCGCGTTCGTCGGTATTTTTGCGGAGGTCTTCGAGTTCTAGATAGATGCGATCGAGGGCCGGCGCGATGTCGCGGTTGTACCTATGAGTACACTCATAAGCCGATTTCCGGTGCTGCAGCATCCTCATTAGTGTGTCGAATCGCAGGTCCCGATCGATCTTGATCTTACATGTTTGTGCGAGGTCGAGGAAGTCATCGTATCTAGACGCGCATTTTGCGTGGCTCCGGCCACGAAAGGTGCGGTCGACAGCCTCTTCTGGCAGATCTGAGCAGGCCTCGACAGCTGGGCACTCAGAGTTGGCGACATCGAAAAGATCGGCCAGACGATCGCACTCAAAGGCTGAGTCGACCGTCGCTGGCTCCTCTGCTGACGCCTGCTGCGGAGCGGTGAGCATTGCAGCGAGTCCTGCACCTCGCGCCCATCTGATCGATGTCGCGACCGCTTGTGTGTTGTTGCTGTTTGTAGGGATCTTCATCGGATCGACACCTTGATCCGCTGGTAGCGGCCTTCCTCTTCGACATCGGGTAGTTCGAGGCCTTGGAGACGCTTCTTTACGCAGGCGATGAGAACACCGTGGCGTTGGAGCTGAGCGTTCTTTTTGTTGATCGCGATTGCCGTGATCTCGGAGCGATCGATGACTGCGACGCCGTCGAGTAGCTTTGTGTGCACTCGTAGGGTGACGGCGACCTTGCGGGCGATGGGGTTGGCATCGCATGAGCGAAGGGATTTTGCCCGCCGTCGGACGGCCTTGCTGATCAGACTGCGGGCCGATGGCGGAGGATCTGCCTCCGCGAGGAGGACCAGCTCATCGTCGGCGAGTGCATTTTCATCTGTTGTTTCTGAGTGCGCCGAAGATTCGCTGTTCGCGGGGCTATCGTGGGAATCTGGGGTATCGCTTGTTTCGGTGTCCGGTGTTGTTCCAGAGTCAGCTGTTGTACCAGAGTCGCTTGTCGGAGCGCCCGTGGTGGACGAAGAGGTGCCGGCAGAGGTCGTGGTTTGGCCGTCGTCGACCCTATTTAGCCAGGCTGCTTCGGTGCGGGTAGTACTTCTGTCTAGACGGCTAGGTTGATCATCGGCGAAGCCAGCGACGCTGAAGAGCATTGCCAATGCGGCGGTGAGGCTGAGGCCGCCAATTGCGCTGACCGTATAGAAAAGCGCCTTTAGGGGGGGGCGCGAGTCCAACAAGCTGCCGCGCATGGCGTCAGCCGCGAGGCATCGCTCTAGGATTTCGCGGATCGCTGCGGCGTTTGGCGGTCTGTCCTCGACAGACTTGGCGAGCGCGCGCAGGATCAGATCTTCCAGCTCGGCAGGTATGTCGGGGGCGAACTCTGTTGGAGGGCGGGGCGCCTCAAAGAGGATCCGTGTCTGGTATTCGATGTCTGTTGAGCCGCTGCGCTCGATCGCGTGTTGCCCGGTGATCAGGCGGTAGAGCACAGCGCCCACGGCGTAGAGATCGGTCCTAAAGACCGGCTTTTGGGTGAGTTGCTCGGGCGCCATATAGGGCCATGTGCCCATGACATGGCCCTGTTTTGTTAGCGGCGAGGTCATTTCAAAGCTCTCGATATCCCCGCTGAGCTTTGCGATCCCGAGGTCGAGGAGCTTGAGCTGGTCGAGCTCAATGCTCGTTTCGCTATTTGGCTCGTTTCCCTTCTCGTTGTTTTGCTCGTTGCGCTCATCGTCGAGCCGAAAGAGAAAACAGTTGGCGGGTTTGACATCCCGATGGATCACATTTCGTCGATGGGCCGCGTGAAGAGCTGAGCACAGCTGGATGACCAAGCGAGCGGCCCGTCGCCAGTCCATCTTGCCGACGAGTTTGAGCTCCTTCTGGAGGTCGCGGCCCCTGAGCAGCTCCATGACGATGTAGGGCAGACCCTCGGCTTCGACCCGGCAATGGTAGATACTGACTAGGTTGTTGTGCTCGATGCGCGCTGCGATCTTCGCCTCGTTGCGGAAGCGCATTCGATAGTCTGCATCGTTGCGAAATCGCTCATTTAGCACTTTGACCGCGACCCGGCGATCGATGGACAGCTCGATGGCTTCGTAAACGACCGCCATTCCGCCAGCACCGAGGCGTCGGAGGATCCTGTAGCTGCCATCGAGCACCGAACCGACGAATTCATCGGCGGGTTGCGTAGGTGAGGCGGGCGCAGGCGGTTGAGGCGGATGCGGCGGATGCGGCGGATGCGGTGGTTGCGGCCAAGACGGGGGAGTCGAAGGAGATGGCAGCTTCTGCGCAGGCGCCGG
>CAYYUP010000215.1:0-3519 GCA_964474905.1 uncultured Nannocystis sp. | reverse complement strand
GGCCAACGAGCCCAGGGCTGTGCCCAGGCCGATTCGCACCCATAGCGACGCCCGACGACCCCATCGACGCGAGCCAAGGCTGACAAGCGAGGCCACCACGAGCAGCGCCAACACTGCCACCGCGATCTGTCCCGCCTCAACGCCTGCATTAAAAAGCAGCAGAGCACCGAGCAGTGCCTCGCGCGGCAACCCCAGTTCGGCGAGTGCAGCGGCAAAGCCAAGCCCGTGCAGCAGCCCGCAGGCAAAGGCGAATACCCAGGGAGAACGCGGACTGAGCGTCGACTGCGAGCGCACGACCTCGCGAGCGAGCAGCACAATAGAGAGCGCAATACAGGCCTCGACCGGTGGCCCAGGTACTCGCAACCAGCCGAGCGTCGCAGCGCCGAGGCTGAGTGAGTGAGCGACCGTAAAGGCGGTCAAGGTCGCGAGCAGGCGAAGTCCGATCCGCAAAGGCTGCCCGCGCTCGTCAGTACCTGCCCCAAGGCGCAGTGCCAAGAGCACGAGACCGGCGACAAAGAGCAGATGATCGAGGCCGCCGAGGATATGCCGCAGACCGAGAAAAAAATAACCCACTAGCCCCGCAACTGCACTTTGTCCCCGTCTTTGCCCAGTGCTGAGATCGATCGTCGACATACCGCCGCCTAAAAGCGTCGTCGTCACCGGCAGGCCCGGACGCCTGAGATCGACGACAACCTCGAGACCGCGACCGAGCCCGCCAAGCACGATCAGTCCGCCCTTTGGTACACCCCCAGTGCAACGCCCGCGCCAGCTCGGATGCAGCGGCTGCCTGTCGACAAAGCGTGTGATCGTGCAGGATGCGGGCAGCTGAAGATCAATGCGCCCGGCCGCCGAATCACTGACCTGCGGCGGCAGATGAAGTTCGATCTCGAGGGCGACAAAACCCGGATCGCCGTCCTCTGCAGGCTCGACAAAGTCCACCCGGAGCATCGCCGGCCGCAGCTCGTGGGCTGCACTCGGGATCGACAGAAGACCGAGAATCACGATCACTGACAACATCAGCGGGGCAACAACGACCCGTCTCGTCAACATGCCCGTAGAGACATGCCACGGCATCTACAGGCGCTCCATCAGCGCGGCTCGCAGCTCGGCATCTTCGAGTTCGACGCGCACGGGCACCCGCTCTCGGAGGCGCTGAAGTCCGGTCTCGACCGCGCGACGCCGACGCTCTTCGCTGAAGTCCCGCTCGACGCGGGCGCGGATCGACTCGAGTGCGGGCAACTTCGCGGGCGCGCGGGCCTCCAGCCGCACAGCGTGCCAACCGTAGCTCGATCGCAACGGCACGACATCGCCGACCTCGGCCTCCTCCAAGCCCGCAGAAAAACCTGTCCCAAAGAGCGCGTCAAGGTCCGCGACCGAGCGGAGACCGATGCGTTGCCCATGGGCAAAGGCATCGCCCAAGCCCACAGGAGTTTCTCCGGCTGCGATCGCAAGCGACCACGCACGGGCAGCGCTTTCGGGATCGGAGCGACGATCGGCCGCCGCAAAGACGTGGGTGATCTGCAACCGATCTGGCGACCGGTAGCGATCGGTGTGTTGTCGCAGATAGGCCGCGAGCGCAGCCTCGTCGGCGCTGCCCTGCTGCACCCGATCCTCGTAGAGAAATCGTGCTCGTTGGATCAGTCGCCGGCGCACAATTGGATCCCCGCGTCCGAGCCCAAGCCCGAGCGCCTCGCGGTAGAGCAGCTCATCATCGAGTGCAGCTGCCAGCGCTTCTGCTAGCTCTGCCTGGCTCGGTGCCCGCCCGAGCCCGCGGCCGAGTCCTGCTCGCACGCCGTGGGCCCACTCGCCATCGATCACCACGGGCCCACCCAGCTCGGCATCGTCGCCACCAAAGCTCGCGTACAAGCCGAAGAGCAGCCCGCCGAGCACCACAAAATGCACCAGCGGTTCGCCCAGAAGCCTGCCAAGCCACGGGCGTTGCAGCGGCGCCGCGCTACTGCGGGAGCGGGAAGCACTCAAAGTCGATCTCGCCGTTGGCCTGACCCCAATCGAGGTTCGTCGCCTGAAATTCCACCCCAAGGGGCAACCCGATCGCATTGATCGAGTCGAGATCCCCTTGTTTTAAAAAGCCCCAATACTCGCTCGCAAGATAGAGGCCACCGCCCTCATCCTTGACGTAGTCGACGATCGTCTGGGCCTCGGCAGCCGACGTCGAGGCCAACGTGCAGTAGATAACCGCATCGTAATCGGCGGCGAGCTGCGCCGGATTATTGACGTACTGCGCCGGCAGGGACACGCCTGCGTAGGTCAGGTCGGGGTAGTTACCGAGATTATTGCCGAGGCCACCGCAGAGGTTGCGACCGAAGCTCAGCACCTTCGGCAGCTGGTCCCCGCTATCCCCGAGCC
Organism: uncultured Nannocystis sp.; assembly: GCA_964474905.1. GTDB lineage: Bacteria > Myxococcota_A > Polyangia > Nannocystales > Nannocystaceae > JADJRG01. The sequence goes on along the minus strand of CAYYUP010000215.1, from coordinate 1,152 downwards.
ACTCCCACAGCGGACAATCAGTGATCTCTTTGTAGAGCAGATTGGTATCCGCGGTGTAGATCACCCGACCGCTACCGACCTCGTCGAGGGCGTAGATGATTTTTGTATTCTCGAGGGTTGCGAAGCCCATGAACTCGGTGCCGCCCAGGGCAACAAAGCTCGACGATTGCGTAGAGTCGAGGGTCACACCGCATTGCACACACAGATCGCCGGAGGTCGTCGTCGAATCGCTATCGCTACCGGAGCCGGTGCTGCCCATCGTCGTGCTGCCCGTTGACGTGCTGCCCGTTGACGTACTGCCCATCGAAGTCAGGCCTGTTGTACTGCCGCTACTACTCGAGCCCGTCAGCCCGCTCTCCGTTGCGTCACCGGTGGACGTCGACGTCGACATCTCGCCCGTCGTCGGCCCCGCGGTACTGCCCTCGCTCGCGCTCCCTGACCCGCTACTCTCTGTCGTGGTCACCACTGTACTAGCGCCCGTCGGCTCGCTCGCTTGGGTATTTGCCGAGCTCAGGCTCGAGCTCTCGCTCTCATCCTCGCCCTCTCCTACACAGGCCATGGGCAACAGAAGAGCACACAGCAAGGCCGAAATTAGGACGGACCTACGCGGAAAATTTGCAGCACAACAAAGTGAAAACAAAGCGGGCATGATCGACGCCGAGTGTATCACCGCAGGGGCTCGCCACCTCAAACTCACCCAAGCAACCAACTCCGCCCCCACAAAACCCCCCCAGCTCGCCCCAGCCCCCATTCGCCGGCTCCTTTTCTACCGCCTGGAGGAATTGCTGGTGGGTCGAGCGAGGGGGTTCCGCGACCGAGTCTAGGACGTGCATCGGCCCCGTTCGGGGTCGACGCGCGTTCCGACCTGTCTGAGGAGTGGGGCCCCCTCGTTCGGCCCTACGCGACATCCTCCGCCTCTCTCCCCCCCAGCTCGCCCCAGCCCCCTATTCGCCGGCTCCTTTTCTACGGCCTGGAGGAATTGCTGGTGGGTCGAGCGAGGGGGTTCCGCGACCGAGTCTAGGACGTGCATCGGCCCCGTTCGGGGTCGACGCGCGTTCCGACCTGTCTGAGGAGTGGGGCCCCCTCGTTCGGCCCTACGCGACATCCTCCGCCTCTCTCCCCCCAGCTCGCCCCAGCCCCCTACTTCGACCT
>CAYYUP010000214.1:0-3521 GCA_964474905.1 uncultured Nannocystis sp. | reverse complement strand
GCGCAAAGAGTCGAATTCGCCGCAACACGCGACGACGCTAGACGAGTCCGGCCGCGACTTCAAGAGCGAAAATGACCAGTCTAATTCACCGGCAAGTGAGCAGATCTCCCCAATTTTAATGTGAGAAAGACTTCGTGTTTATAGCTCCCAAATCGACAGGAGCGATATCGCGACGAGGAGATCCCGCCTACTTTTTCAAAAAAGATCGAGGTTAGCTGTCCGGTGGCTTCGGTTGCCCAGTGTTCGGAGGTCGGTGTTGAGGCTTGGATAGTGGGCATTGGCGGCGGAGTGCCGGGCATAGGAGCGCCGAGCGGGCAGCGGGAGCGGGCCGATGAGGTCGAATGATGCGCGCATTCTGGGACGAGAACCGCGGCCTCAGGTGTCAAATCTAGAGCCTCTCGGCCGCTGTCGCGACGGCTCGGTCGGCGATTAAGCGCTCGCGAATCGATACCCTCCATGTGGATACTGGGTAAGGCACCGAAATTGTAGATATATATAATAATACGATGAATCGCAGCAGCAGGGTGACCGTGGAGCGAGCCGCTAGGTGGCGCTCATGTGCTGCCAGTTGCCAGTTGCCAGTTGCAGGTGTAAGACAGCCTTGGAGGCGCTGATTAGTAGTGCGCACAAATCCGTCGACGTAGCGCTAGGCATACGACAAATATGCCTGCTAGCGCGCCCGCGGATGATTTGGCGTCGCCACCAGTCACATTGCAATTGGAAAAGGTCGCGTTCGTGAGTTGATACTCGCGTTTGAATGTAAGTTCGAGCGAGATGCGCTTGCGGGGGGGGCCGAATTCAACGAAGCCGGGTACGTTGTCGGACCACAGATAGGTCCATAGGGGGGCGGCGGAAAACGTCGAAATCGGCCGGCTCACGCTTGACCGGCACGACGCAGCTGGATGCGACACTTGAGAAGATTCGACTAAAAGACGCCGTAAGTGATGATCAATTCCCGCAACAGTGGGTCGTCTTCGAAGAAGAGGCAATTCACCCCCTCCTGAAATCGCCGGGCGAGACGGGACATATCCCTAAAGACATCAGATTTCCCGAGTTCATCTTGGTGACAGCGCTTCAGCGCATTGCGGCGTTCCGGATCGTTGAGCGCGTCGAGGAAGCGATCGTAGGTGTCGAAGAGCGCGAGAGTAGTTTCGGGGCGAATGGTGGGTCGTAGACAGACCTCGGCAAGACTCTCGAGCGGGGCCTTTTGCAGCTGATTGCGCAGAAAAGGTACAAAGCGCGAAGGTGCAACTTTTCCCTCGGACAAGAATGCCTCCCGCTCGCCGTGGAGCTCCGGCGAAAAACAGGCGATGAGCCCGCTAATGAAGATCAACTTCCGCGAGAGACGGAGCTTGATGTTTCGCAGGGCCCAACCATCGTCGCGCTCCCCCTGCTTTTGGAGGAAATCGATCGTCAGAGTCCGCCAATAGCGGGAGATGTCATTGAGGAGTACGCGGGCAACCAACCGAGCGTTGGAGCGGGTGTATAAAAGCCCCCGATCTTCGTTGATGTAGCGATCGAGAATCAGGTCCACCAAGCGACGATGAGGCTCTGCAGCCCCGACGGCCTCAGACTCGAGAAGCAGCAGAATCCGCTGGGTGGTATTTCGGTTAGAGTCGTCTTGCCCTCCGATTTGATGGAGGATCGGATGGCTGAATGCCAGGTTGCCGAAGACCCCCGAAGGCCCCGGCTTGCGCACCTGGGCTACCGCTAGTGCACGGTTGAGATTTCGGACGGCCTCAGGATGCCCTCGGTCTGCGCGACCGTCGACGAGCAGGGTCCAGTCGAGGTCGCTACCCGCCGTGAACTCTCCTCGAGCCAGCGAGCCAAACGCGACAAAGCTGGCGTCATCCGGAATGCACGCGGCGCTGATCTTGACCAGGCGAAGTCGTTCTTGCTCAGAGGCCGCGGCGGCGTCGCGAATATGTGTCCATTCGCGGTCGACCTTTGCCGCCAGCGCGTTGATCGCAGAGTTTGTTGTCACGGTCATCCTCCGTCGCCACCACCGAGTGGTGCAGGCTACCGTATCGCGCGACTGAACAACACACTCGCGCCAAGGGCACTCTGTCCATGATCCCAGACAGTGATCGGGAGACGCCTCACCGTCACAGATCCGAGGTGATTGATGAGGAGATCGAATCGAGACGCGCTGTAGGTCGACCGCTGGCACCGTCGCCGCTTGACTTCCATGCTTCTTATTCTTAAGGAGTGCCGTCGTCCGCCTTGCCGCGTCAAAGACCCTTTTGAGGCCGCGTTCGCCGAGGCACGGCCGCTCGCCGAGGCTCTCCAGCGCCTCGTCGACCGCGCCGGAGAGCACCCTACACCAGCGCTGGCGGAGCATCTCGCTCGTGTCCGGGGCAGGGGATGCGATAGAGTTTCTGCGATGGCTAAGAAGGATTCGCCCGGGGAAGATGCGCTCGTCACTGCGGTGGACCTCGCCGCCGCCGCTGTTGGGGTTCCGGGTGCTGCGAGCGTGACTCAGAAGTTCTCGAATGCCGTTCGCAGCCGGACACAGGATGGGAAATTCGCCCAGGAACTCGCTCGGCAGGACAAGGTGGGGATCGTCGAAGAGGGAACGAAGCCCCTCGTTGATGACCATCAGACGCTACTGAGAGGCAACGAAGAGCTGCTGCGAGGCAACGAAGAACTGCTGCGGGGCCAAGACCAAGTCGTCACTCTTTTGACCCGAGACTCGCAGACACCGCTGCAACCGAAGCCCCAACTGGTCGCCGAAAACGACATCTTCCTCAGCCATGCACCGGGTTGTGAGGCCGAGGTGCAGCCGCTCGCTGATGCGTTAAGAACAGCCGGACTGCGTGTTTGCACGGTCACCGCGGGCGGAGTGGGTAAAGGTGCCGGAGGTGCAGGTGGCACGGCTCCGGTGCGAGAGACGAGCGGCTCGCTCGGAGCCCGACGCGATGATCTGCGCTCCGCTCGAGTGCTTGCGGTTTTTGCCAGCCCTGAGTACGCCGACGACCCCGCCTGCGCTTGGGAGCTGGCTTCGGCGTGGATCTCCGCGGAGAGGATCGGCGAGGGGCGTCAGCGGCTGATCTTTTTTAAGCCGACTGGCTGCGACTTGGACGACGTGCGCCCCAGTCAGCTCGCGGGCTGTTCGGTCTTCGAGTTTGAGAAAGCCCCGGCGGCGCTCAAAGAAGTCGCGAAGGGCGTGGCGGCACATCTCGACTCACTCGCCGACAAAAACAAAGCCAAGCCACTTGGTGCGCTTGCTGATGAGAAGTTTGTCGCGCTCCGCGATTCCCCAGAGCATTGCCCGAATAGACGCTGGGGCTCCGAGCGCTTCTTCGGTCGCATGAGCGAAACTTGGCGGCTGCACAACCTGCTCCAAAGTTCAGGATGCGTTGCGGTCACCGGTCAGGTCGCTCAGGTCCGCGGTCTGGGTGGTATCGGCAAAACGCTGCTCGCGATCGAGTACGTGCGCCGCTTTGAGACCGCTTGGCCGGGCGGCATTTTTTGGATCGAAGTGCGGTCCCTTCGGAGGGATGACAAGGACGACACGACCC
>CAYYUP010000213.1:0-3601 GCA_964474905.1 uncultured Nannocystis sp. | reverse complement strand
GCTCTTTCAGGCGCCGTATCGGGCGGGTATCGAGGTCAAGGCCTACCAGTTAGAGCCCCTGCGGATGGCGCTTGGCCGGCCTCGGGTCAACCTTTTTATCGCCGATGATGTCGGTCTCGGCAAGACGATCGAGGCCGGGCTCATTCTTCGCGAGATGCTGATGCGCCAGAAGGTGCGTCGCTGTGTGATTTGTGTGCCGCCCTCGGTTGTCCGCCAGTGGAAAGACGAGATGGAGGAGCGCTTTGGGCTCTCTTTTGTGATCTATGATCGGGCCTATGTCTCTGGGGTTCGCCAGGAGCGCGGCTGGGCGGTCAACCCCTGGAAAACGCATAATCGCTTCATCATCTCGCACGCTTTAGTTCGCGACGAAACCTACGCCGGTCCCCTGCGCGACTGGCTTGGCGAGTTTAGCAGCGGTGCCCTGCTGATCCTCGACGAGGCCCATAATGTCGCCCCGGCCAGCGGCTCAAAATACGCCGTCGACTCCAAGTTGACGCGCGCCATCCGAGACTTGGCGCCCCGCTTTGAGCATCGCCTCTTTCTCTCTGCGACCCCCCATAACGGGCATAGCAACAGTTTTTCGGCACTCCTCGAGATCCTCGATCCGCAACGCTTTTGCCGCGGCGTGCCGGTGGATGCCAAGCTTCGCGACGAAGTGATGGTGCGCCGTTTGAAGTCCGACCTGCGGGCCATCGGCGAGCAGCTGCCCACCCGCAACATTCTCCGCGTGGTGATCGACGAGCTGCCCGAGCAGGCCCCCGAACTCGCTCTCTCGCGCTTACTGCAGAGCTACCGGCTGCTCCGCGAAGCTCGACTCGAAGCGAGCAGTAAATCGCAGCAGGCGGCGGCGATGTTGGTGGTGACATCGCTGCAAAAGAGGTTGCTCTCTTCGATCGAAGCTTTTGCCCGGACACTCGAGGTGCACCGTCGCAGCATGGAGAAGCGTGCGGTCGCGGCTGTGGCTCCGCGGCAGGTGTCCGCCCGCTCTCTCGACTTGCTTGCCGAGACCACCGGCGCCGACGATGAGCGTGCCGATCTCGACGAGGAAGACGTCGCCTCCGAGGAAGACGCGCAGATGGAGGTGGCGACGGAAGCCTCTGCTGCTCTTGCCGGCACCGATCTCCAGCCCGAGCTTGCGATCCTCGAAGAGATGAGCCGCATCGCCCAGCAACACCGCTACGATGCCGACGCTCGCCTGCGGCATCTGATTCGCTGGATTCGCGAGAACCAATGTGCTGATCTGGGCAGCGAGGGGGCGAGCTGGAATTGCCGCCGCCTGCTTATTTTCACCGAGTACGCGGATACAAAGCGCTATCTCCAGCAGCAGATCGGCGAGGCGATTCGCCGTTCGGACCGCGCTGGCGCCCGGATAGCGACCTTTCACGGCGGGATCGGCGAAGAGCGGCGCGAGGCGATCAAAGCTGCGTTTAATGCTGACCCCGAGGGGCACCCGCTGCGGATCCTGATCGCCACCGATGCGGCCCGGGAGGGCGTCAACCTGCAAAACCACTGTTACGACCTCTTTCATTTTGACGTGCCCTGGAATCCTGGCCGTCTCGAGCAGCGCAATGGACGGATCGACCGCAAGCTGCAAAAGAGCGACGAAGTCAATTGCTACTACTTTGTCCTGCCCCAGCGGGCAGAGGACCGAGTGTTGGACGTGCTCGTGCAAAAGACGCGCAAGATTCACGAGCAACTCGGCAGCCTCTCACCGGTCATCGAGCGCCGCATGAATCAGGTATTTCGCCAGGGCATCCGCCATCAGGATGCAGACCAGCTCGCGCAGACCCTGGACAGTGCCGACCGCGACAACGGGACCGGCGAAGCGCGGGTGCGGACGATGCGGCTCGAGCTTGGGCACGAGCAGACCGATGCCCGTCGTCTGCGTCTCGAAAAAAACCTGCACCAGCTTCGGGACCTGCTCGGCAAGTCGCGCGAGTGGATCGGGCTCGACGACCGGCATTTTCGAGATGCGCGCTCCGCCTCCCTAGAGACGCTCGGCGCCGATGGCTTGGCCCCCGTCGACGATGCTGCAGCTGCGGCCGACCCCGCTCGGGCCCGTTGGCAGCTGCCGCGGCTGCACGAGCGCAAGGGCGCAGACCCGACCTGGGCGGCGACTTTGGACAGCCTGCGGGCGCCGCGAAAAAAGGGTCAAACGCCCGCCGAGTGGCGCCGCGAAGCGCCGATCCGTCCCATTGTGTTTCGCGATCCCGGCAACCTCAATGGCGAGGTTGTGCACCTGCATCTCGAGCATCGTGTGGTCCAGCGTCTGCTGGGTCGTTTTTTGTCGATGGGCTTTCGCGACGACGATCTGCGCCGCGCCTGTGTGCTGCGAACCGAAGAGACCCAGCCAATGGCCGTGCTTTTGGGGCGGCTTTCTCTCTTTGGTGATGGCGGCGCTCGACTGCACGACGAGGTGCTCGCCGCTGCGGCTCCCTGGGTCGCGCCCGAAGAGCGGGGTCGCAGGAAATTGCGGCCACTAAAAGAGGGCGACAAGGCCGACGTGCTGCGCTGGGTCGAGGCTGCTCTTGCCGAGCCTCGCCTGATGGAGAGCCCGGAGGTTCTTCAGCATCGTCTGCGCTCGGGTGCCGCCCGGGATGTCGGTGAGCTGACCCCGCATCTGGAGCGCCGCGCCAAGGAGCTGACAAAGCGAGCCGAGCGCGATCTGGGCAAGCGTGCAAAGGCCGAGGCCGCTGAGATGGCGGCCATTCTCGAGGGGCAGCGCGAACGGATCCGCAGGCGGCAGGCCGAGATCGAAGCGGTCCAGGACCAGCTCCGGCTTGACCTCAACCCCGACGAAAGTCGCCAGCTCGTGGCCGACCGCAAGCATTGGCTCGCCCGTCTCGACGCCATCGCCGAGGAGTTGGCGACCGAGCCCGAGCGCGTGCGGGCGAGTTATATCGTCCGGGCTGCCCGGGTCGAGCCGGTCGGGCTCGTCTATCTCTGGCCCCTGTCGAGCCGAGGAGACACCGATGGCGAGAACAAGCAAACGACGCATCGATCCCGAGCTCGAAGTCCATAAAATTTGGCAGGGCCTGGTGCAGCCGGTCGGTCTGGTCGTCGCTCCGGCGGCGCTGGTCAAGGCGCAGGTTGTCCCCGACAAGACCATCATCCACGTGCAGCAGGCGCTCGAGGCTGTCGTCGAGCGGCCGGTTGCGGTCTACAGCGACCCCGATCCACAGCTTAGCGACTTTTCGCGCTTTGCCTTCGAGGTGCTCGGCTGGTCGCCCGAAGACCTCGCCGGAGCGCCCGGTGGCCCGGCCTTGCCGGAGCGCCTGGCGGTGCATCTGCCTGATTACGGCGACACCCTGCGTCCCGATTTTGCCGCGGTCGATGCCTTTGCCAGTGTTGGCAACGAAAAAGGAGAAGAAAAAGAAAAAGAAGAAAAAGAAAAAGAAAAAGAAGCCGAGGTGTTGATGTTGATCTCGGTGGTTGAGCGGGGCGCCGATCTCGACAAGCCGCCCAAGGAGGCCAAGGGGGCCGGTTGGCACGCCAGTCCCCAGGCTCGTCTGGAGCGCATGCTGCGTGATGCGCATGTGCCCGCCGGGCTTCTCTGCAACGGCACTCTGTTGCGTTTGGTGTACGCGCCCGCGGGCGAGTC
>CAYYUP010000212.1:0-3945 GCA_964474905.1 uncultured Nannocystis sp. | reverse complement strand
CGGCTCCCAGTAGCGGAGCTGATACTGGCGCATTCGCATGATGGAGCCGACAACTGCGCTCGGGCCAGCCACACGTCCGCGCTCTGGGTCGATGACGATCATATGATCCGGCACCTTCGGCGGCAGCTTTCCACCGAGATCAACGAATACTGGGGTTAGGTGTCCGAGTGCCTGGAAATCGGCGCCGATGCCCGTGATCTCAATGTCGAGTCCGGGGCCGACCATTTCTCGAGGATCATGCTCGCGGAAGATCGGCGAACCGTCGGCTCGTCGTAACCCGACATCATAATCTTCGCGCAATGCGTGCAGATCTGGCCCCCCCGGTGAGAGCGCTGTGAGTAGGGTCTGGCACCGCCGAATCGGCCAGGTGACGTCGAGTTGCAGGCGGATCACGTCAAGTGGAGGAGCGCCGGTGATCCGCAGACTGCTGGTGCCGGGGGTCGCAGGCGAGGAGCCGGTGATACGCATCGATGCGGCCGGTCGACCGAGTAAATCGTAGGCCGTGGGCTCGATGACCTCGAGCTTGAAACCTGAGACGATCCAAGCGAGTGCCTCGAGCTGGGCTGGTGTGCCTTTGTGTCGGCGCCAGTGCAGGGCTTGTTTTACCTGGTAGCGCTGGCGTGCGCTCGGGATATTGGGGCGGATGCTCTCGCCTACGAGGTCGCCGATCAGCGGGATCAACTCAGCACTGCAGCTCTCGACAAACATGTCGTCGAGCAGGCGCAGAGAATCGCTGCGCACATCGCTGATGCCGACGCTAAGGGCTCGCACAAGCCCCTCTAGAACTCCTTCGGAGTGCCGGTCCTTGGTGCGTGTCCATCGCGGGATGAGTGCCCAGAGGCGATCGGCGGCGTTGTCAAATCGTTGTAGGTGGTCGCTCATCGAATACCTCGCGAGACCCAGACATGGAAGATGCCGCGTGTGCCGTAGGGGTCGGCTTCGCGATCGCTATCACAGCGTACGACGCCTGAGTAGCCAGGATCGCCGATCTCGGAGGCGCTGGCGGGCAGATCATTGGGCTCCCGATCTCTGCTCAGCCAGCGGACGCGGGCGGTCGCGACTCCAGGAGTGAGAAAAATATGCTCATAGATCTCGCTCGCCCGAAGGAGTGCGCCGATTGGCCAGCGCTTGAGGTCAAAGAATCCCCCCGGGGCCGGAGCGAACGAGCGTTGGAGGGCGCGGATCGTCGCGCTCTCTGAGGAGCCGGGGTTTATCGTGATCTCGACCCCGATATGGTAGGAGACCTGGATCGCGTCCTCGATCAGGAGTTCCACACCCGCGGCAATTGGCATCACCGCACGCAGCCGTTCATCGAGCAATTGCCGGGAGAATGAGGTTATCGGCTCGCGCTCTTTGAGGGCGACGATGATGCAGAGCATATCCTCGGTCGCCTTTGGGTTCAGGCGCGCCTGGACGGCGTGAGTGAGCGTGAGAACTGCCTTTATTAGATCATCCTCGGTGATCGCTCGGCCATGTGTAAAGCTCCGTGCCATGAGCTGTTCGCGGGTCTCATGGACGTCATGGGCCCGCTTGCCGCCGATGCCAGGGGTGACGTTGCGGGTGCTTTCGATCGCGAGGTTTCCGTCGAGGAGGCGGTTGATCGCGCCCGTAGCTACGTTGCCAAGGGCGCCGTCGCCTGTGCGCAAAACAGCGACGATATTGTCGAGCCCAGCACAGGGGATCGCGCCCTTCTTGCCGTCGCCGAAGCGGATCCATGTATCGCCATTAGCCGCGGTCTCGAGGCAGTAGATGCGGTCTCGACGTTGATGGCCGTCGAAGGTCGCGACCATTGTCCAGGGCTCATCGTCGACGAGAATGGTGACGCCGGGCTCGAGGGAGCCGGGCGTACTCGTTGCGAGCGTCGAATAGAGCAGCGGCTCGCGGTGGGGCAGGGCAAGCTTGAGGCGACGGGTGATTCCGTCGCCGCTGCCGATGACTTGACGCTCAGATCGTCCCTGAATAACCTCGACCGAGTTGCCGAAGAGATAGGAGCGATCGAGTGCATAGACACGGGTGAGTCCATTGCAGAGCCAGGCGCTGTAGGTCGCGTGGCCGACACTCTGAACCTCAGTGATTTCGGCCGTGCTCTTTGTATCGAGGCATGCCTGGAAGCCGAGCAGAGAGCCCTCTGTCAGGCCTACCGTCTCGGCGAGGAGGATCCGTTGGGCGCCGTCGTGCAGGGAGGGGTCGTGCTCCAGGGCCTCCTCATAGAAGGCTCGATCGAGGCGCCAGAGCGGCACTCTCGCTCCTTCGAGTACTTTAATGCTCTCTGGATAGGCATCGGCGAGGTTGATGAGATTGTGCTTGAGAACTACATAGACGTCGACGACTCCGGGCCGAAGTGAGCGTACGAGCACGCCGTCGTAGCCCTCGTGGGCCTGCTCATCGCTGATCTCGTGGAGGCGGAGCACTCGATCGATTGGCTGACCGATGTTAAGGCTGTCGAGGGCCTCTTCATCGAAGCCGATGCTCTTCAGCTTTTTCTCGTCGATCTCCCGGAGGTCGATCTCCAGGACGAGCGATGGCTGCCATACGCTCTTGCCCCCGCGGGGCCGCCAGTGCTGGTGAGCACCGTGTTCGACAGTGAGCACCAGGTTCTCGGCGCTGGCGAGCCAACTGTCGATTCGAAAGGGCAGGCAGGCCTCGCGAGTCGCGAGGATCTGTTGGATCTCATCAGCCGGAAAATGTCGACACCAGCGGCCGACGGTGACAGGTCGCATGAACACGTTCTTCTCGCCGGTCGGCAGGAGCTGTCCGTGTACGCCGTCACCAAAGCTGACACTAAAGCGGGTGCTATTTGGCTCCGGCGGGGGCAAAGGGCCGACAATGTCGTCGTTTGACTCTGGATGTTGGTTTGCTTCGGGCTCGGGCTCTGGACAGCAGAGGATCTCTTTGGGGGCAGGTTGCTCTTCATCCAAGAATGATTCACAGCCCGCGATATCCCTGGAGCGAGAGCTTTCGAGGCCGAGCACAAAGGCCCGGTCCTTGCGCTTGGCGGGAGCTAGTTCCTGGAACTCGGTCCACCTGCTCCAGGTGCCCGAGCGACTGTCGACTGTCAGTACTTCGATATTGCTGGCGATCGTCATCGGCGTCGGCAGGGCGATGCTCGCGACTCCGGTGTGCTTCGGCAGTGTGCCCGAATAGCGCGGATACTTGATCTGACGATCACCGTCGCCCAGGGCGATGAGCGAGCGCTGGCCTTGAAAGGGCTCCCTGTAGAAAGGGAGGGCTCTGTGCTGTTTTACATCGGTTTTCTGATCTTCGTAGTAGTTCAGTCCGAAGCTCGGGGGCAACGGAGCTGCGAGTTCGATAAGACCCAGGGCCGGATCAATTTTTCTGATCACGACCTCATATTGGCGATCCGGCCATTCGATCCATCTGCCATCATTCTCTACGCCCCGGCGGTGATCATGCCAGAGTCGTCTCCACTCCTCGTGCCAGAGGAGCAGTCGATCCCCTGGGATCAGATCCTTGAGGTGCCATTTTCGGCGCAGGGGATAGCTGGGCTCATCCGTGTTGTCGTCGATGTCGTCGATGTCGTCGTCGTCGATGTCGTCGTCGTCGTCGTCGTTGTCGTCGATGTCGTCGTCGTCGATGTCGTCGTCGGCATTTTCGTTCTCGGCCAAGAAGGTCCAGGGATCGAGCATGAGGCGGTTTCGGTAGGGGAGCAGCCCGAGTGCACCGGGGCCGGGGTCGCCCAGATCCGCATCAGCGCCCTCTGCAGGCTCGTCTGTGAGCAGCGCTGAGTAGTAATCCTTGTCCGGTAGGCTCGCGCTCGAGGGGCGACGGTAACCCCTCACTCGGTAGTGAAAATAGCCGCGGGGCTGGATCTTGACGTGAGGATCGACCATCACCATACGGCCGTCGACCTCGACGATTTTTGTCCATTGGATATAGTCTTGAAGTTCCTCGAACTCCTCGTCCTCGGGGGAGGAGCTGGCCTCG
>CAYYUP010000211.1:0-3968 GCA_964474905.1 uncultured Nannocystis sp. | reverse complement strand
GCTTCACTGCCGTGACAGCGATCTCTAGCGTTTTTTTGTTGAGGTGGCCGTCTCCCTTGAGAGTCCAAGTCTGGTTGATATCGTTGGTGACTTCGAGGCCTGCTACATTGTCGCTCTCATGGGCGATCAGCGACACGAGGTCGCCAAATCCCAATTTCGGCATATCCTTAGTTTGATCGAGTACTTCGGTCAGAACCTTTTGGTAAATCATATCAACAGTAGCGATGCTTCCAATGCGATCGTTCTTATTGATCGATATGGCGACGCCCAAGGCGATCTCGTGGCGGAGATTATGCCAAAATAGCGGATAGACTTCCTCCCAGTGGCCTCGCATCGATGCTCTCGGCGTGACCAGGTGACCGGAGGCAAAATGGTCGGTGAGAAAGTGCCCCGCAGCTGCCTCCCGGGCCCCTGCGGAATTGTCGGAGCCGCTATTGTAGGCCATCATGATGGCAGCTTCGTGAAGCCTACGGTAGGTGCCGCCGGCTCCAATGCCAGTGGCGGGGTCCGGGGTCGAACCCGTTGGTGCCACGAAATGGCTGTCGTTCTGGGCCGCGAGGTGTTGGTACCGACTCTCGACAGCGGTCTTTACTTCCGTACTGAATTCGAGTTTGGACCAAGGGTGACCGGTCGGAAATTGATCCGTGGAAGCCCCTTGAAATCGCGTGTCTGAATGGGGTTTCCCATCTTGACTTTCGTGATGAGGATCCTGTTGAGCGAGTTTGAGGGCATAGATGACCTCATCTCGGGTTCCAGCCTGCTTTCCGGGGTTCGTTGATGGCGTCTTGGCAAGGGTGAAGAGCGAGTCTGGCCCCGTCTCCAGTGGTGAGAAATAGTCGCCCGAAAGCATCATAATATCGCCATGTGTAAGGCGAAAACTGCGACTATACTCATCCCCAGAATCGATGGAACTCCCCGCCAATTCGTACTCCTTTGCGCCGGTGGCAAGGTCTCCAATTTTTTTGTGCTCGAGGGACTCAAAGCGCTGGACCATCGACGATGCGGGCGGAGCTGCCGTTGTCACACCGTGACTGAGCGCATCCAGGAGGGCTTCTGCCGACTCTCCGCGGACTACTTTGCTAGCGACCTGATTCGCGTGCTGCTCGTTTGCATCGCCAGCTTTGCCGACGCCACCCGAGAGGCGGATTCCGCTGCGCTGTTGGATGACGTGCGCAGCTTCGTGCGCTGCACTGAAGAGGCAAGGCGGGCCGTCGAATACCACATGATTGCCGATGGCATAGGCGCTGGCACCAATGGAGTGAGCTGCAGCGCCGGCCTGGGTGTCCATATGCGCTTTGATGCCGCCGATCGTGTGTCTACCGAAGGAGGTCTGGATGTTGCGGAAGTAGGGCAGCCGCTCGGCTCTGCCAAGAGTGCCGTTGGCGGCAATGCTCCGAATCTGATTGTTGTCGTGCGGGCTCGGATGAGCCGTCGTATTGGGTTGTGTGCTCCTATCTTGCGGGGCTTGGTCGTCGAGGGTCCCTGCGTGTTCTGGAGTCGATGAGCTTGCATCGAGTGCACTCGGTTCAGCCTTCTGTGGGGCTGGGGGCTGGGGGCGCTGGCGAGTGTGTGAGGACTCAATGATGTTGCTGAGGCCGCTACTAGTTGTAGATGGAGCGGCGCTCAGCGTTGGCGGAGTGAGTGCAGGTCGTGTACCTGGTGATGGCGCCGGGGGAGGCGAGCTGCGTCCGCGCACCGACTTCGCAGTTCGATGTTGAAGTAGCGACTCCTGTACAGAGCTCATGGCGCTACGCCTCGCTCTCGAGATGTGACCTGTATTCGCCAAAATCGGATAGATCGACGATTTTACCGATTTTCTCCAGCTCTCGCCGAAGCGCGTGCAGGAGGTCGCCAAACTGCACGCATTGATCAGCTCGCTCGGCGGCCCGGATGGCGGCGGCGTGGATCACATTTTTGATGTGGCCGCCGGCGATCTCGAAGCGCCGGGCGAGGAAGTCGACGTCGATCTCGGGACCGCGCGGCATCGATTCGGGCATGAGCGAGGTCCAGAGGCCGCGCCGCTCTGCGAGGGCGGGCATCGGAAAGTCGACGATGACCGCCATTCGCCGGAGAAAGGCGTCGTCGACGTTGTTCTTGAAGTTCGTCGCGAGTACGACGATTCCGTCAAAGCTCTCGATCTTCTGGAGGAGATAGCTGGTCTCAACATTGGCGTAGCGATCGTGGGCGTCCTTGACCGCAGTGCGTTTGCCGAAGAGGGCATCGGCTTCGTCGAAGAAGAGCACGGCGTTCGAGCGCTGGGCGGCCGCGAAGACACGGCTCAGGTTCTTCTCGGTCTCGCCGATGTATTTGGAGACGATGCCTGCGAGGTCGATTCGAAAGAGTTCGCGGCCAAGCTCGTCGGCGATCAGCGAGCTGGCCATCGTCTTGCCAGTGCCTGGGGGACCGGCGAAGAGCGCGGCTGTGCCGTCACCGGTGAGCACCTTGCTGCGCAGGCCCCAGGCACCAAAGACGAGATCGTGGTGGCGCAGGTGACCGACGAATTCGGCGAGCTGCTCCTGGCTGCGGCCAGGCAGAATCAGATCGGACCACTGGCCCCGCGCAGGGATCACCTGGGCGAGCGACTCTAGGTTGCGGCGGGCGCGTATGCGACAGGAGCGGGTGAGAGCTGGCGGAAATTCGACAGAGAAAGCGCCCTCTCGGCTCTGTGCATCGGTGGTCGCGAGACGCGTGGCATCGCGAATCTCGGCGGCGTTAAGCTGGTACTTCCAGGCGAGCGCATCGCCGTCGATCCTGTGGCTGCCGTCGATGTCCTTCAGTGCTTGTTGCCAGATCGAAGCGCGCTCGCCCGCGTCGGGGGGCGCGGCTGATAGCTCGATGACCGGTCGTTGCTTGATCGCGTTATTTAAATACTTTAGAAGGTCTCCGAGGATGATACAGGCGCCCTTAAAGTCGCCCAGGGCGCTGGCGATGGCGTGCGCGGCCGGGACTCGATCGGCCTCTGGTAGCTGCGCCAGACCGACGATAAAGAGCAGCGCATCGCGGAGCGCCGCCTCGCGAAAGGCCTCGATCACGCGGTCCTTGATCGGGCTCGAAAGCGCCGCTTGGTGTCCGAGATCGACAGCCAAGACTGTCCTTTGTCTCTCTGAGGCCAGGGTTTGAAGGCCGGAAAGCAGGCCCTCGGGGTTGTCATTATCGATTAGCGCAATCGGGCCCCATATGGCAGTTTGGTCCCAAATTCGACCGAATCGCCTCAGCGCTTCGAGCTCCGAGGTGCTGGCTTCGACGAGCGGGGAGCGGGGCTGCATGGCCGCAACTAGGGGCCTGGGCGTTTCGTCGCCGAGCAGGTGGGCGATGAGCCGCGGGGTCGCGCTGATGCGCCGCTGCAGGAGCATCGCTCCCTCGGCATCGCCGCTCGCCGGGCAGAGGCGCAGATGACCTGTGCGCAGCAAGGGCGATGAGGCTTCGAAGCATTTACGGAGTGAGAATCGCTCGACGGGTGTCTGGGCGAAGATGTCGATCGCGAGGCTGACCCGCGGCTGTGTCGCAGCTTTGGCGCCCTGTAAATATGAGTATACTTGTTCGTAGTGTGTGTTGAAGCTGGGCGCGCAGGCCAACATCAAAATACCCAGGGCGTGGCTATCAAAGTCCAGGTTACGGCAGAGCTCGAGCAGGGGCAGTCGAAGGCCACGCGCGAGGGACTCTTTGACCGCACGGCTGATCGTCTCGCTGTGGAGGTGGAGGAGGTCGCTGGTGTCGTTTTTTTTCGGCGCCCAGGGGTTCTTCGGGGCGTCGGTGCGCGGGGGGGTTAGGAGTTCGACAACGCGCTCGTGCGAGCGTCTGGACGCGTCATCACGGGGGCTGATCCTGCGGAGATGATTGAGCAAGATCAGGTCGAGGCGTCGAAGCTCGTCGAGTAAGTGGTCAGTCGCTTTGTCGTACGTCATAGCTCGTATTTCC
This sequence comes from uncultured Nannocystis sp., assembly GCA_964474905.1. Taxonomy (GTDB): domain Bacteria; phylum Myxococcota_A; class Polyangia; order Nannocystales; family Nannocystaceae; genus JADJRG01. The sequence goes on along the minus strand of CAYYUP010000211.1, from coordinate 50 downwards.
GCCGGGCTGCGTGGGCCTTGAGCGATGCCCTAGGGGGGCAGAACCTCGAA
>CAYYUP010000210.1:0-4112 GCA_964474905.1 uncultured Nannocystis sp. | reverse complement strand
ATTGACATCGAGAACGCCACCGCGCACGATGGCTCCATGATTCGACACTCTTGGAGCCGGTCTGCTCCGCTGGCGATGCTGTTGCCAGGGCTCGCGCTGGCGTCGGCGCTCGGCTGCTATCGCGGCGCACCGGCCCGCGATGATGGCACCGGCACAACCAGCACAACCGAGGGCGGCGAAACCGACTCCGACAGCGAAGGCGGCGACTCCGACAGCGAGGGCGGCGACACCGGGATGCAAGGGCTGCCGGCGACCTCCCGCTTCCCCCGGCTCAGCCATCGCCAGTGGGAAAATACGATCCGCGACCTCTTCTATCTCGATGCCGCCAGCGGTAAATCGGGGCTCTTTATCGGCGACCCGGTGAGCGGCGGCTACGACAACAACAGCGAGAAGCTGGTGGTCTCAGCGACGCTCTGGGCCGATTATCAGCGGGCCTCCGAACAGCTCGCCGAGCAGGTGATCGGCGATCCCGAGCTGATGGCGGCGATCGTTCCGGCGGTTGAGGGCGATAGCAACACGATCGCGACCGCCTTTATCGAGTCCTTCGGTGCTCGAGTCTACCGCCGACCGCTCTCCGCCGACGAAGTCCAGCGTCACCTCCAGGTCTTCCAAGCGGGGATCAACATCGACGATGACAATGCCTTCGCCGAGGGCATCCGGGTCGTTCTCCAGACCTTCCTGCAGTCTCCCTATTTCCTCTACCGCGTTGAACACAGCGACAGCGTCAACGGCGATCGCATCGCCCTCAGCAGCTGGGAGATCGCGAGTAAGCTCTCCTATATGCTCTGGGACACGATGCCGGACCAGGCACTCTTCGCCGCCGCCGCCAGCGACGAACTATCAACAGTCTCCGGTATCGAGACCCAAGCCGCGCGCATGCTCACCGACCCGCGAGCGCACGAGATGGTCGCAGCGTTTCACTACCAAACCCTCGACGTCGAACACTACACAAAAATAAGCAAAAGCGCCGAGCTCTTCCCCGAGTTTGACGAATCAATGCGAGAGATGATGATCGACGAGACAATGATGTTTGTCGACGACATCGTCTTTGAAGCCGGTGGCGGCCTCCGCGAGTTGCTCACCGAGCCCTACTCCTTCGTCAACAAAACCCTCGCGCCGCTCTACGGGCTCGATCCCGCGGGCTTCAGCGACGAGCTGGTCGCGACCGACCTAGACCCCAGCCGACGCGCCGGCATCCTCACCCAACTGGGCTTCCTCGCCGCCAACGCGAGCACTACCGAAAACGACCCGATCCACCGCGGGGTCTTTCTAAACCTCAACGTGCTCTGCACCGGCCTACCGCCGCCGCCCGACGTAATTCCACCGCCACCACCACCGATGGAGGACGAGAGTCTGCGCGAGCGCATCGATCGCCATACCGGCAAGGGCACCTGCGGCGAGGGCTGCCACGGTGCGCTGATAAACCCCCTCGGCTTTGCCTTCGAGAATTACGACCCCCTGGGCCGCTGGCAAACGATGGACGCGGGCAAGCCGATCGACGCGACCGGCGAGTTTCTCTTCCTCTCCGGCCTGCACACATTCGACGGTGGGGTCGAACTCGCGGGGCAGATCGCGGAGAGTAAAAATGCTCATATCTGTTATATCGCTCACCTCCTCGAATACGGCTATGCACGTACTCCGCAGATCGCCGACAATCCGGCGATCCAAGCCCTGAGCGAACGATCCCTCGGCGAAGACCTGCCGATCACCGCGCTGATCTTGGAGCTGACCAAGAGCGATGCCTTCCGCTTTCGGGCCCCGACAGAGGACTGAGACCATGCCCGACGTTGTCAACAAGACCCTCCGCCGTCGCACTTTTTTAACCGGGATCGGTGGTGCGGTCATCGCCCTGCCCTTCCTCGAGAGCCTGCTACCCAGGCACCAGCGGGCCCGTGCAGCCGCCGCCAAGCCACGCTTTGCGGTCTTCGTGCGCCAAGCCAACGGCGTCGCCCAGGCCGACAAAGATGAGCCAGAGCGCTTCTGGCCGAGCCAGCTTGGCGCCCTGAGCCAAGAGAGCCTGACCACGACCGACAGCGATCGCGCCGTCAGCGAACTCGCCGAATTCGCCGACAAGCTATTGATGGTCCGCGGCACCCGCTTCGCCTTCCCGGGCAATGGCTGTGGTCACTCCGGCGGCGGCAATCAATGCCTAACCGCAGCCAAGGTCTCGAACATGCCCTCCGGCAACAAATCACTGTCGATGGGCGAATCGGTCGACAATCGGATCGCCAAAGCGCTCAACCCCGAGAACAACTCCGATCCACTCACCCTCTATTCGGGGCGCATGGGTGGCTATATCAACGAGGTGCTCTCCTACCGCGGACCCAAGGACCTACGGGCCGCCGACCGCAACCCCTGGAGCGTGTACACCAAGATGGTCGGCATCAACGAGCTGCCCGAAGAACTCGCCGCAAAAATCACAGCGAGACGCATGAGCGTCAACGATCTCGTGCGCGAGCAGATGCAGGCGCTGATGAGCCGCCCCGATCTCTCCGCGGGTGATCGCAACCGCTTAGAGATCCACTTTGATGCGATCCGCGACCTAGAAGTCGAACTCCTCTGCGAACTGCCCGGCGAGGCCGAGTTGATGGCGATGGAGGCCCAGCAGGACTACAGCGGCCAGGACGAGCTGATCCAGACGATCACCCGCATGCAGATGAACCTGATCGCCCTCGCCTTTGCCTGCGACTATACGCGGGCCGCAACCCTTCAGATCGGCGACGGTAACGACGGTACCCAATACACGATCGACGGCGAAAAACTGCCGCGGTACCACCAGATCTCGCACCGAATCTTCTCAGACGGATCCGAAGGCGATCCGATCCCCGACGCCCAAGGAAAACACCACCTCATCGATCGCGAGCACGCAAAGATGTTTCGCCACCTCCTCGAGAGACTCTCCATATACAGCACCGAGAGCGGCACCCTGCTCGACGACTCGGTCGCGATTTGGACCAACGACCTGGGCGCCGGCGTCTCGCACACCTACAACAACATCCCCTGGATCTGTGCTGGCTCCTGCGGCGGCTTTCTCAAGACCGGTCAATACATCGATGCCGGTGCCGTCACCCACAATAAATTCCACAACGTGATCCTCTCGGCCGTCGGCCTGACCAACGAGCAGGGCGGGCATGTCGACGACTTCGGCGATCCTGAGCTCGATCCCGGACTGATCGAAGGCATGCTCGCCGACTGATCCCCTAAGGCAACCCCAGAGGCACTCACTCGTAAGGAAAACGAGTTCCTGCCGGAAAATGCAGGCCAAACGTATCCGCGAGCACGGCTAGTAAATGCTCGTCATTGTCGATGCTCTGGATCTGCAAGGGCCCGCTTTTGGGGCGGTATTTATATTGGTCGCCCAACAGGATCATGCGCCCTTCCTTGCACGATCTCGCGACGATGAGACGGTTTTTAAAGTGCGAATCAGGGTGAGCAGACGTGTACCAATTAGCGAGTTCCACATCAATGGGGAGCATTTGCTCGAGGGTAAAGTCGCAGATGTCGTGCCACGTATCATCAAAGCGCGCCTGATGGTAGAGTCGGGCATCGGCGGAGCGCTCCTCGAAGCCTGTCCACTGCCCTTCGGCGACAATCCTGCGGGTCTCGTGCGGTGTTTGCTGCGGAGTGTCAAGGGTCAGGCGCAGTGCACATGTCGGTGTAAGCCCGCCGACGCCGACGTCCACCAGCCACGATTGCCCCTCGATCTCAACCCGGAGAAACAGATGTGTTCGAGGGGGCGTAAATGAACGCGGCTTTTGGTAGCGAACCCGAGCACTGATCGGCCGCACCTCAAAGCCAAGAGTGCTCAAGATGTGCAGCATGAGGGTATTGTGCTCGAAACAGTAGCCGCCCCGCCCCCCGTGCACCAGCTTCTGCTCGACATCCTCGGGCCGCACAGAGATCGCCAGTCCGAGCAAAATATCGAGATTTTCAAAGGGGATCCGCCGCACGTGGGCCTCGATGATCCTGTTGAGCGTCTCGAGGGTCGGCTGGCGCGGGCCGTGATCACCGATCCGAGTGAAATAGGCGTCTAGATCGGGGGTAAATGACATGCTCGCGCCTAGGATACCGGGTTCGAGGCTGCAAGCAACGAACTGTAGGAGCGTTGTTCC
>CAYYUP010000209.1:0-4203 GCA_964474905.1 uncultured Nannocystis sp. | reverse complement strand
GCAGCACCGAGCACACCGCGTGTTCGCGACTTTGCCCTCCGGTACTTCCGCGATCATGTGCAACAAACCCTCAAGAGCAGCACACAGCTTCGATACCGTGCGCATTTGGACAAGATCGTCGCCACGTTCGGCGAACTCGACCTCCACAAGATCAGCCGGTCCGCCGTCGAGCTCTGGCACGCGTCGCTCTCCACAACCCCCTGTGCCGCGAACGGGGCCGCACGTGTTCTTTCAAACATGTTCACAAAGGCCATCGATTGGGACATCCTGCCTGCGACCTTTCTCCCGCCAACGCGCAAGCTCAGGCTCTACCCCCAGCGTCGTCGAGAACGCTTTCTCACTCCCCTCGAGAGAGAGCGAGTCGAAGAGGCGATCGAGCGCGGCACCAGGCTTCCCCAGGGCACAAAGGGGCGAATCAGCTGGAAGACCGCGGCGATTATCCGTCTTCTCAGCCTCACCGGGATGAGACGCAGCGAGGTTCTCGATCTCACCTGGCCGATGGTCGACAGGCGCCACCGAGCGTTTCGTCTCCCGGATTCGAAAACGGGACAGAAAATCGTGCCCTTTGGTTCGCCCGTGCTCCAACTGCTCGATACGATCCGCGAGCACGCCAGGCCTGGGTGTGAATACCTATTTTATACCTGCACCGGGCACAGGCTCTGTGATTCGTCGATCACTCGCTCGTGGAGCGTGCTTCGCAGCTCGATCGGTCTGGAAGACGTTCGCCTGCACGACCTTCGCCACTCTGCAGCCAGCGATGCACTGATGAGCGGGGTTCCTCTCGCAGTTGTCGGCAAGATCCTCGGACACAAAAACCCCAGCACGACTGCAAGGTATGCTCATATCTCGGATAGGGTTCTGAGCGAGGCCGTGGAGACGATGTCGTCGGCGATTTCTCGAAATGCCAGCGGTCGCGGATAACACGCAGGAGCGCTGCATCGCGGCGACGCAGACTCCTCCACATCAAGGCGCCGGCGCAACTCGCAGCCGCGACTCGCAACCCCTGTGTGGCGATCCCTGGCGGATGCACAGGATCTCGCGAACAGGTCCGAAACCTGGACCGACGCAGGGTGGCTCGACGCGTGCAACGCGATCTTCGCGGGCGTGCGGCCGTTGAGATCCGGTAACTCTGCGCCGCTCGTGGCCGGGCATCCGGGCGGCTAGACATCGTTGGCGCAGCAGTGGCGCCTCGTATACGATGCACCTGCCGTGAAGACGATCGAAGATCGTGTGCGACAGATTTCCATGTGGAAGCGCGGGGGCCAGCGTGCGCCTCACAAGCCTCTCTTGTTGCTTGTCGCACTTGCTCGGCTCCTCCGTGGGCAACCACGGCTAATGACCTTCGCCCAGGTCGAAGAAACACTGGTCTCATTGTTGCGAGACTTCGGCCCACCGCGGAAGTCATTCCATCCCGAAGAGCCCTTTTGCCGGCTCGCCAACGACAATGCTCTCTGGGAGCTGCCCAATATCGACAGCATCGCTCACGGGGCCAACAACAATGGGGCCTTTTCCAAGAGTCTGTTGCGCAAAGAACACGTCGAAGCCGGGTTTCCTCCTGCCCTCCATCAGCAATTGCTCGCAGATAAGGCACGAGCCAACAGTCTGGTCACTCAACTGCTCGAGGATCACTTCCCAAGCTCCATGCACGATGACATCCTGGACGCCATCGGCATGCCCTGGATCGCACTTCGGCGGCGCCGTGATCCTGCATTCCGTAACATGATCCTCCGTGTATACGAGCACAACTGCGCAGTTTGTGGATTTGATGGTCGGCTAGGCAGAGATGACGTCGCCCTAGAGGCAGCACACCTGATGTGGCACGCGGAGGGCGGACCCGACAGCGAAGACAATGGAATCGCCCTTTGCGTCCTGCACCACAAGCTCTTGGACCGAGGAGCGATCGGCCTCGACAGACAGCGCCGTGTTCTTGTCTCCCAGCACCTGATCGGCGGCAGGTCGGTACACGAGCATGCACTCCGTTTTGCGGGCAAACCACTGGGGCGCCCGCAGGCAGGCGTGCCACTTGTCGCCGAAGAGCATATCGCCTGGCACAGACGCGAGGTCTTTCGCGGACCCGCACGGCAAAGAGTTCATCTATAATTATTGTTGCGATCGCATCGCACGACTCCGATCTCGGCGCTTCGGCAGGCAAGGCGATGCCTGCGGCCCAACCTCGTGCCAACTGCGGGACGAGGCGTGAGTGAGTGCACACACTCATACCGAGTTCTCCAACGTCGAGTTGGCCCGAGGTAAACTATCAATACTATCAAATACCCAATGCTTCATCGTTCTCCACCGAATCGACAGACGCCGACGATGCCAGCGGTCGCGGAGACCGCGCAGGAGCGCTGCATCACGTCCGCGGCGGCGCAGGCCCTCTGGGTTCCACGATTCGCCGCCGAAGATAGCAACCCCGAGAGGTGCCCGGGCCGAGAATTCTTGTCCCTGGGAAGCGGCGATCTGCTCTTCACTTCGAACCCGGATTCGACTACACCGAGGGCCGACATGATACGCACCGCCAACGCCAACGCCTTCGCTCTCGCCTGCGCCTGCGCCTTCGCCTTCCCCCTGACTGGCGGCTGTACTCAGACCCAGAATGCCACGGACACCGACACCACCGGAGCCTCCACCGAGACCTCGACCGAAGGCTCGTCCGGCACGGGATCCACCTCGGACTCGAGCGCCTCGGGCTCGTCTGGTATGGGATCCACAACCACAGCCACAACCACAACCACGGGCTCGACGACGGAGGGTTCGACAACCGACGCCGGCGAGGACTTCGACGCCGTCGCCGACGACTTTGTGTGCATCCTCGACTGGCCACAGGTGCGGAACTATCGGATCCACAACTTTCTCGGCCATCAGGACGCGGCCATCGCGATCGCCGAATCTGCCGACGGTGGCGAGTTCCCGGTCGGGACCGTCATCCAGCTGGTACCGAGCGAAGCGATGATCAAACGAGGCGCAGGGGTCAGCCCCGAGAGCGGGGATTGGGAGTTCTTTGAGCTCAAGCCGTCCGAGAGCGGCACCGAGATCGGCGTCCGCGGTTTTGCAGAGGTCGTAAACAAGTTCGGAGGAAACTGTCTCGACTGCCACACCAAGGCCGAGCCGCAATGGGACTTCATCTGCGAAAAGGAGCACGGCTGCGATCCACTCCCCTTCAGCGACGAGCAAATCGCACAGATCCAGATGGACGACCCCCGCTGCGGCAACTGAGGCCTCATCCGCGCTAGGGTCCGGCCCGCCAAGTGCGACGCAACGGCGACCGCGAGTCCGGCCAATGTTGTCTGTCGCCGATTGGCCAGGACCCGCGCCACGTCGACCTCAGCCCTTTCGCCGAGCGATCCCTAGCCAACGCCGACGAAAGCGATCATCGCCGGGCCAGGCGAGCCGCAGCTGCCGATGGGTCTTATCGGCCCAGGACCAAAGCTCGCCCTCGGCGTCTGCGTAGACGGCAAGCGGCACGACATAGTCCGGCGCGTTGGCATCGTCGACGGAGCTGGCGTCCTTGCAGACCGCCCGGACGGTTGTCCAGAGTTCGGGATCGTCGATCCCAGACCAGGGGCGAGCACGCGATATTGTGATCGGCCAAGAGGTGTTCGAGAGGATCGTTTGAATGACGACACCACCTTCGAGCGGGTCGATCCGAAGCTCAGGATTTCCCTTGTTCCAGACCCGCACCGTGCCGTCGGAGCCGAAGCTCGCGAGTCGGTCCTCGCCCACCCGGCACAGCGCTCGAACCTCACCATTGTGACCTCGGAGCGGCTTGATGACCTCCTGCCCGGAGCTCAGCGACCACACTCGCACCGTACCGTCCACACCTCCGCTCGCGAGCCGGTCCTCGTCCACCCGGCACACCGCGTTCACGCACGCACCGTGACCTGGAAGCGGCTTGATGACCTCCTGCCCCGACCTCAGCGACCACACCCGCACCACGCCGTCGGAGCCTGCGCTCGCGAGCCGGTCCTCGTCCACCCGGCACAATGCTCGGCCCCCGCGCTTGTGGCCTCGGAGCGGCTTGATGACCTCCTGCCCCGACCTCAGCGACCACACCCGCACCACGCCGTCCTCGCCTGCGCTCGCGAGCCGGTCCTCGTCCACCCGGCACACCGCTCGAACCCCCCCGGCGTGACCTCGGAGCGGCTTGCTGACCTCCTGCCCCGACCTCAGCGACCACACCCGCACCACGCCGTCCTCGCCTGC
>CAYYUP010000208.1:0-4241 GCA_964474905.1 uncultured Nannocystis sp. | reverse complement strand
GCCGGCGTGCTCGTCTGCCTGCCGCTCGCCCACTACGCCTACGTCGTCGTCGGGGGCACCCGCCTCTACTGCACCAGCCTTTACCTGGTCTACCTCGCGCTCCTGCTCTCGGTACTACTGCTCGACAACGCCGGTCAACGCCACCAGTTTCGGACCCTCTGGCGCTCCAAGGTCGATCGCACGACCACCCTGCTGCTCGCCGGCCTCTTCTTCCTCGTAGCCTCGATGCTACAGATGCTCTACTACCGGCAAAAGACCCTTGAGGTCGGTGCCGAGCCCCGCTGCATCACCCCGATCGGAGCGCTGCCATCGACACCGATCGTATTCCCACAAGAGACCCAAGGCCAGCACGATTTGGTCTTCGCCGAGTTTGCACTCTTCGTCGATCTCTCCTGTGAACACTGCGCGGCAGCTTTCAATACCTGGTATACGGTCGCAAAAAATAGCGCTGGGCGCTACCGCCTCTCTGTCTATCCGGTCGCGACCGATCACAGCTGTGATATCGGCCTGTCATTTGGGTCCGAAAGCGCAAATATTCACAACCCCTGCCGAGCCGCCCGGGCAGTCGAATGCCTCGACATGCTCGCACCAGGACGCGGCCTTGACTACGTACAAGCGCTCTTTGAGCACCGCAAGCCGTTTAAGAGCGAGATGGCCTTCACCACGACGCACCTGCTCCGCATCGCGGCCGACATCGCGGCACCTGCCACCCTGCCCAAGGGCGCGCTAGAGCAGTGTATCGGCGATACCAGCGACGACAACCCTGCGTATAATCGGGTCCTCGAGCGCTCCGAATTCGCCAGCACGATGCGCATTAAAGGGCTTCCTGCGACGTTTTTGATCTTCTTCGACGAGAACCAAGCCCTGCCACTGGGCCTGCGCCTGCAGGGCCACAAAAATTACCCCGACATCCACCGATTCGTCAGCAAGACGCACCAGCAGATCCTCGAAGCACTCGCTGCTGATGAGCCCAGCCAAGGAGGTCAGGCGTCATGAGCTTGCCCGAGATCTATCGACCCGAGCTGCGGCAAGCCCGGATCCTCCGGGCGCTCGTGGCCTCATCCTCGCTCCTCTTCGGCCTTCTCGGCCTCTTGCTCTTTGATGGGCTCGGCGAAGCCCAAGAGTGCAGCGCCGACGAGGATTGTCCACAGGCCCAGTTCTGCCTCGAGAGCACCTGCATCAACTATTCTGAGCCAGCCTTCGCGCCAAGCGGGCAGCTCTGCAAGGTCGGATTTATCTGCGACCCCGACGCCGACGACCTGTGTGCAGGATTCGTCTGCACAAATGGCATCCTTCACATGGCGTCCCGCGGCCCGGAGATCTGCGACGACGAGCAGACGATGGCGTTTTGGCAGGGCGTCGAGACAAAATGCGGCGACTCCGAAAAATGCTCGCTCGCCGACTTCAAAAAACTCGTGATCTCAAACGAAGATTTTGATGGCCTGATCCAAGGCTTTGAGACCGCCTTCGCCATCCATTTCGAATCTGGCCGCCCCTCACAGCGCGACCGCGGGCGACACTCCAAACGGTGGCCCCTCGCCAGGGACAGCTATATCGAGCAACTCACGCCACTGATCCCGGTGCTCGAGGACGCGAGTACCGTCATCCTCATCTCAACAGCGAGCAGCAGCGCGAACGGCAGTGCAAAAAACGAAGAACTCGCGCTCCGCCGCCTCCGGGAAGCCCGCTACTTGATCAACGAGGCCGCAAAGCGTGCTGATATCAACCCAGATACGCTCAAGCTGATCGATACCAACGTAGGCGACGAGTTGCAGCGAGATGAGGCCAGCTACCAGCATCTTGCACTCTCAAATTCGATCTTCGCGGATCCCGAGCGCGGCAAGCTATTCGCCGATCTTATCAAGGACTTTGACGCCGCCACCGCCCACCAATCCAAAAAGCGCAAGAAGAGCCTGCGAGCCTGGCGCGATGCGATCGTCAACCAGGCGGTTCTGGTGGTCTCAAATCCCTGTAAACGACCCGACGAGGCGGAGTAAAGGCCATGGTAACCAACGAGAGTTCATTCCCCCTCGCGACCTCCGCAGTACGAGAGATCACCACACAAAAGCAGCCGGGATTCGCCCACAAGTTCCTCACACGGATCCTACCGATCCTCGTGCTCGCTGGTCTCGCGATTTGGGCCGGCCAGCAACTAATGGTGCCAGAGACCCGTACGCCTGCAAGCGCCACACCTGTACGCATAATACGTTTTGACAAGGAAAATGTCGGCAATGTCGAGGAAAGCACGCTCGCCGGCAAAGAGATCGCCGCGCTCCTCGATCTCCGCGTTCTCCTCCTTCCAAAAGGCGTTGAGACTGCTACCACCGAAGATTTCGGCGATGCGATCAAACCTGGACATGTGACCGTCCTAAACCTCTGGGCGACCTGGTGCGAACCCTGCAAAGACGAGCTACCTGGCCTTCGCAGCGCGCTCTCCCAGGCCCAGAGTAAGGCCCACGGGGAACGCGTGCACTTTGTGCCAATGCTCGTCGACTCGAGCACCTCTGTCGAAAAGGCCCGGCTGGTCTACGACACGCTCGGCGGTCCGCAAGCCTCCGCCTTCACCGCGGACGTCGGATTGGCCGGCGGGATCAGTGGCAGGCTCCTCGACTTAGAACTCATCGAGAGTGAGCTACAGGTGCCGATTACCATGCTCCTCGACTGTCATCGGCGCCTCCGCTGGATCCACAGAGGCGGCCTTCTCGAGGCCAATTTTATCGAATTCAAGGCCGCACTCGCCGAAGCCCAGGCAGAGATCGGCACCGCGACCTGCCGCCGGACTCGCCGCAAGAAGAGGTCAAAGAATAAAGCTGTGGTCAAAGAGCCCGGTCCGGATTTCTTGCCGATCGTGCTGCCTGATGAACACGACAGCGCAGATATCGCAAACTCCAGCGCTGTGCCCTCAAAAGAAGATCCGAAACGCCCCCGATCTCCTTGCCTCATGGACGGGGTTTGTGACGCGGAGAAGGGCGAGACCACGATCAACTGCCCGAGCGATTGTAAAACAACACTCTGAGCCAGGACTGTGATGAGACCCCGCCAAGCTCTACTCGTCTTCTGCGTCGCCCTGGCACCACTGACCGCCCAGGCCCGCGAAGCGCGTCCCCATACCTCCAAACAAATTGATGGTGAGGCCAATATCGATGTTCCCGAACTCGCGGCGGCAAAGGCCCTGTTCAACCTCGGGCAATACCAAGAGGCTGCGCTCGCCTTTGATACTCTTTATACAGAGAGCCCAAATCTTGGGCTCCTCCACTTCTCGGCCATCGCCTGGGCGAGCGCGCACGACGATACCCGAGCAATCCTGCGTTGGCAGAGCTACTTCGACGATCCCGCGGCCTTCGAGCACGCAGAGTTCAACAAAGCCCACGATTACCTGCTAGCAGCGCGAAGGCGGACACTTACGATTGCCCTTGTGCTCGACCCCGCAGGCACTCTGCTCGAAGCCTCCGAGATCGAGTTTGTCCAGCTCCCGGGGGATCCGGACAAATCTGAGCACTCGCCGCTGGAGTTCGAGCCGATAAGGCTCCCCCTCGTGCCAGCGATGACCCACCCCGGCAAACCCGCCACGCTGCACATCGCCCTCGCTCCCGGCCGCTGGCGGATTTCTGTGCGCGAGCTGCACGATGCATATACTGCGCCCAACTTCGAGGTCGACGTCGGTCTCGGGTTCGATTCAGACTCGAAGCAGCTCACCCTAACGCTTGTGCGCGAGCGAGACGGGCTGACATTCGACTCCGACTCGAAGCTTCTCACCTTGCCGCTGGTGCCCGAGCTGGGGGAGGTTGAGTTCGTCGCACGCCAGATCCAGGCCAAGCGCATCGATGGCTTGATCTTCTTGCACCTCGAGGATACAGCCGCGCTCGAAGCCCCGCGTGATCTCCGGTTCACACGCACAGATCCGCTGCTGCTCCGCCTGCACATCGGCATCTGGCGCTACCGCGCTGTCGATAGCGTCGGCGATCCGATCGTCAATGGAGAATTTGAGATCACGGCCGAGGGTCGCACTCGCATCACTATCGATAGTCTTTCCAAGTCAGCCAAGGAGCGCCGTGCTCGCACTCGCATGGCATTGGGCCTGGGGCTGGGTAGCGCAACACTAGGCGCTGTCGGCCTCGGGCTCCTGCTTCCGAGTTCGTTGATACTGCGACCCGCCGGACCGCGGGCTCCAAGCGAAGTGCCGGGCTGGCTGGGCTGGTTCGTTGATCGCGAGGCATGTGAAGGCCATTCAGTCGATGTCG
>CAYYUP010000207.1:0-4249 GCA_964474905.1 uncultured Nannocystis sp. | reverse complement strand
GCGAAGCCCAGACCATGGCCCGCCTCACCCATCCGAACGTCGTCGTTGTCTACGATTTGGAGTACACGCTCAAACACGCTCGTAGCGGTCGAATTCTCAAGAATCTGGCCCCTAGGACATACTCTAAACCCGCTTGCGCTGGATCGATCTCTGGATCGATTTTGAACCCATGCTGACACTGACAGAACGCAGCTTGCCGCAAGTGCCTCTGCGTACAGTCAAACCGACAACCGTCGAGCAGCCTACGCGGCAACCTGCGCGGTATTCTGCACCACCTAGCGCCCCGCGTGTTCGCGATCCGCGTGTGTATTCATGGACTGCAATCGTATAAAAGGGGTGTTCTCCTTCTTTTACAATCCTTAGCTGCATGAGCAGCGGTAGGCATTAACGCTTGTCCCGAAAAACAATCAGTTGCTCCTATTCGGGATTAACTAGCTTGGGGGCTAACAATCGGCAGTGATCGAAGTGCAGCTAACAATGACCCGCGAATGGGCACTGTTATCTGTACCCATTCGTGGAAATCTTTGTTTGCGCGATAGCTTACGCGCCCGGTTTTACGATCGAGATTTCATAGACCGATCCCGGTCCATGTTGGCAAGGGAAAAGCGGGAACCTAATTGTGACATTGCCATTCTCGTCCATGGAGGCCCCGCGAATTTCTAGACGCAGTGGTTCGATTTTTTTCGCTACCGGATAGAAGTTCACGACGACATCGAAATCGACGATGCACGATGCTGCTGCTTCGGTACGCTTAACGATCTGAATGCTGGCGAGCTGACAGGACCTCTCTCGCGCACCCGGGTTCAAGCGTGCAATTGGGTCGTCGAGCAGTAGACCGCGGTCGCCGAAAGGTGCCGCGCCTGCCAAGGCCTGCGGGAAGTAACAGCCACCGAGGTTGCCCTTCATGAGCAGGGGATGGCTGTGCGTGATTTCGTCCGGTGATTTCTCGGAGTTCTGCTTTGCGATCTGTGCCTCCAGGGTAGACACACGAGTTTGCCACTCTTCGAGATCGGCGTGCTCGCTATTCGTGCACTGTATTGATAGGCAGGCCATGACGAACACGAACAAGGGTTGCTTCATGGGGCGGAGTGTACGGGAATCGGTGCCTATTTGCCGAACTGAATAAGAATAGCGACGGACTGCCGAGTCGCGGCTAAGCGGTTTTAGACGGGAATTTCGGCGAGGCGCCGGGTACTCGGAGGCTCGTGGTGGCTGAAGCGCTGATGGCGCACGGACGATCCACAGGGTGCTGGACACAAGCAGCGAGCGCTGGGTCGAGATCGAGGTCGTCGGCGTCGTGACCAGCGGCGGCGAGGACCTCGTGCACTCGGTCGAGGATGGCGGTCATCCGCTCGGGGGTCGGCGGCGGCGCGGCCCTGAAGGGGAGCTCGTCACCACACTCCTCGAAGGCGCCGTCGGTCACAAGCAGATGGAGGTGGACGTAGAGGCCCAGGTCACTGCGGAAGCGCTATGCGCCGATCGACAGCCGCCTGCACATCGTCCCGGTGCTCGCCACCAGGACCTCGATCTCGACTCAGCGCCCGCAACCAGCGACACCAGCGACACCGACAACGGAAAATCTGGCAAGCGAGTCACGGCAACCCACGCGGTGCTCTGGACCGGGGTTGTCCTGGCCTCCCTCGGCGGCGCGGGCCTGCTCGGCTTCGGTGCCACCGGCCTCGCCACCGACCGCAAGCTCAGCAAGCCCGAGTGAACAAAGCGACAGAGAGCGCCTGCCCGAGTGAACATCCGCTCGCACTCCCTGCGAAGCCCGAGCAAGCCCGACGGCAACACGGCAAGTCGAGGCGATCGTCATCGGTTCAGACATCAACTCTGGCAGCTATGCCAAGTCCGAAGCGGTCGCCAACCTGGATGTCAGTCCACGTCGACCGGTCCTCCGTTCGAGTATCCCATCTGGGCGCGAGCAAGACTATTCATCGTTTCGCACCCCCTCCACTACAATTTCGATGTTCTCAACACTCCTGCCCGGCCGAAGTTTGAGGTCCCTACCCGGCCAATGCGCACGTCCCCGCACCTGCCCGGGCCGACGAAAGCGCAATGAAATGGCCCCGGCAGGCACGCTCGCAAAGCGAAACATACCCTCGCGATTCGTATCAGTACTGCGAATAAAATTACCGTCCGGACCCAGGAGCCAGATTGTCCCCTCGGCAGGTCGACCTTTGCTATCGACAATACGACCGGTCACCGGACCTGCGGGCGCTGCCAATTTGATCTTGATCCGCGGAGTCGGATCCCGAACCTCGACGCTCACACTGCCCGAGCGCTCCTCCTGCTGGGCGACCAAGACCTGGCGACCCCACGGAACTCCAGGCACACAAAACGACGCACTCTCACCGCTAAAACGAAAGCCCTCGACAACGTAAAAAGCGCCCGGAAGAAGCCCCTCCACATCGCCACAGACCTCGGCCGTCGTCGCCAAAACCAGCTCAAGATCATCTGCGTTGCGGATATCGAGATCCCGATATAGAGCACGGCCACCATCGTCTGCGCTCAGCGAGAGTGAGACCTCCGGATCCCGGAGATGGCGCAGCGAAAAACGGCCTTCGGTACCGCTGAGCGCCTCGATCCCGGAGCCCGTACGGACAGCAACATCTGCAACTGGATCGCCGTGTTGATCGACCACACGACCTGCTACCTCGTAGTCCGGCCGTTTTGAAAGGCGAAGGGTAAGAAGAGTCGGCCCGTCCTCGAGAACCTCGATCGTGCGTCCGGCATCGTCGTCGACGTCCACCTGCTGCCTGCCCCAGCTGGCAGAGACCGAGTACAAACCAGGCGCCGGAAATGCATTAAAATCCCCGCTCTCGTCACTCACCAGGCGAACACTCGCAAAGCTGTCGATCTCGCGCAGAACAACCTGCGCCCCCACAGCGGCGGATCCCTCGTCGGTAAATAGGCGGCCACGCAGCTCTCCTGTTGCCGGATATGTCAGCTCAATGCCATCACGATCTCCGGAGAGATCCAAGTTGAGAGTTGCCGGCGCCGCGCCGAGGGTATGCGCGCCTTTTGCGATAATTGTCAGGGGACCAGGCGCCAGACCGCCGATTGCAAAGTGACCTCGACGATCCGTATAGGAGGCCTCCCGCGCGTTCTCCTTGGTGTACACACGGGCCTTGACCGCGGGCTTTCCCTGCGCATCGCGAACAACACCTGTCACCCTAAAACCCGCGGCCAGGGTGAACTGGCGGCGCTCATTCGCCTCTACCAGCACCTCCTTGCGCAAAGTAACGTATCCGGGGCAGCGAAGGGTCACCTGGTAGAGATCCGGAAGAACGTCGACGAGCACCATCGACGTGGATTCGCCGACCTCAAAGACAGGCAATGACGAACTACGCTCGCTGCGAATCCGTACAGACGCCCCCACACATGGTTCGCCCGTCGCCCCGCCCACAACCGTCCACAGCGGCCACGTGCTTGGCTCCGCATGAATGACGATCTCCTGAAGACTCTCGCCAATACCTAACTGCAGCGGCGACGAAACGCCATCAAACTCGTCATCGACCGCGCGCAGCGCAATCACCCCGGGGCGAAGACCCGCAAGACGAAAGTTTCCCTGCTCATCGCTGGTTGTCACCTCCCCCCGATCGTGTCGGCCCGTACGGACTTCAATTCCGGCGATCGCCTGGCCCTCGCGGTCGATCACCGACCCTTCAACCACCGACTCGGGGATCAAGGTAAGCGTGAGATCCGACACCGGAGCCAATGTCGGTACCCCCTGAGTGACGTATCCGGGATGCCAAGCGATGATAACGGCGCGCGAATCATCAACCGAGAGGGCAAACATACCATCCTGCCCGGAGATCGCAAAACTTCCCTGATCACTTGTTACGATTGCCCCCTCGACCGGGCCTCCAAAACGATCGACGACATGCCCGCGAACCGAGATCCCCCCATTTTCCAGGATGATCTCGACCGGCACCGTCGGCACCCCCGAGGTAAGCGCGACAACGAGGGGCTCCTCGGGACCGGAGCGATAACCCAGAGCACCGGCTCGAAGCGTGAATCGTCCCCTCCCTGGACGTAGTTGAAATCTCCCATCAGGCCCCGTCTGCTCACAGACAATTCCCATAAATCCGGCATTTGTCGGCACTCGACGTCGATCCCCCATTGGAGCTGTCGCAGCCTCCAAGCTCGCGCAAACAAGGGCGCCCCCAAGGGCCTCGCCCGCTGAATCTTGCACCCTGCCGGCGATCGAGGGCAGCCGAGGGAGATGCTCCGGAGGATCCCCCAG
>CAYYUP010000206.1:0-4273 GCA_964474905.1 uncultured Nannocystis sp. | reverse complement strand
GCCAGGCTGTAATTACTTCCAAAACACTCTTGACATATCGACGAAGTGACGATGGATTGGCTCCAAGAAGGATAGAGCACCCCTGGCTCCGTGAACCGCGCTCCCTCGACATAGTGACCGAGACCATCAACGCCGGAATTCTAGAGTTGAGTTTACTCGCTCTCGACCACGGCGGTCGAACGATCAAGCGTGGGTCGAGCAGAAAAATGGCGCATTGATCAGGCACCTTGTCGGATATGACCGATTCGAAGGTCTCGCTGCAGCGAAGATCCTCGGGAGACTCTACTCCGCTGCACGCCTGTTTGCCAATCTCTTTCAGCCGTCTTTCAAGCTCAAGCATAAGGAGCGTGTCGGTTCAAAGATCAAGAAGACGTACTACCCACCAGAGTCTCCGGCTCAGCATCTCCTGGCCCATGGTTCTCTTGCAAGCGAGTCGGCTCGACGACTCCGTCTGCTCGTCGAGGAAGCCGATCCGATTCGCCTGCTGCAGATCATCAGGGAGTCCCAAGAGCAGCTATCTCAATTCCCAGAACCCGTTCTCGCTGAAGGTGATCCCGACCTCTCTGCGTTCATGCAGTCGCTTACAGAGCTGTGGAAGGTCGGTGAGGTTCGGCCTACCCATCGAAGGAAGCCCCGTCCTCCGCGATACTGGCGAACCAGGGAGGACCCATTCGCCGAGGTCCAGCCGGTCATCGAAGCCTGGTTGGATACTGAACCTGACCTAACCGCCAGGCTCGCACTTGATCGCCTTCAAGAACTCTACCCCGGACAATTTCAAGATGGTCGGCTTCGAACGCTGCAGCGCCGCTTCCAGAAGTGGCGCCTCGAGGCAGCTCGGGACTTGGTTTTTCCTGAATGTAATGTCGCCAGCTTGAATTTTTCATCAACGTCAACTATTGCTCGGTAACATTTTTCGCTGAGGCAATACGACCGGCAAAAATAGTTGTCGCTGATCAGGCGTGCCAGAGGCGGCGAGGGGTGCCCTACAGACTGTGGCGTGAGTGCCTGCGCTTTTCTCGAATAAAAAGTGAATCGTTTGGCCGGCCGCTCTTATAGATCAATATGAAAGATAAACCGATCACCGGCTGGCGTCGGACAACTGTGCCAAAGCACTCCAGCCCTAGGCGCACTACGCTTCGGGCGGATATGGTCGCCACCGGGTCATTCCGCCAGGTCATTCCACCGTGGCTTCCCAAGAGCAGGGGAGGCATTCCTGGCCGGTGTAGCGATTTGAACAGTCATGCGGGAGAAAGAAGATGGGCGCGATTTCGCCAAGATGGCACAGCGCGATTCCGTCGAGAAATCAACGGTATGACTCAAACACCCAACAAAAAGCGGGCCCATGGAGCTGCAACTCCATGGACCCAAACTGAAACAATCGACAACCTCAAGGAGGGCCAACTGTTCTGTAACAGTACTACGGTGGCTTTTTCTGTCTCCCGCGTCAACAAGCGGTCCATCAAAGAAGAAAGGCCCAACAAAATGGTCCCCAACCCAAAGCCTCCTGTCTCGCGTGCGCTGTTTGCGCAAGCTGTGTTCATCGCGGTGGTTGCCTTGGCAGTTGTATTTGCGTTCTTACGCAAACCTCAAAGCGAAATATCGACTACCGCGCCCGCATTTAACGGTGAACGCGCCTGTCATCATCAACACCAGTGTCGACGACAACACCGCGATCGATGCCGGCTCAGCCGTGCACGATTACAAACCTCGGCACATGTGAACTGCCCGGGCCTTCGATGGCGAACGACAAAGACGGATTGCGGTACCTCGCCTGGTTCTTGTTTGGGGAGCCGACGGTGAGTCGGTCGGCAGTCTCGCGATCCGCCCGCGGCCTGACGTCGATTCCGTTGCGAATCGATCGGTGAAGTGCCGCTGTTGTTGCTTCTGGCCCAACAATCTCACTACACAGAGGTGCAACGGTGCTCTGTCTATGCGACGCTCACGCGGGGAGAAAGAAGATGGGCGCGATTTCGCCAGGGCTACATCGCGCGATTCCGCTGAGAAATCACACTAGGATCCGAATGCCCAAAGAGAGACGGGCCCATGGAGTTAGAGCTCCATGGACCCGAGGTGAAACCGTCGACAACCTCGGGGAGGGCCAACCGTGTCCGTAGCAATACTACGGTGGCTTTTTCTGTCTCCCTCGTCAACAGGCGGTTCCTCTAAACAGAAAGGAACACCAGATGCTATGCACTGCTAAAAATTGCCCCAATGGGGGCTCTTGCGGCGCTCGCGTGGTTATCCGATGGAAAGATGGGCACCTCGTGCCTATCCATCTCGGGGACCCTCCGACGGTGACGTCAGAGTAAACGGCACTGTGATGTGCAATAACACGCCTCTTTCGAGTGATTGAGGCCGACGGGGTCGTTCGTATGCGAACGGCCCCGTCCTTTGTAGGCGAGCGACAGGAAGAATGGGCGTCGGCGAGCAGCAGCTCAAGCCGAGGGACCCATCGCGAGCACGATGCTCTCCTCGTCGACCAGTTTTAGGAATTCATGGCAGACTGCGACCGGCCGAGTTCTCAGCCAAGATTTACCGGTGGTCTCGGTGACGAGCTCGCGGATCGTCTTGACACGCTTGCCGACAATCTGGGTCGAGAGTCCTAGGTCTTCGCCGATGATCTGATAGGTCTCCCCCTCGCACACGCGCGATGCGATTGCGCCGATGTGTTCAAGGTTACGAGGGCGACCCATGACCCCCGTGTACCCCGGCGACCACGAGGGTCGCTAGGTTTCTGGTTTCGTTGAAATATTACACGTAGAATACTCAGCCAAACCGAAGCTGGTCGTCTCTCCGACTGCTCATGAGCGATCTTCCCGACGATCCTCGGTAGTCGCCATCGAAACGGCGACCGCAGCAGCCCAAGGGCGGGGCCAAAAAAATTCTCTCGACGATGCGCTCATGGAGTGCTCGTCGCATATTTGAGATTAAGGCCCTAGAGGTCCGTAGAGGCCCGCCAGGCGGCGATTTACCCCGCGGCCTCGGACAGGGCGAGTCGCGATTGCTCGCCGCTTGTCAGGTGTTTGAGGGTGATCTCGCCGAGTGCGAGTTCGTCTTCGCCGAGGATCGCAGCGACCGGTGCTTTGACACCTTCGCTGTCGGCGTAGCCGAGCTGCTTGCCGAGCTTGGCTTTTTCGGGAAATACCTCGACGCGCAGGCCCTCTTCGCGGAGGCGGTGGGCGACTGCGAGTACATCGCCCAGGCCGACGCCGAGCCAGCAGAGCAGCAGATCCGGGCCGGTATTTAGCGCCTCTTTGGGGAACATGCCGCGCTCCTCCATGACCACCAAGATGCGCTCGAGGCCGAGGGAAAAATCGACGGAGGGCATCTGCTTTTTTCCCTTGGCATCGAACATGCCGATGAGGCCGTCGTAGCGGCCACCACCACCGAGTGAGCCCTGCAAATCGGCGACGGCAATTTCAAAGATCGCACCGGTGTAGTACGAGAGCCCGCGGGCGAGGTCGGGCGCAAAGCGAACAAAGGGCCCCGCAGGCGTGTTTTGCAGGAGTTCGATCAGGCTCTGAAGCTCGGCGAGTGCCTCGCTGACCAGATTCGTCGAGTGTTTTGGTTAATAGTTCGAATCCTGCCTGCGGCTCGGTGGTTTTTGTCTGCTCGCGTTTGTCGGTGCCGTCGTTGCCGGTCCACGACACCATCGCCGCTGCCTCGGACGACGACGACCTCGACCTCGACCCCGCGCTCGCAGCCTGCGTTCAGCACTCGCTCCGAGGCCCGCATCTCGCGGCCGCCAAGCCCGACGCCGAGCCGCCGCCGTTGACGGTCTCGGCCTACGGCATGCACCTTCATGCTGCGACGACCGTCGACGGTCGCGACCGGCGGCGACTCGAGCGTGTCTGCCGCTACCTCCTCCGCCCGCCCTTCGCCCACAACGCCATCGAGGCACTGGAGGACGGCCGCGTCCGCGTCCACTTCAAGGCGCCCTCGCGACGAGGCGCTGGGTTCGCGGACATGACCGTCGACACCTTCCTCAGTCGCCTCTGCGCCCTGGTGCCGCCGCCGAGGTTCCACATGACCCGTTACTACGGCGTCTTCGCGAGCCGCCATCACCTCCGAGTTCGGCTCATCCCGTCCTCGCCGCAGCCGCTCGCGCCGACGCGGTCAACCCCCTGTCTTAGATCGTGCTTCAGAGCGCGCTTAACGTCGTGCCCTACTACCGCGTGTTTGGCCGTACGCCTGCACGCGACCAGCTCGGCCGGCCTTGCGGTCGGCCAGTCGCTGGTGCTTGCCGGCTACGGCACGGATCCCTCGCCGGATG
>CAYYUP010000205.1:0-4306 GCA_964474905.1 uncultured Nannocystis sp. | reverse complement strand
CGCGCCGAGGCGAGAAATGGGCGTTTAATCTGTGGTTTCACGAGCGAGTTTATTAAGCAAAGAGGACTGGGATTCAGAGCAAACTCAAAACTCTCCGATGAGCCCGAGGTTGATACTCTGGTGGCGGAGTTGCAGGGAGAGCCGGGCGTATCGCCGCCGCTGTCGGGGGGGGCCGAGCGACCCCAGAAGAGCAGCCCCGCCGATCGCCGCGGTGCTTCCGAGGGTACGGACGACCAAGTCGTTGATCCTGGATGTGCGCAGACATTGCACAGAGTCACATTCGCGGGTAACGCGAAAAACAAACGCGGAGGCAACCACAGCGCTGATACCGAGCGGCAGGAGCAGGGCGCCTAGGCTCAGGCGTGTGCGCCGGGCGCGTTTTTCGAGGGGCTCCCGAGCGGCGAGGCGAAGCTCCCAAGCCCCACCGGCAGCGAGACCACCGCTCGCGAGTAGTGTCAGCCCCGCTCCGACTCCGGCCGCGATGAGGGCAGGTTCTCCGGCGATACAGGGGTCGAGGCTCGTCGATGTAATTGACTCTGGTTGCCCTTCGAGCGCCTTGATGCAGCGCTTGTCGACCCCGTGAAGAGCGGCTACGCCAAGGCCCAACGAAGCCGCGATTCCGATCCCGGCGCCGAGCGCCAGTCTGCGACCCCGCCTTTGGTGAGTCGCGAGCGCTTTCTCGTCGGCTGTTTGGGTCTGGAGTGTGCTGATTGGAGGCGGAGTGTTGAGGTTAGAGGTCTTTATTTTCTGGTGCTGGGGGGAGGCGATCTGTGATGTCGTTGGCTCTGCTGGAGTTTGGCACAGGGTTTTTGCAGGTGAGCGGATTGGAGACGGAGGTGGAGGCGGCTGTGATTTAGGTCTGTCCATGCCTTTACGAATGGGCATGGGAGTAGCTGGCCACTCGTGAGCATCTGCTGCCTGGCTGGGCGTGAATACGAAAAATGTGCATAAAGCGACAGCGATGCTGCACAGCCGAACAGGTTGGAATATCATTGTCATCGGTGCCTCTATTCTGTTGTTCGTTGGAGTCAGTGGCCCGAGCGGGGGTAAGTGGCTTGTGCGTCGTGAAGTGTTAGCCATGTGCACATGGCCTCGAGGTTTTTTGGGTGCAGAGTGTTTGCGGATCGATAGTCCTGAATTGCGAGCACGACCAAATCCCTGGCTTCATCGGGAGCGCATTGCTCTAAGGCGATCGCCAGCAGGAAGCGAGCGGAGGCGAGTTGGCGTGGGGAGCAGCGGATTGCTTCGCGTATCTGCAGCGCCCGCTCAAAGGCGAATCGAGCGCCTACATCATCGCCGCGGCGCAGCAGCACGCGACCGATGCCCAGGAGCGAGGCGGCCAGTGCCGGACCGACCGCTCCCTCAGTGCATTCTGCGATTTGTCGTGCATGCGCGAAGTGATGGGCGGCCGCTTGTACATCGCCGAGTTGTTCAGCGAGTCGGCCTAGGTTGGTGAGCGTCAAGGCGACGCTTTGATGCTGCCATCCCAGAAGATCGATCTTGATCGACAATGCCGACTCATAGTGAGCCTGAGCGCTCAGTAGGTCGCCACGACGCCTCGCGCTCGCACCCAAGTTATTGTAGAGCGACGCCATCTCGAGGTCAGCTCCGCGGCCTCGGTGATCGAGGATCTCGATGGCCTGCTCGAAGTGCCATGTCGCTTCGTCGACACGATCGAGGCGAAGCGAGAGCACACCAAGCGCACAGAATGAATCAGAGAGCAAGGGGTCGCTCTCTCCGTAATGACCGCGGCGAATCGCCATTGCTCGCTCGGTAAAGGCACGAGCTTCGTTGTAGCGCTCTGCTGCGAACTCCGCCCGCGCTTGCTCGTCGAGGAAAGCCGCCTTGCAGTCGATTCTCGCTTGCTCGGAGTCTTCGAGGTTCGCTCGTGTGGATTTTGTGGCCTCGACAGGGGGGCGAATAGCCCGTGTGAGGGTGTCGTTGTCATTGATAGTGGGCGCCCAAACTGGATTGGCCTCAGCCCCTGCTGGACTTGGGATCGAGAGCGCGGGAAAGAGAGCAAAGAGTGTGTTTGCGTCAAGCGGCCGGGTTACCGCATCTTCGAAGTGGGTTTGCATGGTTGTGCTCCTGGTGACGCTATCGGGCAACGAGGCGTCGTTGGTAGTGATATGAGCAAGAACAAGGCCCGATGCTGATTCGAGTGATCATCTGTATTTGTGTCGCATGGCAGAGGTGCAGCAGCCACTGGAGTACCGGTCGATGCCAAAAAACTGGTTGGCCTGCTCTGTGCAACGTGCACGCCACAGATATGCGAACCGACGATCGTCAACAAGAAGTTCGAAGCACACCAACGCCTTCGCCTGTGCTACGAAAGAACATGATGGGAGCGCAAAAAGAGATCACCGCCTGCACCGTACGGGCGGACATGGGGCTCGCGGCGAGCTGGAAACGGCCGGGTCGGATCCGCTTGCTCGTTCGCAGTGGCCCAGATCAAGGAATGGAACTCGATCTCGACACAGGCCATACGCGAAAGATACTCGGCGGGCGCTCTCGAGTGAATGAGATCGTTCTCAACGACGAGCACGTTAGTGGCACTCATTTCGAACTTACGCTGGATCCCAAAGAGGATGTGGAGATCCAGGACCTGGGCAGCACCAACGGTGTGCTTGTCGGGGGCGTCCGCCTGCTCAAGGCAAGGCTCGGTCCAGGCTGTACTTTTAGGGTCGGAGAGAGCGTCATTGAGCTCATCTCAGCGGATCGCGTCGCAGTCGCGCTCTCCCCCAAATCAAGCTTTGGTGGGGTTTATGGGATTAGTCCGGTGATGCGCGAGCTCTTTATCCGGCTCGAAAAAATCGCCAGCATCGACCGCTTGCCCACACTTCTCGTCGGAGCGACCGGTACGGGTAAAGAGTTGGTTGCTCGGGCATTGCACGCACGCTCGGCCCGAGCGGCGGGGCCTTTTGTGGCGGTCAACTGCGCGACGATCACCGCCAGTCTCGCCGAGTCCTTTTTCTTTGGCCAACGCAAGGGCTCTTTCACGGGAGCGGGCGATCAACCTGGGTGTTTTGAGGCTGCAAATGGGGGCACGCTCTTTCTCGACGAGATCGCCGAGCTTCCGCTCGAGCTGCAGCCCAAGCTCTTGCGCGTGCTTCAGGAGCGAGTCATCACGCGGATCGGCGAGCAAAAAGAGCGCAAGGTCGATGTTCGGGTGATTTCTGCGACGCACCGGGATCTCCGGAGAATGGTCACAGAGCAGGTCTTTCGGGACGATCTATTCTTTCGTCTGAGGGGGCTGACGGTCGAACTGCCCAGGCTCAGCGAGCGCGCCGACGACATCGTCCCGCTTGCCGATCGTCACCTCGCGATGCTTGCCGACCAAGGTGGTGCGCGCAAGACCCTCAGCGAGGATGCAAAAGAGGCTCTGCTCGCCCATTCGTGGCCAGGCAATGTTCGCGATCTGCTGAGTGTGATCGAGACCGCCTACTTTCTCTCAGAGACCCTGCAGATCTGTGCAGACGATCTGAATCTAGATCCCTGGAGTCCCTCGGATGGGGGGGGCGATGGTGGGGTTGCGGCCTCGATCTTCGGTCGGCCCCTCAAGGCGGCGCGGACAGAGTTTGAGCGTCTATACCTCAGGCGCCTGCTGGCGGGTCCGGGTACGTTTGCCGAAAAAGCGCAGCGAGCGAGCATCAGCGTCGAAGGCTTGAGGCTCGCTCGCAAGCGCTTGGGCATCGACTAGAGGCATCTACCGTGACGACGGTCGGTCTGTTCGCCTCGGGGTGGAGGCGATCCTCAGGACGTCAACTCCCAGGGCGACGGACCATGCATTCGCAAAGCCTAGGTGTACGGGGCCGCCCCAGCCTTTGATATATCCGGCGTCGACACAGAGGATTTGCCAAAGCGAGCAGGCCCCACCTGCCGCGCGGAACGATGGCGTTCCAAAGCCGGTGTCGTAGGCCACAAAGGCCTGGAGACCGCCGCCAGCTTCGGCGTAGAGTGCAAAGTGATCCCTGTGCACGCGGTAGCTGTAGCGGGCATATGCACCCAAGTAGTGGATCCATACAAGGAGCTGGTCGGGTAGAATTACGGGGTTCTCGAGGTCTGCACCCTCGGAGGGGGCGAGGTCGCTTCCGAGAGCAGAGTACACTAGACCGAACCCGATAAGGTGTCTCTGCGCCGCCCCGAGGCCGAAGCGAGCCCCCGCCGAGAAGCGTATTGCGAGGCCTTTGTCTCCGTGGTGGGTCGCGTCCTTGGGGGGTACGAGTCGAAGTACCTGACCAAATCCTGCGTCGAAGCGAAGGGTGAAATGATCGAGGAGGCCCGCGTGTACGGACGACCTTCGCCT
>CAYYUP010000204.1:0-4321 GCA_964474905.1 uncultured Nannocystis sp. | reverse complement strand
AAACGAGATCGAGACTGCGATCGACAGCTAATGGTCCGCGGGATCAGGGAGCCGTGAGGCCGGGATCATTCGCCTGGACATTTGTGGTGTTCGCGTAAGCGCAACGTCTGAAGCACGAATGTCTATAGAATCTCAAAGTCAGCATTCATGCTTTTTACGAAAGCCTGTAGCTCTTTAGCCAATTTGGGCACCTCGCCCAACTTCATACGTGGGAGTGATCTTACCTCTAAGATCGCCCCCTCAGTCTTAGCGATGATCTTATCCTTCTTTCTTTTTCTCTTACTCTTACTCTTCTCCTTCGTATCATATCCTATATCTGTCTCTCTTGAGATACCGAAGCGCTCTTGCTCTGTCCCCCTGTGAAGCCCCCCAAGCTGATCTTCCTTCGGCTTCTCCGACCGCCATGGATCGAACCCTCCAGCTAATTTACTCAAGAAATCGCCCAATGTTGTCACTGTGCCTTTGAATTGTTTAGGATTTAGCATCCTTTCTTCTTTATAAAAAGACCCAAGTTCTTCCACAATCGCTTTGCGGATAGGAGAGCCCTCGTCCGTCAAGTGGTAACTGAAGCGCCCCTGAGCCTCTTCGTCTAACGACTTATACATTCCCGCAAATGTGGTCCTGTGCATAAGAGACGTTGTATCCTTGAACAGCCTTTTATCCGCATACCCCATCACGCTGGCTAAATTCGTCACAGCAAAGGATAGCACGCCTCTAGCACTTTGACTGAACGGCTTATCGTCTATCGTATTGATCAAATCTACTATCGGCTTTACCGATAACATTTTTTTGTATTGAGCAATCCGCCTCTTTGTTTCCTTGACACCAAATTTACCAAACGTATGGGCGGTACCCTTCTTCAGATCTTTGGCTTTCGATGGCTTCTCCGGCATCATCTCGCTCAAAAAGTCGGTCAGCCTATCCAGCCTTATACCCATGGTCACTTGTGGTGACCCGTATACAGTGCTCCCCTGTGCTGGATTCGGATAGGCGATTCTATATGTGTAGCCGCCCTTCTTTAAGTCTACGACGGTATGGGTCTCTTTGTATGTCTCGATATTTGGATCTTCGCCAATCACCTCTGGGGCAACCTTATTCGTCGACAGCCATGAGTCAGTCTCCGTGATCATATCCCGTACAATGTCTGCCAGCGCCTCGGGGTCGGCCGTCCTCTCGTCCACCGGCTTCGTGATATATTCTGCGTCCACCTGATCTTTCTCAAGGTGCCATGTATCATGCATGCTTATTTTCACGCCATGACCGGTGCTCTTTTTGATGTAGTTCCACGTCCCTTTCTCATCATTTCCTATCGCTATAATCTTGGCTCCTGCTTTGGATACGGTTTGAAACTCCATGCCAAGCTTCCTTTGAACAAAGGAATTTGGACTCTTTTGTGTGTCGCCGCCGGAAAAAAACACCCCTGCATACGGATCAAGTAAGCTCTCTGCTGATTTTCCCTGAACCACGGCATCACCAACCGCATCGGCATTTCGCTCGTAGACATCACCGACTTTACCCACACTACCTTTAAGACGCACCCCTCCCCGCTGTTGGATGTAGTGCGCTGCCTCGTGAGCGGCAGTGTGTCGGGAAATCGGTCCGTCTGAAACAACATGCCCGGCAGTTGAATAGGCCCGAGCTCTCATCGCGCGGGAACTCTGAGACGCGACGGAATTGTTGTGATAGCGGATACCGGAGATGTCGTGGCGACCGAAAGACTTCTGGATGTCTTTGGTATAGGGCAGTGAGGTCGAAGAGGTACGAATGCCCTGGTGCGCGGCTTTGTGGATTCTATCGGTAGAGACGTCGCCACCATGCGATTCTTCCAGTCGCTGAAGCCTATTGTCAGCCCCGTGCGCCGCGGTGCGCAAGCTCGGTTGCTTGGTCGCGTACGCCTGGGCGCCTGTCGCCCGACTGGCCTGGACAGCGCGAGATCCGGTGAACGCCTGGACATGCGAGATGTCGTGTCGACTGAAGAGGCGCTGGACCGCGTCGCCATGCGGGAGCGTGGACCCAGAACCCTCGACACCCCGGCTGGCACGCGTATGCACATCGGGCGGCGTCAGCGAGCGACCCCCCCCGAGGTCGGGGAGTGGCCCTGCGTTGTGGGAGGCGATCGCGTGGATCGCCGGCCCGTTCCGGTCGACGAAGTCGATCCCTGACGTCGGCGGCATCAGGCTGTGCCCTGTCGATGGCTTTGCGCTCTTCGGCTGTATCGTCGGGCTCTCTCGGTGTATCGTCGTACTCTTTGCCATCATCAGGGATTCTTCCAAAGCCTGAATTGGCGATCAAGGGCGGACTTCGAGCATGGCGGAGGTCTTCGTCGTGCGCTTAATGGGAAGTTTGATCTGGGAATTTGGGCCAGCAGCGGAGTCACGGGGGCCCGGGAGGAGGAAGGCGTGAGTGGCGTCCACCTGCTGTGGATGTACGCGTAAGCGCGCGCCGAGGGGTCGCGCGGCGGCCGGATGAAGATCCTGGAGACCGTCACCGATCCCGGCGCCCATCGCCGAGCTCCTCCATGGCGCCCGCGCGCCGCCACGAACGCATCTCCCGGGCCTCTTAAAGCCGTTGGCACACCCCGTCGAGAGTCGTGCGCCCCCAGTGCTTCAGCCGCCACAAGCCTCCGAGTACCCGGCGCCTCGCCGAAATTCCCGGCTGGAATCCCTTAACCGCGAGGCGTACGGGAATTATATGTATATAGTTCGAGGTTGAAAACTAGAGTCCGCGGGACCACTCGGGGCGCAGGCGGATATCCCCGGAGAGCGCCGCGTCGATGGTACTGACGATGCGCTCGCGATCGGTGGGAAGGCGGCCACCCAGGGGCAGGTAATTCGAGGCGTGATTAGTCCGAAAGAGCGCATTGGTCGGTGCTGCACGGGCGACGATTGTGCGCAGTTCGCCGAGCATTTCGGGCACTGAGGGCAGCACAAAGCGACCGCGTGCGCTGAGCGTCGCCAGTGGTGTACTGGGCACGAGGGTGGTTGTGAGGGCGCCGAGAAATTCGGGATCCATCGCCGTGATCAGATCGCCGGTCGCCGCGGCGTGCTCGGCTGAGCGTTCGGTACCGCCGACCCCCAGAAGAACGATCACCGAGATCTTCATGCCCGCCGCATGGGCACGACGTGCCGCTAACACATGCTCTTCGTGCGTCGAGCCCTTGGCGATGCGTTTTAGGGTGGCGTCATCCCCCGACTCTGGACCGATATAAAGAAGGCGCAATCCCGACTCGCAGAGCTCGCGCAGATCGTCGTTGCTGCGCTCGAGAATATTCTTGGCGGTGGCATAGCAAGACACCCTTTTAAGGCCCGGCAGGCTCGCCTTGGCCTCGCCGAGAACGGCCCGCCAATGCTCTTGCGGCATGCCCAGCGCGTCTCCGTCGGCGACAAAAAGCTTGCGAATGCGGCCGCCGTGGCTTGTTGCGGCGTCGCGAAGATCTTGCAGCGTCTCCGCGAGTTCGCGGACCCTGTACTGCTTCTCGCGGTACATGTCGCAGTAGGTGCAGTGGTTCCACGAGCAGCCGATCGTCGCCTGCAGGATGTAGGCATCGGCCTCGGAGGGCGGGCGGTAAATCTTGCCTTCGTAGCGCATGGATCGGTCCTGAAGCGGTCGTAACACCGACGGGCACCAGATGCACGTTCTGCAGCGCACAGAGCCGGCCGCTCACCCCGGGCAGCGCGAGATCATGTATCTATTCGGCCATGCACGAGCCTACCGCCATCACGCCCACCGCCCGCGTCACTCCCCTCTTGCTCGCCCTCTTGGTCACTGCGCTCGCCGGCTGTCCACCGACGCCAGTCGGCAGCACCTCGATGACGAACACAGGCGTCACCAACTCATCATCGACCTCGTCTTCGTCGTCTTCGTCGACATCCTCGACTTCCTCGACTTCCTCGACTTCCTCGACCGCCGCCAGCACAGGCGAGACCTCCACCGCAACCACCGCAACCACCAGCGATCCGTCGACCGGCGGCAGCTCGGGCACCGGGACCACCGGGACCACCGGACTCACCTCGACATCGACCACAACGTCGACATCGACATCGACCACAACCACAACCACAACCACAGGCGGAGTCGAGCCGATGCCATTTGACTGCTTCGGTTGCATTTGTGACGCGGCGGATCATTTTTGTGTAGAGATCATCCCAGGCGCGCCTCTCTTACCGCAGCTCCCGGATGAGGCCTGCCCGGACTCAAAGCTCTTTGATGGCGGATGTGTACCCTTTGGCGACGAATGCCTCGACGACCCGAGCTGCGACTGTTTGGGCACCCTACCCGGCGCCTGTTGGTGCAAGAAGGGCATCACGCCGGTGCATGTAAC
>CAYYUP010000203.1:0-4373 GCA_964474905.1 uncultured Nannocystis sp. | reverse complement strand
TTCTCTTGAATTCGGCCTATGCGGGCGTGTTTGAGCGTGTACTCCAAATCATACATATGAGCCACAAACCCCTCTGCGGTGCCTAATTCAGGCCAGTGCAGGGGTTTTGAAAAATCGATCCAGAAATCGATCCAGAATCGATCCAAAAATGAGGCGATCACCTGCGCCCGTCGGGTTTTGCTGAGGTGATCTGCCTGGCCCTTGCGACAGGCTTGTCGGCCCGGTGCAACCCGCGGACGGCTGGCCGGAGCTGGTCGGCGAGTCGCGAGTTGGTTTGCTGGTGGTGTCGCGCTGGGCGCTTGCGCTTGTGGGACGCGACCCGCGAGTAGGCGGAACACGGGTGGATTGTAGGGAGGATCCTGACCTCGATTTTGGTGACCTTGCCAGCTCGACACGCACGAAGAAGGGAGCGCCCACGCTTAGCGCCCACGCTCCCTCATGCCCCGGAGCTCAGCGGGTCGAAGGCGGCTTGCGGCCCTTGGTCAAGCGTGAGCACGGATTCGCCGTGGAAACGGTGAGGAGAATTCTTGAAGCTCGAGTAGGCCAGCGACGGAACTCCTCCGCATGGATCCGATCTTACGGCGTACGAGATGTGACGGAGGCTGATTCGCGGGCAGGGGCGGGGAAGAAATCATCGACATCGTGGTCGTTTCCTGTGGCGGACTTCGCTTCGATCCCGTCCTTGTCGTCCTGGACGTGTCCCGGCTTTGCGTTTGCACTTGCGGCCAGCCGTTTTACCGAGCGTTTCTGTACGCTAGAATCGCGCCTCCCCCACAATCCACGGCTTCTTTCTCGGAGGCCCGCAACTCGGAGGCTCGATGTCATCTCCACCTATACCCACGGTCCTCACTCCGCAGAGCGAGAAGCACAACCCCAAGCACTCGCCAAAGCCACAGAAGCCTGCTCCCATAGCGCGAATCGCTCGCTCGGGCACTGTGCTCGGCGAGCAGTGGGAGATCCTGGCGAAACTCGGGCACGGTGCCATGGCTGATGTTTTTCGGGCGTTTTCGGATATTCTGCAGGTAGAGCGTGTCGTCAAGGTCCTGGTTTTGGACCCCAACGCGTGCGACGCAGATGAGCTTATAGAGCGATTCAGGCGGGAGTGTTCTGTACTGACGCGGGTCTCACATCCGCACCTGGTGAAGGCCTTCAATTTCTCTTCGGCTACGGAAGGACAACCCGCTTTTTACACGATGGAGCACATCGAGGGCGCATCGCTAAAAGAGCTAACCGACCTGCCCCTGCCCGGTGAAAAGAGACAACACGGAGGGGGACCGCTGTCGGAAGAACGTGCATTGCGGATCATGCTCCAGATCTGTGAGGCAATCATGGCCTTGCACGAGGCGGGTGTGTACCACCGGGATCTCAAACCCGGGAACATCATGGTTAGTCCGCGGGATGGACGTGATCACGCAACGCTGATCGATCTCGGCATCTGCAAGTGCACGCCGGTTTGGCATGCGGGTCTCAAGCAGCGCACGCCGGTTGAGCAGCGCTTTGAAACCGAGACCGGTCGTGATCTGGGCACCCCCGGATTCATGGGGGCAGGCGAGTATGCCGAACTCGCTAGCCGCGATGTCTTTGGGCTCTGCGCAACGCTCTTTAAGACCGTCCTCGGACGCATCCCCTATCGGCCCGAGCCGACGCCCGGCGAGGTTTTGCGGTGGCGACCGGCGGATGATGAGCGGGTCTCGGAGAGTCTGAAATTGGTGCTCGAGAAGGGCCTACAGGCGGAGCCTGCGGCTCGCTATCCATCCGTTGCAAGGCTTCACGAGGAACTCGGGTATGTCTTGCAGGAGGTCGAGAGTGAGCAGAGCGACCACGGAGAGAGTCACCCTCGACCGGGCGTAGGCAAAGGCAAAGATGCTCCAAAAGACAAGAACGATGCTTGGATCCTGGAGCCGGTACACGCAGCTCTCGACGTTGCGCGCAAGAGGCTCGAGCATGCAGCACAAGAGACCGACGGAGTCGAGGCCGCACTGCTGGAACCGGTTTCAACGACCGTGCCCGAAGACGAGATCGACGGGGCGAAGGCTGCAATGCCGATCGCGGTTTCAGAAACGCCGGAGCCGGAGCCAGAGCACGCAGCTCTCGATGATGGGCGCCGAGAAGGGGAAAGGCATGCTGCCAACGAGATCGACGGAGCGAAGGCTGCACAGCTAGCAGCGGTTGCAGAAACGGTGGTGCTCGAGCGGGAGCCAACCGGCAAAGCCGCAAAGCCGCTGTTTGTGCGACGGGTTGTCGTTGGCGCTTTGGCGTGTGTGGGCATCAGCATCGGTCTCGGTTGGCACTTCCTCGGCGGTACTCCTCGAACCTCGATCGCGGACTCAGCCGACTTCGCGGCAGCGGGCATCGTTGCAGAGCGAGCCACAGCCGAAGCGGCCTTGGATCGCGACAGCGATCATGCTCTGGTAACGCCAGCCGCGGCCAAGTCCGAGGACGGTGCTCGTGCTCCGGCAATGCCAGCCGAGATCACACCCAAGGAGGATGACGCTCGCTCTTCGGGGTTGCGTCGCCCGGTCGCCGAGCCGACGACACCGAGCCGACGACACGCTCTGACAAAGGCGTCCTTTCGCCAGGTCCTCGAGACCAAGCGCTCCGTCTTGGACAAGTGCTCGCAGCTCCTTGAGGTCGGTGCGGTGGCCGATGCGATCGTTCGGATTTCTGCAAGCGGCGAGGTCACCCGCGTTCGCCTCTCGCCCTCGTTGCTTGTCGAGACCTGCGTCCGCGATGCCATCGGCGACCTCCGCTTTCCGGCGACGGGGACGGCCTCCACACACCGAGTTCGGCTCCGGCACCCCGCACAAAAATAGAAACGAAGGCTAAGAAAAAAGGAGGATTGCATGCTCGCATCTGCGCTACCATTTTCTTCGATGCTCGCTTGCGTCCACACCACAGCACGTCGTCCGCTCGTCGCGATTTCTCTGTGGCTGTCCGTGTTCGGGGTGTCTAGCCCCGGTCTCGCGCTTGCGCTCCCCTCTCAGACTGACGAGGCAGCTCTTCTCAAAGCGCGCGCGGAAGCCCTCGGTGCCGAGGGACGCGATGCCGAGTCAGCCGCAACCTATGAGCGCTTCGCTGACAAAACCACCGACGACACCCAGCGCTTGGTCGGCTACTTGCACGCGACAATTGCCTGGCGCGCTGCATACGCCAGCAGCGGGAAGACGCGCGAGCATTGCTCGGCAAAGGCGGTCCTGCAGCGCGCGGTCGCAGACGAAACCATCGCTGCCCGGGGTCGCGATGAGTTCCGCACTCTCCTCGAAAAGCTCGAGGCGAAGGGCATCAACTGTCAACCGACCGTCGCGCTGCTCGATCCGCTTGGCGATTCTCCTGTTCGCAGTGACACGCCTGCCGCCTGCCGTGATGCTACAGCCTGCGACGCCGCTCCAGCCTGCGATGTCCCAACCTGCGACACCGCGCCAGCCTGCGACAACGCCCCACCGGCCTGCGACGCCCCGGCCTGCGATGCCCCGGCCTGCGATGCCCCAACCTGCGATGCCGCACCAACCTGCGACAACGCCCCAACCTGCGACGCCCCAACCTGCGACGACATCTCGTCGGCCGATGCCAAGCAGACGCCAGTGCTCCTGCCTCTTGAGTCAGGTCTCCTAGCTGACAACACCGAGTCCGCCTCTCGCAAGACCGTCGCATTGCGAACCAGCGGCGGCATCACGCTGGGTCTTGGGCTTGTTGCTCTCGGTGTGATGACTCCCTTCGCGCATCGCGATCGGGCGATCGGCGAGGAGCTTCTCGGCCTCGCACAGCTCAAGGATCAGAGCGGTGGTCGTCTCTCCGCGGCGGATGCGGAGCGGGTCGCAGCGCTGCACGCAGAGGGTCAAAAGACGCTCCGGCGCTCGCTTGCTCTGGGGATCGTCGGCGGAGCAAGCACTGTCGCCGGCTTCGCGCTCTTGCTCGCAAGTCGTCGCGTTCGCTCGTCCAAGATGGTCTCGCTGCAACCGCAAATTGACCTGTCACAAGGGTCATGTTCGTTCTCTTTTTCCCTCGAAGGTCGGTTTTGACAATGATACGGATGTCGTCTTTGCTCCCTCTTCTCTGCCCTTGCTTGCTCGTCTCAACCCTGGGCATGGGCTGCTCGGCCTACGGCTATTCTCGGGTCACCCCTTTCGATATCGAGAACGACAGCGAGACGGATGCGTCATCGGGATCCGAGAGCGATTCGTTCGGCACGATCACGATCACGTCACCGCCGATCACCACCGTGACCACCGACTCCGCGAGCGGCGGGACCGACAGCGGAAGCACGGGCGGTACCGACACGGAAGGTGACACCGAGGGTGATACCGAGGGCGAGGCCCCAGAGGCGAAGATCCTCGATGTTGTTCTGACGCCGGATCCGATTCTCTATAACGGTC
>CAYYUP010000202.1:0-4419 GCA_964474905.1 uncultured Nannocystis sp. | reverse complement strand
AGGCGGGTTCTTGCGCAAAATAAGTAGTAATCCTTGCATGTTAATCACCGAAAGCCGCACGATCGCCGGGCTGTGATCTCCGCTAACTTCGCCTTTCTCAGCGCGCACGACGAGCTTTTGGTCCGCCTTGGGGCCCTGGCCGAGCGCAACTTTGCCAGCGATCCGCAGACCTCGCTGGTCAAGCTGCGCCGTCTTGGTGAGCTGCTCGCGCAAAACGTAGCTGCGGCCGCCGGTCTGCCTGTCTCCTCCGCGGACAAGCAATTTGAGGTCCTCTGCAATCTCCGGAGTCGAGGGCTGCTGACACCGGAGATCGAGCAACTTTTCCACGGCCTGCGCATGGCCGGCAACAGGGCGGTGCATCGCGATCAGGGCAGCCAGCGAGATGCGCTGCATCAACTTAAGATGGCCCGCAAGCTGGCGATCTGGTTCCACAAGAGTTTTGGCGATCGCGGTTTTAAGCCCAAAGCTTTTGTGCCGCCGCCCGACCCCGTCGACGCCGAAGAGACCCTGCAAAGCGAACTCGCCCAGCTCCGCGAAGACTTAGAAAATGAGCGAATCAAGGCCACTCAGGCCGTGCTTTCTGCTGCTGAGCAGGCCCGACTGCGTGCCGAAGCCGAGGCTGCCGCCAAGGCTGCCTACGATGATAGCGAAGCCGCGCTGCAACTCTCGCAAGAGGCCCAGGATGCCCTCAGCGAGCAAGAGAATCGCTTTACTGCCCATCTTGCCGAGCTGCAAAAAGTCGCGGCCAAGGCCCCCCCAGCGGAGGTCCAGGCCCTGGTCGAAGCTGCTCAGGTGGCCGCCGAAGGGCTCGAACTCAGCGAGGTCGAGACTCGCAAGATCATCGATCTTCAGCTCCAAGAGGCGGGTTGGGAGGTGGACACCCAGAGGATCCGCCACGCCCGCGGGGCCCGTCCGATCAAGGGCCGCAACCGGGCGATCGCCGAGTGGCCGACCCGATCGGGGCCTGCGGATTACGTGCTTTTTGTCGGCCTCACTCCGGTCGCCGTCGTCGAAGCCAAGCGCAAGCGCATCGATGTTCGCGGTGCCATCCCCCAGGCAAAACGGTACAGCCGCGATTTTTCGATGGAGCTCGAAATAGGCCCGGGCGGCGCCGGCCTGCAGGCACCCCAGGGTGGCCCTTGGGACACCTACAAAATTCCCTTTCTTTTTGCGAGCAACGGCCGGCCCTACCTCCGCCAACTCTTGGAGGCCTCTGGGGTTTGGTTTCTCGACGCTCGCCGCAGCACCAACCATCCGCGCGCGCTCGAGGGTTGGTACACGCCCGACGGGCTCCGCGAGCTGCTGCGTCACGACATCGAGGCGGCCGACAAGCGCCTCGCCGCCGAGCCCTCGGACGACCTGCCCCTGCGCGACTACCAACGCGAAGCCATCGCCTCGGTCGAAGCTGGCATCGCTAACGGTCGCCGCGAGCTGCTCTTGGCGATGGCCACCGGCACCGGCAAGACGCGCACCTGCATCTGTTTGCTGTACCGGCTGCTGAAGGCGGGACGCTTTCGCCGGGCGTTATTTTTGGTCGACCGCAGTGCCCTGGGCGAGCAGGCCCAAGAGGCCTTTAAGTCGCTAAAGCTCGAGCAGCAGCAGAGCTTTGCCGAGATCTACGACATCAAAGAACTCGGCGACATCCGCCCGAGCAGCGATACCCGCCTGCACTTCGCGACGATCCAAGGCATGGTGCGGCGGCTTTTTGAGGGCGACGAACATACCGAGCCGATGCCCGTCGACCAGTACGACATTATCGTGATCGACGAATGTCACCGCGGCTACAACCTCGACCGTGAACTCTCTGATGCCGAGTTTGCCTTTCGGTCCGAAGAGGATTACATCTCCAAATACCGTCGGGTGCTCGACCATTTTGATGCGATCAAGGTCGGCCTAACCGCAACCCCAGCCAAGCATACGACCGAGATCTTTGGCGCGCCGATTTACACCTACAGCTACCGCCAAGCGGTAATTGACGGCAATCTGGTCGATCACGAGCCGCCGATTCGAATCATCACCAAGCTCGCCCAAGACGGCATCACCTGGGAGGCCGGCGAAGAGATCGAAGTGTACCGGGTTCGCCAGCAGGAGCTCGACCTGGTCAATACGCCCGACGAGGTGACCATCGAGCTCGAGAGTTTTAATCAGCGCGTGCTCACCGAAAATTTTAACCGCGTGGTCTGCCGCGAACTCGCCGAGCAGATCGACCCAAAGCTGCCCGGAAAAACCCTGATCTTTTGCGCCACCGACCGCCACGCCGACACCGTCGTCGCACTGCTCAAGGCCGCATTTAAGGCGAAGTACAGCAGCTGTGAGGACGATGCGGTCATCAAGATCACCGGCAAGGCAGACAAGCCGGCGCAGCTGCTGCGCAACTATAAAAACGAACGCAACCCGCGGGTGGCGGTCACCGTCGACCTTTTGACCACCGGCATCGACGTCCCCGAGATCACCAACATTGTGTTCCTTCGGCGGATCAAAAGCCGGATCCTCTACGAGCAGATGATGGGGCGAGCGACCCGGCTCTGCCCCGAGATCGGCAAGCGGTATTTTCGCATCTTTGACGCCGTCGATCTCTACCGGGCGCTCGAGCCCTACTCGGCGATGAAGCCGGTGGTCACCGATCCCAAGATCACCTTTGCTCAGCTCATCGTCGAACTCGCCGGGGTCGTCGACGATCCCGAACTCGCGGGCATTGTTTGCGATCAGCTGCGGGCCAAGCTCCAGCGCAAGCGACGTTCGCTCCCGGGCCCGGCTTATCGTGAATTCGAGACCAGGGCCAGGGCCGGTGGCGACCTGGACAAGCTTTTGGCGGAGATGGGCAGCTGGTCGCCGAGCACCATTCTCGTGTGGTGGACGGCCCGTGCGCAGCTGGGCGTATGGCTGGATCAGGAGCGCGGCGGCAGCGGACCTGTGCTTTTGATCTCGAAGCACGAGGACGAACTGCTTCGGGTCGAGCGCGGCTACGGCAACGCCACTCGGCCCGAGGACTATCTCGATAGTTTTGGCGCCTACATCCGCGACAACATCAACAAGATCCCGGCGCTGGCGATCGTCACCAAACGCCCCCGCGACCTCACCCGCGCCCAGCTCTGCGACCTCAAGCTCGCCTTTGACGACGCCGGTTTTACCGAGGCCAATCTCGAGACCGCCTGGCGGGAGACCACCAACGTCGAGGTTGTCGCGACGATCATCGGCTACATCCGCCGGCAGGCTTTGGGTTCGGCGCTGGTCTCGTACGAGGACCGCGTAAAGGGCGCGATGGATCGGATCATGCGGGCGCAGGCCTGGTCGACACCGCAACGCAAGTGGCTCACGCGAATAGGCAAGCAGCTGATGGCGGAGACCATCGTCGATCGCGAGTCCTTTGAGCGCGGTGCGTTCAAACAAAACGGTGGCTTTGCCCGCCTCAACGGGATTTTTGACGGCGAGCTGGAGCAGCTCCTGGGCACGATCCACGAAGAGCTCTGGAGCGACGCCGGATAAAGGGCTACCTTCGCGCGGCTGCAAAGATCGCCAGCCAGCGCCGAGCCCATGACCCCTGCAAAACCCAAAGCAAAAGCAAAAGCAAAAGCAAAAGCCAAGACCAAAGCCAAGGTCAAAGCCAAGGCAACGGCCACGCCGGCGCCAACGGTGAGCAAGGCCCGGACTCGAGACATCGTCGCCAGTCTCTGGTCACTCTGTCATGTGCTGCGCGACGACGGGATCACCTATCACGAGTACGTCATCGAGCTCACCTACCTGCTATTTTTAAAGATGGTGGAAGAGACAGCTAGCGATGACCTGATCCCCAAGGGTTGGCGTTGGCAAGATCTGAGAGCGGTAGAAGGCCTTGACCGCCTCAATTTTTATAAGAGGCTGCTGCTTAACCTCGGTCAATCCAGCTTTATCGACGAGCGCACGGGCAAAAACCAGCGGGTGCAGGCTCGAGTCGTGGCGATCTTTGCCGGCGCTAATACTTCGCTGCGCAACGCTAAAAACCTGACCAAGCTGGTCGATAATATCGACAAGCTCGACTGGTACTCTGCCCGAGAAGAGGGACTAGGCGACCTTTACGAGGGTTTGCTAGAAAAAAACGCCAACGAAAAAAAATCAGGAGCCGGTCAGTATTTCACGCCACGACCTTTGATCGAGTGCATTGTCGAGTTGGTCAAGCCGATGGCAGGCGAGTTGATCCAAGATCCTGCGGCTGGCACCGGTGGCTTTTTGGTTCACGCCCATCGGGCGATCATGCTCGCCAACGATGAATTCTTCGGCAGATCTGATGAGGAGGAGAAATTCCAGCGAACGCAGGCCCTGGGCGGCATGGAGCTGGTGCCCGATACCCACCGCTTGCTGCTGATGAACCTGCTGCTACACAAAACCGAGGGCGCGGTGCACCTGGGCGATACGTTGTCATCGGCGGGCAAAGAGCTGCCC
>CAYYUP010000201.1:0-4591 GCA_964474905.1 uncultured Nannocystis sp. | reverse complement strand
CGCAAGCTGGACACCGATTCCGCGTCGCGGGAACTTCGAGGTTACGAAGCGACAATGCGCTTCGATCCACGGGAGCGCGACCTTGACCTGCTCGGGGACGTCCGAGCTGCAGTCGAGACTCGTTGGGTCGTCTGAATCTGCGCTCATCGCAATGCTTTTTCCCGCTCAATGCGGCTACCAAAATGGGCACCAAAACAGCCCAGCCTCAGCCTCAGCCTCAGCTAACATTGACGAGCATCTCGATACATCTCAGTTTCGAGGGGCAGTAGTGATAGAAGCATCCCGCCGGCCTCTTGAGCGGTTGGCGCACCTCGTGGAGCGTCCGTGCCTCGTCAGCGCTTCAGCCTTCACGAGCCTCCGAGTACCCGGCGCCTCGCCGAAATCGCAGTTGGAAACTCTTAACCACAGCCGTCGTCGCACTCTGGAACGCAATCGTCCGCGTCGACAAGCTGTCCTTGACAGTACAGCCTGTATGGCAGAGTTCAGCGAAATTTCTCATGCGTCAGCTCTGAGAAACTCAGCCTGTCAGGGAAACTCTAGGACAAGCGCCTGCACCCTTCACGAACGAGAAACTATGACTCTATCCATCCCACGACTCCTCACCCTCCTGGTTGGTCTCACACTTTGTCCTGGGTGCGATGTGGGCTACTTCAACCTTGGCATAGGAGCGCTCTACCTGGCGATGCTCGGCATGGTGCTCGTAAGCATGCTCGTCTCGCTCTACCGGAAATGGGTCGCGCGACGCATCACGCGGCGGATACGTGAGGCGGAGCAAGTCCAGAGCGGAGCATTCCCGGACGGCTCCATCGGCCGTGTCGTCGGCGAGTTGGTGCTCCACGAGGGCGAGCTCGTGGCGCCGCTGACGGGGAGGCGCTGCGCCGCCTACGAGGTCGTGGTCGATGAGTCGTTCGGGGCCTTCGAAGAAGGACACGTCGAACGACGCGTCGCGCACGAGGTCAAAGCCGTGTCGTTCGCCGTCGACGACGGCACCGGTCGGACGATCGTCCACCCTGAGCGGGCCGAGTTCGCGATCACGGCGGATTTCGAAGATTCGGCAGGACCGCTCGAAGATCCGACCCCACGGCAGTGCGAATTCCTCGCCCAGGTCGACTGCCAGCGCCTCCAAGAGCACAACTCTCCGACCGTCATTCGCTTCCGTGAAGGGGTCCTGGAGCCCGGCGAACGGGTGGCTGTGCTCGGCCGCGGCGTCGTGTCGCTCGACGCATCGGCGACCGCAGAGCACACCCGAGGCTATCGAGCGCCCGCTGGATCGACGATGGTGACGATGGCCAGCGATTCGAGGACGCCACTCTACATCAGCGATGATCCGAGCGTACTGCCTACGCCTGCACGTTGAAGTGATCACCGCACCTCGCGGTACCGGCTGCGTGACCTGATAGAGGAGGTCGCGATACCCGGGCTATGCGCGCAGCTCAGGGCGATCACCGGATTTTTCTCGGCCTGCCTTTAGCGCCAGCTTCTCGTGGCGCTTGGCTCTCTCGAAGGATCTGGTGGGCTCGCTGTTGCTGACCCCCAATAGCCGGCCGATCTCGGCGAAGGTGAGCCCATCCGACCGCAGGTTCACCACACGCAGCAACACTTCATACGAACGTCCTATATGTAAAGCGTAGCCGCGGACGCGCGAGGCGAAGGCCAGCCGAGGTCCAGGGCGAGCGCACCGAGCTGCGGGTCGTGAGCGGGCGCTAACTGTCGACCTCCTCAATCGCCGCAGCCCGACTGCGCGGCCTCCAACTCGATACTCTCGAGTCCGGGGCTGTCGATCAATCCTGCGTCGAGGAAGTCCTTCGCCGTGTCCAGGACGCACTCCATGTAGTAATCGTGGCTCTTCCAGTTGCCGTCGCAGGGGCAGTAGTCGGTGATCGCGCAGCCGTCGTTGTCGATGAGTGCATCCTCGGGTGAGTTCGGGCAGGCATCGAAGTTGGCACAGAGGCCATCGCCGTCCGCGTCGTCATCCGGGTCGAACGGACATACGTCACAACCGTCGGGTCTGCCGTCGCCATCCGCGTCGATCGCGTCGTCGAAGTCCGGGCAGGCATCGACGTCGTTGTCGACGCCATCGAGGTCGTAGTCGGACGCTTCGCACCGCCGATTGTGACGCGTAATCTTGATGCTCAGGCCACCTGAGTTGTCCGTGTAGGGCCAATCTTTGATCAGAGTCGTGACATCCTGATCCTCGGTCAGGCACAGGTCGGAGGCGCTCGTATTCGCCAGGGCCTGCTCCGCGGTCGCGTTGCGAAATGGATAGAAGGCGATCATGGCGTCCAAGGCCGGTACGATCCGGTACGAGGTGACCCAGCCGGTTTTGCACCACTCGCCGTTGGCATCACAGCCAGACACGTAGGTCCACGGGCGCCATGCCGTGTACGCGCCGGCCACAGGCACGAAGGTGTAGTGGCCTGCGCCAAGGAAGAGCGTGGTGGCGTTATTGGCATCCCAAGCGTTGAGATCGACCACGGTGGAGCTGCCGACATCGAGCACGGGGTCGGCGGCGGCAGCAGGCAGGGAAGTCAGGGCAGCGAGAAGCACAAGCGTACGCATGCCGGGTCTCCAGGACTCCGAGCGGCGCCACGATTGAGCGGAGAGCGAGCGGAGAGCAGACGCCGATAGATGGAATGCGATGGGGAGCTTGGGTGATTTATTGTTGGACTGTCGCACAAGTTCGTCGCCCTTTGTGGGTTTGTTGGATTGCAGCATCGGTTCGTCGCCCTTTCTTTTTCGGGGGGGGGGCGAGGCTTCCGCCCCGACTTTGTCGCAACACTTCCGAGGCGCATCGCGGGTAGGGGCACTGTCGTTCGCGGCCTCGTTCATATTTATTCGAGGCGCGAGCCCGGATTTTGTCGCATGGCACTCACAAGAAAATCGATCTCTCGCGACGCATCAGCTCAGAAAGTCCCCGAGAGCGCATCACAAGGGCCGAGGTCCGGTACGTCGATCGTCCCGCTTCTGGGTGATCGCTTTTCGCCGGCGAAGAGGCGGAAAAAGCGACGGGCCTTTGCCGGGATGTCGCTTTTGTCAGCTCGGCGGCTGGCTCCACCCTGTCGGCGAGCGCCAACGTGTGTGCGCTGCGGAGCCTCTCGACCTCGCGCTCGAGCGGTGACCTTCGGCTTCGTTGGAGACTGGAGAATCGAGGCCCTTGGCGCCGAGCGGGCGAGTGGGCGAGCAAGTGCGTTACCCGCGGCCGCTCGCATTCCGCGAAATCGCCGACGACATTGTCTCCACGGCTTCGCTCAGGACCCGATCCGAGATATGAGCATATCTTGCAGTCGTGCTTGGATTTTTGTGTCCGAGGATCTTACCGACAACCGCGAGAGGAACCCCGCTCATCAGCGCATCGCTGGCTGCGGAGTGGCGAAGGTCGTGCAGTCGAACATCTTCCAGGCCGATCGAGCTGCGGAGCACGCTCCACGAGCGGGTGATCGACGAATCGCTGAGCCTGCGCCCGGTGCAGGTATAGAACAGGTACTCGCATCCAGGCCGGGCGTGCTCGCGGATCGTATCGAGCAGTTGGAACACGGGCGAACCAAAGGGCACGATCTTCTGTCCCGTTTTGGAGTCCGGGAGGCGGAAGGCTTGGTGGCGTCTGTCGACCATCGGCCAGGTGAGATCGAGGACCTCGCTGCGTCTCATCCCGGTCAAACTGAGCAGACGTAGAATCGCCGCGGTTTTCCAGCTGAGCCGGCCTTTTGCGCCCTGGGGAAGCCTGGTGCCCCGCTCGATCGCCTCTTCGACTCGCTCTCTCTCGAGGGGAGTGAGAAAGCGTTCTCGGCGACGCTGGGGGTAAAGCCTCAGCTTGCGCGTCGGCGGCAGAAAGGTCGCGGGCAGGAGGTCCCAGTCGACGGCCTTTGTGAACATGTTTGAAAGGACACGTGCGGCCCCATTCGCGGCGCAGGGGGTTGCGGAGAGCGACGCGTGCCAGAGCTCGACGGCGGACCGGCTGATCCTGTTGAGGGCAAGATCGCCAAACTCGGCGACAATCTTGTCTAGGTGCGCACGGTATCGAAGCTGTGTGCTGCTTTTGAGGGTCCGCTGCACATGATCGCGAAAGTACCGGAGGGCAAAGTCGCGAACACGCGGGGCGCTCGGTGGTGCAGGTTGCTGCGCAGGCTGCTCGACGGTTGTCGGTTTGACGCTTCACAGAGGCGCTTGCGGCAAGCTGCTACTCGCGGCATCTTCGGCGAGGATCTCGAGGGCCCGGCGCCTAGCATTGGCGAAACTGATATCAGTTGTCGAGCCGATCCGTGTTCGTTTGTCGCGACCGCCGACGACGTGGCGTACGTAGTAGGCTTTTTTACCCGAGGGAAGCACCCGCAGGATGAATCCCCGGAGGCCCGAGCACGCGATCTCAAACTTCCGCTGGCGCGGTTTGATGCGGTCGCAGCTGCGTTCTGTCAGTGTCAGCATGGGTTCAAAATCGATCCAGAGATCGATCCAACGCAAACCGGTTTAGAGTATGTCCTAGGGGCCAGATTCTCAAGAATTCTACCGCTACGGGCGTGTTTGAGCGTGTCCTCCACCTCGTAGACCTGAACAACGTTTGGATGGGAGAGCTTGGCGAGCGCTTTGGCCTCGC
>CAYYUP010000200.1:0-4727 GCA_964474905.1 uncultured Nannocystis sp. | reverse complement strand
CACAGACCCGAGGCCGCCGCCGCTCTCTACCAACAGCTGCTCGCCGCCGAACCAAAGACCGTCTCCCGCATCGCCGCTGCCGACGTGAGCAGCTAGATCCACCTACGTACAAACCTCGCTCGCTCCGCTCACACATGGCCTACCGGCGCGCTGTTGTCGATCCACCTTGCGGCCCCAACAAATCTCGCCACCGAGCCCGCTCATTCTCATGCCGACCCCCGAAACAGCACAACCGTCACTAGCGTCACAATGCAAACCACGAACGCCAACGCGGCACCCCTCCAGGCGCGCACCCTATCCTCGTAACCCCGCTCACTAAAGATATCTGCGAGTAGTCCCTGTTGAATACCCTTGAGTTCGGTCAGGAAAGCGAGCGCCGGTTCAGGTCCGCGGATCGTGCGATCCGAGGCGAAGCTCTCGGGACGACCGCGGACCATCGCCCGAATCGTCACCAGCAGTAGTTCATTGCGCCAGAACGGCTCTGATATGCTTTTGCAGCGGTTATCGTAGTTATTTCGGCGTGACAGGCTTCTCCTGTCCATCGCACAGGGCTGGTCTTGAATCGATGCCACCAGGTGGCTGAGCTGCTCGACCTCATGATGCCGCCCGGTGAGGATAAAGTAGAGCAAGGCGCCCAGAGCGTAGACATCGTGGGCCTCCCCGAGCGGCCGGACGATCTCGAGACGAGCCCCCTCTGGCGGCGGCACTCCGTCGTAATGTGCGTACAAACTCCCGCCTTCGCCTTCGATTTTTGTGATCTGCAGATCCTGGATATGCTGGGGATCGTAGCTGTTCGCGATGATATCGTGGGAAAAGAGGGAGGCCGGCGATTGGGCGAGGCTCGCCGGCACCTTAAATCGCAGATGCAAGCTATCAAAAGTGATGTTCGCGCCGATCGTCTGCCGCTGATAGCGAGCCTCTGGGGAGAGATAGGGCAGCTTGGTCACCGCGAGACTCGTCTCGGCATCCTCGTACCACGAACGCGTGAGCTGCTCCTTATCGGAGAGACCAAAGTCGATCACACAGATTTCGGTGTGTAGATTCGCGGCAAAGTCGAGGAGCTTCGCAACACCACCGCCCTTAAACCCCCAATGGGGCCCCAGCGGCGCGCGACGGATCATGATGTTGTCCGGCGCGAGATCCTTGTGCACGACCCGCTTCTCACCGTGCAGGGCGACCACAGTCTCGGCGATCTGGACCATCAAGTGGATCTTTGAGAGCAGGCGGACCTGGGCTGCGATTCTCTGAAAACGCGCGTGCCTCGGAAGCAGGCCAAATCGATAATACAGACCCTGGAGGGGGTTCATCTCCACATCTTGCTGTGGCCGATCAAGCGCCACCGCGCAGCTTTCGAGGCTCTCCTCTAGCTGCTCCATGACCATCACCTCACGGAGCGCAAAGTTGATGATCGTGCCGCTGTCCCCGTGCGTCGCGCGAGCCTGAGAGCAGCAGGGCTTGGCCCGTTGCTGACACAGCTCATGACCCCGCTCATGCACGTACTCCGCGCTCAACGAATACCCACACTCCGTACAAAAGAGCGACGGAAAGGGTCGGCTCTCGAGGTTTTTGCGCTGCAGGAGCACCCCGCAGCCCTCGGGACAGCGCGGGTGGTAGAGCACGCCACAGCCGCAGAGCACCAGTGCATCCAGGCGAATGATATCGACCATCGAGACCACGCCGCTGGTCGGATTCATCGAGAATTCGCGGTTAAGCGCG
This sequence comes from uncultured Nannocystis sp., assembly GCA_964474905.1. Taxonomy (GTDB): domain Bacteria; phylum Myxococcota_A; class Polyangia; order Nannocystales; family Nannocystaceae; genus JADJRG01. Next base: position 3,011 of record CAYYUP010000200.1, on the reverse strand, counting down.
ATTTCTCGGCCAAAGAGGCGCTCCTCCTCGTAACCGACATGATCGTGGAGAACCTTGATCGCGACACGCCGGGATGGGAGACCTGCGATGATCTGTTGGGCCGCGTAGACCTTGGCAAAGCGCCCGGCCCCGAGCACATGCGGCCGCGCCGAGCCAGGATCCTCGCTCCGCATGAGATCGTATTCTACCTGTGAAGGCAGCATACTCCGGCTCTGCGGAGCCGCGATCGGCAGGCTGAGCGGAACCGGCTCAGGCGACTCCAAAGGCTCTAGGCGAATATTGGTGGGGCTAGAATCAGAAATCACTTGTGATGATCCAGACATATGCACTCGATATACTTTGTCGCGAGATCATCCCCTGTGGTCTCGAGCGTGATGATCGTCGAGACCCACGGCGGAGCCACGAATTCGACCCAGTACGACCCTGCAAAACACAGTTCACAACGACCCTCGCAGGGCCCAGAGAGAATGAGCACCCTCGCCTCGACCCGGCGCACTTGGTGGCGCCGATGCCCGACCTCAAACGATTGCGGCGGCGAGGAGACTGTCAGCAAGAGCTGCTCCATGCGCGTCGACGGCTGAGTTGCGTCGAGATAGAGCGCGACGCGGCCATCACCGGAGTCGACGTAGAGACCCAAGCTGCCATTGCTGTAGGTACAGCGCAGCCTCGAGGGCAGCGGACCCTCCTCGCTCGAGAGTCCGAGCGTGTGCGGACCTCGCTCATGGGCCCGGATATGCTTTGTGTGGATAACAAAGGTCGTCGCCCCCGCCGAAACGAGTGAGACCTTACCCTCATTGGCAAGCGAGATCGACTGCGACGTACACCTGATTTCCGTCTCCGACGCACTGGACTCATGTTCGACGCTATACACGTCCCCAGACGGTTCAGGGAGCCGCCGGGTTTGCGGTCGCGATGTCGAAGTCGAGACTCCGGCGCAAAGCGAACGCAGCAGCCCTGCGAGCTCCTCCATCGAGGCGAAGCGCTCCTCTGGACGCCGCTCGAGGCAACGCATGATCAGCTTCTCGACAGGCCTCGGCAGAGCGACACCATCGAGACGGGAGCGCAGGCACGGCGCAGCCACCTCCACCTTTTGATACAGCACCTGCGCCAGCTCGCCGCAAAATGGAGGTGAGCCCACGAGCACTTCGTAGAGGATCACCCCCACTGCGTATATGTCCGCAAGAAAATAGCCCGTCGGCGGAAAATGCTCAGCGGTGATGACCTCGGGCGCCATATACGTCGGCGTGCCAATGATCGCGCTGCGCTTCGACCGAAGCTCGTGCTCACGGACCAGCTTCGCGATTCCTAAGTCGACGATCATGACGTGCAGACCACCCCGTCGGGGCACCAGCATGATGTTCTCGGGCTTGAGATCGCGATGGGCGATTTTATAGTCATGAGCGGCCGCGATGCCATCGCAGAGCTGGACCGCGATCTGCAGCATCTCGACATAGGGGAGACGACCCCGCCGACAGAGCATCTCTCGGAGCGTCTCCCCCTCGATATACTCCATCACAAAATAGTGCAGCCCAGCGTCGTAGCCGGCATCCGTCACGTTGACGATATGCCCACCTACATCGCGGATTTGCGAGGTGATCAGCGGCTCAATGCCGAAGCGCTCGACCTCCGCGGGTTTGTCGCAGCGATCGACGCGGAGGATCTTAAGCGCGATCTCTTTGCCCGCCAAGTGCAGATCCTTCGCGAGCCATACCTCCGCAAATCCCCCCCGCCCGAGTTCTCGGACGAGCTCATAACGCGATGCGAGGAGCAGATTCTCTTGGGTCGGGGGTGCCATTGCCTAGATCGTCAACCGATTCAAAGGGTACGCCGCGGCGAATTTCGTACGAGATTCGACTCGCCATGAAGAGAGGAGCACTTCTTCCAGCTGTGAGAAATAATGTCCAGTATTCGGCAACACGCTCCGGTACTCCGCAGGGCTCAGGCTCCACATCCTTCGATACCTGGTTAAACTGATTAGGCGACAGACTCCACCATCTTTCGCAGGGCTCCAAAGCCCGCGCGGGTCGTCTTCGTAAGGCTCGTTGTTCGCGATCTCGCATCGTCTCCCACTGACGCTGCACAGAGCTTGCCAACCGAAAACTCAGATGAAGTTTCTTCAATTTTTCTCTGCCAAGAAACCTTGGGGACTACACAACTTTGCTGGCGACACCTCGCCCAAGCGACTTCCTAAAATGCGGCAACTATTACTTAAACATTACAGGCCTAGGAGTTGCGTTGAGGCCTACTTCGCCGCCCACACTTGGCCCAGATCATGACTGTGCAGACCCACGCCGAAGACTCCAAGAGCCGCCCATTTAACGCGAACACGCCAATCGCGCTCTTTCCCGGGTCTCGACCCAAGTCCAGCAGGGGTCGACCCCAAGCCAGTCTGGACGCGCCCACAGAGGAGGACAGCAGCAGGCTCGATTCGCGCCTGTGAGTGTCGCCTTAAGTAGACACATGTCCACAAAACTAGACGACGCGATAAAACAATATTCGTATTAACCAATACAGACATTACAAAGCGGGGCTCTTACCGTGATGGGCAAAATACAGGACACCCCAGCTCTCAGGGCGCTCCCTCGACGGCGGAGCGGTGAGATACGTTGTGACTGAAATACGAAAAATGTGGAGAATGACGACCCGCAGGAGCGGTGCCCTGATCGCGCTCTTCGCGTTCGTGGGCCTCGCCCTCAGCGTCTTCATCAGCCTCGCGAAGTTTCGCAGCACCTACCAGTGCGACGAATCCCTGCTCTCAGCCTGCTCTACCGGCACCTACTTCAGCTGCGACCAGGTCCTCACCAGCGCCTGGGCAACCGTCGGCTGGTCGGCAACCGACGCCTATCCGATCACCCTCTTCGCGGCCTCCTTTTACGCCGTCATCCTCAGCCTCAGTACCCAGCTCTTCCGCCGTCGCCCCGAGGGCATCCCCAAGAGCCTGCTGCTCTACCTCGCCTGGGCCGGCGTGCTCGTCTGCCTGCCGCTCGCCTACTACGCCTACGTCGTCGTCG
>CAYYUP010000199.1:0-4742 GCA_964474905.1 uncultured Nannocystis sp. | reverse complement strand
GAGATCGCCATCATCTTCTGTTAGGGCGCAAGAGAACGTTACCCCCAAAGCGAGATCTTTCACATTACACTCATCGGCACGATACGGACAAAACGCATCGGCGTAAGTATCCCCAATGCACTCATCGTCTTCATTCTTGGTACCCAGGCGTCCTCGGGTATTCGACCCCCAACAAAAGATCTCCCCATCAATCCCAATTGCACAATAATGGTTCTCGCCTCCCTCAATTCGGACCGCGTTCCATTCACTCCCAAGATAATCACCGCATTGTGGGATCTCCGCTCCAGAGATTCCCAGGCTGCACCCCTGCTGCGCCCCCCAGCACCTCACCCTTTGCAGTCCCGTAATAAAACATCCTCCATCTTCCCCCAGTGCCTGGCGGCACAGGCTGGGAACCATCTTGACATTGCACGTATTGAACCTAACAACCTCGACCCCGACCTCGCCCTTACACTCCCCCTGAAGATTCTTGTCCTTGCACTTTCCGCCCTCCGGCGCAGCCCAACAAACGTAATAGCGACTATTTGTAGATTCATCAAATAGATTTGCACACGTATACGGATCACCTATCGACACCTCCTCAAACACGGCGGATTCAGGGACGTTAGGGACGTCCAATGTGATCGCAGCGTCCTGAAGCGCGATCACGCCATTCATCCCGGTAATCGGTGCTTCGAAATCACAATCATTCTTCCCAGTGCAAACGAGACTACCGCCGTTATAGATAAAGCAGGTCTTCTTCGGGCCGACCGCGACGTAGCTCACATCATTCGGAAGGTCAAGAGCCCCGCGGTTCTTCAGCTTCAGCTCGTTAGAATCTGGATCTAGCTCTGCATAGACCTCCCGGGGCGTCTTTTCCGCAAAATCGAGCCCCTTGTCTGTATAGCCGAGCTTATAGCCTGCGTTACTCCCCCAGCATCGAACCTGACGCGTGCCAAGATTGTTCACCTCCTCAAGAAGAGCACAGGTATGATTCGGCCCAGCGGCAACATCGATGGCTATGAGGCCCTTGCAGTCCGCAGTACACGCTGCGTACTCCTCGTAAACCCCGTCAACCTCCACGCCACCGGGATCGCATTCCTCTCCCTCATTGAGGACGCCATCACCGCAAGAGACCCCCATCGAAGTCTCGCCGCCCGTTGAATCAATCGTCGTCATCCCCGAACTCGTCGCCGTCCCCGAACTCGTCGTCATCCCCGAACTCGTCGCCATCCCCGAACTCGTCGTCATCCCCGAACTCGTCGCCGTCCCCGAACTCGTCGCCGTTCCCGAACTCGTCGCCGTTCCCGAACTCGTCGCCGTTCCTGACCCTTCGGTCGTGCAGCTACCCCCTTCACAGCTCCAATCGGATGGCGCAGCGCTCAGAAACGCAATCGCCACGACAAGACTCGCTCGTGAGTAGAAACGCTTCACGTGTTCACTTTCCTATCATGCTCATTCTTCGCGAGCAAGGGATTTAACTGAAATCGGATCAAAATCCGCAGACTCCGAACCTGCACAGCAGAGCCCGAGTCCAGATCAAAGTTCTTGGTTCGTCTGTGGGTATTCACGGGCAAAACCTCATCGATGCTGCGGCAGAAACCTGCCGTCGATCCCCGAGATGTAGCTGTAGTTGTAGATGCAGAGGACTCGAGGCTGCGGAGGTCAACAGGCGTGTCGGTGATCACCGCGACGATGGCCATCGGTCGCGGCCCGTCGCGACGGATCGCCTGCGGCCAGGTGAGCGGCACAGCAAAGAGTTGACCGATATCGTCTTGGCCGAGCGTGTAGGTCTCCTGTGTGCGAAGTTCGACTCCTGCCGGCTCAGAGGTACTTAACAAGCTGATCGATCGATTTATGCCGACGCCGAGGAGCGAGACAAAAACCGGCGCAGGGCTGTGCGAGGTGATGCGAACGTAGATGCGATCGCCCTCGTGCAAACTGCACGCCTCCCTGGGCAAATCGACCGGACGTCCGTCTACGAGGTGACCCCAACGGAGTGTCGGCGCCGGCGAGAGTCGAGATTCGCCTCCCGGCTCGTTCCCTCTGAGGAGGTCGTATGCCCGCGCGATTTGCTCAACTTGGGAGATCAGCAATGATGAGTCATCGTGAATTGACCATGGCACGCCGATCCCGCGATCATGATGGTGATCATCGCTGATGAGAAGCCGCTCAATCACGGGCCGAACTCCTGCGATAACAGTGTTCGCAGACTCGGGATAGATGGTCGCGATCGGCCGATTCGTGCTCCCGTCGGCGCAGCACACCCAGGCGGATGCATCGAGGAGAGCCATCACCCGATCGCGGAGCTCACCGGCGGGCAGATCCAAGCGGATGCTATGCCGAGTACGCGTTGGCCTGTAGAGAAACGCGCGGAGCCCGGGGCGCAGCGAATAGGCCTGCAAAGGATCGGCGAAGGAGATGAGGGCCCGATCCGAGCGCACCTCGATGACCTCTACATCGGCCAGGGCGAGGCCGCGGTCGGGGCGATTTGCGTTCATCGGCATGAGAAAATAGCGACTGCCCAGGGTCACACCGTGCAGCGAACCGCCGCTCAGCGAGGGCTGGCCATCGCGCTTGTCAAAGGTGAGCACATCGCCGATCGGCTCCTCGGCGGTTTCGAAGAGTTGACGAGCGATCGGACCCAGCAACTGCGGCTCCTGGCCCGGCCTGCGGGCGCTGACACGAGCCCGAACGGCCTGGAGGATCGCCTGCCAGGCGATTCCACAGTCCGGCTGATCTGCGAGAGTGCCCACCAACGCCTCAGTAAGTAGACCGCAGGCGCTGCCATCCTCGCGAAGTCGCTCAAAGGCGCTCTGCGAATCCGCGCAGGCCACCAGGCGGATCACATGGGGATTGCTCTCGACGTACTCGGCACGGGCATGCAGATCGACGCCCTGGGCCCGCAACCAATCCCGGTGCTCGGCGACCGCAGAACTCCACGGTAGCGGGATTGATTTGCTCACAAGCCGATCGCCCTTCAAAATCGTCTCTGCATGACAACAATCGAGAACAACCGTGATATTGCGGGTGCGCAGCGAAAGCGCAGCGATATAGGCAGAGAGCTCGGCACTAAAGATCGCCCGAAAATCAGTCGCAGTGTGATCCGCCGGGATAATGCAATGGTACGCACGGGGCTCGTGCGGCCGGTCAGGACGATGTTGCGGATTCGAGATCCGAGCGCCGTGACCGGAGTAATACAGGAAAACCGTATCACCGACGAGCGTCTCGCTCACCAACCGCTTTAGACCCGCGTGAATGCCAGCTCGATCCGCGGCAGCGCCACGGAGCATGCGGCAAGCAAAAGCCCGCGCCTCGAGAAATCCCCCGATCTCAGCGGCGTCGTTGTCGACACCGCGGAGACCGTGGGTCTGGCTCGCGATGATAAGCGCACGGCGTGTCATTGCAGCCACATGTCGGATAGCGAGGCAGGACTACGCATCCAGGGTGGGATCAGGACGCCCAAGGCCGGAGAGCGTGCCCATCGAGGTCGACTTCTTGGCCCGCGTCTGCCCAGGAGGCACCGCTTGTATTTCGATCTCGACACGCGTCGGCGCCGAAAAAGACGGCGACTGCAGACCATCTCCGGTCGCCTTCCAGAGGTCCCAGCCCCCTCCGTCCTGCGATGATTTGGCCGTGAAGGTGTACTGGACATCATTGTCGTCGGAGTTTTGCAGAACGAGCACCACACTCTCGCCCTCCTCCACTTCGAGGGACCAGGCCCCAAAGTCATCGACCTTGATGCGCGGATCGCCGTAGCTACAGATCAGGTTGTCGTCAGTGGCGGACGCGCTGCAGGAGATTGCGATTCGTGTGTCGATCATCTTGGACGTCTCGGTCGTGGTGGTGGTCGTGACGGTGGTGGTGGTAGTCATCGTGCTCGTGCTGGTCGTGTTGGTCATTGTCTTACTGCTCGTTCTCTTTGAGAAGTGACTCGAGATCCCGAATGAATTCCTCAATCTTGTGCTTTTTATAATATTTTAAAGCTTCGCGCGCGAAAACTCGCCCCTGGCGGGGATCCAGCGATCCCTTGACATAAGCCTCCGCCAGTAGGGCTTGGGTCTCCGCCAGCAGCGCCTCGCTATGCCGGCTTTTCGCGTACACCAGTGATTGCGTGAGGGGCTCAATGGCCTCCTCGTAATGCATCTCCTCGACTCGCAGACGGCCGAGCCCCTTCGCCGCAAAGGCGACGAGTTCCTCTACACCCTTGGCTGAAGCCGCGAGATCAAGGGCCCCCGTGAAATCCCTCTCTGCATCGTCGAAAGCCTTGATATTTGTATTGGCGAGACCTCGCTCAACTAAGATCGCCCCTCGAGTAATTGTCTCATCGCTGCTCAAATCGCGGGGCAGCTCGTCAAGAGCCCGCTGGTATTCGACCCTGGCCTCGTCAACGCGATGTGAATCCCGCAACACATTCGCTAAGCGCAGCCGCGCATCCGCCCGCTCCGCGGGGCTCCGCGCATTGTCGCCTACCTGACTGAGAACCGCCTCACAGTAGGCTCTCGCATGCCTCCCGGCCGAAGGCATGTCGCTGCGAAGCTCGTGGATCGTCGAAAGCAGCTTATGGGCACTCCCACGATCACGTACTTGGCCGATGCTCCGCTCATCGATCGCAAGGGATTTTTCGGCGAAGGTCAGCGCTTCGCTGTAGCGACCCGCATTCATCAGCGCTAACGCGAAATTGTAAAGACCATCAGCAACCCGCGGGTGGTCACCTCCTAGGACCTCGCGGTTGATATCAAGACTCCGCTGTGTGTGCTCGA
>CAYYUP010000198.1:2272-4743 GCA_964474905.1 uncultured Nannocystis sp. | reverse complement strand
GTCAACAGGGTCGTCGGTGCGATCGTCACCCTGTCGATGCGTCAGAGTCATGGGGCCAGCCCACGTTCGACGAGGCAGGAGGCTTGCTGATGTCTGCTTCATCGGGACTGGGGTTTGGAGTACCCCGTACGTGTTTCTGAGGGCGCTTGTGCACGCGAAAGTGTGCAGGCGCGCTATTAAGTCGTACCATCCGCGCATGATCGCCCGAAGCCCTGTCGCTCTGGTCGTGGCTCTGGCTCCTGTGCCTCTGCGCGGGCCAGCGGCGAGCGTCGGCGCGACGGGCTTTGCTGTGACCGAGCGAGCCGCTGAGCTGGGGTGCATCGCTCGGGCAGCGGACGAGTCGACGGCAGCGTCGACGGTTGTCTTTGAGGCTCACGATCTCTGGCTGCACGCGCTCGGGATCGCTGGCGCTGTCTCGAAAGTTGGCGGCGTTGCGCTCTTGATCGCAAGTCGTAAGCGCTCTCTTACGCGGGTGTCTCTTCGGCCAGATATCGGCCTGACATCGGCGGCGAACACTCTGAAGGGTAATTTTTGACATGACACGGACGTCCCTCCCATCTTTTCGTTCCTGCTCACTCTTGCTTGCTCCGCTTCTGGTTGTTGGCGGTGCTTGCTCGCCGCTCTCCATTGCTCGACTCACCAACTACGGGCCAATGGAGGAATCTGATAGCGACTCGGACTCGAGCTCATCGAGCGACGGCGACGACACGAGCACGGGCGGCGAAAGCTCGACGGAGTCGGGCAGCATAAGCGGGACCGGCGGGACCGGCGGGACCGGCGGGACCGGCGGTCCCGAGACCGACAGCGAGACGATGGGTCTGCCTGGCGAGCCGCCCTCCGTGCTCGATGTGGATCTCTCGCCGACGACGATCTTCGATAACGGTCCGATCAAAGTGACTGTTTGGACAGATCAAGAAGCGGAGGGCGTTCGCCTGATCTACACAAGAGGTCAAGAGCCGCAGTCGATCACTGTCGAGCTGGAGAGTGCAGGCGGGGGATCCTTTGTCGGCGAAATTCCGGTGCTCACCAGCCTGTCAAACGGCAAGCGCCAGGCGGTTCTGGTCGCTTGGCGCGGCGAAACTGAGGGCGAGCCGGTGACAGCCGAGTACGAGATCGCGTTGACGGACGCGGGCGTCGGGACCTTTTGGGAGGCGAGCACCTTGTTGGGGCCTGGCATGGTCAACGCGATCGGTGTGTTTTCAAATGGCGAGCTGATTGAACTTGGCACGCGCTTCGTCGACGACGAATCCCGCTGCTATCTGCGGGCTCGCGCCGCTGATGGTTCTTGGTTTGAGGATCAAGCGGTCGAGATCTACGAGGGGCAGGAGTGCGAGGCGATCGATCTCAAGGTGAGCGACACGGGCGACTCGTTCTACGTGCTCGCGAACGTCAAGGAGATCTGGCGGCTCACTGAGTTCGTGAACAGGAAGGCGCCGATGAACAACGTGCTCGAGGGCGCGGAAGGAGAGAGTGCCGCAGCGCTTGCGATCACTCCGGGCGGCGTTGCGGTCTGTGGATCCGTGCCCGCTGGCGGTGACGAGCAAAAGGACGCCGCGGCCTGGCTGCATCGCAAGGACCTTCCCGGGGCGGCTTGGTCGTTTAGCTACGGAATCGAAGACTATCCTGACAAGGTATTCGAAGTGACGCCCCGCGACTGTATTTTTCGCGAAGAGGTACTCGTGATGGTCGGCGAGATGAAGGGAGAGCACCTGGATGCCGACGAGGAGATCCCAAAGCCCAACCGACAATTCATCCTCGAGTTCAACACGACGACCGAAACGGAGGTTTGGCAGGTCGCGACCGTGGAGCTAGCCGCGGAGAGCTACGCAACGGCGGTCACAATCGATGACGACGGGCGGGTTCTGACAGCCGGCTACACCCAGGACGGCGAGGGCTCTAAGGTGAAGGGCAACATCCGCCTCTACGACTCGGTCGACGGATTGATCTGGTGGGCACCGCTCGGAACTTGGATCGCGAAGGAGTTTGTGCCCTCCGATCTCGAATGGAGCCCCGCCGGTTATGCCGTCGTGACTTCGGGCGGAGTTGCGGGCGATGAATTTTCCTTTACCGCCCGCGCCTACTCTCCCCTCAAAATGACTCCAGTGTGGTCCTACAGCCATAAGGGACAGATTCTTCGTATCGCGTACGCTCTCGCGATCGGACCCTACGGGAAGATCTACGCGGGCGGTCTGGGTCCGAGCATCGCTTTCATCGGCGGTTGATCGGATCGCTTACTGCGGGATGAAGTCTTTGCAGACATCCTCGATCATCGCGGTCGCCTGGTCGAAGGCCTGCTCCCATTTTTCGGTTTGATCACGGGAAGCGATCACGTGATGGGGGAATTTGGACACGAGACGACATGTGCGATCCCACTCTGCACATTCAGGCAGAACGGGACCTGTGATGTTGAGGAACACGACGGCGTTGGGGTCGTCGTTCTTGGCGAAGAGCAGCGTCTTGGCCCAGATTTC
>CAYYUP010000198.1:0-2172 GCA_964474905.1 uncultured Nannocystis sp. | reverse complement strand
CGACGGCGTTGGGGTCGTCGTTCTTGGCGAAGAGCAGCGTCTTGGCCCAGATTTCGGGAGAGCCCGGCGAGTCGAAGTCTCCGCTGCCGATGAACGTGACCATCAAGAGCGCATCATCGCGAAGAAACCCGTCGTTACAGGCACCGGGCTTGTTCATTGAGGGCAGCATCGCTTCGACGAAGCCCCGTGCTATTTGAGAGTAACCCGTCGTACCGACTGTTGCGATACAGGTAAATGTCTCACTCAGGTCTGGCTGTTCCTTGGTGAGGTAGCGGCGAGCACCGGCAATCTTGCAGGGTTTGTTGGAGGCGTAAGCGCCTGCGGGAAAGATGACACCTGCGCCTGCTGTATTGTCGCAGGCAGTCAAGAGGTCCATGAGATCACAGGGATAGTCGGCGATGCTGCATTCTTCCAGCGAGCACTCCTCGTTGCACCCGGGAGCGCCCCAGCTGCCATCAGGATCACCGCTGACCACCATGATGTGGAAGTCGAAGTCCGCGAATTTGGCCTCGATCGTCTCGATAAAGTGAGGGAAGATCTCGGTGAGCTTTGTCTGAAAAAGCGTCATGTTGAGAGAACGCGAGAGCACAAAGAGGAAATCAATCCTGCCTTCGCAGCCTGCGGGTTTTAGGTCATCGAGGTCATCCTTGATGCCGACATCCATCAACAGGCTCGACGTATCGCTATTGCTGCCGCTACCGCTACCGCTACCGCTGCTCGTCGATGGATCGGTTGTTGAGGTCATCACCGAAGTTGTCGACGTGCCGGACTCGCTCGCGGATCCGCTTTTGCTTGTGGATCCGTTTCCGTCTGTCGTTGTTGTCGCATCGCCGAGCGAATTGGATCCCATCGATGTCGGCGTTGCTGTCGTGAACGCGTGAGTCTCGCCCTCTGAGATTCGGCACGCGAGCGCCGACATTAACAAGAACGAGAACGAGAACGCCACGGTGAGCATCGGTGCTCTGGGTCTGCCGATCCCAGCCGAGGTAATCCGTGGTTCCTGCATCGCTCGTTCGGCCATCGACGCTAGACCAAGCGGTCAACGCCCGCAAGGGCGAATCGGACTGCCATAGAACACGAGCTAGCCCCAGTTCTGGTGCATTTGAACCCATTCGGAGCTGCTTGGAAGCCGTTGTCTCGAAGCGGGGCCGCGCTGGCTCGAGTGTTCCGCTTCTCCGCTTCCCGGTTCTTCCGATTTTTCGTTCATCCACAGCGCTTGCTGCTCGCCGAGCATGTTCGTCGCACGGCGAGATAATCTCTAGATGCGAACTCATTCGAGTCGGGATGAGTTGCTGTTCGAACAGACATGTTCGTAAGAGAGGAAACCAGAGTTGTGCACGCGGACAACCACCGACCTGTGTTGCGACGTAAGCAGCCCAGGCTCGGTGATTACGGCCGCCGAGACCGGGAGAGTCGCGAGCGTAGGGTCGGTGGCCGAGGACTAGGCGCTTGGACGTTACATGGCGGCATTCTGTGATGCATTGGGTGGGCCTGTGCAGGTCGCGGGGTCACTCGCACAGCAATGCACGGATAGCGGCTTCAACCTGGTTGGGATTTGGTTAGTTTCGCTTGAGGGTCAGATGGTGCTGGTCTAGCATCGTTCGCCTGATTTTGAAGATGGGCACCCACAACTCGCAGCTTCACGACCTCCTGCTCTCGCTGTACACCGCGGAAGAATTCCGACGCGCGATCCGCTACTGGGGTCGCGACTACGAGGCGACTCTTACTGCGCTGCCGGGACGCACTGCTGCGCATGCGGATCTTGTCGGCACGGCGATCGAGGCGTTCGGCCGACGCGGGCTCATCGATGCGGATTTTTTTCAGCGACTGACTGAAGATCGTCCTCGCCGTGCAAGCGAGATCGCTGCGGTGGCCGCTGCGTGGGCAGCTTGGCAAGCGAATTCTGATTTTGTCTCTGATTCTGATCGGGCGCGTGGCACAGCCTCTCGCAAATCAGCGGTGCCGATCAGAGCAGACCGCTCGAAGGCCTGGGCGGCAGATCCACCGCTCGTTTTGTCAGGGTCCCGCGAGGTGATGGCGCGGCCTGGCGGTGGCAACGGCGGTGGCAACGGCAACGGCCCCGCCCGGCAAGCGCTGATGGATTCAACTATGCCCCAACACCAAGTTCGTCGACCCTTGCGCTGGCTTCATCTTGCGGATCTCCATATTGGG
>CAYYUP010000197.1:2957-4744 GCA_964474905.1 uncultured Nannocystis sp. | reverse complement strand
AGGCCATCGGGAATCGTACGTTTGTCCGCCCCGAGCCGCGCCACGACCTTACGGCCAAGTTCCCGGGCTTCGAGGATGTCGTGACTGGCGAGTTGCTGAGCGAGCAGACTCTCCGCAGCTCCGGCAAGCCCCTCGCTTTCTTCGGCGGCGATGCAGAGCCGCACGAAGGTCGTAAGGCTCCGGCGGTCATCGGGCTGTGGCTTCCATGTCTCTCGAAGCGCCTTGAGTACACAACCCGAGCAATCCTCCTCGGTCTCCACTGCCAACCCTTCGATGCACCGCAACACAAGCGGAGCCGGAAGCACCGCAGGACCCTGCGTGCACGGGTCGGTGTGCTGCTCCCAAAGCCCGAGGGCTTCGAGGCGTTCCATGTCGCTCTTACCAGCTCCAAATGGCCTCGCAATCGACTTAAACACCGTTTCCCGAGAAATCGGCCCGACAAGCACACGACTGGCCTTGAGCAGATCCTTCTGCTTCTTGCTCAGGCGCCCGACCAATATCTCGACAACCTCCTGCATCCAAACGTCGAGTTTCTCCTGGCTCTCCGTACCCGACAGCTCGCGGCGCAGCAGGTCGGGCAGGCGATCGAGCTCGCCGCTGCGCTGGAGATCGCGAGCAAGACGCAACACCAGATCCTGAAGACCAGGGTTTCCTTCGCCGGCCTCGAGACAACGCGCGTGGTCCGACTGCGGCAGCTCAGTGGCCTCCCGCGCGGAGGGCAACAAACCGCGCTCGACCGGGTTCAAACCCGACAATGGAATCTCGACCAACAACGACTCGATAAGATCCTCGCCGCCAAGTCCCGGCAGGATAAAGGCCACTCGCGAGGTCAAGATCAGCCGATGCAGGCCGCCCTCCCTAGCGTTCCGCGCGAACTCCTGAACAACACAACGCATCGCCGTCTGCGCGAGGCCGTTGCGACAATCGATCCTCACCGGCAGTTGCGACTGATCGAGGATCTGCTCGACATCATCCAGCACCAGCAGCACCGCGTTTTGCGGATCACCTGTCCTTTGAAGCAGCTTCTTCAGCTCCACTCCAAGATCCCCCGCATGTTCCGAAACTCGCTCGCGAGCCTCCTTCGATTCGCACTCCTCAGCGACTCCGAGAGACAGCTGGATCTTCTGCAAGATCTTCGACGCAGTGATTTCCTCGCAACCCCAACAGACCACCGTCTTGCCGTCCCAACGATCGGAAAGGCGTCCGGCGAGGCTGCTCTTGCCCTGGTGTCCTAGGCCGGTGATCAAGATACCTGCACGCCGGTCATCGGCGAGGGCACGCAGCCCCTTCTGGATCTGCCGACGCCGACCGACAAAGTCCAGGCGCGTGGCGATCTGCACCCTGTCGTTGTTGGCGAAGGCGCGGCTGCCCTCCCCTCTCGGCGGGATTTTTCCCCGCGGATTCGCGATCCGACCGCCCGCTTTCGGACCTGCGATCAGCCGCGCCAGATGCCAATCGGTGCCGCGTCCGTTCTCCTGCTCCAGCAGGTGCTGCCGAGCAGCGCTCAGCGCCCGATCCAGCGGCAGACCCGTTGCGATCTTTTGGTAGAGCTTGCTCGCGAACATCGTCGCCTGCGCATCCGAGACAGCCGCGCTCCAGCCAAGCGCCGCCGCAACACCGCGACCCACCAACTCGACCGCATAGCTCGCGACCGCCGCCGCTTGCACGTTTCCCGCAGCCGCAGCCGCAGCCCCAGCCGCATCGCGACCGACCTGCAGATTCGCTGCGGCCGTCTCGCAGGCGCTCACAACCACCAGCGACGCCTGGGTCAGCTGCGGGCCCGCGCC
>CAYYUP010000197.1:1384-2857 GCA_964474905.1 uncultured Nannocystis sp. | reverse complement strand
GCCGTGACAGGTGATGTGCACCACTGGCGCGGGCGCGTGAGGAAGCAGTGCGGCCAGTCGCATGCCCAGGCCCTCGGCGCTGCCCGTCTCATCGACCGAGAGCCGCAGCCGCAGCCGTGGCCCGCCATGCCCCGGCTCGACCGCCCGCAAAATCGCCGCCTCTTCGTTCTCGTACTCGAGCCGCGAACCACCGCCCTCTGGCGACGCCGCCATAAAGATCAGCGTCAGTCCGTGCTCAGGAGCCGCGCTCCGCACTCCCCGCACCGCCGGCTCCAGGCGCCGAACCACCTCAAAACCCTTACTCGCCAAAAACTGGAACCCGTTGTGCAGCAGCTCCCAGGGAGCCTCGCGCACCGTCGTCTCCCGCTCGATCGCCTGCTGCCGCCGCACCTCCTCCGATGTCGCCTCGCCCCTGCACTCGCACAGCGTCTGCGCACCCGCGACAACATCAAGCGTCAAGTCCCGCAGCTCTAGCTTCTTCGCCCACGAAGCCAGCCACCCGTAAAGATCGCAGCCGATCTGAGACAAGTACGCATCCTGGCTCCGCCGGTTCCATGCAGCTGTCCTTTTGCGCAGGTCATCGAGACGCAGGAAATCCTCCTCGGACAGCCGCCGCGACTCACCGCCGAGCCACAGCGTGCGCCCCTCCAGCTTCATCATCATCACAGTCGACGAAATGCTCACGCTCCCTCCGCATCGCGCAACAACCCGCGAATCGCCGCCGCTGCCCCCTGCACGCCGCCGGCCCCGGGGAGATCCAGCGGCTCCAGGCGAAAGAGCCCGTAGGGCACCTTTGCCGGATCACTCGGACGCCCATCGCGATAGACCGGGATCAGCAGCCGCTGCCACCTCCGCTTGAGAACAATCGCCCGCTGAATCTCCTCGTCCTGGTACCAGGCCCGCTCATAATTCGGCGAGACCAGCACCACGGTCGCCCGCGCTGAGGCCTGTGCATTGACCAGCTCAAACGCCCACTCTTTGGCCGCCCCCAGGCAATAGCGATCCATAAAGGTCCGCACGCCACGGGCCTCTAGCGCCCGGTATAGCTGATCTGCCAACTCGCGGTCGGGACCTGCATAGGCCAGAAAAACATGCCACGCGGGCGTCTCTTCGGCCTCGCTCGCCAGCTCGATCAGCGCTGCTGCATCCGCCTGCAGCCCGCGCCCATCGCCCAGCGCCACCGAGCGCCCCTCTTCATCGCTCGCCACTATCGACACGCCCTCCGGCAGCCGCCCGAGCCAGCGCTGCACCGCTTTCAATTTGCCGATCCGCTCGGCGAGATCCCAACACGCCACGATCGCCGGCGGGATCGTCAACAGCAGCGTCGCCACGGCCACCGGATCGCCCCTGCTCTTAAGGACAGATACCGCCTCAACCTCCCCCGTCGGAGCCCCCAGCTCCTCCAGCCCCTTCCGCAACGCCTCGATAGCCCCTCTCGCATCCGCCCCCGAAACTTGGATCGTCAGCATCGAC
>CAYYUP010000197.1:0-1284 GCA_964474905.1 uncultured Nannocystis sp. | reverse complement strand
GGGCGATGGACCCGCGACGATTAGTCGGGCACTTCGGAGTCGGTGTCTGACTTGCCGCCGTCGATCACTCGAAACACCGGTCGACGGTGCTCTGTACTCGGTGCGGGCATTTCATCCTTTTCCTTTGTTTCCGTTTCTTGCTTTTCTTCTTCTTGCTTCTCCGGCTCTTGCTCGCTCTCGGTCTTGCCCTCACTGCCTGCTGGCCGAAGCTTTGTCGGTTCGTCTTCGACTGGCTGCAACGCCACGAGACCTAAGCGCTTGGGCACTTTGCTGTCCTCAGCACGGACCTCAGCCTCGGTGTTTGTGCCATCGTCGGCACCTTTGCGCCGGCGTCGGCGACGGGACTCTCTGGAACTCCGCTGTTTTGTAGTCTCTGTCTTGGAGCTCTCGCCGCGCTCGATGGTGAGAGCGGGGGCTGGACGTTGTTCACGGCGGGCTGACTCGGGCATGTTTGCTTCGAAGAGCATGCCTTTGCCGGTCGCCCGATCGGCCACCATGTAGATTGCCGCGTAGGGAAATGTGCAGCGACTGACGTAACCGCCGAACGAGAGATCGACATCGATCCCCGTCGCTGTGAAGCGAAGGTCGAGCGGGTAGCTCGGGTCGAGATCGATGATCAATTTTTCGCCCCATTTTTCACAGACGAAGTCGGGACAGACGATGCCCGAATGGGTCAGATCGACCTGCAACCGAGGGCAAGATCCATCCTCGTGGATCGACTCGACCAGACGCTGAATAGGGTGCTCCATGGAACGCCGACTCTAATAGAATTTTACAACTTTGTAGGCCTTCGTCTGCGCGCCAGCTTACTTTCACCGGATCCGAGGACATCTCGCGAGATCGGGCGAGTGAGGCATCTAGAACCTGTATCCGCCCCCCGCCAGCCCTTCGTCACGCCGGCTTACGTTCACTAGATCCGAGAACATCTCGCCAGATTGGGCGAGCGGGCATCTAGAACCTGCATCCGCCTCCCCGCCAGCCCTTCGTCACGCCGGCTTACGTTCACTCGATCCGAGGACATCTAGGACTTGCATCCGCCCCCTACCAGCCCTTCGTCACGCCAACTTACGTTCACTCGATCCGAGGACATCTAGGACTTGCATCCGCCCCCCACCAGCCCTTCGTCACGCCAACTTACGTTCACTCGATCCGAGGACTTGCATCCGCCCCTCCGCAGCCCTTCGTCACGCCGGCTTACGTTCACTCGATCAGAGGACGTCTTGCTGGGTCGGGCGAGGAGGGCATCGCGAGGGAGTCTAGGACGTGCATCGGCCCCTTTAGGGG
>CAYYUP010000196.1:0-4861 GCA_964474905.1 uncultured Nannocystis sp. | reverse complement strand
CCTGGGGGTAATCGCCCGCAACCGCGGTGATGACGATGAGGCCGGTGCCCTCTACCAGAGGGCCCTCGAGATCAAAATCCAACAACTCGGAGGACAACATCTAAGCCTCGCCTCAACGCTGATCAATCTGGCTCGCCTCGACGAACGAGCAGGTGATCTAGCCGCCGCGAATGCCCGTTTTGTCCGAGCAAAAGAGATCGCTGAGGGCTGTAGTACCGCGGGTGAACCAGCGCTGATCGCTGCGCTCCAGGGGCTCGGGCGTGTGTATCTCCGGCAGGTGAAACTCGACCAGGCACACCTCGTCCTCGAGCGCGCGCTGCAGATCCGCGAATCGAATATCTGCTCGCCAGAGCAACTCTCTCTCGCCCGCTTCCTGTTGGCAACGGCCCTGGAGAGCAGCGAGCCGACAAGAGCACGGGCGTTGGTCGTGCTGGCGATTCGCTGCCACCAGAGCTCAGAGAACGCAAACGCCCAGAACCTCGAGGCAATGTCAGCGTGGCTGGCTCTGCATGATTTGCGGGAGATCCGTCGAGCAGGCTGAGGCGAGGCGCATTGGCAAGGGAATCGAACCCGAGTTGGGAGCAATTGTAGCTCACAGCGACGGCCTCGAACATCCGTCCACGAACCGATGTCTGGGGACTAGTCAGACTGGCCTGCGACCTCAATGCAGTAGAGACGCCGCTCCCCGTCACAGGTCACCGAGTAGTCCGAGAGGGAACCCCCTTCATTGTGAGTCCATTTTCTATTGTATTGACTAATAATTCCGAACCGCCCCCACGAGTTACCACTCTCCGATGCCCAATTCCCGCAATTCGTTGTGTCGACTTCAGCCAATCCGTCATGGTTTGTACTTGTCCAGACGTGCTGATCACCACTAACAGAGCCGCCTGCCACAAGGCGATTGATCCTTGATAGATGTGTTTCGCTCGCCAGGCCTACCCAGCCCACCGCAACACGGACAACCTTGCCATCCTCGACCTTCACATAGTCTCCCGCAAATGCCGTGCTCCCCAATCGCTTCGATGCACTAGTACTGCTGTCGCTGAGCCATGCCTTAAATGTCTTCCCATTAAGCCAAGGGGCATTACCCTGCGCGGCCATCGCCGCTAGACTACTACATCTCTCATCGGCACCATCGAGTCCTTCGAGAGCGCCACTGTACGCCGCGGGGGTCACAAAGACAAATCTCTGCAACACACACTTATTACACCCATCGAGATTGTCATCATTCCCGTCATCACACTGTTCATCAGTCTCTACACTCCCATTGCCACATATTGGTTTCGGTGCAATCGTGCTTGTCGTACCCGTCGACGTGCCCGTCGTCGTGCCCGTCGTCGTGCCTGTCGCTTCGCCCAGGCCCTCTGTATCGCTCGATTCGAAGCCCGTACCGGTATCCCCGGAGGCCATCGTTGTACTCGTCAAACCGGAATCCCCCAACGACTCGCCGTTTTGATCGGGATAGCAACCATTTTGGTCGCAACTAGCCACTCCCATCAAGGCTGCGAGTATGTACAAGCGGAAATATGGATACGACACATGCATATTTATTCTGACCTTTTTCTTTGATTCATTTATGGACCTCAACGCTAGAAGCGACCACTCAGAGATACACCCGCGCCGCCCGGCAACGTATAGGTACTCGCTTGTGGGCGCTTTCCCGCATGACTGCGTTGGAGGACCTTCATCAGACCTCCGACCATCAAACTACCGCCAAATCCGAGGCCCGCGCCGGCTGCGACGGTGAGCACTCGATGCCGATCGATCGCGAACGGTGTGCAACTAGCGGGATCGTCCTTGCACACCTTAGCAACTTGGAAGCTCTTCGCGTTCTCGCTAAGCACAATGCTGCCGCCGAGGGCAAATGCAGCACCAACACCAAGCTCGATCCAGGCGCTACTCCGGGTGCGCCTAGTCGAGAGTCCCATGCTAAGCGCACTGCCCCCCGTCACACCTAAAAATCCAGCGCCTGCTCCCTGGCGTACAATATTCGTTGTAAGTTGACAATAGATGCCCCCCGGTTCGCTCGTACAACCATCGCCAAAGGGGTTATCGACATATCCATCGCGGAGGTCGGCGAACTTCGGCGCCGTCGGGGCCAGCAGCGCGACTCCACTGACCAAGGCCACACCGCCAAGCACTCCCATCGCGATAAGCTCTGGCTTTTGCCTGCGCCGCCGCGACAGCGCATCTAGATGAACGTCGACGCTTGCCTCCTGGCCCTCTACCGAGAGTTCGAGCGTCTGAGTGGCAAAACCATCGGCGCTGACGTGTACCTGATAGGACCCGGGTTCGATCTCAAAGCGCGTGGTCGGCTCCGAGAGCGGCACCACCCGGGCGACTTCGTCATTCGCGGTGAGCACTCGAGCGCTCGCACCAGCCGAGAGGGCCGCCGGAGGGCTGAGTCTGAGGCGAATCTGCACCTCTTTTGTCGCCGGCGACGTGTCTTCGAGGCTGAGCGCGAGCACCCCCGAATCGGGGTAGGTGATCGTCAGCTGCCCCTCCGCCGGGTGGTGACCGGGCACCTCCGCGTGCACCAACCAAGTGCCGGCCTCCACATGCAGCTCGATCGAGTCCGGCCGATCCCTAAGCCCGAACTCCGCAACCCTGATCTCGATCGGAAGGCGTCGTTTTCCTGCACCCTGTAACAGATAGAAAATCAGCACACCTTTTCCGGCCGGCGAGGGCGTGAGGTCAACCCGCAACGGCACGGTTCGCTCGATGAGTTCGGCCAGGCGCTCCTCTCCCTGACTTCGCTCGCTCGGCGAGAGACCGGCATTCGCAAGAAATCGCCGCAGATGCACATAGGCCCTCGCCTCGTGCCCCAAGCGCTCGCGAGCGACAGCAGCGTTGAAGAGATATCGCGCCCTCGAGGTCTCGACCGCGAGCACCTCAAAAGCCCTGGCCGCGTCGGCGAAGCGCGACTCCGCAAAGAGGCTCATCGCCTGCTTGGCGAGCGCCTGCTCCCCAACGCTCGCCTCCGACGGCGAAACGATAGACATCGCAGCCGCTGGCGACCGCACGCCGGCGAAGGCGAAGGCGAGGAGCAGGACAAAAGTTGATGCGAGATGCATGTCGTCAAGCTGGGAGGTGAAGTGAGCTACGAGTTCACGAACAAGTGTGTGCACAGATGTTGAACATCACCATGGTATGCACAGTATTCGAGGGTCATGGAAGCAGGGGCGAAGGCGAGTCGCAGACGTAGCCGGCGCTGCCTGGTTGAAGAGACGCGGTCTCACGCTTGATGCACACCTGCTCGTCCCGGCAAGCGCAATCGGCATAGCATGTATTACAGTCCTCGCCGGTCTTAACCGTGCACCGACGATCGCCACAGCGCGCACCGTCGCCGATAACGTGCACCGCAGCCTCCTCGGTTCGAGCCGGAGGAACATAGCAGGCAGCCGTAGACAGCGCCGGGCGCAGTTCGTCGACAACATCGGCAAACGCTTCGAGATCGGTGATTTGGCGGAAGCTGTGCCAGATCAAATTTTGTTTGCAGTCAAAGACCAAGGTGATCGGCACATTGACCTTGTCGGGCTCTACCAGGCCGATCTTAGTGACGATCTCTTGGATCGACCGCTCGGAGGAGTCGATGAGCTGGTGCTGCGATACCGGCATCATGCCGTGCAGCTCATCACGGGCCTGCCAGCGCTCAGACGCCCGCTCAAAGAGGGGGGCGAGCTCGACCGGCACAAAACGCACCTCGTCTCCCCAACGCTGCCAGAGCCTGGCAAAATCCTTAAATTCGGCCTTACAAGGCGCACACCAGGTCGCCCAAACGTTGACGACGGTGATCGTGCGCGGCACAAATACGTCGCGAAGAGCAATCTCGGCCTGCTTTTCGCGATCGATGAAACGAAGCGCCAACAACTCTGCCCCCCTGCCCTGACCCAGAGAATTGTCCTCTGGTTTTTCCTCCTCAGGCGGCGGATCGATATGATTCGAAAGTCCCCCCAGAAACGCTTCGACCTCCTTTGGCACCTGGACCGCAGCCCCTACCGGCGAAGCGGGCTCGGCGACGATCGCCTGGATGGCCAGCGGATCGGACTCGGCACCCAGCAGCGCCCAAACGGTCACGGCGCAAAGACTGAGAATGAGCGCTCCTGAGACTATATACATAATTGGAGTCGGCGCCGGAGAGGCCTCGTCCACCGTCATCGCGTGCCCCCCAATGCGCTTGGGCAAGGCGGCACGAGGACAACGACGACCGAACGGTTTAGCCAGTTATTGTAGTAGTGCATTCGCTGTGGAATCGTGCCCGCGGCGAGACTGTCCACTGCGGCGTAGATCCCCTCTTCGAGTTCCCTCGTGGGTCCAATGACCCGGATCTGCGGCAACGCGACGAGCGTTTCGAGGGAGAGCGCAGCGTCTGAACCAACCGCAAATTCGAGCATTTGCGCGGGTGATGAGCCTCGGCTCGGCGATTCGTCGGCAAGATCGCTCATCAGTTCCTCGAAGTAGAGCACCCGCTTCTGTGCCCAAACCGCGTCATTGGCCGCGCTTCTGCTCTGGCTCGCCCGCCCCAAGGCGATGATATGACCTGCGCCCCAGAGGGCATCTTTGCGGGCGCGAAAGAGCTCTAGATAGTGATTCCGGGTCGCTGCGTTCGGCCAATGACTCGAGATCGTGCCATTGATGCCGTACTCGGGCTTGGCCTCTGGGAAAATAATGACAAAGACCTCACCAAAACGGGTCAACACCTCGTCAAAATTCTCTTTGCCGGTCATGTAGTCGCCCAAGCGCTGCGCGGGGCAACGAGCCATACGTTGCTCACACACCTCTTGCTTTTTTATCAGATCTGCGAGCACGCTCATCGCCTCGGCATCGGCACAGACCGACTCCTCGGAGGTCACTGTCGGCA
>CAYYUP010000195.1:0-4869 GCA_964474905.1 uncultured Nannocystis sp. | reverse complement strand
GAATCCGAGGGCGCCGGGCTTGGAGAGATCTCCGAAAAACTTGGAGGCCGGTCGCTCGGGTCACGGGGCTGGGCGCTGCGACCCTCTTGGCGGTATTGCCCCGCAGGTGAGGTCCTGGGGCTGCTTAGGCGGTTCGGACGAGTGCCCCGTGAATGGATCGATCCGGGGCTACCAAGCCTTCTGAAGGCGATCAACGTCCGCCAGCTCACCTCGAGGTTGGGGCTGAGTCGCGAGCACATCTTTCGTCTGCGTAGGGGGTACGTCTCGACCAACCCGCGTTTCCTGACCTGATGTCGGATTCGGTTGGGTCTGGGACTCGGGCTCCCCTTCTTAAGAAAGCCGCTCCAGATCGATGAACCAGCCATCGGTAGTGGGCACATCCAAAACACAAAGAGCCCCTTTCCAAAGACACGGCGCGAGCATTCTCTTGAGCCCGTCCAGGCCACTCGCAACGAGGGCGAAGTCACAGCACTGCCCACTTTCCGAATCGCTATATAGAGGATTGAGACCACTGACTATACAGCTAACTCCAGGCGCAGGGCGAATAGGGGCAATCGGGCACGGCTCGATCAGTCGGTGGCCAGAAGCCGCTGACGACAAAGGCGGCCACAAGCGCTGGTTGGAGGGCACAGAGGGCACGGAGGTCCCGGAGGCGGTTCTCGATGGAGATCGCCTGAATGGTCCTCTCTGTGGCCCCGCAACGGGCTAATGGCACGGGCCAGATTTCTCGAGTCGGCTGATTTCGGAACCATTCAGGAAGGTTCTTCGTTCAGCACACCGACGATTTAACTGAACGCCAACGTTAACGTCAATGTTCGCGCCGCTCAGGCCCGCACGCATCGCCACCTGCGGCTTCGCCCGCGGCCACGTGGTCGGTGTTGAAAGGCCCGGCAGCCGCGGGGACGATTCGGGGACAAGCGCGCAAGGAAGGCTGGCCTCTCCCTCCAGCTCGAACCGAGATCCGGGCTGACGTGCGAAAGGAGTTCCCCCCCGAGGGGGACCAATTGGGCATGATTTACAATTCGCGGAGTCGAGTTCCCCGATAGAAGCGGAATTCGGCATGCCAGACATCAATCTGGATCTTATGAGTCACGAGCTGCGGACCCCGCTCAACGCGATCATCGGCTACTCCGAAATGGTCTCCGAAAAGATCGAGGATGCACAATCAAAAGAAGACCTGCAGCGGATCTACCAATCCGGCCAACACCTCTTGACACTGATCAATGACATCCTCGACATCTCGAAAATCGAGTCGGGCAAAATGGAGCTCTACTTAGAGGATTTCTCGATCCGCGGACTCATAAAGGAGGCACTCGCGACCGCCGCGCCACTGATCGCGAAGAACCACAACCAGCTGCACCTAGAGCTCGCACCGGACCTAGGGATCATGCGTGCGGACATCATGAAAGTGCGCCAGGCGCTGCTAAATCTCCTCAGTAACGCTGCCAAATTTACACTCAACGGCAGCATCACCTTCAACGTGCGGCGCCTGCATGAGCACGGCGAGGACTGGCTGTTGATGTCGGTGCGCGACACAGGGATCGGCATGACCCGCGAGCAACAGCGCAAGATCTTCGAGCCATTCTCGCAAGTCGACGCCTCAACGACACGAAAATTCGGCGGCACGGGCCTAGGCCTGACAATCACCCAGAGCTTCTGCGAGATGATGGGCGGCAGCATCTCGGGGTCCAGCGTGAAAGACGAAGGCTCGACCTTTGTCATTCGCCTGCCCGCAGTCGTTCAGGAACTGCTTGATGAGGATGACGATAGCTAAACGGTCACGAGTTGGAACCTGCGGCGAACTCAGCGAACTCGTGCCTGTCGCCCAGGTCGATCTCATCGCCATCGATCTCAACTTCGATACCCACATAGAGTGCGACGAACGCGGCAACTGCGGTTGCGAGCGCTCGGCGTTTGAGTTTCGCGATGCCGCAGGCACCGTGCGCAGCGGTGAGATCGTCGACGTCTACCTCGCCTGCCAGTGAGGTCGCAACTCTACCCACTGACTGCCCGCATTGGCCAGGTTTCCTCTCCATTTTTAACCTCATGCTCAGAGCCATGCGGTGCGCTTCGCTTGAGGTCGGAGACCCTGACAACGACTGCCCCCTTCGGCTCACCGTTCTCGAACAACTCGTGGGCTGCGATGATTTCATCGAGGGCAAACTCAGCAGCGATCACCGGCCAGATCACGCCCTGCTCCATCAGCTTGGCGACCTCTTCGGTCAGCTCTTGAGCGCCCATGACCACCGCCGACGCGACCTTGCGCCCACCTAGCAGCGAGGTCATGAGCATCTGCAGCAGGACTCCGCCGTTGAGGTAGACGGTGACGTAGCGCCCCTTTTCGCTGAGAGAGCCGCGACATGCACGGAAGCGATCGCCAGCAGCAGTATCGAAAATCACATCGTACGTCTGACCATTCTTTGTAAAATCCTGCTGTCGATAGTCGAACACAGCCGTCGCGCCGAGCTTTTTGACCATCTCCGCGTCCGAGCCGCTGCATACGCCGGTAACCTCAGCGCCCAGGTGGCGAGCGATCTGGACGGCAAAGCGACCGACGCCACCGGCAGCGCCGATGATCAGCACCCGCTGCCCCCGCTCGACCTTCGCGATGTCGCGCAGAAAGACCAGGGCGCAGCCTGCTCCGTAGGGGATCGCCGCAGCCTGGTCGTACTCAAAACCCTCGGGGATCCTGGCGATCGCGCTGTCCTCCTGGACTACCATGTATTCGGCATAGGCACCGTGATCACAGGCGCCAAAAATGTCGTCACCGACAGCAAAGCGGGTCACACCGGCTCCGATGGCGACAACGCGCCCGGCAAACATAGTGCCCGGGATCGAATGGCGCGGGCGAAAGATCCCAAACATCAACCTGCCCATAATCATACCAATGCCCGGAAAGTCGGCCGAGCGCAGCCGCCGATCCCCTTGGGTCACCGGGCAAGCGTGCACCTGGATGAGCACCTGGCCGTCACCGACGCGGGGTCGCGCGACCTCCTGAAGACAAAAAACAGTGGGAGGGCCGTAGTGGGTGTGGGTCGCAGCTTTCATGGGAAAGGCCTCAAATGTGGGGAGCCAAAACTCGGCGGACGTTCATCGCCTCGCCGATGTCTCGAGATTTAGCCATGCGATGATGTTCTGAAAACCCACCGAAGTTACATATATGCTATTCATTTTTGCATGGACTGGCGAACCGTCAACTTCGATTGGAACCGCGCGCGGGCCTTCCTGGTCACCGCCGAGGAGGGTTCCTTCTCCGCTGCAGGCCGGGCGCTAGGCATGGCTCAGCCGACCATCGGCCGTCAAGTCGCCGCCCTCGAGCAAGAGCTCGACGTGCTGCTCTTCGAGCGGGTCGGCCACGGTCTCGAACTGACTGCGACCGGTCTCGAGCTGCTCGAACATATGCGGGCAATGGGCGAAGCGGCCCTCCGGGTTTCGCGGATCGCGGCCGGGCAGTCGCTCTCTCTCGAGGGCAATGTCTGCATCTCTGCCAGCCAGGTCACCGCGACCTACGAGTTGCCGCGGATCATCGCCGATCTGCGTATTCGACATCCGGGTATTGAGATCGAAATCGTCGCCACCAACGACGTGAGCGACCTAGGCCGCCGCGAGGCAGACATCGCCATCCGCAGCTTTCGACCGACCCAGCCCGATCTCATCGCCCGCAAGGTCCGAGAGGGCCGCGCCTGGCTCTACGCTTCGCCAGAGTACCTCGCCACACTCGGCAATCCAACCACAGCCAAAGAACTCTCGCAGGCGAATTTCCTCGGCTTTGACCGCGGCGATGCCATGATCAAGGGGCTCAATCGCCTCGGTCTATCGCTGACTCAGGAGAGTTTTCCGGTGATCACAGGCAACCAACTCGTGCAATGGGAGCTGGCCAAGCGAGGCGTCGGCATCGCGATCATGACCGAGCAGGTCGGCGACGCAGAGCCGCTTGTCATCCGAGCACTGCCCGACCTACCGCCATTTCCGGTGCAGGTATGGCTGACCACGCATCGCGAGCTGAGCACAAGCCGACGATTGCGGGTAGTTTTTGATCGGCTTTTTGAGGGGCTGCGTGAGGGTTGTGTGCATACAGGTATTGCCCCCGCCCGCAACGCTCGCTCTCTGTCCCGGCGGTGCAAGTAGACCACGCCCCCGGTGACAAGCCCGCTCACAAACCCAAGCACAAGGCCCGCGCCGAGCAACAAGAGGCCCACTTCGGCGACGCCTGGAAAACGATTCGCGTGTGCCGTCGACGGCATGAGCACGACGCCGGCGCCCATAAGCGTCAGAGTTGCGGCGCGTCCGATGGGGCCCATGGCTACGAGAATACGACGGCATGGCCTGTGTTCGCATGTGCATTTATGCGCATTCGACGATGATCACGATACGCTCTTCGGGTTGATGCACAAAAAGCACACACGTCTGCACAATTTGTGTTGACGACCGAATATGAACCTGTATCGTCCCTGAGTGGTCGATTTGCCGCCTTCTCGAAGCCCCGCTCCTTACTTCGTGAGCTACGCCCAGCACGACACCCGGCTGGTCACTCGCTTGCTCGAAGAACTCGCGCCGCACCTCGCGGCATCGCGCGCCTTCGATTTCAAGCGCTGGCAGGATCGCGACGTGCTCATCGGCGAACTCTGGCGCAAGCGGATCCTCGGCGAGTTAGAGCGCCACCGGATCGTGCTCCTGATGATCACGCCGACGTTCTTGGTGCGACCCTTTATTCTAGAGGACGAGCTGCCACGGATTCTGCTCCCCGGCAAAATCGTTCTGCCCGTATTGGTCAAGCCGATCGACCTCTCGTTACAGAACGCGCAGGGGGTCGAAAATCTCAACATCTTCGCCCATCGAATCAGCGGCACCCGGCGAACCTCGTACTCA
>CAYYUP010000194.1:0-4902 GCA_964474905.1 uncultured Nannocystis sp. | reverse complement strand
GGGCGTTTGTGGAACGGTGCCGTCGTCATTGATATTGGTGATATTGTACGCGTGTGCTGCGATAGGGGGATTGCGGCGGAAAATCGCGGTTTTTGGATCCAGCTGGACAAGATCAGGACGCGATCAGGACAAACTCGGAGTTTGCATTGTTCAGGATGTCGACGATGGCTGGAAACCGCGCTCAAGCTGACGAATTCGAGCGAAGACCCCAAAAATGTCGTACTCATCCACCCATAAGGGGGTCGCACCGTGTCTTCGATCGCGCGGTGACCGCGTCTGTGACGGCCGCGGATTCGCTGCCACTTTCGCGCCGTTCGCACAGATCTGCCGGCCGCAGCTGTCGGGCGGACAAAGTTGTCATCGACCTTGCGAAATCTCCTACATTCGGCTTACGATGCGCCCTGATAATTGCGCGCAAGTATGTTGCGGGTTCACCACAACGAGGGGGCTTGAGGGATGGAGTGTCCAAGCTGTGGTGGGCGCCTAGAGATCGATCAACGTCTCGCTCTCTTTGCCGTCTGCACGTACTGCAACGCCTCTCTGGTCGTCGATCAAGAGGCGCTCGCGCTCAGGGGCAAAATGGCCCTGCTCCGGCCGCCACTCGGGTCCTTAGCGCTCGGAATTCGCGCTTCTTTGGAGGGGCGCCGCTTTGAGGTACTCGGCCGAGTGCGTTATGCCTATGCCGCCGGTTTTTGGGACGAGTGGTTCATAAAATTTGACGATGGTGAGAGCGCGTGGATCTCCCAGGACGAGGGGCGGCTCCTGGTCGAAGTGCTGATCCCCCTGGGCAAACTCGACCCCGGCTCATTGCCCGCGGGGCCGGGAAGCTCGGTCACACTCGCAGGCCATGATTTCCGAGTCCGCGAAGAGGCACGCGCGACTCTCGAGGCCGCCGAAGGGCAATTGCCATTCGCAGTTCAAGCGGGCGACGAACACCCCTACTTTGATCTGGTCAGCGAAAAGGGCATCTTTGGTACTCTCGAGCTAGAACCCCAAGGGGCCCGGCTCTTCGTCGGACGCGAACTTGGGGCGGATGCAATCGTCGTCGACGGTGCAGGGCCGCAGGTCGACAGCTTTAGCCCGGAGGCTGCGGCAACGGATTCACGAAGACGTCGAGTGGTCAAAAGCTCCGGCCGCGAGGTCGCGCTGACCTGCGAATCCTGCGGCGGAAGACTATCATCACCCGCTTCTGTGGGCGACACCATGAGATGCGAACACTGTGGTGCACAGGTCGACCTTCGCCTCGAGCGCATTCCCTGTCCCTCGTGCCAGAGTACAATCCCGCTTCATAACCCCAAGCATGCCTCGCAGCTCATCTGCCCCAGTTGTCATGCGCGCTGCAAGCTCAGCCCCGCGGGGCTGCAAGAGCTGTCGCAAGGCAATGGCGCCCGAAAAAATTCGATCCACCTGACCTTCAAGATCGGTTCCCGCTGCACTTTTGAAGGCGGCCAGTACCGAGTCGTCGGTTTTGTTCATACCTTCGAATACGACGAAGACGGCACGCTCTACACCAGCTCCGAATACCTGCTATTTAGCCAGGCCGCAGGCTATCGCTGGCTCAATGAGTCCGATGGGCACTATACACTTTTAGAAGAACTCCACAATGCACCGAGCCTCGAACTCGCAGAGGGCGCGCCCGGTAGCACCTTTACCTTCGAGGGGCACACCTGGACGGTTCACGAACACGGGCTCTACAAGATCGACTACGTCGAAGGTGAATTACCCTGGGTCGCGGCTGCCGGCGACAGCACACGATACACCGATTGCGTGGCTCCTCCCCTGATCCTCACGATGGAGAGTTCGGAGCACGAGGTCACGTGGTCGAGGGGCCGCTATATCGACCACAAAACGGTGTCAGAGGCCTTTGGGGTCGATCTAGACCAGCTGCCGGCAAGGGATGGAGTTGCCCGCCATCAGCCCAGCGCGACCCGGGGATTCAAACGACAATCCGCGGCGATCATGGCCATCGGGCTCGTGCTCTCTCTCGCGGGAGCCTACTACGCGAGTCTCCAAGGTCCGCCAGTGGCGAGCCCAATTTCCCTGACCTACGACGAGTACTCGCAGGAGATCATCACCGCTCCCTTCACGATCGCCCAGGCGCCGACACTCTGCGAAATCGAGATCAGCGCCTTTATCCAAGACGAGTGGGTCTATCTCGATATTGGCGTCCTCGATGATCAGGACCGGATGCTCATGGAGCTGTCATCGGATCTGAGCTACTACTCGGGCCCCGATTGGTCCGAGGGCAGCAGCTCCGAGACAATTGTCGTTCGTATCGAAGATCCCGGTGAGTACCGGCTCCTGGTCGCCGGCCAGAGCGATACCAGACCCAATATTTCGATCAGCATTCGCGAAGGCGTCATGCTTTCCCGCTATTTCATCTACCTCGCGGTCTTCTGTGGGATCTGGATCATCGGGGTTGCCCTGTCCATTCCAAAGATCCGCGAAGCTCTGTTGAGTAACGATATTGAGTAAACTATCCATAGGATTAATCGTGACGATGGTGGGGGCGATCGCGCTTCTCGCCGTCGCTTCCACCGCCGGCTGGGGTCTCGAGAGGCCCGAAAAAAAGCCGATGAGCATCCGTGAAGGCTCGGCAAAAATCGACGGCGGCCTGCAGGGCCGAACCCGCTATTTTGTCGGTGGCGGCCTTCACAGCGGAAAATAGAGACTCACCACGAGCGCAGAAAGTCAGCCCCAAGAGCAAGGAAATAGATCATGGATTGGTCCCACGAACTAAACCAAATTCTCCTAACTGCGATCTACGCAGTCATGGGGTTCGTATTATTAGGTGTCGGCATCTTGCTGATGGAAAAGCTAGCCCCTTTCTCGATCCGCAAGGAGATCGAAGAGGATCAAAACATCGCCCTTGGCATCATCATGGCCGGCGCCATGATCTCGATTAGCATCATGATCGGGGCTGTGCTCCACTG
Organism: uncultured Nannocystis sp.; assembly: GCA_964474905.1. Classification (GTDB taxonomy): domain Bacteria; phylum Myxococcota_A; class Polyangia; order Nannocystales; family Nannocystaceae; genus JADJRG01. Next base: position 1,969 of record CAYYUP010000194.1, on the reverse strand, counting down.
ATGAGCGAGAATGGCGACAAGCATCCAGACGCGATCGCATCTGCCCTCGTTCTCGCGTCGGTTTTTGTCATCGCGATCTGCGGCCTCGTCTATGAGCTGATCGCCGGAACCCTCTCGTCGTACCTCCTCGGGGATTCGACCACCCAGTTCTCCCTGACCATCGGTCTCTTCCTGACATCGATGGGCGTCGGCTCCTTCTTCAGTCGCTTCTTCCTCCGCAACCTGCTTTTCTGGTTTATCGCTATCGAAATTGCGATCGGTGTGATCGGCGGGACCAGTGCACTCGCGGGTTTTGCCGCCTTTGCCTTCACCCGGAGCTACATCCCGATCCTCGCGTCCTTCGTCTTTGCGGTCGGGGCGTTGGTAGGACTCGAAATCCCTCTGGTGATCCGGCTCTTGCGGGAGGTGAAGTCACTTCGCATCACCGTCGCCAATGTCTTCTCGGTCGACTACGCGGGGGCTCTATTTGCTTCCTTGGTCTTTCCGTTTGTGCTCCTGCCCCACCTGGGATTAGTGCGCTCAGCTCTTGTTGTTGGTATCGCAAATGTTTTGGTTGCGGCTCTGCTTTTGTTCAATTTGCGCTCCCAGCTCAAGCGCGGGCGAACGACGCTCGCGATCGCTGTGCTCACGGCTTTTGTCGGCCTTACAGCCACGGCATTTGTCGCCGGAGGTCTGGTCCGGGGCTTTGAGAATCGCGTCTACCAAGACGATGTTATCTACTCGAGCACCAGCCAATACCAAGAAATTATCGTAACTCGTTGGCACCGTGATGTTCGGCTCTATCTTAATGGGCACCTCCAGTTCTCGAGTGTCGATGAATACCGCTACCACGAAGCCCTCGCTCTACCGGCTTTGGCGGCCACAGAGTCGCGAAAGAACGTGCTGATTCTAGGGGGCGGTGATGGCTTGCTCGCCCACCAAGTCCTCAAATACAAAGATGTCGAGACCGTGACAATCGTCGATCTGGACTCTGTGGTCACCGATCTCTTCACCGAGACAAAGATGCTCCGCGAGCTCAATCAAGACTCCTTGCACGACGGACGAGTGAGCGTGCAAAACCGCGATGCGATGGAGTTTTTGGCGGAGAGCAGCCAAACCTACGATGTCATTCTCATCGATCTTCCCGATCCCTCCGAGAGCGCCCTGGCCAAGCTGTACTCTGAGGCCTTTTATCGGCTTTGCCTCAAACATTTGTCCGCTGGCGGTGTCTTGGCGACTCAGGCGACGAGCCCTTTTCGCTCTAAAGAGGCCTTTTGGTGCATCGAAACGACCCTCGCGGCCGTACGTCAGGGGCCGCCCTCAGCGGCGCAGGCCTTTTACACGAGGCCTTATCACGCCTATATTCCAACATTTGGCACCTGGGGCTTTGTGCTCGCATCGAGACGTGCAATCGACCCGACATCATTAAAGCTCAAGGTGCCAACAAAATTTCTAACCCAAGAGATGCTTGGCTCTCTTTTTGTCTTTCCAAAGGATTTGGCAAAGATCGAAGTCCCCGTGAATCAACTCAATGCGCCGGTTCTCTCTCGCCTTTATCGTAAGGGCTATCATAAGTATCTAGATTAGTCTGTGTAGTCTTTCCCGCGAATACGCTGTGCGGTAATTGAGTGATAACGTCGCGGCAGTCATGCGCGCTGACAATCAATCATGAGAGTCGAGCCGGCTGCCCGCGAGCGTGCCCCCGATGATCGATCATCGACGGTCGGCCTGGTGCTCGATCGCCAGTGCATAATGGCGACGCCCCGCTGCTCGGCCCTGGGCGAATTCCGGGCGATCTGGCTTGGTTTTCAGAATCAGAGTACGCGCGAGTTGCGATATCGAACGCCGCTGCGCGCAACGCACACCCATCAAAAAAATTTGGAGATCTCCTCTCTGGCCGGATCTCTTGGTTTGGTCATTTTCGCTCTTGAAGCTGCGGCCGGACTCGTCTAGCGTCGTCGCGTGTTGCGGCGAATTCGACTCTTTGCGC
>CAYYUP010000193.1:3416-4906 GCA_964474905.1 uncultured Nannocystis sp. | reverse complement strand
CTCTCCCGCGACCAACTCGGTCCTGCACGTGACCAACTCGTGGCCGACCTCGCGGCGCTCGACGCCGAACAAAACTCGCGCCCCTGGAACTCCGCACAGGCTCGCTTCACCCTCGCCCGCACCTTCGCAACCTCAAAGGCCCCAGAGGATCAGCGACGAGCCCGTAAGCTCGCCGCGAAGGCCTTCCAGTCCCTAGAGCGCGACCGGACACAGGATGGCCTCCGCGCCCGCATCTCAGCCTGGATCAAAGACTTCGACGCGGCGACGGATGCCGACGAGAGCTGATCAAGGCATCGGGTGCTGCTCGAAGAAGGCCCACATTTCGTCATTCGCCGAGATATCGACATTTGACGGCACAAAGGGACAAAAAGCGGTACCTGGCCAACAGTGGCCCATCGGATCGATCGTGCAGAGAGTGACCTCGGCTCCATCTGCACACTCTTGGTAGGTCTGACAGGTGGCCGCGCCCTCGGCAAAGGTCTCGACAGGAGCGCCCGCGCAGCCGCTCTTCTCGGCCCACGACTCGAACGTCTCGACCGCGCCGATAAAGAGGCCGCCCTCATATGGAACGAGCGTATCGCTGGTCCCGTTAAACATCATGATCGGCACCGAACGTTGGGGCTCGCAGGGCTCGGCAAGGAGCACCGAAGAGACCGGCGCAAACGCGGCAAAGAGGTCGCTCGCCTCGCAGGCCAAACGGTGGGTCATAAAACCACCGTTGGACATGCCCGTCGAGAAGATCCGCGCAGGATCGACACAGGTGACCCCCTCGATGGTCTCGACCAGAGCACGAACAAAGCCGACGTCATCGATCATCGCCGACTCAGCGCCACCGCAGCAGGCTCCGGCATTCCACGAATCCATATACCCCTGGGGATAAGCGACCATAAAATCCTCGGCATCGGCGGTCTTGTTCATGCCCGAGAAGAAAACCTGCTCCTGCACGTTGGAGGTTAGGCCGTGAAAATTGACCACCAAAGGCGAGGCCTCGCTGCCGTCGTAGCTCGGCGGGATGTGGAGGCGGAGGGTGCGGGTCCGCCCACCATGAACGATCTCGAGGTTGTGATCGCCGGGCCCTAGACCCCCGCCCATGCACTGGGCGCCGCCGGTCGAGCCCGTACTGCCGCTCGTGCTGCCGGATGTGCCCTCTGTGGTCCCAGATGTGCCCTCTGTCGGGTCGCCCGTCGTGGTGGCGTCCGTGGTATCGCCAGTCGAGCTCGCGCTCTCAGAGCCGCTTGCAGGACCCGTGGTTGTCGTCGTGGCGGTACCCGCTGTCGCCCCGCTGCTGCCAGAGGAGCCCTCGCTCGAGGCGGAGCTGCTGTCGCCAGTCGAGGAGCCTGCGCTCTCTCCGGTGTCCCCGGGCCCGCAGGCAAGTCCGAGCACAACGACCATGACCCAACAACGATTCCACGAGTGACTCCCAGGCTGACGCATGCCGGGAGTGTAACGATCTCGCGCCAACAATTACGAGAACTCGAGACAATTACCCA
>CAYYUP010000193.1:0-3316 GCA_964474905.1 uncultured Nannocystis sp. | reverse complement strand
CCCCTCAGACCCGGAGCGGAGCCGCGGTCGCCTCGACGATCGCCGCAACGCTCACGCCAGGAGCACACTCGACCAGGCGAAAGCCCCCCTCTTCGACTGCGAGCACCCCGAGATCTGTGATCACCAAGTCGATGCACCCCATCGCCGTCAGCGGCAGCGAACAGCGCTCGACGAGCTTGCTCTTGCCGTTGCGGCTGCGGTGGCTCATGACCGCCAGCACCTTGCGGGCACCAACCGCCAGATCCATCGCCCCGCCGATGCCCGCGACCTTCTTGCCGGGCACCATCCAGTTGGCGAGATCGCCGTTCGCCGCGACCTCCATCGCCCCGAGCACGGCGACGTCCACATGACCGCCGCGGATCATCGCAAAGGAGAGCGCCGAGTCGAAGGTCGCCCCCCCGGGGATCACAGTGACGGTCTGCTTGCCGGCGTTGATCACCTGCGCATCGACCTCGTCCTCGGTCGGAAAAGGGCCCATGCCGAGCAGGCCATTCTCGGAGTGCAGGACAATGCCCGAGCTCGGGTCGAGGTGGTTGCTGATCAGCGTTGGAATGCCGATCCCGAGGTTGACCACCGACCCTGTCGGAAGCTCTAGAGCGGCCCTTGCGGCGATCTCATCACGACTCCACGGCATGCCGCAGACTACCCCGCTACGCCCCGCACGGCTAAAACTCGGCGCGATGCCCAAGCGAGCGGGATCATCCTATAGTCCGCCCGTGTGCCCCTCGACCCCAAGCCTCAGCCTCGGTCGCCGCCCCGTCATCGTGCGTTCTCTGCTCGTGCGTTCTCTGCTGATCAGCGCGGGCCTCTGCGCGACGGGCTGCCTCAAGATCCCCCCCGAAGGCGCCATGCCTCCGAAGGAAGAGAGCCTCGACCGCGAAGAACTCGACCGCGTCGAGATCTGGCCCGGAAAACCCGTCGGTGAGCTCTACGCGGTGGGCGAGGTTCGGGCCTTCGCCTTCCACCGCAAGGGTGCGCTCGTCGCCCGCTCCTGGGGCCGCTACGACGGACCAACCACCGACACACCGCCGCTGCATCGTTTTAGCACTCGCGTCGAGATCACGATCCCCGGCCGCGAGCCCCAGCGAAGCGCCGGTGAGATCGTGCTCGATGACGCCGGCCAGCTCGTCCGCGGCTTCGAGCAACGCGGCCCGACTCGCCTCCATTTTCGCCGCGACGGACAGCTCCTGAAGATCACCGATGGCCACCAAGAAGAATCGCTCAAAGCCGGCCCAGATGCCGCCTACATGGCCTTTGGCGCGATCTTTCACGAGGAGTTGATGCTCGGTCTGCGGCCGATCAAAAGCGGCACGCTCGGATGGCGCATGGTCAGCCTTTCCGGCTCGCTTCCGGTCAACTGGAGCGCGGAGGTCGAGGTCGTCGGCGAGCCCAACAGCCGACCGAAAGTTGCCCGCCTGAACACGAGCTTTGGCGAAGCTATCACCTTCGAGAGCGGACGGATCAAGGCGATCGACATCGCCGACGGCGAGCAGACGATCCGACCCACGGGTGATGCCTGGCCGAGCTGGCAGCTGGCACCGCCCCGGACCCTGGAGTACGCGCCCAGCCCCGACGCGAGCTTTACTCGCCGCGAGATCAAACTCGCCGGCAGACCCGGTGAGCCCGCGCTCGCCGGCGAAATACTGCTGCCAAAAAAGACCGCCCGCCGACCTCGACCGGCGGCACTCTTCCTCAGCGGCACCGGTCGTCAGGATCGCTACGGCTTTGCCGGACCGCCGCCAGTCGATCTCGGCGCCCACACGATCACCGATGCGCTCGCCGAGGCCGGCTTTGTCGTTTTGCGATTTGACGAGCGCGGCCAAGGGGCGAGCGAAGAGGGTCCGCGCTCCTGGGATCTCCAGCTCGAGGACGCAAGACGAGCGCTCCGCACCCTGCTGGTGCAGGAGGAGGTCGACCCCGATCGAATCGCCATCATCGGCCACGGCGAGGGCGGATGGCGGGCACTGAGGCTCGACGCAGAGGATCGAGGTGTCTCGGCAATTGCTCTTCTAGCGACACCAGGGCGGCCTTACAGGGCACTTCTCGACGAGCAGGCCGAGATCGATATCGAAGCACTACCGCCCGAACTTCGAGAGCGCGCCCGCGAAGAACACACGCGCATGATGGCCGCCCTAGAGACCGGGCAAGACCTGCCCCAAGAGCTAGCTCGCGAGGCCGAGTGGGCCCGCGGTCTCCTCCGCATCGACCCGAACGAGCTGATCCGCAGGGGCCACGCGCCGCTCTTTGTCGCCCAAGGAGATCGTGATTTCGAGGTCGATCCCGATCGCGATCCACAGGCGCTCCAGAGCCTCGCTCGCAGGCACAAGCGACCCCTAGCCCTGCACCGCTACCCCGGTCTCGATCATCTCTTTAAACTCGAGACCAAGACCTCATCGCCGGCCCGCTACTTCGATCCCGACGGACCCCGCGAGGTCGATGCGAGCATGCTCCGGGATCTCACCGAGTGGCTGCTCGAAATCACCTCTAGGGGCGCAAAGGCGAAGGCAAAGACAAAGGCAAAGACAAAGACAAAGACAAAGACAAAGCGAGCGCGCTGACAAAGTCGCATCGACAACCGCAAAACGTACGATATCATCCGCCGAACCGAGGCTCCCGCGTGTACCTGGACGAAATCCACATCCGTCGTCTCAAACTGCTCAAAGACTTTCGTCTGAGCTTCACAAACGCCGATGGAACCCCAAGGATGTGGACTGTTCTGATCGGTGAAAATGGGACGGCAAAAACCAGCATTCTCCAGGCAATCGCCCTCTGTGCTGCTGGCCCGGCGCAGGTCAATGGCCTCGTAAAACCGATCGTCGGCCATCTCCGCGACCGTCGAAACGGCACGGCCTCTCTCGAAATCGCTGCAACATTTCGCTTCTCCAAACAACACGAAGGCCGAGCCGACCTTCATCCAACGCTCCGCCGAGCTATCAACACCGACACCGAGCGACTCGTCTCTGAGTTAACGATGAAGGCGAAAGGAAGGAGCCTCTACGGTCGCTCTTACTACGCAAAACGCGATGGCACGGAGATCGAGCTCCCCGGCTCGAAGAGTCGAGGCATGAATAACCCTCTCGACCACGCCCGCTCCGAAAATCTGCATCGCTGGTTCGTCTCGGGTTACGGCGTCGGCCGATTCCTCCCCGATCCAACAAGAATCCCGCCTCTCGATCAACCGGGGATCGAACGCCTAGAGCCGCTCTTCAGAAGCACCACGGGCCTCACCTCACTGCGCTTCCTCGATCACTTCGTAGACGAGAAGGCCCGGAGATTCACAGACACGCTGCGCAACGCTCTAACCGGTTCCAAGGAG
>CAYYUP010000192.1:2695-4912 GCA_964474905.1 uncultured Nannocystis sp. | reverse complement strand
ACCACCGACGGCACCACCACCGACGGCACTACCACCGGTAGCACCACCGATAATTTTTGCCTCGAGGGCACGCTCGTCTGCGAAGACGGGGTCTCCAAGACCTGCGACGGCATGGGCGGCTTCTCCAACGAGGAGATCTGCGACAACGAGTGCGACGACAACCTGGGCTGCGTGCTCTGCATCCCCGGTTCCTCGGTCTGCGTCGACGGTGGCTCAGCCGTCTGCGCTGACGATGGCATGTCCTACGGCGACGTCACCGAGTGCGATGCGATCCAGGGCGTGATGTGCGACGAGGACTCCGGTACCTGTGTCGGTGCCTGCTCACCCGATACCCTCGGCCTTAGCTACATCGGCTGCGAGTACTTCCCCACGGTCACCGCCAACATCGTCGGCACCAACTTCCACTTCGCCGTCGCCGTCGCCAATACCTCGGATACGGCCGCCAACGTGCGCGTCGACAAGGGCGATGCGATGGTCGCCAGTGACACAGTGGCGCCCAACAGCGTCAAGATCATCAACCTTCCCTGGGTCAACGAGCTCAAGGTCAACCAGTCTGCGCCCTCGGCCAAGGTCGTCGACGGTGCCTACCGCCTGCGCTCCGACCAGCCGGTGACCGTCTATCAATTCAGCCCGCTCGAGTACAAAATCGGCGGCTCGTCGTCATTCACCAACGACGCTTCGCTGCTGCTGCCGGTCAACACCTGGACGGGCGATTATTTCGTCGCCGCTCGCAACTCCTGGCGCTTCCAAAACAACCCGCCGGCCTACCCGGGCCTCTACGCGGTGGTCGCCAGCCAAGACGGCACCACCGTCCAACTCGCCCCTTCGGCGACCGGCAACGTAGTCAAGGCGGGCGGAGGCGTTGCAGCCAACGGCACTGGCACGATTATGCTCGACCGCGGCGACGTGCTGCAGGTGTTCTCTGGCGACAGCGGCGTCAACCCGAGCACCGCCGATCTCACAGGCACGCACCTCACCGCCGACAAACCGATCCAGCTCTTTGGCGGCCACATCTGCACCTTCATCCCCTTCAACATCGGCTACTGCGACCACCTCGAAGAGGCCATTCCTCCCTTCGAGGCGCTGGCCAAGGAGTACATCGTCACGCCACCGCTGATCCCCACCGGCGGCAATGTGCCGAAGGCCGAGATGGTCAGGATCATCGCCACTACCGCCGATACACAGCTGACCTACGACCCGCCCCAGGGCGGCGCTCCCTCGAGCATCGCCAACGCCGGCGATTACGTCGAGATCACCCAGACCAACAAGGACTTCAAGGTCACCGCCGACAAGAAAATCATCATCGCCCAATTCATGCTCGGCCAGGACGCCGGCGGCAACTCGGGTGACCCGGCGATGACAATCGCGGTCGGCGTCGATCAGTACCGCGACAACTACCTCTTCCACGCCCCCACTAACTACGAAAAGAACTTCGTCAACATCACCGCGCCCGATGGCGCCAGCGTCCAGCTCGATGGTGTCGACATCAACGGCTTCGCAGCGATCGGCGCCACCGGCTTCGGCGTCGCCCGAGTGCAGCTCAACAACAACGGCGACGGTAACCACGACGTCAACTCGGATCAGCCGGTCGGCATCAGCGTCTACGGCTATGGCCAGTACACCTCGTTCTGGTACCCCGGCGGTCTCAACCTCGACGTGCTGCCGATGTAAACGAAAAAACGACGAGATGACAGAGGCCGGCGCGCACATGCGTGCCGACCTTTTTTATTGTTTCACCCGAGCGCCCGAGCGCCCGAGCGCCCTGGAGTCCAGGGCTGCCAAACCTCAAGCCCCAAACTCCGACGAACGACACTCGGCAAGGCTCTCGACGCCCACCACGCCAGGCTCTAATGCCGGCTGCCAAACCTCAGATCAAAGGAGACCTCCGTACAGATTTCTTGAGCATCTCCGTTGACGATGAAAGGCTTGAAGCGCCATTTTTTCACGGCCAAGCGACAGACTTCGTCGACCTTGGGATCGTAACAACTGCGCTCGCTATGGACGTCCCGGCTGACGCCCTTTTCGTCGACACAAAAGGCGATGACACTGGTGCAGGGCCGCCTGTCAAAGAGGCCAGCTTTCGTCCCGGCTAGCGCCTTTGCCTCGGGGTCCGGGGTGTAGAGGCTGTGAGCCATGACCGCCTCGATCGGCATCGCCCTCGCCACGCGGATCGAAGCCGATCGCGACGCGGTGCCCCCAGGTTCTGCGCCCTTCTGC
>CAYYUP010000192.1:0-2595 GCA_964474905.1 uncultured Nannocystis sp. | reverse complement strand
CCCTCCTGCCTCGGCACCGCTCCCGGATCTCCGACCTGCCCCTCCGACCAGGCCGACGTGCCGCCCCATGCACCGCCCAGCGCACCGCCCAGCGCACCGCCGATCACTCCTCCGGGCGCACTGCCCTGCACGCCACTCGGCACGCCCCCCGGCACGCTGATCGTCACCTGCACAGCTGCCTCGGAGGGGCTTTTTTCCTCGCTCAACGGGACCTCTGCCCCGCCCACAGGAGCACCTGGAATCGCCGTATCCGCGGCCGGCCACTGCCCTCGCTCGGAGGACCCAACGGAGGCCGCAACTGCCTCATGAACAACGTTTGAGGGCCTAACTCGACCCTCACTACCGTCGTAGAGGGCGCTCAAACCGGGACCGTCGATGATCACAAAGAGCACGATCGCTGCCGCCGCCAGCGGCACCAGGGCCATCCACCAACGACGCTCAACCACCGCCAACTCCGGCACGGCCTCAGTCACGAGCCGCGGCCCGTCGATAACGACGCCCAAGTCTGTCTCGACCCGCGATGCCCCATCGCCAAGAAAGCCCGCGACCACATGACTCGCCACTCGCTCCTCAACGGCAATCTCAAGAGGCTCCAGGAGCAACCGCAGGCCCTCAAGATCGTCCATTCTGAGCGACTCCAGATCACCCAGGTCACCCAGATCACCCAGCCCGTCGACGCCTTCGCCCAGGGCAGGCGCTGCAAACACCTCATCGAACGAGCGCTCGCCCGATGCCACATCGAGCCAAGTCTGAGGCAACTCCTCTGCGAGTCGATGCAACGCATCTTCTCCGGGTATTGCTGGATCTTGGGAGCTCTCTGGCCCCTGGTGTCGACTATCCATGGGCCCTCCCTCGCGCATCAGCCAGCCCGCAAGACTCGTGAACACGACGCAGACGCCGGAGGAGCCGTGACTTTCGCGCCTGAAATGCGTTGATCTCAATCTCGAGTCGAGCGCAACACTCGGCCTGCTCGGCCTGCTCGACGTAGATCAACGCAAACAAAGATCGGTCACTGGCCGACAGAGTCCCTAGCGCGCGCTCGAGATCCATCGCCCGGGTGAGCTGAACCCACTCGCGAGTATTCGCTGCACCGCCTTCGACCGCCGCCATATCGTCCCCTAGCGCCTCCCATTGTACGCGACGTCCCCGATATACGCGCAGCAATACATTCACCGTAACCCCTATCACAAATCGCCGAAGCCCGCGCTCGTCGGCCGCATCAGGGCGTCGCTGTAGGCTCGGATCAAATTTTCGCAAGATCCGTGCATCATCCCGAAAGAGGGCGACGAGCACCTCCTGCACGTCGTCCTCTTTGTTTGAGCAAGTGCCCGCGAGGTAGGGGCGACGGGCCAGCAGGACCGCCCGTCCAGCGAGCGCAGCCGGCATCAGATAGCGGGCGAGCGTATTGAGTTCGGCCCGGTCGCGGCCGTCGAGCGCACGCTTTAACCTGCTTGGGCTCCAAGGGACGGCCATTCGACTCGCGAGCATATCGGATCGCCGCCGCCCTGGCGAGACGTGCATCTCTCCAAGAGCACCGCAACGAGCCGCCCCCCCAGAGCAGAATGGGTCGGCAGCGCTCAGCCCTTAAACTCCAGATCAAAATGAACGGTGCTACAGGTCCGCTTGGCGACGCCGCCGACGATAAAAGGCTTGAAGCGCCAACGCTTTACCGCATCGCGACAGATCGCGTTGACCTGCGGATCGTAACAGCGCCCGGTGGTGCGCACATCGACGACCCTGCCCGTGCGGTCGACACAAAATGAAGTCCTGTTGGTGCAGGGTCGCTGGTCAAACATGCCGGCGTTGGTCGCCCCCAGGCGCTTGCGATCGGGATCCGGGGTGAAGATGCCTTGGGCCAGCACCGCCTGGATCGGGCTCGGCGACGGCGCGGCGCTCTTCTGCTTTCGCGGAATTGGCACGCGGGGCACACCGATGCCAACACCCAAGGGCGAGCCGGGCATACCGATCAAGCTGCCCGGAATGCCCGGCACACCGCCGCTCTTGCCCCCTCCGCCACGCATCTTGGGCAGCTCGGCAGGCGCCTCCTGGGGTGGCGCGAGCGATTCCTCCAGCGGCTCCTCGTCGGGAACTTCGCTCTGTGCCGAACTCTCCCCCGAATCGGCCCGCGTATCGCGAGCAGCCGGCGGCGGCGGCCCGGGGGGGGGCGGCGGATCCTCGTAGCTCAGTTGAAAAACCAAGTAGTCGCTGGTCGGTGGGCTCACCCGCGTGATCTGCATCTTGTTCGCAGCCCAGGCAAAGCTGACGATCGACAGGGTGATCGTCGCCGAGAGCAACGTCGCCACCCCCCTCAGCCGCTGGAGACGAGGGTTGGCGTACTGATAGCTCATATAGTGCTCAAACATCGAACATCTCCCCAACAGGTCGCAGCTCGGACACCCCGCACGCGACCGAAGAATGCGGTGACTCGACCGCGCGCAGCGAGGGCCGCATATGCGCACGCCCAATCTGCCATTTTGTCTTGCTCTCTCTCTTCCCAGCCCCGCCAGGTTCCTGACAGGTCACTGAAAAAAAATCGCGGCAACGGCAATCCCGCCCAATCGGCGCGCAGAAGCCGTACCCGCGCATGGAGACCGC
>CAYYUP010000191.1:0-4921 GCA_964474905.1 uncultured Nannocystis sp. | reverse complement strand
GCGGGTACTGCGGGTTATGTCAAATTTAAGCTGGGCCAGCTCGCGGCTCCCTAGGGCTGAAATGCCGGGCTACAAGTTCGCTCAACTCTGGGGAACGCCTTTGATCTGCTCTTTCAGCTGAGCCAGTACTTCGTTGACGTCTCGAGCGCGGAGAATGGGATCGGGCCGGCGATGGTCGAGCACCTGACCTGCGAGGCGTGAACTCCAGCCTTCGCCCAGGTCGAGGGCGATCACCGGCTTGTGGTGTTGCCAGGCCAAGGCGATCTCGGAGAGTGTGCCGGCACCGCCGCCTACCGCGATGACGGCATCCGCCATCGATACAAGCACTACATTCCGAGCGAGGTTGAGACCGGTAGGTATGGCGATATCAACGAACTCATTGGCGGTTGTCGCATCGAGGCTTGGGAGCACACCGATGACAAGCCCATCGGACCAGGCAGTCGACGATCTAGCGCCGCGCGAGACCGCCTCCATGATGCCGCCGAGACCTCCGGTGGCGATTCTGTAGCCCTCATCGACGAGTTTGCGGCCGAGCGCATGAGCCTCTGTGGCGAGCAGTTTGGAGGGTCGTACGCCGCCGACGACAGCGATGATTTTTTTGCGGAGGCTCATTCGTGGATTCTTTGCAGGGTGTAGAGTTTGCTGTGACGCACCGGGTCGGTGAGGTCGATGCGAGCGACGAGACGGCCGCTACGGCGATCGATCGCGAGGACGGAGGTCTCGCTACCGCCGGGGGGGCGGGTCGACCAGTGGAGTCGGGGGAGTCGCTCAGCTCGGACTTCGGTGAGTCCGACGATGAGCAGATCTTCGGTGACCACGAGCCCGCGGCACCAGCCCCAATGTCCAGTCTGAAAGACATGTAAGGACGCGCGGGGGAGCCATGTATCTGTGTCGAGTTCAAGGATGCGGCCGTCGATGCCGGTGAGCCAGAGAGCATCGCGAAGGAGTACGCCGTCATGAGGGTGGAGGGTCTCGTCGCGGAAGAGCACTTCGAAGGTGGTGAGATCGCGAAGTGAACCGTCATGGAGGCAGGTCGCGAGGGCGTGACCGTGCACGATCTGCACGTGATTGATGTGGAGAAAGTCCCGGACCTTTTGTCGTGCGAAGGGCAGCTTGGCGCCTGTCTGAGTGTAGTAGCTGGATCGCGGCTCCGTGTCACCAGGGGCGGCCATCGAGTGCGCCGGGCATTCTCCGGTCCATGTCAGCTTACGCTCGCGTTGGTGCCAGCTTTGTGGGGTATCGAGGTTGATGCGTCGGGCGTTGATCCAGCTCGGTAGCAACGCGTGGCTGCCGATGAATGTGCCTTCCAACGTAAAGATATCGACGGAGGCGAGTCCCGTATTGGCGATGTAGAGCCGATCCTTGGTCGCCTCTACGTGGTGTAAATCGTTGAAGCAGGGTTGGTGGAGTACACCGGTCACCTGGGCGCGGGCGAGGTCGATGCGAGCGAGGCAAGCATGGGCTGCGACGAAAAAATCCCCGTTGGGGTGGAGAGTGCCGCCGGCAAAGCCTTTTGTCGGAACTCGGAGGTGCGGCGGAGGCGTCCACCGGAGGAAGATTCGCGAGCGCTCGCGCTTGAGATCAACCTCCCAGAGCACGCATTCTCCGCTGTCATCAAAGTACCCGCCAGTGACGATGAGCTTCATCGCCAGCTCTCTCGCCATTGTTGTTGTGTCGGATCGATCCCGCGAGCGAGCCGCGAGAGCTCCTGGATGCCGCCGGCTGCGGGCTTTGCTGCTGCGATCACCGATGAGATTGTATCAAGGGCCTGGTGTAGGCGGTCAATTGCCTCCCTGAAGTCTTGTCTCGCGGGATATGCTTTCGCGAGTGCATCGAGGTTCTTGCGGACACTCTGAACCTGATCCTTGAGCCAGATCCTATGCTCTTGCACGCGGCGGCGGCGGCTCAGGAGAATCTCTGCGATCGGCGTAGATGCACCGATTGCCCTCGCCAGCGCCGTGCCCCGTACTTGCGAGGTTGTCAGGGCTGCGGCCGTACGGTCCCCCAACGCTGAGCCGAGTGTCTGCTCAAAGCGTCCGTGGTGGAGCGGTAAGGTGACCTCGGCGAGGGCGTAGTCAGGATCCCGATCGGCGAGGGTTGCCCAGATTGTGTCGCCCCGTCGTGTGCAGATTCCGTCGTCACAGCGGACAGAAGGAGTTGGCCAAACGAAGAGTGCGTCGAGATCGAGGAAGACTGCATTACCGCCCCGTCGAAGCGAAGGACGGGGCGGTCGCTCGCTGGCATCCCATACCAGCGGACGGGTGACCTGATGGCCGTGAAGTACTCTTGGGAAAGCGATGAGGAGCTCGAGGAGGGCTTCGCCGAGCGTTGCTGCCGATGAGCGCCACCAGTGGGGTGTACTGAGATGCTCAGAGCTGCCTTCATTGAGATCGTAGTAGGGATCTTGAAGTTCGGGGGGCGGGGGAGGCTGCCAGGGCGCGTCGAGCCCCTGCTCGTGGGCGATCGCTAGGTGGGCGTTGAGATCGACGAGTTGAACACCCAGGGCATCGATTGCAGGGATCGGCGGATCGCCCGTGTATTGGCCGATGAGCACGCTTAGCTCGGGATGCTGGAGGCGGTATCGGGCGATGCGATGGAAGAGACTCGTTGCGTGGTGAACGCGGCCATCCGCAAGGAGCTGGCAAAATGCCATGTCGTCGTCGACGATCCAGACCGTGAGGGGGCCGTCGTTGGGGTGGGGAAGTGCGGGCCAGGGATCTTTCCAGTGTCGGCAGATCGCTGCGAGTGTGGCCTCGCGAGCGGAGGCGATGGGCAGCGGCTGCGATGGCTGTGGCAGCACACCGATCGCGGCGCAACGCTCGATGCGATCGTAAAACGCTTGGGCGGGCGTGAGCAGGGTTGGGATTTGGGCTGCGCTCGCGTGCGCTGCGATGGCAGCACTTGATTCGGAAGAGGTCGAATTATCGACGATCAAGACACCGATCTTCGGAGCGTAGCCGAAGCGTCGGCGTTCTTCGTCTAGCGAGCGGAGAAGCCGTGCGAGGCTGTGCGGTCGGTCGGTGACCGAGACGGCGATGAGCACCTGGGGGCAGTTGTCCGTGCAGATGCTTTGCACGCGCTCTTCGAGGACTGCCTGGGCTCCGCGCGACCAGGCTTTGTGTTTTGCGGTCGTCTCCCACGCGGGCACTTGGAATAGGGGCGAGCGCGTGGGCCACAGCTCGGGTCGGCGTTGCCCCAGCGTTTCTAGGGCGGCGGCGATGAGCTTGGTTGGCAGGTTGAATCGCATATGCAGGAGGGCTGAGGTGCGCTCACGATCTGGGAGGTGCCGGTCGCTCACTGCGAGACCGTCGAAGCGGCGATAGCGATCATCGCGGAGTGTTAAGAACGCAGTCGAGAGGATTTTTGATGCTCGGAGGCTGCTAAAGAAGGGGCCGAAACTCGGTACGATGTGGTGCCTTCGGATCGACTCGGTGAAGCTCGAGTAGCAGCGCGGAGCAGCGCGAGCTAGGTAGACCCGGTGCCACTCTCCGGAGGGCAGGAACCGTGACAGTACGTATTCGCCGCTCTCGATCTGCACCAGTCGAAATCGCCAGCCATAGGCCTCTTGCTCCTGAGTGCCGGGTCCTAGGGGCCAGGGCTTTAGGTAGGGATGACCGTTACCGACATCACAGAGGTACTGCCTATTGTCGAGCGTGACGACGGCGATCAGATGATCGTCCGAGCAACGGATCGAAGCTGCTGCAAGGCAGACGTCGAAGCCGAGGGCGCGGAGCAGCGCCGCGAAAGGAGGTGTTTGCAGGTGACAGGTCCCACCCTCGCCGGCGAGGTTTCTGTCGATGGCGCGTTCGACAGGTGGCAACCCTGGATCGGCGCCATCGTTTTGCAGCAGCCTGAGGTTGTGGAATGGCAACGCGCAGAGGTGCGCTTGCTGGAGCTTTGCGAGTCCTGCGGCGTTGGTTTGAACGTTGTTGATGCCCAGTCGTTCGAGGTAGGCGCGGGTCGTCCCTGTGGAGAGTGGAGGCAGACTCATTGTGGGTCGCTAGTCGTGCATGAGACCCAGTTGACCCAATGGAAAATGAGGTCGAGCTGGCTCTCATGAAGGGGGAATGTCCAGGCGGGAATCGATTCGTTGTAGGCGTGGATCTTCGCGTGGCTATCGTTGATGCCGAGCGCGAGATAGCGGGACGCGGGCGGGAGATTTTGAGTAAAGGGGCAGCCGCCGGCAACCAAGTCTTTGTTGAGACTGCGCTGCTCTTCGCGGGTACTGAGCGACCAGCGACTGGTGAGGGCTCGCAGCCCGGCGAGCAAGCTTCGCATTGTTGGGTCGGGCGCGGCGCTCTCTTTGCTTGCTGTGATTGTGCGGGCGAGGAGGCGAAGAGTGCCATCGTCGTGATCGTGGTAGCCGGTTTCTTCGAGCCAGAGCAGCGGACGGAGCTTCGCCATGATGTTTGGGAGCAGCCTGTGCGCGACTTTGGAGCCGGTCTCTTCTTCACCTTGAATCAGCCAGGTGATCGCGGGGCTCTTCTCGATACGGGCGAGGGCCCCTAGCCGGCAGGCGAGCGCTCCTTTGTTATCAGCGACGCCGCGGCCGTAGAGGCGGCCTCCCTCGCTGACGAGCTTGCGGGGATCGTGCTGCCAGCGGTCGATGTGTCCGAATGGGGTTACATCGTAGTGACCGTACATGA
Organism: uncultured Nannocystis sp.; assembly: GCA_964474905.1. Lineage (GTDB taxonomy): Bacteria > Myxococcota_A > Polyangia > Nannocystales > Nannocystaceae > JADJRG01. Next base: position 275 of record CAYYUP010000191.1, on the reverse strand, counting down.
CGATTTTGCCCGCCATCCCGCGCGCACCCCGATTAGCGACGAGCAGCGGTCGACCGAGTTCTTTGCCAAGGCATTGAACATCGAAGCCTAGGGCGGTGAGTCGCGTTGAGAGCCAGTCTACGCAGTCTCGGTGCCCGTCCCCAGCCGGGCTGGTATCAAATGCCACGAACTCGGCGAGTGTCTGCTGAGTATCTGCCTGGAGGTCTGCTGAGCGCGTCGCTAGCTGCTCGCCTATCTGCGCTCCAAAGCGGAGACGTGTAGCATGACCAAATAGG
>CAYYUP010000190.1:0-4928 GCA_964474905.1 uncultured Nannocystis sp. | reverse complement strand
TGGGTTTTGTGGGTTTTCCCTGGGTGTCGCTCGTCCTGATATCTGGACAGCCCCCGAGAAAAACTGCCGCTCTCGCTCATCCGAAGCGCCGCCACCGAGCACGCTGGTGTCCCCGCGCCTCCTTGAGCCTTTGGTCCCTATATCCCTACATCCTCTATGCACGTAGACCTAATCTCAGGGGACAAACAGTCCGCCCTGTGACACTACTATGGTTCCTCTCTCGCCAGCGCAGCTCTGTCCTCGACTCGGCCGACGCACTAGCGGCGTTCCTCCGCGACGAGCTCCAGGAGATCCTCATCGGTCGCGCCGAGCCCCCCCGAGCCCCCAAGTCCCTGAATCCCTGGGATGCATCCAAAGCGCGGATGTCCTCCAGGAGCGGCCGCCGGATGAAGGTCCTCGAGGTCGGAAGTCGGTCTCCGATGCCAGGGGGGGGTCGCTAGTCGGATCGATTTGAGGTAGCGAACCGCTTGTTCTCGGGCCTGCGGTATTAGGCCCTGAGCAAACTCTGGTAGAATGCCCCATGGCGGACCGCGATCACCTGACCCAAAATCCGCGCCTCGCCAAGGTCGGTGCGATCACCCGCGCGGGTATTAAGGCCTATGGCTTCGCGGGCGGACTCGCCTTGCGGGGCATACTCTCCGGCATACGGCGTACCGCTAGTATTCGCTACGAAGGTCTGGAGGAGCGGCGCCGCTTGGGCAGCGCCATCGATTGTCTATGGCATCGCGACTTCATTCTGTACTTCTTCACTCATCCCTACGACGTCGCCTACAGCACCCTTCTGCATCCTGCCCTCTACCTGCGACCTTGGGAGGTCTTTGCGCGAAGATACGGCTGGACCCCGTTCTTCGGCTCGTCCGGGCACGGCGGGCGCAAAGCTGCGGACCGCCTGACGACCGCTTTGGCAGATGGGGAATCCACCTTCGTCTGTCCCGACGGACCGGCTGGGCCTGCGGGCCAACCTAAGTCCGGGGTGTTTCACATGGCCGCGCAGGCGAAACGTCCGATCGTGCCGGTGACCTTCGCCGCTTCGGGTGTGCTCCCGATGAAGAGCTGGGATCGGCGCCTCCTGCCGATGCCTGGCATGTCGGTCACCATGCGCTTTGGGGAGCCGATCTACGTCGAATCCGACCGGCTCTCCGACGCGCGGACGCGATTGATAGCTGGGTTAGGCCGACCGGATTAGAGAGGGCGCAGTAGGTGACCGAGCGCAGCCTTGAGGACATTGAGGACGAGCCCTCCGCGAGAACAAGTCAATAACACCGGCCAAGTAGATCCATCCCTGCGGCAGTGCAGCACAGCACAGCACTTCGTCGGATCAGAGCGGCGGCGGTGGCTGTTTAGGCAGCCCCAAAAACTCGAGTTCATTCGCAGCGTAATCGACCTCGGCGTCCAGGCGAGCGAGCACCGAATAAAAGCCAAACTGCAGGCGGTTCATAAAAAACACCCCTGGCGGCAGAGCAACCACCGAGCCGTCGGGATCTTTGCGGGCCCCGAGTACCAGGTTTTTCATCGTACCCACTAGATCGGCGACGTACTCCCGGGTGATCCGAAAGGGCGATTCGCGCTGGGGCCTAAAGGCACGGCGGAGATAGTCGAGCACCTGCGTCTCGTAGGCACCGCCGCGGGTTCCGAGCATGCTGCGTGCTGCGGTCTCAAAGGCTCGATCATCGCCCGCAGCCGCCGCTCGATGGAGTTCGCAGGCGTACTCCTGGCGCCCTGGCTCCGCCAGCTGTACGCAGCCGAAGTCGATAAAGGTGACCCGGCCGTCGGCACCAAAGAAATAATTGCCCGGGTGTGGATCGGCATTAAAAATGCCGCCGACGATCGTGCCCTTGTAAACAAAGCGCCAGAGCGTCGCACAGTGGGCCGCTCGCGCAGCTTCGCTGGCCCGGCTGGCTTCATCGAGTGAGGCGCCAGAGACCAGCTCAGAGGTCAGCACGCGGGCACCCGAGCGCTCGCCGATGACCGCGGGAATCCTGATCGTCGGATCGCCCGCGTGCAGCTCGGCAAAGTATCGCTGCCGCTTCGCCTCTAGCTCGTAGTCGAGTTCTTCACGAAAGCGGGCCCGAACCTCGCTCAGCATGCGCCCAGAGCCGAGCGCCCGCATACCAAAAAGCCCGAGCGCGGCCTCGAGAACACCCGCCCCCGAGAGGTCCCCCTCGAGCGCCTTGGCGATGCCCGGATGCTGGACTTTGACCGCGACTTCACGCCCGTCATGCAGGCGCGCGCGGTGGACCTGACCTATCGATGCCGACGCGAAAGGACGCTCCTCCCAGTCGGCAAAAAGCTCGCCTATCGGCGCGCCAAATTCCTCCTCCACAAGCCGCCGCACCGCCGCCGCCGGGGACGAAGGAGCCGCCGCCTGGAGCCCGCCAAAGGCCCGCTCGTAACGCTCGCGCTGGTCCTCGGGAAGCAGGCCATCGACGTACGAGGCCATCTGCCCGACCTTGGCTGCGAGCCCGCGCAGGGTGCCGAGCGCCTCCGCAGCGCGCAGAGCCGCAGCGTCGTCATCGCGACCCAAGAGCGCGCTCGCTCCTGCCCTCGCGCCCGCTCCTGCAAGCCGCACCCAACGCCCAAGACGTCCCGTCGGCAACTTTCGCTCGTCACTCATCGTCCGCCGGATGATAGCCGCTGCACGGGCGGCCTGGGCAATTGCATACCTCAACGGCTGAACACAAGCTCAGAGAACTGACACAAGGCGAGGTCTCTCAAGTCCCGTATTCAGCGAATCAGCGAATCAACGAATCAACGAATCAACGAATCAGCGGCGCACAAGTCGGAGCTCGACCGCCGCTGCGTAGCGCTGCAACGCGTGCTCCACGGCCGTGCGATCGGCCCCAACAGATGCCCCACCATCGATGCTCGGCTCGCGGTGCAGACCGACGATCCGCAGGGTACCGCCTCGACGATCCGCCTTGAGATCGACGCGAGCGATCAGGCGATCCGCGGCGAGCACCGGCATGCAGTAGTAGCCGTACATCCGCTTGGCCGCCGGCTTGAAGATCTCGAGAAGCATGTCAAAACCAAAGAGCTGGCGCACCCGAGCGCGATCCCAAAGCAGCGGATCAAAGGGAGAAAGCAGCACCCCCCGATCGCGTCGCGGTCGACTGCGACGCAACCTCTCGATTAAATCGAGATCAACGGGCCGGATCCAACCGCGTTTGCTGCCCGCATCGGCGGCCACCACCTCGCCCGCCTCACACAGCTCCGCCAGCGCCACCGCGATCGCCGACCTCCGCCTGCGCAAGCGAAAGGTCGCCGCCAGAGTGCCGTTTGTCGCCCACCCATGGCCTGCAAGTGCCCGCAGTAGCAATACCCGCAGGGCCTCAGGCTCCTCGAGATCGGCGCTTCTCAGGGCCGCCGGCACCACTCGTTCGGTGAGATCAAAGGTTCGGAGAAAACCGCGGCGCTGGACGATCGAGAGTTCGCCCGCCGACCAGAGCGCGGTCGCGATTTTCTTGGTCAGTTTAAAGTCCCAAAAACCACCGCTCGAGCTGCCCTCTAAATCGGCCGAGCGCAGCGGACCTTCGACCTCGATCCGGCGCAGGATCTGACGGGCTGTCGCCGAGTGCTCAACCAACAGATCGCCCCACCAGGGGTGGACCTGGAACTCGCGGCGGCGAAAAGCAAAGGCACCGTAGAGGCCGTGCGGGATCCACGAGACCTCGTGCCCCCAGTACTCAAAAAGCGGCGCCCCGGGCCGCAGCAATGCCTCGCCGAGCGCCGCCGGGAATCCCTCGAGACGAGAGAGCAGCACGATCACGTGACTGCGAGCGCCGCTGACAGCAACGGTGTCGAGCTGGAGGTAGCCAAAGCGCTCGATGATCGCCTGGGCGTCGATACGGGCCGCCTCTGGCCGCTGCCTCGAACGGGTTCGCAGACCACTCGGATCGGGTCGCCAGAGCCCGGCCCGGGCGATCGCCAGACGGCGCAGATCGGTGAGATCAAGACTGAGTGCAGCAACCATGGACGGCGCCCCTCATACCGAAATCAGCGCCCACACACCAGCGAGCATGGGCGACCCAATCGCCGACGAGCTCCGCGGCGACATCACCGAACGAGCAACATTTTCGCGGATCTCTGCCAGCCAACGCGTGCCCGCACGAAGCGATCCCAAGCTGTATGGTCTGGACACCATGCGTACAACCTACCTCGCCGTTCTCCTCTGTCTACCCCTCGCCGCCTGCACCAGCGATGACAACGGTACCAGCGGAGACTCGACCAGCAACACTTCCCAGACCACCGACGCAACCAGCACAACCCAGATGAGTTCGAGCTCGGGGACCAACTCTGATGGCTCTGGATCCGGATCGAGTTCGTCGAGTTCGTCGAGTTCGTCGAGTTCGTCGAGTTCATCGAGTTCGTCGAGTTCATCGAGTTCATCGACAAGTAGCACCACGGATCCGACCACGACGAGCACCACGGGTCCAACCGACTCCGATTCCTCAAGCGGCAGCTCCGGCTCGACAACCGGCGACATGTGCATCGAGATGGAGGGCAGCTGCGCCATGGGCGAGACCTGCTGCAAGGGCCTAAAGTGTTGCGGCGGCGTGCCGATCCCCCGGGGCATGGAATTTTGTGCGGACATGTGCCCTATAAGCGATCGCAACCTCAAGGCGGACTTCCGTTCGATCGATCCCGCTGCAGTGCTCGCCAAGGTCGTGGCCATGCCGATCACCACCTGGCGCTATAAAAAGGACAGCGCCGATGTGCGTCACCTCGGGCCGATGGCACAGGATTTTGCGGCCGCCTTTGGCCTCGGCAAGACCGAGCGCCTGATCTTCCCGCTCGACGCGACCGGCGTGTCGATGGCCGCGATCCAAGGCATGCACCAGCGCCTAGTCGACACCGAAGAGGAGAACGCAGCGCTCCACCGCCAGCTCGCGGATCTCGAGCGCCGCATGATCAGCCTTGAGGCTACTACG
>CAYYUP010000189.1:0-5028 GCA_964474905.1 uncultured Nannocystis sp. | reverse complement strand
AGAGCTCGAGATCCGAGCGCTCAACCTCCTCGCAGAGGTAACGGAGGGCGAGGCGAGCCTCGAAGAGCACCCCGCCGACGATGACGCTCGCGAGAGCACGACCGACACCGCCGAAGAACGCGCTAAAGCTCCCGCGAGCACAGGCGATGAAGCTCTGGAAAACCGCCTTGTCGACAGCTTCGTACGGGCTTCGGCTCAGCTGATAATGCAAATAGGAGAAGAGGCGTGAGCATGCAGGAACTGTTCAGGATCGAAGATGTATACGGAGACGGGTCAGTGGCGACCATCGAAGCCGTCGATACTGAGGGGCGGCAGGTGCAGCTCGAAGTGCCCAGTTCCGCGGCGGATGAGCTGCACCCCGGCATGGTGCTTGTCTTGCAATGGTGGGCTGCAAGCGTCCCTCGGGTAGCCCTTGACGAGAACTCGACGGGCGCGGAAAACACCGACGAGAACGTGGTTGTGGAGACCGTCGGACCCCCAAGCGGGTCAGCTATGCGCCCCGGGATCGACGAGACCGACGAGACCGGCAAAAAATCCATCGATCAAGATCGAGTCGACAAAGAATTCCGAGCGTTGATCGGGCTCGACTAGAGGGCGACAGAGCCGAACGATTATTCATAATTTGAGTTGAGCGAATGTGGGGATTTCCCCACGAGAAAATGAACAAATATCGAATCGCCCGCGGCTAGAGCGGGACAGGAGAATTGTGTGATGGGAAACAGCATCGTAAATATTCCAAACACTGATATGGATGAAGAGGTCCATCGGCGGCTCTGCCTGGGTCTCGGTATCACCCCGGAGGATCTGGCCCAGATGACTCATTGTGCGGGGCGGGTTCCCGGGCTTGAAAAACAGTGTGCTGACCTTCTCAAGACGTGCTCCGCGCTCGAGAAGCTGGTCAAGGCGAGTTTGTGTCCAGCAAACATACCCTACAGCCCGGTAACACTCGACAAGCTCTCGAAGGAGAACCAGGTGGAGATCACTGAGGTCGTAAAGGATGCTGGCATTGGCTACGTCGACCAGTATCCGGTACCACCAGGCAAGCGGATCCGGCTTATTCAATCGCAACGGCCGGGCTACTCCCCTGTCTCGCTCATGCTCGCGCTCAATCTCGCCAATGACGGGAAGAACCACCTCGATCTCGCTATCACCTACTATATCACGATCGATCCAAAGGAGCGCGGCGAGAACGTTGGTGAGTATCGGGGCTTCCAATTTTTCAATGACAAGGGAGCCCCTACATCGCAGCCATTTCCAACCTATCGAAATTTGCCGATGACGGTTGGCACAAGAGAGTATCTGGTGATTGAAATACACCACCAAGGAAAATCGAATAGCCTGGAGAGCGCCTGGGCGGCGGCCTCCATCAACGTTGTTGGTTGGTTCTTGGCCTGCGGCACTGACTGAGAAGAGTGAACGATGGCATCTGAAATCGCATTCAGGATCGACAGCACTGTCAACTGGGACGGTGTGACCCCCAGCGGCTTACAACGTAAGGATTTTACAATCCACGGTCAGCGCTACTATGTCAGCTCGATCGAGGCCCCGGCGGGCAGGATCGGCGCCGACTTTTTCGGTGTATTCAGTTCGTTGACGCCGAAGCTCGTCGGCATCGCGTCATCTAGCTCGAATCCGATGTCTGTGGCCCGAGTGGTTTCGACGGATGATCCTGATGTGTTCCGCGAACAGGTGAGCCTTAGCCCGCAGCTCTCGCATGTCTCGATGTTCCCGGGCGATCATCTCGCAATCGTTACGCACGAAGACGGGATCTGCAGTCTCGAATTTGTGGTCACCGAGTTCAGCGACCAAGAGCATATCGAGCTTGCACTCCGCTCAAAGCCGCCTGCCACCGGTCGGCGGATTCGGATCATCCGCACAGGCGGTACCGGCTTCAATCATCAACCGACCGCCAACACCTGGCAGCCCGCGCTCAAATGGGATACCTCGCGGCGCGTGTTGGCGGCGTACGAGGTCGTCAACGGGATCATACCAGCACGCGATCTCTGCATGTCCCCTGGGGCGGAGGGTTGCTACCTCAGCGTGCGCTACTCCGGGCTCGCCGGTGGCGAGGCGCAGCTCTTTGTGCTCGATGGACACCTGCGTGAGCCCTTCCAGGTCGAAGGCAAGCTCAAGAGCGGAGTCTGGTCAAAGGTCGCATTTGTCGGTCGCGATGACTTTGTTGGGCTCTCTTCAGCGGGGCCGGACGGCGACAGCAAGGCGGTCGTCTGCGATATCGAGCTAGTCCTGGTAGCCCCAGGTAAGCGGCTCATCGAGCGCTATGCGCGGGGGAGCTGAGGCGCGCACAATGGCTAACGACGTTATCGACATGAGGCTCAACCGCCGAGGCGTTTATGTGCATAGGCGCTCAAACACCGCGCTCTGGATTGCCGGCGGACTCGCGGCAACGGGAGCACTCGCGGCTGGGGCGTATATTCTTACGAAGAACGCACGCAGAGACAAGAAGCCGGCTGTCGAGGGCCCCAAAGGTGAGCTCCCTCTGGTTGAAGCCGGCGGCTTCACATGGGCGAACGTGCGGGCGCTACCGCGGCCCGAGGACGTCGAGGGGTTCGATCTTGTCCGTAATTGGGGAAAAACACCGAAGCGCCTTCGGCCGCTCTTCGCCTCCATGGAGCTGATCTCAGGGATCGAGGGTTCTGCGAGGATCTTCGCGTTGATCTCGAAGCGCGAGGCCGACTTTGTCGCGACCGCCCACAACTCCGATGCGAAGGAGGTTGCCGGCTCACAGCGCGCCTACAGCAACGCAAAGGGCCGCAATCGGCCGCTCAAGTACGGGCCCGAGTCCGCGGAATTCGGGAGCGGTGGACTCTTCGCCGCCTTGGCGCCCTATTTCCTGTGGACCAGCGTCCTCGAACTCAGGGGCGATGCCCCGCTGCTCAATTCTCGACCTGAGATCGTGTTCTTGCCGCGCGTCGCGGCCTTCGCCGCATGTGTGTATTTGAAGCGTCTCCTCAACAATCATCAAATCGATGATCACGCGGATATCAAAGTGGGTTGGGCGAACCCTTCGATCCTTCGGAGCGGTCGCGGCGGCAATACCTACAAGGCCAAACGAACCCGCTTTTTCAGCGATGCCGTCGCGCTCGGTCTCGACTTGGGGGACCTCGTGACAATTCCGCAACACCTATCCGCGGATCGGTGGCCGGGCGCACGCACGGTCATGAACAAGCTGGTCGGCACGTTGCCGATACCGGTCAAAGGCTGATGATGGACGGCGCGACCTTCTTTCAGCAGCTTCTACCGTTGTGGCGGCCGATCGCAGTCGCGGAGGTCGGCGCGGGCTTCTTCGATCGCTTCATCGAACGTCGAAAGGAGCAACTGATCTCGATCCTCGATCGGCAGCTCGCCGCCCGAGCAGAGGGCAAGGCCTCGATCGAAGCGCCGCCCGATGAGTGGACGCCAGCACGGCGCGCGAAGGCCAACCTCGCGGCGATGGAGTTGCTCGCTACCAAGGACGCCGACTCGATCACCAATACCGATCGTCGCGTGCTCCTCGGCTACTCGGGTTGGGGCGGCCTCTCGATCGAGAAGTACCAAGATCAATTTCCGAAGGGGTGGGATCCCGACAGCTTCGGCCTCGTGCACGAATTCTACACACCGACGGTACTGACCACTGCCGTCGCCGAAGCGCTTTGCGACTTCCTACCGGGCATTGCCGGCCGCGACGGCATCATTCGAGCCCTCGAACCAGCGGCTGGCATCGGTCGCTTCATGCTAGCGCTGAATCGCCTGTCATGCGGTGAAACAGAGCGGCCGCCGATCGTTTGGACGGCCGTCGAACTGTCTCCGATCGCGGCAAAAATGCTGCCGCTGCTCTTTCCGAATTCGGATGTCCTCGGGGGCAGCTTTGAGGAGTGGCTCTACCGGCAAACGAACCATCAAGATCGACGATCGACCCCGAAGGGCGTCGAGATCACAGCCCGCGATCAGGGCAAATTTCGCTTGCTCATCACAAACCCGCCCTACGGCCAACGGGGGATCACCGCGAAGTGGGATCAAGCGCCCGAGTACGCCGAGCGCGAGGCCTTCGTGTACTTCCTGCGCCGCGGCCTCGACCTACTCGCGCCCTACGGGATCGGTGTCTTTGTGGTGCCCGCTGGGTTTCTTACGGGTATGAGCGCCGCTCGGCGTGCGCTCCGCGAGCGAGTGCTCCGGCGCCATCATTTGATGGGCGCGTTTCGCCTGCCGAGCGCGACTTTTCCTGGTGCTCATCTGGTCACCGATCTGCTCTTTTTCCGGGCCCGCGGGGGCGAACTCGCGGAGGTCGACGAGGGTGATATCTTCATCGTCGACGGCCGCTACTTCGAGAAATTCTCCAGCCATGTTCTCGGCGAAGAGAAGGGGCACCCGCTTGATGAAAACGCAAGCGATTCTCGGCCGAGCCGCTTTTCACATCAGGTGATCGGTACCTTCGAAGGGCTTCCGCCGCTGGTCGAGCGTCCTCTGTGCTCAGCCTGCATCGTCCGACCGATCGCGTTCCCTGCCGCGACGGCGAGCCGCCTCATTCGCCGTGCGGCCTCTGGCGATGATCTGACTCCGTTGCTCGCCGCCGCGGTCACGCTTGGCAATCGTGTGACGGACTATCTCGCGGAGCGGGCCAAGGGCAACGCCCGAGCACTCGAACTCTGGCCTGAGTTGCTTCGTTCTCTCAGAGACTTTCAAAGTTCCTCAGAGGCCAAAAGTCATGGTGTAGACAACCCTTGGGCGTGGATGGAACTCCGCGGGCTCGCTGACTCAGATAATCTCGGCGCCCAACAATTCCTTAACGCCTTCACGAAAGCGGGTTCGATTATCGCCGCTCTCACGGCGAAGCCGGAGGTCGAAGAGCGCTACCGCGGCGAGTCCAGCGACTTGCTCGGTCAGGCCGAATTTCTCTACCGGAGTCGACGGCGGATCACGCTCCAGGAACTCCTGGCATTCCACCACGAGCTGGGGGGCAGCACATCGAACGGGGACGCGCTGGCGCGGCTCTTCGCGGCGGAATGGTGCCTCGACGGTGAGGCTCTCCGT
>CAYYUP010000188.1:0-5038 GCA_964474905.1 uncultured Nannocystis sp. | reverse complement strand
GTGTCTACAATAAAGGACACATCGGTCGAATGTCCTATCAGATGTCATCCTGCGTGGCTCATCAAAGCGAACGGCGAGGCGCTGGCGAGCACCCGGCGGGAGTTCGAAGGTATCTTTCCAACCCTCTTTACGATCTCCTAGTTCGCCGCTTAGGACCTGAAAAAATGTGCTGTGCAGGTGGATCTGGAGAATGCCCAGGATCTGGTTGTCGATCGTCACCGGGATGAACGATCGCCACGTTGGGGATCTGCATCGGATCCGTGCTTCCCAGTTGACACGAGTCCGTCTCCTTCTAAAAAAGGGCCCATGCCGGCGCCCTAAGAGCGGATTTTTCTATTTACCTGATTCGCCAGCGCCCCTCGAATTTGCATAGTGGTGAATGACAACTTGCTTGTCGCCGATCACCTGGTCGCCGTGGATCACAAAAGTCGCGCCCTCGCCAAAAACAATGCGCCCACCACCAGGACTCGGCTTGGGGGCGCAGGGCTCCCCCCAGAAGTGCTCGACCTCGTCGATCTCCGGAGTGCGGCCGGGGCGATTGTCCCGAAGCCGGATAAAAAACGAGCTGTCGACAAGGCCCCGCTCGCAGAGGCACACGACGAGCGCATCGACGAGCACGATCTTCGACACAGACCGATCCGGGAGTTCGTCCTTCAGCTCGCAGAGAACCGAATCAAAACCGACGAAGCGTCGCAGCCCGTCGGCGTTGAAGAGGGAAAGGAGGAGCGTTACGAGGGCGTGTTGTCGGGTCATTGCATTCTCGTGCATACCAGCCAATGGACATTTGAAGAGCGACCCAGGGTCTGCGCTGCAACAGGTTTTGTGACCTCGCACCTTACTCGTTGAGCGCCGCCGAGCCAGGCAGAGTCCGTACCTTGTACGTATATTCGAAATTCGTGGCAATGTCGCTCGCATCCTTAAAATTGACTTTGCTCTTCGCATACCGGAGCACGCAATCCTCGTCATCGAGGTAATTTTTGGGCGCTCCAGAGACAACGTTCGTCGGCTTGCCGCTCGAAATATCGACAAAAAAGAATACGGGATAACTCCCCGTTTCGAGGTCACGAGAGGCCCTAATTGTGCAATTCGCCAGGACCACCGCCTGGATCTTAGCAGCCTCGCTAGCCATCGTCTGCGCTGGACGTGGCCGCCTTTTCTTAGGTCCGCTCGAAGTCTGCGAACCCTGGCGGACAGCCGTTTCGCTGGCGGCGGTTTTACCAGCGGGATCTTCCGAGACATGGGGCGCGAGCAACTCTCGTCTAAACGCAGATAGCACGATCGCGTCTGTCGGGACCGCGATCTCAAATTCTTCTTCGTGCCCTGAAATCGTCCCCCAGTTTCTCCCTGGTCGCCCAGGATTGATGGCATACGCAGCGGCAGACTTTCGCCTCACAGTGAGCAAGCCCCCCTCTCCACCGCGATTCGCCCCCCCCCTAGCATGACTCCGTTCCCGCCTCGCCCGCAACTGACTAAATATCGATTCTTGGATCTCAGAACTCGAAAATACGAGGATCGCAGATCCAATTGTGCACATCGAGACCAACGCGGTGACAAGCGTCGAACTGATGACGATTTTGGTGAACATCGGCAGGCGCAGGGGCCTAATATATACACTCGTCCTGATGCGCTCGCGGGTCGTCGAGGAGCACGACTCAAAAACGACCCCTTGGTCCTCCGTCCGTCGGTTGACAGCGCGCTCCTGCACCACCTGCCGCTCGCTCTTGGGGCTGTGCAATTGGATGACCTGAGCCGCCGCGGCGAGCTTACGACTGCCCGCCAGCGAAGGCGCAGGAGCGTACGCAACGGCGGCGCGGGACTGCTGACGCATCGCCTTTCGCGAAGGTACACGGGGAGTCCCCTCCTCGATCTCCCTCACCGGTGGCATGATCTCGATCGGCTTTGTGCCGCCGAGCGCTGCACCCTGCCCAACGATCACCGCAGAGCTTGTAGACGGCAGACTTCGGGGCCGTGTGGTCGCCGCCTCCAGCTCGTCCGCTGCGTCCTCCGTATGAAGCGAGCGAATCGCCTCTCCTAATTCTTCTGCGTTTTGATAGCGCTTATGGGGAGATTTCTCGAGGCAGCGCATCACCAGCCCTTCAACCGACTCTGGCAGATCGAGTTCTGGATGCACCTGCCGTGGTCGCATCGGCATGACCGCGAGGTGCTGGCGAAGCACCTCGGCGTCCGGACCCTCGAAGGGAGGAGAGCCCGTCAACATCTCGTAGAGCATCACACCGAGCGAGTAGATATCGGCCTGGAAGTACATCGCGGCCGGGAACTCGTCGCCGATCAGTCGCTTCGTGAGTTCGGGCGCCATGTAGATCGGCGTACCGATGACTCCTGTAGTCATGGGCCCACTCGCGAAACTGCTGAGCGCCTGTTCGTCGACGATCTTGGCGATGCCAAAATCGACGATCGTGACGTACACCTCGGAGCGCGTATGGGACAGGAAGATATTCTCTGGTTTAAGATCCCGGTGGGCGACGCTGTAGGTATTGGCCGCGATCGCGAGGCCATCGCAAATCTGTTCGATGATCGAAAGCGCCTCAGAACAGGCTATCACGCCGGCAAGACGCTCCTTTAGAGATTTTCGCAGGGTCGGACCCTGGAGATACTCCATGACCAAAAAATGGTGGCCATTGGAGACCCCGTAATCTGAAACTCTGACGATATTACGCGCGTTGATACTGCCGACGAGCTTAGCCTCGTTGAAGAATCGGCGCACGTTGTCTTCGTCTTTGGTGAGCCTCTGGTGGAGGATTTTCACCGCGACCTCGCGCCGCAGGTAGTCGACGTCACGCGCGAGCCAGACATCCGCAAAGCCGCCCCGACCGACCTGCCGGATCAGCCTGTACTTACCCTTGAGGATCTCGCCTGTTCGATCGGTCGCCATTGCAATACCGTGCTTTGATCACTCTGCGAGACGTTTGCGAGCCTGACGAAAGCCCTCGTTGCTGAGGCCCGCGCGGGTCGCCTTGCTCGCCAAGGTACCGGGGCTGGCGATGAGTCGCCGCATGTAGAGACGCTCAAATTCTTCGCGAGCTTGTTTTAGCGTTTGCTCGAAGATCAGAGCGCGCACACCGACTGTCGCCTCCACCGGCCCCCACGGGTTTAGACGGAGGTCAGAGGTACCGATCAGTTGATCCTCTGCCATAAAATAGGCCGTCTCGACGACGTTGCGGAGTTCACGGATATTGCCCGGCCAGGGATGCGCCTCCAGGGCCTCGCGCGCGCCGGAGCTGAGCTGCCGCTTGCGCCCGCCATTGGTCGCCAGCTGGACCAAGAAGCGCTCCGCGAGGGGCACGATATCCTTTGGCCGATCGTGGAGCGAGGGCAAGGAGATCGGCACCCGGGCGAGGCGATAGAAAAGATCGTCGCGGAACTTGTTTTGCGTGACCATCCACCGAAGATCGCGATGGGTCGCCGAGATCACCCGGACATCGACCTTGCGCGGCCGATGCTCACCGATACGGCAGATCTCGCCCTCCTGCAGGGCTCGCAGAAGCTTTGGCTGGAGATCCTGCGGGAGCTCACCGACCTCGTCGAGAAAGAGCGTGCCGCCGTGGGCCTCCTCAAAACACCCGGGTCGATCCTCGGTCGCCCCCGAGAAGGCACCCTTACGATGACCAAAGAGATAGGACTCCGCGAGCTGCGGGGAAATGGCCGCACAGTTGACCGCGATAAAGCGCCCCTTGCTGCGGTGAGACTCGTCGTGCAGCGCCCGCGCGACCAACTCCTTGCCGGTCCCCGTATCACCATTGATCAACACCGAGAGACGAGCGTCCATCTTCGAGATTTTCTCTAGATTCGCGAAGAGTTCGCGCATCACCAGGCTGGCGCCAAAGACCCCGCCAAAGCTGTCTCCGGTCGAAATTGGCACCGCCACCGGATCCGTAGAGACCAACTGGATCGTGCTATTGCCGACCCTAAACTCCGCGCCGGGCCCGAGCCAAGCCTCGACTAAACGAGCGCCGTCCATAATTACGCCATTCATGCTCCCGAGATCGCGGAGTAAAACCCCATCGCGGGGGTGCAATGAGAGCTCAAAGTGGGTGGTGCTGACGTGTTCGTCGTTGAGTACGAGATTGTTGATCGGCGCTCGACCAGCGTGCAAACGCTGCGCACAATCACCGTCGAGTACGACCTCGGCACCCTTATCGGGGCCCTCACAGACCCGCAGCGTGATGCGTCCGGGCCGGCGCCAACTCGGGGGTAGCCTGCGGGTTGTGCTGCTCATCGTGGATCCATCTGGTACACTGTTTGGGTTTGTTTTGTCAGCTATTTTGGTTTCTCGCATGGCTTCATACCATGCACGGACCACGCCAAGTTTGCCCAAGTTTCCGTGGGGCTGTAAGGAGAAGCAATCAGCCTTGGGGGCAAGCAACAAGAACTGCATGATCAAAACTGCGTATTCTGGAACCAAGGATATGAAATTACCCAAATCCTGATGAGGCCTGAAATCTGCAATTAGTCTATCCGACGGCCATCCATAGCAACGGACGTCCAGAAATAAGGACATATGTACACCGACTTCGACAAGCGATCCGCCCATACATCTTGTGCCGACCTTCCTAGTGCGCCTGTCACGCGTGTCTATGCCCCAAATAGAGTGGGGGTCGGTCACACTCCAGTTTCGAATTCACCAGCCACTCGCACATGCAATGACACACATCTATCTGGAGTTGATCGCCCGACCGCAGCCGCTCTCGCGAAGGCAGAGTTCTTCGACAGCTGCGCCCTCGAGGAGTCCGAAGCCGGCCACTACCACGAAGCTCGGGTCATGCGGGAGAGGGCGATGGTGCTTCGCCGGCAGGTGCACGGCGAGACCGATCCGCGCCTGCTCCAGTCCTTCTGCAGCCTTGGAGTGATCGCGTTTCGGCAGGGGCAGCTCGACGAAGCGACCTGGCTATTTGTACAGGTTCGGGATATCGTGAAGCAGCGCGGCCTAGACCGTACGCCGCGCATGGCAAGGGTCCTCAACGACCTGGGGGTAATCGCCCGCAACCGCGGTGATGACGATGAGGCCGGTGCCCTCTAC
>CAYYUP010000187.1:0-5045 GCA_964474905.1 uncultured Nannocystis sp. | reverse complement strand
CCGAAACCAAAATCGGACCGTTATAGAGGATGGGATCGGGCGTCAGAACAACATCGAGGATCTTCGCTTCGAGGGCCTCGCCCTCCGTGTCCCCTTCCGTGTCTCCCTCCGTGTCCGTACCGCCCGTGCTTCCGCTGTCGGTCCCGCCGCTCGCGGTGTCGGTGGTCACGGTGGTGATCGGCGGCGAGGTGATCGTGATCGAGCCGAACGAATCGCTCTCGGATCCTGATGACGCATCAGTCTCGCTGTCGCTCTCGAGACCGAAAGCGGTGACCCGAGAATAGCCGTAGGCCGAGCATCCGCTGCCCATGCCCAGGACTGAGATGAGCACGAAAACGCAGAGAAAATGGAGCGAAGACGACATCCGCAGCATTCTCAAAACCGACCTTCGAGGGAAAAAGAGAACGAAGGGCATGAGCACGCCAAGGCAAAGGAGAGGGAGATAAAGAGGGAGCAAAGACGACATCCGTATCATTGTCAAAACCGACCTTCGAGGGAAAAAGAGAACGAACGTGACCCTTGTGACAGGTCAATTTTCGGTTGCAGCGAGACCATCTTGGACGAGCGAACGCGGCGACTTGCGAGCAAGAGCGCGATGCCGGCGACAGTGCTTGCTCCGCCGACGATCCCCAGAGCAAGCGAGCGTCGGAGAGTCTTTTGACCCTCTGCGTGCAGCATTTCGACCCGCTCCGCATTCGCCGCGGAGAGATGACCGCCGCTCTGCTCCTTGAGCTGTGCGATGCCGAGCAGCTCCTCGCCGATCACCCAATCGCGATGTGCAAAGGGGGTCATCACACCGAGAGCAACAAGCCCAAGACCCAGCGTGATGCCGCCGCTGACTCGCAATGCGAGAGTCTTGCGAGAGGCAGGCTCGGTGTTGTCAGCAAGGTGACCTGCCTCAAGAGGCAGGAGCATTGGCGTCTGCTTGGTATCGGCGCCGCCCGTGCTTCCGCTGTCGGTTCCGCCGCTCGCGGTGTCGGTGGTCACAGTTATGATCGTGAGCACGGAGCGCTTGCCGTCCGCAGGTCCTGGCAGCGTGTCGTTAGCATTCCCGGAAAGCGGAGCACGAGGTCCGGCCTCGCTCACGGCTTGCCAGTGAACAGGTAGAAGATCTGGAATCTGTCCCAAGGAGCAGTCGGTATTAAAGTCGACGATGAGGTCAGCTTCGACCTCCAGACGAAAATCCTCGAAGTCAGCGCGCTCATCGGCCTCGAGTCCGTCGTTCGCGAGGACTTCGGCGATGACCTCACGCGCTCGGCAAAGGTGGTTTTTGTCGTCTTCAGAATTTGAAGCTGTCCGAAAAGTCTGCTGAGCCCGGTAGGCCGCGACCAGCCACGAGTCGGGGTCACTGTCCTCGGCCATCAGCTCCACCCAGATCTCCGCAGCGCTCGAAAAATCGGCCTCTTTCTCGAACGCCTCGGCCCGGCTTCGAAGGGCCTTGGCTGTGACCTCCGCGCTTGGTTCGGCGGCGCTCACGGGCGCGCTTGGCAGCGCAAATGCGAACGCGACGCTGATCAGCAGCGCGGTGAATCGAGAGCAAGCGAGAGCGTTCATGAACTGTGACGATATCAACCATTCGCGTTCAAAATGCCGTGCGGGCCCAGATATCGGATTTTTTTGTTGATCGCATGAACAATAGGGGCTGCAGGCCACACTATTTGCCTTCGTCCTTTCGCGGCTCATGACGACTCCGAAGCCCCGAGTTGAAGCCGGTGTTTCGTTGGGGCGTGCCCCGCTTTAGGCAGCACGTCTTTTAACCTCACACGGAGACACGTCTTTTCGATCGCGCGGAGAGTGTTGGGGGCAGAAAACAACACGTCGGCGAGCGAACCATCCGCCGTCACGTCAATGGTGATCGTGACGGGATTTTCTGGGTTCTGTAGACAGCGCTGGAGGACTTCACGGGCACCCGTGAGAGCAGCACCGCGGGCCTTCTTGAGTTCGCGCTGCTTGGCCGACTTGGCCGGCTTGGCCTTCGCAGGCGTCGGTTGAATGTCATCCTTCTCGAGGCTAGTCGACGCGGGACGAAACTTCGTCAGGGCATGTTGACGGCTCGGTGTCGTCGGCTCGGCGACGGGGCGACGCAAGCCCGAAGAGCGAGCGTCATCCTCTTTGGGAGTGATCACGGCTGGCGTTGCCATTGCGCGCTGGCGATCGAGATCCTGAACGGCTTCGCGATGCGCGTCTTCAGTGGCTCGCTCTGCCACGACGCCCGCCGCTGCCTGCTCGGCTGCAGGGGTTCCGCCGAGGAAGTACCAACCGAGACCGATGCTCACACACGCCAGAGCGCCGACGACAACCCGTCGCACAAATCGGCGCGGCTTTGCGGCTTCGCCGGTCGGCTCCCGCTCGAGCACCGCCGTTTCCCCAACCGCTGCAGCCTTCGCACTGTCGATCTCGTTTTCGCCATGCTTCGCTTCTTGGCTCGCATCACCGACAACAGCAGCCTCCCGCTCGAGCACCGCTGTTTCCGCCAACAGTGCAGCCTTTGCCCCGTCGATCTCGCTTGCGGCAAGCTCTTCCCCTTCTCGGCGCCGATCGTCGAGAACGGCGTGCATAAGCCCCAGCTCCAACTCGGGCACGGTCGTTGCCAGCGGTGCAGCTTTCGCCCCGTCGATCTCGTTTTCGGCAATGCTCGCTTCTCGGCCCCCGCCATCGACAGCAGCGGGCTCCCGCTCCCGCTCCAACTCGGGCACGGTCGTTATTGAGACCGGTTCCGGCAAAGCAGCCTCGACTCCGTCGGTCTCTTGTGCGGCATGCTCGAGCCTCTGGCGCGCAACATCGAGAGCGGCATGTACCGGCTCCAGGATCCAAGCATCGTTCCTGTCTCTTGGAGCATCTTTATCCTTGCTTGCAGCCGGTCGAGGGTCACTCTCTCCGTAGTCGCTCGGCTCATCCGCGACCTCCTGCAAGACATACCCGAGTTCCTCGTGAAGCCTTGCAACCGACGGATAGCGAATCGCAGGATCCGCCTGCAGGCCCCGCTCAAGCACCAATTTCAGACTCTCCGAGATCCGCTCATCATCCGCCGGCCGCCACTGCAAAACTTCGCCGGGCTTCGGCTCGAGCTGATAGGGGGTGCGCCCGAGGACGATCTTAAAGAGGGTGGCGCAGAACCCAAAGACATCGCGGCTAACGAGGTCGGCATTCTCGCCTGCCCCCATGAATCCCGGTGTGCCCAAATCGCGATCGGGCTCGGTCTCAAAGCGCTGCTCTACCGGTGTGCGCTGCTCGAGATCCGCATACCAAACCGCCGTGCACTTGCAGATCCCGAGATCAATCAGCGTTGCGTGATCACGTCCATTGCGCTGACTAAGCATGATGTTCCCAGGCTTGAGATCGCGGTGGTACACGCCGGCCTCATGCAAGGCCATGATCGCCTCGCAGATCTGGATCATGATCTGCAATGCTCGTTCTTCCGACAGCGGCCCGCCCCCGTGTTGCCTCTTTTCACCGGGCAAGGGCAGGTCGGTCAGTTGTTTTAGCGATACGCCCCTGATGTGCTCCATAGTGAAAAATGCGGGCTCTTCAGGCGTGGTCGGACAGAAGCTGAAGGCCTTCACCAGATGCGGGTGTGAGACCCGCGCCAGCACACTGGCTTCCCACTCGAATCGCTTTCGAAGCAATTCTGCCTTGTTCGCGTTGCGGTCCAGAACCAGGACCTTGACGACACGCTCCAGCCGCAAAACCTTCGAGAACGCCCGAAAAACATCGGCCATGCCGCCGCGCCCAAGTTTCTCCAGGATCTCCCACTGATCGCCGAGCCTCTGGCCCGCGCAAACGGTCGACGCTATGGGAGCTGCCTGCGACTTTCGCGAGCGCTTGGGACGGTGCTTCTCGCTCTGCGGAGTGAGGGCCGTGGGTACAGGTGGGGAAGAAGAACTCATCGACATCGCAGCTGTCTCTTGTGCGGGGCTTGTTTGGGCACGGCTCTGAATTATTACGACAAGTCTCAGACAACCGGCCCACGGGCAAGGGGCATTCTTTACGCCCGAGTGTACCCGAAAACGACCGCAAACAACAAAATCGCGCGGGGAGTCAATCGGAGTAAAAAATGTTCCCGCAGTTTGCCCGTGCACCCCCCAGGGCTTTTTGCCCGGCGCTTACCCCTGGCATCTCATCTGAACCGTAAACTTCCCGACCTTCCAAGACGCCCCCGGCAAGTTCGTCGGCACTGTGGTCTCGTAGGCGAAGATCAAATCCGGCTCCGCTAGGTCTGCATCAATTCCTTTGATGGCAAGCTTGCTGCCGGGCATCAATTGGATCTCCGGCGTAACGGTCCACGCATAATCCAGGCTGTCCTGAATCTTAGGTCCGCGTCGAACCTTATTGGCACCAGGCTTGATCTCTACCACTGGGTCCGGCGGCCCGCCAAAGGCGTCCCAGGGCTTGCCCGACTTCTTGGACTTCGGTACTGCGAACTTGACCTCGCTGAGCGCCCAAGTCCGGCAGGCAGGGCCATTTTTCGATCCTGGGGGTCCGGTGGGCACGACGCGCTGAGCCACGTCGGTAAAAGTAACGCCAGCATCGGCGAGTTCTCCGGGTTCGCCGATGCTCTGGAACATGCGCCGGCAGGTAACGGGCTGGCGATAGAGGAGCTTGGCGATGATCCCGTGGTCGCCGTCGAGGTCCTCGTCGCAGCGCCTGGCGTAATCGACGGCCTCCTTGAAGCGCGAACTCTCGCCGTCGTTGATAAGGTCGACAATCGCCTCGGCGACCCCGGAGAGCTCGCGGACGCCGACCAACTTGCCAACGGAATTCACAACCTTGGCACCGCGCTGGTACTCGCGGTTGGCGTCGAGAAGCGCCGTCGCGGACAGCTTTGCTCGCTTGATATCGTGACCTGCACGAAACACGCGGAAGCCCCCATAGGCGACACTGATCAGGATCACGAGGGCGATGGCGATCGCCTTCAACGGGCTCATGCCGGTGCGCTTGGGGGAACGAACCTCATACTCTGCACTGCGCATGCCGGCGACTCTATCGTGGCAGTCACGCCCGCGCGGTTGTGAACGGCGTCAAGTATACGTGCACTTACACACGGA
>CAYYUP010000186.1:0-5214 GCA_964474905.1 uncultured Nannocystis sp. | reverse complement strand
GCTTTCGGTGATTAACATGCAAGGATTACTACTTATTTTGCGCAAGAACCCGCCTTGTCCAGGATCGTGGACGGGTGAATGAGCGAAAATGCTCTTACGGTTCAGTCGACCCATGCCTTCCGGTTTCTGGGTTCTGGTTTCCGGTTTCAGCGATCGACGAGACCGTTCGTTTGCCAGCCCAAGATTTGTGGGCCATCGCAAGATGCCTGCTTCGAACATGCTCTGCGCCAGAGCATGCGATCGACGAATACGAAAACGAGTATGATTCCATGTATGCAGGTCATCACCAGGCAAGAGTCACAGGCAGATCACAGGGCCGTCTTTGGCCTGATCGAGCGTGCCTTTGCCAGTGTGTCGATGAGCGATCACCGCGAGCAATTTTTGGTCGATCGTCTCCGGCAACTAAATGCATTTATTCCTGAACTGTCAATAGTTGCCGTCGCGAGCACGAGTGACAAAATCGTCGGTCATATCCTGCTGACAAAAATCAACATCGTCGACACCGAGGCCGATACCGAGGCCAAGCACGCCTCGCTGGCGCTTGCTCCGGTATCCGTCGCGCCAGAGCACCAGGGCAAGGGCATCGGCGGCCTGCTGATCAACAGAGCGCACAAAGTGGCCAAGGAGTTAGGCCATCGCTCGGTGGTTTTGCTGGGTCATGAGGGCTATTATCCGCGCTTTGGCTATCTGCGAGCGGATCACTTTGGTGTGCGCTTGCCCTTTGAGGTGCCTGCGGAGAATTGCATGGCGATCGAGCTAGAAAAAAACGGGCTTGCCGGTGTCCGCGGTGTTGTCCACTACCCGGCTGCGTTTTTCGAGTGAGCCTTGGTCGCAAAAGTTGCTCCGCGAGCGCTTCTCAATGGCCTGTCCTCTGGGGCAGTTGGGTCGGCTGCGCGCGTCCAATGCATCTCGCGTGCCTGATGGCCAGTAGGTGCACCCTTGGCAGCATCTGTGCGTCTGTGCGCCCTCCTCCCTCCAATTTGCAGTTTGAACCTCGTTATCGCCGTTATCGCCGTTATCGCCACGATCGTCATGATCGCCTTGCGTCGTCGCCCGTGATCGTCCGACCATGAACCCGAAAGTTCATCGATGTTTGGTATCCCATGGGCAAGGGCGCTCGTACTTTTAGGCGCAACAGCGACGCCTCATACTACGACCGATGCTGCCTGCGTTGCCTGCCACCCAAGGGTCGCCGCCGAGTGGTGGAGTTCGCAGCATCGCAGTGCCTTCACCGAGTCGACTTTTCAGGCCGCCCACGCTCTCGAACCGCGGGCATTTTGTCGAAGCTGCCACGCCCCAGAGCAAGACCCGGCGATCTCCAAAATCACGCCCAAAGCGACCGTCGGTGTCAGCTGTCGTAGCTGCCACCTGCGAGGCGATGAGATCGTCACAGGCAGCAGCCGAGCGCCGGTTGCCGCCCCCCACTCAGTGCGCCGAGACCCCGAGTTTGGGCGCCTTGCCTGCGGCCCTTGCCACCAGTTCGAGTTTCCCGATGCCGGGCTCCGCGAGACCCCCGAACAGATGCAATCGACCCTCGACGAGCACGCTCTTTCCCGCCACCGCAAGCGCAGCTGTGTCGCCTGCCATATGCCCGCCGATGCCGCTGGTCGGTCCTCGCACAGCTTTGCCCTTTCGCGGGATCCGGCTGCCCTCCGCAGGTCCGTTCGTGTCGATGCCCAGCGGGTCGATGCGCGCACGATTCGGCTGACGCTCGCCGCTGGCGAAGTCGGCCACGCTGTTCCGACCGGCGATCTCCTGCGCCGCCTAGAGATCGCCGCAGCGCCCTCAGCCCGCCCGCAGGCGACCAGTCGCCGCTACCTCGCGCGCCACTTTGCACAGGTTCGACAAGCCTCTGGGATCGCGCTCTTGAGCGAGATTCGCGACGATCGTGTGCCCGCCGACGGCCGCCCACGGGTGGTCACGCTCGAGGTCGACGCCGCCGATGACGAGGCGATCCTGTGGTGGGTCCGCCACCAGCGGGTGGCTCACCATCGCAGCTTTGATCCCCGCAACGCGATTGTCGACGGCGAAACTGAGCTCGCGTCAGGACGCCTAAGCCCCCTCTAGATCGATCCCAAGCGCATCAACAACATGCCTACAAAAACCGAAACCGACCTCCCCCGCGTATCGTCCAGGCTCGCAGGCTGTGGTGCACTTGTCGGCGGATTAGGCGTGCTCGCCGTCGCTGGCTCGGCAGTGCTGATCGCCGGTTGCCAACGCGAGTCCGTCTCGACGGTGACGAACTCCGAGGTCGAGACCGCAGACAAGACCGACGCAGGCAAGACCCGCGCAGACAAGACCAATGCAGACAAGACGGCCGTCGCACCGGCTGACTCCATGGCCGAAGAAGCACCCGCGGATCCCGCTAAGCCGACCGCGGAGCCCCGCTATCACCTGCTTGCAAAGGCGAAGAAGGGGGTGATTGGGGGCAATGAAGGCAACCCTAGCTTCCACGTGTTCGGCATCGGTGATGGCGAGGTCCTGATCGCGCACGGGCCCTGGTTGATGCGGCCTGAGAGCGATGGCACCCTCGTCCAGGACCCCGCCTGGGTCCGTGGCATTGTTCCCCCCGAGACCGATCCTGTGGTCGTTTCACTCGCGGTCGACTGGACTGTGCATAGCGTTGGCGGTCGTTGGCCCGACGGGCTTTACATGACGAGCGCCTACATTTCGCCTTTCCGCGTCGGCATCTACTACAACCAGACCTACCGCTGGCTCGGTGATGGCTGGTTTCACCTCGATACGAAGCATGCGCGCTATGTGTCCTTTCCCGAACGCATCGAGCCATGGGGCGACTCGGTGATTGCCCTTCGCAGCTTTGCCCCGCGCTACCGCAAGACCGACGGTGAACTCGATCCGCCCGCCTCCGAAGAGCGAGCGATCCGGACGGCGATCGCCAAGGCAAAGCCGCTCGCGGTGTACGCAGGCCCCGCGAAGGCACCGCGGCTCCCCGAGACGATCGATGATTTTGATACCCTGCCAAATGGCCTGCTTATGGGCATTGTGTCCGGCGATCCTCCTCATGTACTCACCTATGATTCGAGCACCCATGCGAGCACCATTGTGTCCCTGCCCGACGCTGTCTCCGTGGACATCAACGGGATCGAGCTTGCCGTCGCTGATCGAGGCTATGTTTTCGGTGGCCTCGAAGATTACGAGAATGAGCAGACCGACCCGTATCTAGCTCGCTACGACGGCGAGACCTGGCACAAGGAATCCGCTCCTCCCTGCGGTGCCGAATTACTCGGAGTCGCCTGGTCGAAGACCGCCGGCCTCTACGCCATTTGCCGCGATGACCCCATCTACGCGGCTGGCAACCTTTGGCGCCTGACCTCTGGCGGTTGGATCGAGATCGAACTCTCGCTTCCGGGCTCTGTGACCGGAGTCGTCGCCGACCACGATGGCGGGGTTTGGATCGCAACTACGCAGGCAGCCTACGGTCCCACTCGCCCGCGGAAGATCCTAGAGGTCGGCGGCTTCGACGAAATTGTGACCCGAATGGCCGAGTACGGAGATCCGAGCCCAACCCGCCTGCGCTGCTCGCCGGGCCTAGAGATGCACTACACCTTCCTTCGCGGCGACGTCGAAGGGGACCACAGCGAAGAGAAAAAACTGCTCGCCCAGGCGCTCGCCGGCGACGATTCCCGCGAAAGTATCGAGGTCGCTACGGTGGAGTTTCGCGGTGAGCCCCGCCTCGCCCTCCTCGTCAGCCTGTCGATCGAGGCATCGGCGATCCGCAAGGTCGAAAAAGCCTTCGCCGGTCGCCTCTTGGATACGTATTGCTACGTTCGTGAGCCGCTCTAGCAAGCTGCTTGGGGGTTGCGGTGACCAACGGTTGTCGAGGGGGTCTTGGTATCGTGAACTGCGGGTATGAGATGCGAATATCTTAATATCCTTAATATCTTAATATGTTGGCACGTTGAGGTGTCAGTACGATGACATAAGTTGCCGCATTGTTGCGACCGGTGATGCTGTGCGTGGCTCGTCCTGGCGCGACTTGGGACGTTTTGCGCCGCACGCGATTGGCCGCATATTTCGAGCTAGGGCGTTTGCAGCGGACTATCGCGGGGGGGTCGTTTGTTTGCCGCGAGGGGCTCTTTTCGAATCGCAGCGGCGAGTTCGTTGACAGCGTCGAGATAGGCCTGATCCCGCTTGTTGCGAAAGTCGACCCAGCAGCGGGTCGCGAGCATTGGTGGCATTTCGGCATCCTCGAGCAGCACAGGGATCAAGCGCTGGCCGTTTTGGGTCGCTTTTTGCAGCAGAGCCGCGTACTCTTGCTGCACCCAGAGGCGGCTGATGGAGGCCTTGGAGACCACGAGGATGCCGGAGCGACTGCCGAGTAGGCCCTGGTCCAGGCGCAGACTGACGACGGTGCCCGCGTCGATCTCCCACTTGTCGAAAAAGACGTCGAGACCCAGGCGGTGCAGGTTGTCGGCGAGTATGTTGACCCACTTTTGATCGGCGTGAGCATAGGAGATGAAGACGTGCCAAGACTCGGTGTCGGGCTGCTCGCTTGACGCAGGGCTTGGCTTGGCCGACTTGTCGCCGCTGACGGGCAAAGACGATGCCGCGGTTGCCATGGTTGTTGCAGTTGCAGTTGGCTCGGGCACAGCAGCCGGCGGAGTTATGGTTGGAGGGCGCACAGTAAATCCGTACGCGCGCGCGGCCGCAGCAATTGCGGGTTGCTTGTCATTTGCGAATGTGTCGCTTGCGTGCTTGGCAAGGGCCTCGAAGAACTCGGTCTTGATCAGCCCGCGACGGTCGAGCAGGCCGGTCACCGCGAAGGCGAGATCGCTGAGTCGACCGCCTGCGCCGGGCAGGTCGTGACCGAGCTGTTTGCCGTAGGTATTGGTGACAAAGCGGACGAGTTCGGGCCCATCAAAGAGATCGCAGAGCAGATCGAAGAGGCGTTTCTCTGGTCGCGAGGCTGACATCGGCGCACACATTAGCACCACTCGTCCGGGCCTGTCGGCGAGCGGAGGCCTGCGGCGTGTGTGCGCCGAGCGAGCACAGGAGGGCGTACTCGCGAGAGGGGCATGCGTGCAGCACAGGCCCCGCAGGCGGTGGATTACGCGTATAGTCGAACGATGAGCGAAGCGCGTCGGCCATCATCTTCAACTCGAGACCTGCTGTGCATGTGCGGGGGCCTCACGCTTTTGGTTGTTGGTGCGTGCACGGATGGAAGTGTCGCAAACTCATCGGCCGAGACCGCGA
>CAYYUP010000185.1:0-5281 GCA_964474905.1 uncultured Nannocystis sp. | reverse complement strand
CACCCAAAACCAACTAGTCATTCACTACAACCTCCACGACATCGGTCGTCTGACCCGTCCGGCCAAGCACATGCTTGCCCCGGCCGATATCATCACCGGAAGCGAGATCGCTCTAGAAGGTGTCTACGACCGACCTCCGGCGGGTTACGAGCCCAATCAGTTGATCCTCCAGGATGCCAACGGCGCGGGTGTTCTCGTCGACGGAACGATCCACTTTGATGACAAGGGTGGGGCGACGATGACGGTCACCGGTGGTGCCTGGGACCCCGCAAAATTGCTTCGTGTCCCTGTAACGGTGCACGGAAACGTGCTGCCGGTCGGCATTGGCGAGACTGTGCACGACGAGATTTTAGGCGACGGCGATCCTTCGATCGCCTACCAATCCTTTGATTTGAAAAAGGCGCCGCTCACCTATCTTGTCGCTCCGGGCAGCGAGCGCGGCTATATCAGCACTCTCGAGATCCGGGTCGGCGGGATCCGCTGGGAGGAGCGACCGACCTTCTACAGCGCTGGTCCGACCGACCGGTTGTATACCGTTCGCCACGACGAGCACGGACAGACAACGATCTCCTTTGGCGACGGAATTCGCGGTGCTCGCCTGCCCGCTGGCGACGGCAACGTGCGCGCGACCTACCGCTTTGGCGCTGGCACGGCGTCGATCCCCGCCGGTGGCATCACCCAAATCGTCCGCGGTGCCCCGGGACTCATCCGGGTTCGCAGCCCGGCACCGATCACTGGCGGCAGCGATCGGGAGGACGCCAAAGCACTCCGCAGCAATGGCCCCGCCTCGGCACTGATCCTCGGTCGCCTGATCGCCCTCCCGGATTTCGCCGCCCGGGCCCAATCCTTTGCCGGCGTTCTCCAGAGCAAGGTCGAAACGATTTGGGAAAAAAAGGCCCTCTCAGCCGTCGTCAAAGTGTGGTTTATCGCCACCGACAGCGGCGGCGATGCCCAGCTTGCGCGCGGTCTAATCCGCGACCTCCAGGCGCTCTCGGAGGAGGGAACAATCGTGCAAGCCGCACCGGCCCAGGCGATCGCTGATCGCCTTCGCGTCGCCGTCGTCGTCGATCCCGCCTACCGTCCCGAGGATGTGAAAGCCGCTGTTTTCAACGTGCTCGCCGATGCCAAAACGGGTCTCCTGGCCCCCGCAAATGCCCGAATCGGCGGCATTCTGATGCGAGCTGAAATCGCCGCCGCCGTGCGCTCCGTCGCCGGTGTGCTCGACATCGACTCGATCGAACGCAGCAACAACCCCTTCCCAGCACCAGGCATTCAGGCACCCCGGGGTCACTACTACGATTTCCTCGGGCCAAAGGGCTCGCGCACGCTGATCACCCCGCTAGATCCCGAGCTTCGGCCCTGCACAAGCTCCGGCTCCTAGGATTTTGCGCGTACCTACCCAAGAGATCCCAAAGATGCACGCTGCTGAGCAGCGCGAAAAGCGAACACTAAAAGTGTGCACTTGTGACTTTGTTATCGAATTTAACCAACGCTATTCAACGCGACCCAAAGATATCCAAAGATATCCAAAATTGAGCAGCTCGCTCATTCAGCCTGTGCGGGCTGTTCCGAGGTGAACCATGTCAGATCAAGCCCTCGACAATTTTGAACGCTACTACACCGAAAAACTCTGGGATTGGATCCCTGCGGTCTACCGCAACGCCGATCCCGAGAATCATCATGTGCTTCGGGCTTTGATTCAGGTCATCGCCGAGCGAGTCGCCGAGAGCCGGCGGAGCGTCGATCGTCTTTGGGAGAATCAAGCGATCGAGAGCTGTGATGATTGGGCCGTACCGCTGATCGGCGCGCTTGTCGGTACTCGCCTGGTGCCTGCGCTTAATTCTCGGGGTCGCCGCGTCGACGTCGCCAAGACGATTCACTACCGTCGCCGCAGCGGCACCCTCGACGTTCTCGACCAATTGCTCGTCGACATCGCCGGCTGGGATGGCATTGTTGTCGAAGCCTTTCGTCGCCTCGGCCGGGCTCGCCACGGTCTTGATCCTGCACCTGGCGCTAGCGGTCGTTTCACCGCGACGCCCTCCGGCGGCATCGCTGATATCCGGCAATCCCGCGGCGTTGAGCTTGGCTACAGCCCCTGGGATGAATTTTCCCACGCCCCGGATCTCCGCCGACATCGCGGACTCGACGGTCGCTACGGGATTCATCGCCTCAACTACCACCTCGCCCGAATGACGCCCTATGCGGTCGAAGGCGACAGTACGGGGCGGGGTGCAACACCCTATCGAATCGCTGCCGGTCAATACACATTCGACCCTTCGGGCCGCGACATTCCTCTCTATATCGCCTCCGATCGCCCCGAAGACTGTGTACGACGACAGGAGGAGCAGGTCGCGGGACCGCTGCGCTGCCGCTTGCTCGGGCATGCGCCCTATCTCATCACGCAGGAGGTACTCGACGCCCTCGAAGGCCTACTCGACGTCGAGTCCTTCAACTACCTCAGCCAAAACCTCGGTCAGCGCTTTGCCGACGAGGCCCGCCTTCGGGCAACTCTGGATACCTTCGGCGGCAATATTCTTGACTCCAGCAATATCAAGCTTCTGCTCAAGCTCGCACTCGTCGACGATGCCGCCAAGCACTACCTCGTCGGCGAGCACCAGGCCCACGAAATCCGCCTCGACGGCGCCCTGGTGCCCACAGAGGAGTCCTCTGCGGGCAACCTCTCCAACTGGCTCGGTGCCCTTCCGACCGACAAATCACTGGTCGTCGACCCTGTCCGCGGACGTTTTCAGGTGCCGAATACGATCGTCGACGTTCGGGTTGCTCGCTACCTCTACGGATTCTCTGGGCCGATCGGTGCCGGCACCTACGACCGCCGCGCATCGCTGCTCACGGCAGAGGACGGTTTTTTTGCCAGCGGCATCTTCCTCGTGCCCGGTGGTGGCTGGCAAAATGTGTACTCATTTCGCGACAATTATACATATATTGTCGATGACGTCACAACATTCTCAAACCTGACCTTTCAGGCCGCAAACCTCGCCCAGGGCGGCGACGATCGCCTGCGCCCCTACCTGCGCCGAGCGGTTGCCGAGGGCAGCAGCTGGCTCTTCACCCCGCACGATCCCGACGCCGAGCTCACGCTCGAGGGCCTGTGGATCGGTGGCGGCCCCCTCGTCCTGGTCGGCGATTTTGCCAAGGTAACGATCCGCCACTGCACCCTCGACCCGGGCGGACTGCGGGCAGATGACTCCACGCTGGACCCCGCGCTCCTGATCATCCGCGACGGCACCATCCGCGAATTGATCATCGAATCTTCGATCATCAACGGTATTTCACGGGAGCTCAGCGGCGAAGTTTTGCAGCTGACGATCCGCGACTCGATCGCCTCTTCGACCGATCCAACAGCCTCGATCGATCTTCCCTTCACCGCACTCAACATCGAGCGCACAACCCTCGATCTGCCGCTTCGAGGCCTCCGAATCGACGCCGACGCCCTGCTCGCAACCAAACCTGTGATTGTCAGCGATACCCAGCACGGCTGCATCCGCTACTCGGTCATCGGCGAGGGCAGCCAAGCACCGCCGATCTACAGCGGCACCGTAAAGGGGATCGTCGACGCGAACTTCATCTCCCATCGCTTCGGCGATCCGGGCTTTTTTGTACTCGCCGAAGAGATCGACCCACTGCTCGCCGAGGGTGCCGAAAACGGCTCCGAACTCGGCGGCTACTCCAGCCTTCTCTGGCCCGTAAAGCTCTCCAGCCTTCGCTCCAAGATCGCCGAGTTTATACCCATAGGTCGGATTCCAGCTCTGATCCGAGAGAACTGATCCGCGAACCCCCCGAAACCCCGCAACCCCGCAACCCCGAAACCCCGAAACCCCGCAACCCCGCAACCCCGCGACCCGCGACGAAAACACCCAGGACTTTCGCCATGACCATTAAGGACATTTCCCGCCACCTCCTCCAGCCCGAGAAGCACTACAGCGGACTTCGCCTCCAACAGGGCCGAATCATTCTCGATTCTGATTTTAATGAGAGTGCGATGATCGCAGGCGAGGACCAACGCCTTGTCGTTGCCGATGTGGTAGGTCCCCACGGATCGTCGGATGACGGCTTCAAAATTACCGACGTCAGTCTCATCGACTACGACTTTACAATCGTCGCCGGCTCGTACTACGTCGGCGGTCTCCGGCTTGTTCTCGGATCCCCAGAGACCTTTCTCGCTCAGCAGGATTGGTTGCAGTCGAACCGCTCCGACGTCAGCCTACCCACACTGCCAAACGTCCTTCGCGACGACCTGCTCTACATGGTCGCCTGGGAGCAGGAGGTCACCGGCGTCGAGGATCAAGAGATCGTCGAACAAGCGCTCAGCGGGCCCGATACCAGCGTACGCGTTCGTCGCATGCGCCGAGTCTACGTGCAAGCGGGCATCTCTGCGGATTGCTCGGATGCCTTCACGGATCTCAAAACGGTCCTCACAGTGGCCGGCCTTCACTCCTTTAATGAGCGCACAGGAGAACTTATCTCTGCGGCTCGCCTCAAAGTCGGGCCTAGCAATTTGGGAGTGATTCAGGACCTCTGTCAATCGCCGGGAGACCCGGGATATATCGGTGCCGAGAATCAAGCGATCCGAATCCAGCTCATCGACACCAACCGCTTTCTCTGGTCCTACGACAACGCTTCGCCGCTCTACCGGATCAGCCTTCCGACGGAGGTCGACACCGACATCTACGAGCTTACGCTGCTCACCCCGCCCAAGGACCAGGCGCACCATCCCCTGATGGGGGAAGTCCTAGAGCTTTTGCCCAAGGGCGCCTCTCTCCCGAATGGTGAAGTAACGGCCGATCACAGCATCGCCGGTGACATCGGCGGCGGCGTCTTTGCGAGGGTCAAATCACCCTACAATCCGATTACGGGCACCGTCGAAGTCACCCTCAGCGGTGCCGATCTTCAGCCCTTCGTCGACTGGTTCGACCCCGAGGACCCGGACGAGGATCGTTTTCTCTTCCTCCGCCATTGGCGCCCCGGTGACGGAGGCGGTACCACGGGCCTCCACTTTGATCCGAACGCTTCTGTGGAGCTTGGTACATCTGGCCTTCAGGTCACCTTTACGAATGAGGGTATTATCGGTGATACCTGGATCATCACCGCACGTCCAAGAACCCCCGATCTCGTGGTGCCCTGGGATCTCCAAGAGTTCACGAACGGTGCTCTGCCCCACGGTCCTCGCCGTTTTTACGCACCCCTGGCGATGCTGCACTGGACCCCCGGCGGCGTAAATCCCGAGGTTTCTGTCGAGTCCTGTCGTCGCACCTTTCGCTCG
>CAYYUP010000184.1:0-5395 GCA_964474905.1 uncultured Nannocystis sp. | reverse complement strand
CGGACCGCTCTGTGTGCATGTCCTCAAAACACTCACTGGTGATCGCGACGAGCCGACGAGGCCACAGCCGCCCCTCGAAGCGGCCGCCGCTGCCAAAAGCGAACTCCCCCCCAGCATCGACCGCAAGCTGCTCCCTGTGCAGATCCTCAAAAAATCGTTCAGAGGCGATCGAAAAGAAAAAGACACCCTCAGGCACGCATCCGGCGTACGCATGATCCAGCGTGTGCGCGACGAGCCCGAGGCGACCGAGTCCGAGGAGGCGGAGTTCGAGGTCGTCGCGGGTGCCGACGCACCGGCGCAAAACTTCGTCGAGCGCGTCACGGGAATCCGCTTTCTGGCGGTTCCAGGCGGGCACTTTGAGATGGGAGCGCGCGGCATCCCCTACGCTGAACCTGTCCATGGAGTGCGCCTCAGTCCCTACTGGATGGCCGAGACACCGGTGACCAACGGCCAGTACGGGCGCTTCCTCGCGGCGAACCCGAAGCACCGACGACCCGCCCTGTGGGGTGATGATCGCTTCGCCGGGGACAGGCGACCGGTGGTCGGCGTGAGCTGGGATGATGCTGTCGCCTTTTGTACCTGGCTCTCCGAGCAGGAGGACCTGACCTGTGTGAATCGAAAGGTGCTGCTGCCGAGCGAGGCGCAGTGGGAATTCGCCGCCCGCGGAACCGACGGGCGGTGCTATCCCTGGGGCAACGCCGCGCCTGATCCGAGCCGGGCGATCTACGGGCGAGAGGAAAGCGGTGAGTACACAGCTCCCGTTGGCAGCTGCCCTGCGGGCAAGGGGCCCTTTGGCCATCTCGACCTCATGGGCAACATCTGGGAGTGGTGCCGTGATGTGTGGAGCGTGGATTACAGCCGGCGGCTGCAGAACGAACTGAATCCTGTGGAAAGCGTTGGCTATGCCAAGGGACGGTCACTTCGCGGGACTTGTTGGTCCAACGACAGACCCTGGACGGCGGCCAGCCGCTTCGGGGCCGTGTCCATCGGCCCCGGCATTGTCATCGGCTTTCGGGTGTTCGCGGAGTACGCGAGCCCTTGAGCTTTAGCCCTTGATTTTGGTCACCGTGGTGACCGCGAGCGGGCCTACCGGCGAGCTCTCGGGGTTCCGGGGCTTCGCCCCTGGAACCCCGAATTGCTGACAATTGCTGACAACGCCTGACAACGCCTGACAAACACCTGACAACTCCATCAAGAAGCCCAATTGGTGACATTCGCGCCTACTTCCCGAGTATCAATCGTCGGATCCTCCTGCAGATCATGGCGCGACGGATCAAGGACCGCCGAGCGCTGGCGCTGTTCCAAACGATCGCCAAGAGCGGTACCTGAATCTACCGAGGGCCGGGCGTCGCTGAATTCCTCGGCTTCGAAGCAGGCTTTCCGCCAGCCGGTTGCGGGCTGCCGATCGGCAATCTGACGAGCCAATGGTGGGGCAACCACTACCTTTCGGGGCTTGACCACTGCGTGCAGCGCGAACTCAAGGCGCCCTTTTATCAGCGATACATGGACAACTTTGTCGTGATGACCGATGAGCTTGCAGAGATCGAGGCGATCCGCGGGGCCATTGCACAATGGCTCGAGCGCGAGCGTGATCTAAAGCTCAAGGACCCGGCAGCGCCGGTGCGATCGATAACGCAGGAGGTGCTCTACCTCGGACAGCGAGTGAGTCGCGCGGGTTGGCGGCCGCGCCGAGCCGCCCTCCACCGCTTCGAGCAGAGGACACGGAAAATGGTGCTTCGCGGGGACGTTGAGGCGGTTGTCAACCTTTGTCAGCCTTTGTCAGGCAATTCGGTCGCCCGGGGCTCCGCCCCTGGAACCCTGACAACTCGCCGGCAAGCCCGCTCGCGGTCACCACGGTAACCAAAAACCAAGGGCCAAAGATCAAGGGCTCGCGCACTCCGCTAACACCCGAAAGCCGAAGTAGTCGTAGCGGAAGGAGGACCTGAGCCCGTAGCGCTCGGCCGCCGCCCCCACACGATCCTTCTTATCCCAATAGGATCCTCCATACAAAACCCGAGGGCGCCCGAACTTTCTAATTTTCTCTTCGTCGAGACACACTTCCCCAACAGCATCGAGGCTCCACTCCCAAACATTACCGGCAAGATCACAGTGCCCAAAGGCACCATCACCCGCGGGATAGAGCCCGACTGGCGTCGGAGCATCGACTCGCCGATCGAAGTTCGACCGCAGCTCATCCGGCTCTTCCTTTCCTGCCCACGGATAGCGCCGCTCATCAGGCGACGCTGCACGCATCCACTCGACCTTCGTCGGCAGGCGTACCTGAAGGTGGGGATGCTGCGTCGTCAACCATCGACAGTAGGCCATCGCTTCAAACCACGATACCCCGTACACCGGCCGATTCGGCACTCCGAGCTGCCGCTCCCACCATGCAGGCTGTTCCCAGCCCTCCCGCTCCCGAAACGACCAACCCTGCTCATCGTTCCAAAACCCCGAGCGCCGATATCCCCCGTCGTCGACAAATTGCGCATACTCCTCCACAGTCACTAGGTACTTGCCGAGCCGGAGGTCCTTGTCTTCGCTCCCAAACCCGAGCAGGTTCGCCTCAAAGCACCCCTTTGCGAGTCGCCGATCGCCCGCAACCCCGATCGCCTCCGCCACAGCGATCCGGGTGCGCTCATTGTCGACCTGAGCCGCGCCCTTGACCTCGAAGATCGCCTCCGCCTCTCCCCGCAGCCGTTTATCGGTCGCTGCGATGCCCGCCTCCATATTGTAGTTCGCAGAGCGCAGCACCGGCATAAAGCGCCCGGTGATCGCCGTGATCTTCGCAGCGCGCACCAACGGCGACCACTCTGGCGCCGACCAGAGCTTATGCACCTCCGCGATCAAATAGTCCACATTGTCACTCGATCCCGCCTCCAAAAGACACCCCGGAAAGAGCTCCACCGTCTCCCGCCAGTGCATACCCTCCAGGCGCCCATTCAGCATTGGCCACCACTTTTCACGACGCAGCGTCGCCATGCGTGCCGCTGCCAGGTACTCCTGAAAGGTCAAATGCCGAAATTCAAGCTGGCCCTTGCTTGCCTCTGCGATCACACCGCTGTGCTCACACTCAAAGCGCAGCCACTCGCAGAGTGCGTTCGTCCGCGCGGGCTTGTCGGCAATCTCGAAGACCGAACCACGAACGATATCCTTGACGCAGTCCGCAGCCTCGCGGATCCCGATCCCGCGGCGCTTACTTCCGCTTGCGCCGCCCATCATCTCCAAAGCGAGCGCCGAAAGGGCCTCCTGCACTCGAAATCCGTCGTATTTCTGCTTCTTCCGTAGGGGCTGGCGGGATTCGATCAGCCACTTGATCGCGTCGCGATAGAGTTCTGCCCGACTCTCTGGCAGGCCTCCGCCATGGCTGTAGACCACGCAAAGGCAGGTCAGCATCACCGGCGACGACGCCAGCCGCCGCAGCTCCCCGTGCGCCCGGATCGCCACCCAAAGCCTATCCGCATAGGCCTCCTCGGTTTCGCCGGCGCGCTTCTTCGGCTCGGTCCCCAAAAAAGCTTTGACCCAACGCCCAACGTAATCCTCGATCTCCGCCTCTTCAAAAGGAGCGACACTAACATGGGCAAAACCCAGCTCCTTGAGTCTCTCGACGCCGAAAGGCCGACTGCTAACGATCACCTGGCACTTCGGCCATGCTCTGAGGATATCCTGCAGAAGACCAAAAAGACGCTCGCGACGGGCATCTTCCCCGACCTCGTCAAGACCATCGAATAGCAGGACAACCCCGCCATCGACGAGCAGGCGCTCCCAGGCCAGACGGCGGGCGAGCTGCGCCTCATCCGTGGAGCCACTCGCAGGCGTGCTTTGCTCTGCAAGGTGTTGCACAAGAAAAACATCACCGCGGATCTGCCCGCCCGTAAGATCCTGAAAGTCAGCAAGCTTTAGAAAAACCGGCAGCACCGAGGCGACGCTTTCGCTGAGATACACCGACCGCCATGAAGACCCATCCGGGCAGGGCTCCCGCAGGAAATCGCGAGCGAGCACACTCGCCACCAGGCGGAGAAAGGTCGTCTTGCCGGAGCCGGCTTGGCCCTCGATCAGGAGCAATTTATTGTGCGATAGGACCTCCCCCAGGTGAACCATGCCGCCATCGCCGAGGCCGACGAATTGCTCGCTCGCCTGCCCTCGTACCGCAGCTCGTCGCACCTGCGGGGAGTGCGTGCGCAGGCGGGTGTAGAGTTCCTCGATCGAGAAGTTCAGCGTCTTCGCCGAGGCCGCGATGCCGTCGAGGCGGAGCTTGTTGTTTTTGTCACGAACGCGGATGCAGTACGCCGTGAGATCGAGCGTCGGCACCTCATCGCCGCTCCTCGAGCCCCCGTGACCGAACTCGACCGAGCACTGAAGCATGCCCGCCGGAGACCGCTTCTGCGCCGGCTCTGTCTTGTCGGGTGTGCGGCCCTTGCGGACGACAACGCCCTCGCGAGCACTGTGCACGTTCGAATCGATGAAGAAGCCGCACACGCCGTCCCCCTTCCTAAAGCGCTTACGAGGCCATATGCGCAACTCACCATCATCGGCCAGCTCTCCCCAGACATAGCCCTCGCGACGATCTTTCTCGCCCTCGGCCTCAATGAACGTGCGGCGGCCCAGAAGCGAGTACGTCGGAATGAAGTGCCGAACCTTACCGCCACTCGCCGCAACCGAGGTCTGCTGGTGTTGCGGCGCCTGACCGTGAAGACAGGCGAGAAAACGACTCGGCGGGTAGATCGATGAGTCAAAATCAGCGCGGACCGCAGGCGCAAACCAGCTCGGATGGTGGTGGACCAACAGGAGCGCGTGCACCTCATCGAGGCTCTCAAGACCCGAACATTTTCCACCGCTGAACGCACCGTGCAGCTGGCCCGCTTCGAGTGCGAGCTTTTGGCGATAGTCCGCTTTCCGGTACGCCAACCACGCTGAATTGAGGCCAACGATATGCAGCGGCGGGCGTTGTGGCAGGTCAAGGCGGACCGAGAGGTCGCCAGGAAACCACGAGCAGCGCCAGTCCAGGCCCTTGTCCTTGTACTTGTCCTTGTACTTGTCCAGACGCGGCGCGACAAAGCCTGCAAACCACTCCGTGTACGCGGAAAAGAGCCCCGAAACGAGCTCTGGATTCTTCTGCTGCCAAAGATCCTCGAGCAATTCAGCGACGTCCTCGTCCTTGGGTCCTTCGTGATACGACTGGAGCACTTTGTACGGACGCCGCGCCTTTTTCTCCGTTGGACGCGTGACATCGTGATTACCTGGAACCGGCACCAGGACCGGCTCACGACCGCCCGGCCGCGTAATCGCTGCGAGCATTTTTTTGAAGAATTCGCTCGCTCGTTTGTACTCATCAGGGTTACCTGTGGGCTTCCCCCCTGAGAGTGGACACTCCGCGAAGAACAGAAGGAGGAGTCCT
>CAYYUP010000183.1:0-5428 GCA_964474905.1 uncultured Nannocystis sp. | reverse complement strand
TTCGAAGCAAACCCGTGGGGGCTCTACGACGTGCACGGCAATGTTTGGGAGTGGGTATGGGACTGGTATGGGGAATACCCCGAAAAGAGTGGCGCCGTGAGAAGTGGGTACATGGGGCGGGACGACGGCAAAGCGCGCGTTCTCCGCGGCGGCTCTTTCTGGGACAAGCCCTGGGGGTTGCGCGCTGCCATCCGGGACTGGAGCCAGCCCACGAACAAGAGCCCGGACGGCGGCTTTCGTGTGTTGCGTGTCGCCCCAGTTCTAGATCCTTGAAATTTTGATCTTTTGTTGTTCTCGTTCGGCGCGACGCGCCGAAAAAACCAACTGACAATTGTCACTTTTTGTCGTCGGAGTGACACTTTTGTCACCGGAGTGACACTTTTTGTCAGTCGGAGTGACACTTTTTGTCAGTCGGACACTCGGCACGTTGACACTGACGTTGGCATCAAGTCGCACCTCGACCTCTGACCTCTGTCCTCTGTCCTCTGTTTAAGAACGCCAGCCCCTCTCGACACGCGACCGCAAGAATTTTGACACCGCTTCGCGGCCCGCGTGATTATGCGCGCCGATGCACATCTCCCTCTCCCAGGCTGCAGCCCAACTCGGCAAGACGCCGCGGCAGATCCGTTACATGATCCGCACCGGCAAATTACCGGCGTCGCGCCGAACGAGAACAACAAAAGATCAAAATTTCAAGGTTCTAGAACTGGGGCGACACGCAACACACGAAAGCCGATGAACGGGAGTCTGTTCGAGGGCTGGCCCCCGCCCCGGTCGGCAGCGCGCAACCTCCAGGGTACGTACCTGAAAGAGCCGCCGCGGAGAACGCGCGATTTACCGTCGTCCGGCCCCGAGTACCCACTTCTCACTGCGCCACTCTTTTCGGGGTACTCCCCATACCAGTCCCACACCCACTCCAAAACATTGCCGTGCACGTCGTAAAGCCCCCACGGGCTTGCCTCGAAACTACCCACAGGAGCCAGCCCTGCATAGCCATCATCGCAGGGCGCGCCCTCGTTTCCTCGGGATTTGTCCCTGACATTCCCGTAGGTGCACAGCTTCGTCCTGTCATCGCCGAAGAAGTAGGCGGTCTTGCTATCAGCCCGTGCCGCGTACTCCCATTCCGCCTCGGTCGGCAGACGAAAGCCGGTGCACTCTCGCTGCGCCTTTGGCCACACGCAGGAATCCCCCTCAGCCCGATAACAGGGCGTGAGCAACTCAGCACCTCGCTCCTGACGGCCCGCGTTCTCCCGCTCGGTCAGGGCAATGGTGAAGCGACAGGCATCATTCCACGAGACATTCGAGACAGGATGCTCCTTGTCGCAACCGTACTTGCAATTATTCGGCCGGGTCTTCATCACCGCCTGCCACTGCGCAAGGGTCACCTCATGAATACCGATCGCAAAGGCACCCACGCGGGCCCGGTGAAGGCGCTCATCGTTCTGATGATCATCCTCAGACTCCGGACTGCCCATCATGAATTCGCCACCCGGCAGCCGAACAAGGCGAAGCGGAGCGACATCCGCGAGGGCGACCAGCTCGGGGTCGCCTTCGATAATCCGCCGCACCCTCCAAACCGCCGGAGAGCGCACAACCCGTGCACCCAAAGGCGCAGGCCCGACCTCTCCCGAGCCGCGCATCGCCGACATCACAGACTCCGGCATCAAGTCCCAACGCCCCGACAACTGCCCCCACCAGCAAAGCGCCCCCAGCCCCGCCAACACCGACCAAGGCAGCGCCCGCCAAAGCAGCCCAAAGCTCCACCCGCGCAGCGCCAGCAAATCGCTCAAACGAGCCCCAAACCCAGGCTTCGTCCACTCCGTAAGACCCCTCGCGAGCCCGGACTCCCAACGCTCGGTGCTCGGCGTGCCCTTCGCCTGAAGAGTGAGTTCCTCAACGACCAACCTCTTCAGCTCTCGCGCAGCTGCACCGCGATCGTGCCCGGCGAGCAACTCTCGCGCGTCCATGGGATTCATGACCGCTCTGTGAAAGCTGATCTTCGCCAGACGCAGCGCCTCTCCGAAAGGACTCTCGCTGACCGCCGCCTCTAACTGCTCACAGAGAAGCTCGCGGGCTCGCCACTCGAGTCGCTCCTCCGCTTTCCCAGCATGGCGACAATCGTGCTCCCTGAGCCTCGCCATCAGTCGGCGCCGCTCTTTCGAATTAAAGGCGAGCCGCGGCCCCGTACCTAGCAGATAGCTCTTGCCATAAGCCATACCTTCGCAGGCCGCCCACTCGATCAACCGCTGGACATACCGCGGATCTGGCAGCGCATTGCGCAGTGGCTCTAACTCGCGACGGACCGCCTCTAGCTGCGGCCAGGTAGGATCGGGGACCAGCGCAGCGCAGGCCGCCCACTTCCACAGGTCCTCCTCCAGGCTCGCGACCGAGGGCAATGCCTCCTCCGCTCCGGGCTCGACCGCCTCTCCGCTGGCGACACAACGAGCCGCCCGGAGCAGCCCGTCCGCGGTAAAGGCGTAGCGCGGCAGATCTGCGATCCGCTCGCGCAGCCTTCGGCCCTCGTCGTCGTGCTCTGAGAGCGTGTGCGGGTCCAGGTCGATCCACGCCCGTGCCGGCCAGGCGCCGAGCCGACTCGGCCAAGTGATGCCACTGCGATACTTTTCGGAGCGACGGAAACGCGAAAAGATCAGCAGCGGCCGCCCCTCGCTCTGACGGGCGAGCGCGTCAAGACTGAGCACCCGCTTGCCCGCGGCGTCCGTGAGTTCGAGCGGTGAAAAATCAAAGTCGTAGCGATCGAAAACCAGACCGCACGCCCGCCAACGCTCAAGCAGGAGGTCAACCCCGTGCAAAAAGGGGTGGCCGCCCTGCTCGCGATCCACAAATACGAGCAAAATCGCCCGTCGCTCACTCGGTGCAAAGATCGGCGAAAAGCGGCCACCGGCGTCGATTGTGTGCGCCAGGGTCCGCCGCACGTCGAGTTCGTCGCCCAACGCCTCGTCGCGACGACGACCTAAGATCGTCGCCGCGTCGTCGACCCTGCCGCGATCCAAGGCCAGCTCGCGGCGGATGTTGTAGGGCGCACCGCTCGCCCGACCGCCGTGTTGAGCCGCATCACGTGCCGAACTCGCCTCGGCCTCCACACGCTCGAGATCCCGCCGCAGCTCAGTGCTCGCCCGCCACCAGCGACCCGCCAAAAGGGCAGTCAGCGGCGAGCTGATGAGCAACAGCCACCTCAACCAGGCCGGACCCGGCAGCGTGTTGTCCTCGGGGCTAGGTTGGTTTACTTGCGACGCCGAGGCCTCGATGGAGGTCTCTATCGAGCTGGCGATCAAGTCGATCTGCGCTCGTGCGGTGGACACCGGCGGTTTGGGTTTCGGTTTCGGTATGACTTCGATCTCAAAGTACTCGACGATCGCCAGCACCACGCTCGGCCCCTTGGCAACACCGACAACAATCGCCAACCCAATCAACACGGCGATCCAACTTCCGCGACCGCCCATACGTGCAAACCACTGCAAGAACCGACCGCTACCCACAGGCCGGTAGATCCCGCTGGCGGGCACCTCAATAGGAGGATCAGGCATCTCCGCGAAGCCTTCCTCCACAACCGTCTCTGCCCCCTTCGCCGGATCCGCTCGCCCGCGCACGGCACTGAGAAAGTCCTCGCGCACCACCTGATAGGTCCGCGGATCACCCGCAAGCACCGAAGCGAGCGCATCGGCGAGGTCCTCCTGACGGCGCCAAACACCCTCCGTCGCAGTCAGCCGCACACAGGCCTCAACTTGCGACGGCGTTAAATGCACAAGCCCGAGCCGATGGAGCCGCTCGAGCCAATCGAGCCAATCGAGGAGGCTAGCGCCAGTCACCGAAGCGCCCGAAGATCCTCGCTGTGCTTGATCAGACAGCTAATGCCCGGCAGATCCGCCCAGGAGCAGCCCGATGTATGATCAATTCTCCCTGACTCAAAATCTACACTATCAACAATTTTGCGGAGCTGGCTGCGGATATCCTCAGGCCTGTAAATCTGAACACAGGCCCGCAACCACTCGATCATCTCAGCGGTCGTCGGCGCCTTGATCAAGCGCTGCTCTTCGGTAGACTTGCGAAGCGCCGCAAATGTGTACACCAGCTGCTTTAAATCGACCGTCAGACGCTCTGCTAGCGAGTTTCCATCGCCGCTGACGCCGAGCCGAGCCCTGGCGATCTCAAGAAGCCGCAGCCGACTCGGCGGCGGGATCGGATAAAAAATGCAGCGCCTAAGAAAGGGCTCTGGCAGCTGGCGCTCGGCGTTGCTGGTGATCACGACCAACGGCTTGCGGCAGCCCTCCGGACGCCCCATTTTCCGCTTAAGCGGATGCTCGCAGTGGTCTGCGTGAGGCTGCCCGTCGAGACTGCCGTCGAGCTCGGCGATCTCAAATGTGCCGGCATCGAGCACATGGAGGAGGTCGTTCGGCAGATCCCGCGGGGCCTTGTCGATCTCATCGATGAGCACCACCTCGCGACGACCCGCAGTCATCAACGCAACGCCCAGAGGACGAAGACGGATATAACTCCGCGGATCCGCAGCGGCACTGCGCGCGGATTGATTCCTCGCTGTGGCCCCGGTCAACTCAACCCCGCCATCTCTGCAAAGCGCAGCCTGACCGTACTGCGCGTCGCCAAAGCGCCGAAGCGCGTCGTAGTGGTAGAGCAGATCGCGAGCCCGAGTATCGCTGCGGATATAGCAGCAGAGCGGCCCGAGCTCCTCCCCTCCGAGCGCCCGAGCTGCGACCCAAGCAAAATCTGACTTGCCGCAACCGGGTTCACCGGTCAGCAGCAGCGGTCGCTCGAGCGCGAGCGCCGTGTTGGCTGCGTTGATCAGCCCCGCATCGGCGATGTACTCGCCGAATTCGCCGCGCAACCTCTCATCATGGGGGATCACATCAAAGGACCGCCCCGCCGAATCGCGAGGGACGAGGCGGATCTTCCGAGTCTCCTGGGCTTTGGCGGGATCGTGCACGCTCATGATGCTGATCTTTCTACACCAACAGGTGTCAATCTGCAGATCGGAGACGGCGGCCAGTCTCGTCATCGATGAGCTTCTGAAGCCGAGTGCCAAGCCCGAGGATGGTCGGCTCAGGTGTTCGCGTGTGGTCCGTAAACTCCTCATGCAGCGCGATGAGATCCGGACGGATAGCCTCAAAGATCTCCGCTTCGTCCTTCTCGACCTGCTTCAGGAACTCCTCGAGGTTTGGAATCTCGAGTTCCTTGAGCAGAATGACCTCAAACCCCGGGATCTTCGCGAGTTCCTCCTCCAGTTTGATGATGCACGCCCGCATACGCTTGCTGTTTTTCCCGTTGTGCTGAAAGGGCAAGATAAACCTCAGCCGGTGCTTTGGAGGAGACTTGGCGAGCGCCGGGCCAACATGAGCCCGAAAGAGCTCAACAAGCCCGTCAAAGCCCTTTTTCCACAGCATGTCCTTGAGGG
>CAYYUP010000182.1:0-5452 GCA_964474905.1 uncultured Nannocystis sp. | reverse complement strand
CCGGAGGCCTGGGCCCGGGCGGGAGCGTGCGCTGTGCTCGAGCAAGCGAGTGCGGAGCACCGCGCCGCCGTGCACTGCGCTCGCGGAGCCCTCTCCCATATCGAGCGAATATGCTCAATCCCGCGAGTCCGCCGCATTGAGCGCACCAACCTCCCGAGCGCCTTGCGCTCGCGTCACGCGATTTTCAAAAAACGACGATCTCGAATAAGACAATAGTGCATTGATTGGGGGTGCAACGCATACATTCATCAGATCCGCGGGCGGTGTACTCCCACCGGGCGCGGGCCTACTATGACGATAACATCGAGAAAAACCTGCACGAATCGGCTCATTCCCCGCAGGGCGTGGAGCCTTCGGCACGTTCGATCAAGCGGGTAACAGTTGCGAGTGGTACCTGAATGTGTGGGGCACGGGCGTGCACGGGCGTGCACGGGCGTGCACGGGGAACACGCGGCACTTGACCCTCTCGCGATCGACGGCGACCGCGAGATTCGCGAGATTCACGGAAGGAGCCATCAGGACCCTCGATAGCCTTTAAGCCACGTGCACTGCACGTCCGAGCGAGCTGCGTGCGGTCGCAGCCTAGGCTGGCACTATCTGTGGCGATCGGCACGTGCATTGTTCGCTCCGGCCACCTGCCCGCGCGATCTTGTTGTTTGCGATCGCTTTCGGGTACACTCAGGCGTGAAGATGACCGATTGTCAGCGGGCGGGCACTTGTAACTTGTCTTAGTCATATGACTTTTACAATCAAGCTCTTCGGCGCTGCGCCTGGACAAGCCGTGCACAGGAGACAACCACGATGTCGATGAGCTCTTCTCCATCCCTTCCGCTCGA
The DNA here is from genome assembly GCA_964474905.1 of uncultured Nannocystis sp. Taxonomy (GTDB): domain Bacteria; phylum Myxococcota_A; class Polyangia; order Nannocystales; family Nannocystaceae; genus JADJRG01. The sequence continues at coordinate 4,616 of CAYYUP010000182.1, read as the reverse complement.
TCGCGGCTGGACCAGCGTTAGGGCCCTGAAAGAGGAGGATGAACCGAACCCGCGAGCGAAGGCTTCCGAGGCTTCGAAGTCGCCGCCTGCCGCACAAGAGTTGCTCCATTGGGTGAGTTCCTTGGTCAAGAATCGATCGGGCAGCGTGCTCGCGGAGCAGTGGGAACTCCTCAGCATGATCGGAGCCGGCGGCATGGCTGAGGTCTACAGGGCTGAATCGCAGATTGATCGGCTGAAATACGCGGTCAAGGTGCTCGCCGAAAAGTACGTAGGCAATGCCGACGCGATCACTCGTATTAGGCATGAATTCTGCGTTCTAAAGCGGCTCTCGCACCCGCATATCGTCAAAGCGGACAGCTTTATGTATTCCGAGGACGGGTCTTGCTTTTTCACAATGAACGTGATTGAGGGCCCAACGCTCAATGAATTGCTCGCCTCGGGACCCTTGCCTATCGATCGTGCTCTGAGGATTTCCGGCCAAATGCTGGAGACTCTCGAGATGCTGCATGAGGTTGGGCTTATCCATCGGGATATCAAGCCCCTCAACATCATCGTCAGTACCCGAGATGGGCTCGATCACGCGGTGCTCATCGACTTCGGGGTCTGCAAGTGGACGGCGAAGTACTACGCAGGTCTCGAGCGGCGCACAGCCTGCGAGGATCGCCTGGCAACGGGGGGCGGGGTTGTGCTCGGTACACAGGGGTACATGGGTGTGTCCCCGAAGGGAGTCGAGGCAGAGGCGGAGGCTACGACAAAGGCCGAGCTCGAGGAGGCGGAGAAACTTCGCGATGTCTTTGCCCTGGGCGTGACGATTTTTCAGATCATGGTCGGGCGCATGCCCTACGGTGGGCGTGAGCCAAAGCTTGGCGAAGAGGTCAATTGGCGCGCAAAGGATGAGCAGCGGATGCCAGCGGCCTTTCAAGGCGTGCTCGAGACCGCGATTGCGAGTCATCCCGCCGACCGCTGGCAGTCGATCGCCGAGTTTCGCGAGGAGTTTGAGGAGGCGGTGAAGGAGTTCGCGGCGGAGCAAGGCGACGTCGGAGGCGGAACGGTGAAAGGGCAACGGGCATCGGAGCGAGACGTCGCCGAGATGGCTGAGAAGGGTCCTCGGGTTCGATTTTCGAAGCTGGTTGTCGCGGCATTGGGTTTGGGTTTGGGTTTGGGTTTGGGTTTGGGTTTGGGTTTGGTTGCGTGGTTACTCCTTTCGCCAGCCCCATTCACAGGGATCAGCGATCGCTATGCGGCACGGGCTCGCATGATTCGGCCCTCGCTTGTTGCCAGCGCAAACGCGGGGTCTCGAGGCTTGCATGTTGATGCCGATGGAGCGGCTCTTCGCGACCGGGCTTTGAGCGGTGCTCCAAGGGCAACCCCCGCGGACAGCAAGGTTCTCCACGAGGACCATGCAGAGGTCGAACAAGCGAGGCCCGCTTCAAGTGGCACCGACTCGCCTTCACGTGCCGCACGAAGGCTCACCCGCACGGCCTTTCGCCGGTCCATTGCCCCGAAGATCTACGAGCTAGAACTCTGCTCGCGCAGCGCCAACGAGCAACGCGAACTTGTCGCGACTCTGCGTCTCAGGGCGGCTGGTGGCGTCGAGCGTATCTCCTTCAACCGCGAGGTCCCTTGGGCTGTCGAGCGCTGCATCAGCAGGATCTTCGAGCAACACAGCTTCCCCAAAGCAGCCGCCGCATCGACCCACAAGGTCTCGCTTGCACAACCGTGAAGCATGACATCCGAGCTTGCTCGATGCTCGGAAATGATATATATCCGGCGCTCATGTTCGACCTGCCCGCACTTCGAGGCTCGCTAGCTTGCCCGCAGCGGGGTCTTGCGCCCGTGTTGGCGGCAACGCTCGGAGCCGCGCCGGTGACCACACAGGCGGCGCAGATCGATGATGCGCTCGCTCCGGGCGAGTGTTGTTTGGAAGATGCGACGCTCTCCGCAAAGAGCTTCGCAGACCAGGCGCTCGCCTTCGATGCGCAGGGGCTCTACCTCGAGGCTGCCGCGCAATGGGAAAAATCCGCCGCGTGCGAGGTCGATATCGAGGCGCAGGTGATCGCCCGGCTCCATGCCGTCGACGCACTCCATCTCGCTTTTGAGAAGAGCGAGGATCCGGCGGATCACTGTGCGGCCGAGGGGATCCTGCTCCGCATCCTCGAAGAAGACTCGCTCGAATACCGGGCCCGCGCTGACTTCACGAAGATGCTCGAGCAGTCGAGAGCCGCGGCGATCGACTGCTCGATTCTCGACGAGTCCGACGCTGCTTCTGCTTCAAGAAAGCACAGGGTGTCCCTGCTTTTCGACAAGCCCGGACAGGTGCCCGTGGACACGCGCCCCACGGACCTCCGCATGCCGCCGGCGAACGCCTCTACGGTATTCGGTTCGCTCTCTCTCGCTCTTGCCGTTCCGGTGTTGGGCGGGCTGCTCTATGCCGTGATCGACGACTCCAAGATTACCCGCACGCTCGATGCCGACACGGCAGCAATCGAGGCTGGCAACTCTCCTTCAGAGGCGGAGATGCTCGCCGCAAAGCAGCTCGGCGATCGAGGGATCCGCAACCGCAATCTCGAAATCGGTCTCGGGATCAGCAGCGCGGCGTTGACCGGTCTCGGCGTCGGGCTGCTCATCCGGGGCAGACGCAAAATGGTCCGAATGTCCGATACGCAAATTTCGGTCTTGCCCCACGCAAGCCCTCGGGGGGCCGGTGTTGCCCTCCGCGGTCGATTCTAGTGAGAGTCCCGACCTGACGACCGATTACCCGACAACCCCGACAACCCCGACAACCCGACAACCCGACAACCAGGACAACACGGATGTTAACTTCTTCTCAGTCGACTTTCTATTTCGGCACGCTTGCGCTCTTGCTGCCTCTCTCGGGTTGCGGAGCGGCGGCCTACGATGACTATCTTGATGCGCTCGACGAGGCGACGCTCAGCGACACAAGCACCGATTCTGAGAGCAGCTCGGGCACCTCTGGAACCGGCGACTCGTTCGGCTCGCTCACGATCACGGCGCCGAATACGACAGTGATCACGGACTCCGCGAGCGGCGGGACCGACAGCGGCACCGGCGGTACGGACACGGAGGGCGACACGGAGGGCGAGGCTGTTGAGGCGGAGATCCTCGAGGTTATTCTGACGCCGGATCCGATCCTCTATAATGGGCCGATTTTGGTCTCGGTCGTGACCGAGAACGTCGCGAGCGTGAGCTTGGAATTCGGGGCAATGCTGGTGCAGGGCGAGACCGTGCTTGAACTCGAAGAGGTCGGCGCAGGCATTTTCGAGGGCAAGATTTCAATTCTGACGGGTTTGGATTCCGGGCAGCATTCAGCGCTCGTCGTCCCCCGCAACCAAGACGACGTTGAGGGCGAGCCGGTCGAGGTGAGCTACACGGTCAGTTTTGAGGCCGGTAGCGAGGCGTTCTGGGAAGTCTATCAAGAAGAGGGTCCCGGTCAGGTCAGCTCGATCGCGGTTCTGCCAGACGGAGATGTTTTCGAATTCGGGATGTCCGGCAATGGGAACTCGCGCTGCTACCTGCGACGACGAAGCAAGGGCGGCGCTTGGAAGGGCGTGCTCAAGGTGCTTCCAGGTGTGGAGTGCAAGGCGATCGATATCGAGGTCGGCGACGACGGCACGATCGATCTGCTGCTGAGCCGCTATACCAACGGCGGCTGGGTCTGGTGGCTCGCAGAGATGCCGGCCTGGGGCGCAGACCTAGAGACGGTGAGCTTTGGCGGCAAGGGTGAGGTCGCGTACGCGTTGGCGGAGTACGACGGTATGCTTGCAGTCTGCGGCTCCGCACCGACACTGGAGAAAAAGGACCTCACAGATGTGATGGTCAAGGTCTACCGCCCCGACCTCGCCGGCCAGTCGAAGACCTTTGACTACTGGCCCTTGGGCAACGAACCACACCGCTTCGATGAGGTCGCGCGGGGCTGCTCGTTTACCGGCCGATCATCGCTGCTCCTGGTAGGTGATGCGTACGGATGGCATGACGATCAGAAAATTTTTAGAAACCGGAGCTTCGATCTTTACTACGACCTAACCGAGAATAAAGGCGAGTTTCGGGTCGCCGACGCCGGTTTTGTCACCCAAAGCTTCGCGACCGATGTCGACGTCTCGCCGACGGGCTGGGCGGTGATTTCGGGCTACCTCTGCAGCGATAATTGCAAGCAATCTGAGGGATACCTGCAGGTGCTCGACGGGGAGGGAAAGCTGACCTGGGAGACGTCGACGGGGGTCCACGCGCTCCCAGCATTCGCCTCTCACGCCGTTCGTTGGAGCCCCGCGAACTACATCGTGCTCGCCTCCGGCGGTATCGACGGTTCCGTGACGCCCTTCCTCCTCCGAGCCTACGCGCCCGGCGACTCCGAGCCCCTTTGGACCTACAGCCGCGAGGACTTCAACGTTCTCAACCTCGCGCTTACCCTCGCGATCGGAACGTTTGGCGAGGTCTATGCCGGAGGCTGGGGCGAGAGCGGCTTCCCCGTGTTTGTGATCGTGCACGGCTGAGCCGGCGGAAGAGAGCCCCCTCGATTTTTTGATCAATTCGCGACGGTCTACGGTCCTATGGCTTTGTCGGCCGACATGAGTTGTCCGCCGCGATCCATTTGCGGG
>CAYYUP010000181.1:0-5458 GCA_964474905.1 uncultured Nannocystis sp. | reverse complement strand
AGCCGAATACGCCGAGCGACAGCGGGTGGTCTTCGGGGAAGACGCCCTTGGCCTTTGGTGTTGTCGCCACCGGGATGCCGCGGCGCTCTGCTAGCTCACGCAAGGGCCCCCAGGCCGCACTCAGGTGGATGCCAAAGCCCGCTAGAATGCACGGTCTCTGGGCCGACAGGAGCAGCTTTGCGACGCACCTTACATCGTCGAGATCGAGAGGACGCGACGTGGCCTGTTGGTATTGAGGCGGCTTCGCCATGTAGTCGATCTCTTGCATGCCCACGTCGATCGGCAGGTTGAGATGTGCCGGACGATGACGCCCTGAGCGCGTCGCGCGCAGACCCCGTTGGAGGATGCGCTCGGCGCTCGGTGCCGTATGAATCATGGCCGACATCGCCGTGCACGAGGCAAACATCGAGACGATGTCCACGGCCAGCGGAGAACTCTCCTGTAGGGCAGAGCGTCCGAAGCTATCGCGGGAGACCTGGCCGGTGATCATGAGCATCGGGATTGAGTCTGCGTAGGCGCATGCAACACCCGTGATCGCGTTTGTCGCGCCCGGCCCGGCGGTCGAGCAGCTCACGCCGAGGACGCCGCTGACTCGAGCAAAGCCATCCGCCATGAAGGCAGCCCCGCCCTCGTGCTTAGCGGTGACGTATGTCATATCGTGGTCGCGGACGACGGCAGCATAAAAAGGAGCGATGGCACCACCAGGTACACCGAAAACGTAGCGGGCCCCCGCCGCTTTGAGGTGATCTACGATCATCTGGACGACGGATCCGTGTTTGAGTACTGGCGCTTCTCGGAGCGGATGTCCCTCCAAAGCCGCGCATATACGGCTCGGATCTGGGAGGAATGAGGTCTCTTGCGTGTTGGCGTTGGTATCTTGCAAAGAGGAGCGTCTCCGACCGCCTAGGTAGCGTGAATCGAGATCATAATTCAAGTGGTTTGAATGGCCTTTTTCTCTCTCTGGAATTAGGCCGCAAGAAAGACGCGGCCTCTCTTCTAGTGGCTTTCGACTCGTGGATCAGCGGATTATATCACTGGAGAGGCCAGAATGCGCACATGTGTGAGATTTGCAGGGGGGGATAGTCGACAAAAGGAACGACGTCCTCGGGGTGCAGTGGCCCCATGTTGTTATTAGTAGGAGTATGCGAATAAATACCTTTTGTACGATTGGCCAAATGCTGAGCCTGGTCACAGAATTGGCATACGGTAATATTATCGGGTCTAGGAAATTTTGGCTCATGTACAGATCCTAGGTGTCGAGTCTCTGTGGAGTCTGTCGAGCACAGCCGGGGTCACTCTTATTAAGAGTATACTTGCCTCGATTCAGGGGGGCTGCCGGGTCCGCAGAAAACCAGGAGCATCGAATACATCGCGCGTACCCGAGATGCCAATTTCGCTCCGCTCTAAGCGAGCGTTCTCGGGAAATTGGACTTTGCTACGCACAGGCTAGGGGTGTTGTCGAGTTCGCTCTTGGGCTCTCATCTCTGATATCATCGCTCGGTGTTTACCTCCCTTGTCTCTCGTCGGCGTGTACGGCTCCAACTGATCGGGCTGACTCTTGCGGGTTGTGTTCAGAATGACGATATAGGGGAGAGTGAGACGGATGATGTGACGGCCACTGCGACGGCTACGGCCGGGACTGGAGAGACCCTGGCTTCGACCGGCGACGTGACGAGCGCGGGAAGCGAGAGTACTAGCCCGGGTACAACGAGCGACGGCACGACGAGCGACGGCACGACGAGCGACGGCACGACAGGGGTGATTCCCGAGGGCTGTTCTGATGATGCCGTCGAGCTCGTTATGCTGGTCAACGCCTACCGCTCAGAGAATGGCAAGCCGGCGATCCCGCTCGCTCCTTCGCTCTGCATGGTCGGCGATACGCATGTCCAGGACCTGGCCGACAACAACCCCGATGCCGCACCCGAGTGCAACCTGCACAGCTGGTCCAATGCCGGCAGCTGGTCTCCCTGTTGCTACACGGCCGACCACGCCCAAGCCCAGTGCATGTGGGACAAACCCACGGAGCTGACGAGCTACCCCGGCAATGGCTACGAAAATGCATCGCGTGGAGCCCAGAGCCCGGCAGCTGCGCTCGATCTCTGGAAGGCGAGCCCGGGTCACAACGATGTGATCCTCAGTCAGGGGATCTGGAGTGACTACCCTTGGGGGGCGATCGGGGCCGGCTTTCACGGCGGCTATGCGGTCCTCTGGTTCGGTCAAGAGGCGGATCCCGCGGGGTAGCTCGCGGTCGGCATTCGCGAACTCAGGGCTGCGCCGCGAGCCTGTCTATGTCGCGAGGGCCTGGCGGAGTTCTTTGGCGCTAAACACCCCGCGCTCGGTGATGTAGCGATCGACGAGTGTCGACGGCGTGACATCAAAGGCGGGGTTGCGGGCACCGACACCGATCGGAGTCATGCGGCGCTCACCATGCACGTGGATCTCGAGGGCGTCGCGCTCTTCGATCGGGATCGCGGAGCCGTCTGCGAGTTCGGCGTCGATGGTTGTCCAGGGGGCGGCGACGTAAAAAGGGATGCTGTGGTGACGGCAGAGAACGGCGACCGTGTAGGTGCCGATTTTGTTGGCGACGTCGCCGTTTTTGGCGATCCGATCGGCGCCGACGATCGCTGCATGGATCTCGCCGCGGGCCATCAGATGACCGGCCATGCTGTCGGCGATCACCTCGACGGGGATGCCGTCGCGGTGCAGCTCCCAGGCGGTGAGGCGGGCGCCCTGGAGCAGCGGGCGGGTCTCGTCGGCGAAGACCTGGATGCGCTTGCCGAGCGCGTAGGCCCGGCGGATCACGCCGAGCGCGGTGCCGACTCCGGCCGTGGCCAACGCGCCCGTATTGCAGTGAGTGAGCACGCCGCCGCGATCGGGCAGCAGCGGCGCGCCGTGGGCGGACATCGCCAGGCAGTTCGAGAGTTCGCGATCGGTGTGGGCGACAGCGACTTCGTGGATGCGGCTGCGCAGCATCGAGACCGACGCGCTTGCCGGCATGGCGGCGATGGCCTCGCGGAGCTCGCGAAGGGCGACGAAGAGATTGACCGCCGTCGGACGGGTGTGGGCCAGGCGCTCGAGGGCCGCCTCCGCAGCCGCGCGGAAGGTCCTTGGATCCTCCGAAAAACCCCACGAGCAAGCCGAGAAGCCGAGCGCCGCGGCGCAGGCGATCGCCGGTGCACCGCGCACAGCGAGCGATTCGATCGCCTGAGCGAGGGGCTGCAGGGTGTCGATCTCGAGCCAGCGCTCTTCGCCGGGCAGAGCCCGTTGATCGAGGAGATGGAGGCAGCGGCGATCGTCGGAGAGTCGGAAGGCGCGGATGCCGAGGAGTTGCTCGTCGGAGGTCATCATGGGTCCTCTCGGGGCGGCCGGTGGGCAGCGCCGACGCGGGCACCCTAACAGGCAGCGGCGCTCGGGTCCGCCGCTTCGCGCGGGATCGACGGGCCTCTGTGTAGAGGGCCGCTGTGGGGCCTTGTGGCATGTGTGTGGCATGTGTGGGGCATGGGCGTTACATGCGCGAACCAACGTCGAGCCATGGGCGGCCTGGGCTCGCCGACTTAGACCGTCGCCATCGCCAGGTTTGGTGACAGCGCAGGCTGCTCGCGGTACACCCTTGTCAATGGTGCGCAAGACCACGGCATACGCGGGCTGGCCGGCCTTCGTGCTCGGGGCGTGCCTCTCCGTCGCCTGCTCTGCGGTGGAGGAGGTGGATGCTCAGGGGGTCGTCACGCTTAGTGATGACGCCGGCTCGCGCTTGGCTCAGGTGCACGTGATCCTGCAGCCCCAGCCCGACCCGATCGGCGTCGAGCCGCAGCTGGATATCTCGGCGAGCTTCGTGCACTACCGCGGCCTCGACGAGGACTCCGTGCGCAGCCGCGTCGGTCTCGGAGCGCTGCCCTTTGAGCGCCTCGATGTCGGTACATGCGTCGCCAGCGAGGCCCTCGACGGCATCGAACTCAGCGCAGCCGAGCACCCCGCGGTCGCCGATCGCGAGCTCGTGCTGGTCGACGCCGGCGATGTCACCTTTCGCATGGGCGAGGTGTCGGGCGAGCTGCCGCTGGTGCTGCTGCCGGATCTGCTGCCCTACATGTCGGGTGTCGACTACGAGCAGGTCACCGACGTTCTGCCTTCGGTCTTTGTCTACGACGATGAGTCCGAGTTGAGCGTCGAAATCGAGGGCAGTGGGGACGATGAGATCCCGCCGACGACCTTGCGGGCCCTGCTCCCCGCAAAGCTCGATTTTGAGGCTCGCCGCGGCTTTGATGCCTCGATCTTAGAGCTTCGTTGGCGCTCGGCGAGGCGCAGTGACACCCCGCTGGTGCTCCGCATCGCCGGGTACGTCGGCTCCGAGCCCCTGGGCGCCGAGGTCACCTGTGTGATCCGCGATCGGGGTTTCTTTCGCCTCCACCTCGCCGAGCTCCGCAGCCTGGGTCTGGGCATCGCTGGCGAGGGCCTGCACCTCCGCGCGAGCCGCTACGAGCGTTCGACCTTCGACGCCGGTGAGTTTGTCGGCGGTGAGTTCATCGTGGAGCTTCGGGACAGCCGCTTTCTCGTGCTCCGCTGAGCTGCCCCGCTGGGCTTCGAGCTTCGAACTTCGAGATATCCGACCGACGGCGAAAGATCGGCTATGTTCAGGTCGATGTCGCGTGCTCTATTCCTCTCCTTTGCGATCAGCCTCGCTGCTGCCTCCTCTGCGACCGCCCTCGGTTGCCAACCTGTACAGCGGCCGGATGGTGGCCAGGGCCCGCTTGCCGTCGGTGCCGAGGCCCCAGCGCTCAGCGCCACCGACCACCTCGGGAAGACCATCGACCTGGCGGCCCTCCGCGGGGGGCCGGTACTCGTTTACTTCTACCCAAAGGACGGCACGCCGGGTTGCACCAAGGAGGCCTGTGCCCTGCGTGACGTATGGGGGCACTTTGTGGTCGCCGGTGTCACCGTGCTCGGTGTCTCTTCGGACGATGCAGAGTCCCACGTAAAATTCGCCGAGGAGCACGAGCTGCCCTTCTCTCTGATCTCCGATCCCGATCTGGTCTGGGCCAAGGCGTTTGGTGTAGAGGCATCATTTAAGGTCATTCATCGCACTAGCTATTTGCTCGACAACGACGGCAAGATCGCGAAAATCTACCTCGACGTCGATCCCGGCGTGCATGCCGACGAAGTGCTCGCAGACGTCAAGGCGCTGGGCAAGAAGTAGTGGGGACGGGGGCGGCCTGTCGCTCTCGCGATGACCCGTAGCCTTCGTTGTCGACAGTTTTGGCTCAGGTAGTATGCAAAGACCGGTGTTGTGCAAGCCGCGGTCTCTTCGATCCAGGTCTTCGAGTATTGTCACCTGAGTCGAGGTCGGTGCGCTGTACCGATACAGCGCACCGAGGGACTCGACATCGGCCGCGCGGCTCACTCGCAGGGTGCGAGTTTCATGACCAACACGTCCTGAGATTCGGCGGCGACGGGAGGCGGAGTG
>CAYYUP010000180.1:3009-5504 GCA_964474905.1 uncultured Nannocystis sp. | reverse complement strand
CCTGAGAGCGTCATGTCCTCGATGCCCCGAGCCTTTGGTCCCGATCTGCGCGGCGCGCTCCTGAGCGACCGCTATCACCTTTGCGACTTCGTCGGCAGCGGCGGTTCGGGCAACGTTTATGCGGCTGTCGATCGGAGGCTTCGGCGGCGGGTTGCCGTCAAGGTGATCCACCCGGAGTACGCGCGGCGGCCGGAGATGCGCCTGCGGATCCGCCAGGAGGCGCTGCTCGGGGCCCAGATCGCCCATGCAAACGTCGCCCAGATCCTGGATTTTGGACAGACACTCGACAGCCATGGTGACGTCTTGCCCTTCATCGTCATGCCGCTGCTCGGCGGTCGCACGCTGCGGCAGCTGATCCTCGGCGGGCCGATCCCCTGGCCGACCGCGGGGCTCTGGACGCACCAGCTCCTGATGGGCCTGGCCGCCCTCCACGAGCGCGGCGTGCTCCACCGCGACATCAAGCTCGACAACTGCATGCTCGTCCCGGAGAGCGGCGCCCAGGTGTTGAAGATCATCGACCTCGGGCTGGCAAAAACTACCCGCGATGAGTTTTTCAGTCGGAGGCCGACCTCGGCGGCGGGTACGGTCATTGGCAGTCTGCCCTACCTGTCGCCCGAGCAAGCGCTCGGCAAGGCTGTCGACGAGCGCAGCGATCTCTACGCCGCCGGGGTTGTTCTTTTTGAGCTGCTGACCAGGCGCACTCCCTTTGTCGGCAGCGACTATCAGGTGCTCACGGGTCACGTCGAGAGGCCGCCGCCGCTTCCGAGCGTAATCGCTCCTTTGTCGGAGATCCCCAGAGTGCTCGAGGAGGTGACCCTTCGCGCCCTCAGCAAAAAGCCCGAAGACCGCTACCGGTCGGCGATGGATTTTGGCCTCGCCCTCGCCCAGGCCCTCGCAGAAGCCGGCGTCGATGTCGGCCAGAGCCCGACCTTCGCGGGATGCTGTGAGGCTCAGGCCTCGCTCGCTGCCTGGACCTGCTTCGACTACGAGCGTGCACGGACCTATGCCCGCCGCGCAACCAAACTGAATCGCGCCTGGTCGCCGCTAAAGCTGCTGATGGAGCTGACACCCGAGGTGTAGGCGAAGCCCCATTTTGCGATGGCGACCGGCGACCGGTTCGAAGTCGATCCCCCCTGCTCGTCTCGCAGGGGTATACTCGCTCGCCGAGAGCGCAAAACACGCATCGCCCAGCGCACGCCATGACAGTTTTCATCAACCGGGTGCGCCTCAAGAACTACCGCAGCATCGCCCGTTGCAATGTGCACCTCGGAGCGGTCACCTTTCTTGTCGGCGCCAATGGGGCGGGAAAGAGCAATTTTCTCGACGCCCTTCGACTGATCAGTGATGCCCTCAACCGCACGCTGGATCACGCCCTGCGCGAGCGAGGCGGGCTCCATGAGGTCCGGCGACGAAGCAGCGATCACCCAACACACTTCACCATACGCGTCGACTTTACGCTTGGACAGAGGGATGGACACTATTCATTCTCGGTCGGCGCCAAGTCAAAAAACGCCTGGTCCGTTGCCCACGAAGAATGCTGCATCGGCGACTTTCGATATCGTGTACGCGAAGGAGAATTGATCGTGCAATCCCACGGGACGATGCCGCCCGCTGCTCGCGATCGACTCTATTTGGTCAATGCCGCCGGACTGCCCGCGTTTCGGCCGGTCTATGACGCTCTCTCGCGTATGGGCTTCTACAACCTGCAGCCCGACCGCATGCGCGACCTGCAAGCGCCGGACGAGGGGCTCGTGCTCAAACGCGACGGCAGCAACCTCGCGAGTATGATCGCGAGATTGGACCTGTCCGAGCTGAGCGGGACCAAGGCCAGGATCCTCGAATACCTCAAGCGCGTCGTCCCCGGTATCAGCGATCTCGCCGGCAAGCGCATCGGCCACATGGAGACGATCGAGTTCTTCCAGGAGATCAAAGGCCCCGCGGCACCGTGGAAGTTCCCTGCGATCAATATGTCCGACGGCACGCTGAGAGCGCTCGCGATCCTGACCGCCCTCTTCCAGGGCGAGAACGACGCAAGCTATGTTCACCTGGTCGGTATCGAGGAGCCCGAGACCGCACTCCATCCCGCTGCAGCGCGGGTCCTACGCGAGTGCATGCTCGAGGCGAGCGAGCGGGTTCAAGTCCTGGCGACGAGCCACAGCGCAGATCTCCTCGACGATCACTCGATCCTCCCCGAGATGCTTCGTGCCGTTGTCACTGACAAGAACCAGACGACCATCGGCGGGCTGAGCGGGGCGACTCGCTCGGCTCTCAAGGATGACCTATTCACCGCCGGTGAGCTCTTGAAGCTCGATCAATTGGATATTGATCCAGCGACGAAGCACGACAGGAGTCAACTTCGGCTCTTTGAGGTCGTTGATTGATCTCGATCGCCGCAATCGTCGAAGGCGATGGGGAGGTCCAGGCAGTGCCGCTGCTCCTCCGACGACTCGCCCATTCTCTCGGGAGCTGGGAGGTCGAGTGTTTGAGGCCAGCCC
>CAYYUP010000180.1:0-2909 GCA_964474905.1 uncultured Nannocystis sp. | reverse complement strand
ACGATGCCGCGGCGCTATCGGCCGACGCTCGACCAAGCGCCGCTGGCCGCCTGCTTTGACCTCCAAGCTGCGCGATCGTGCCCGTCGTTTGAGCGCTTCGTCCAACGCTTTGCCGCCGCCCTCCAGTGTGACGAAGTCCCAGATTGTCTAGGAAAACTCCGCTCTTAAGGGGAGTGGTCACGCTTCGGGATCGACGGCGGCGCAGCTCGGAAGGACAGGTCGCCCCTGTGCTTGTCGACGATGCCGTCGGTCACGGAACAATGGAGGGCGGGGAGGTTCGCCCGGGCGAAAGGTGAGAGGCGAAGGGCGGCCGGTGTTCAGTATCGATGTCGTGGGGTCGCTACAAAAGGCCCTTGCTGCGCATCTTCTTTTCGACGTAGTCCTTGATTACCCCCGCAAATGGAGGCAGGTCCTGGACACCAGGGCGCGTCACAGCCCTCCATTTCTGCCTAAGGAACTTGTTGATGTCATCGCAACGCGAAAGCGCATGACGGAGTTCCACGAGCACCGAGTGACGATTCTTGGCCAGATGGTCAGCATTCAAATTCAGGCTCTCGAGGTCTCCGACGATCGCGTTGGCGAGGCCTTCGGGGAGGTCTTCGGCGACACGAATCCACAGTCTCTGGCCCTTAGGACAATCGACCGTCGGCGGCGGGCTCGCAGAGAAGAAAAAGACTCGCTCGGGTCGAGGTGGGCTCTCTGTTTTAGGATGCACCACGAGTGGCCTGTTACCTCGGGATGTATCGCAATGCTGGACGAGTTCACCCCCCCCGCGATACTCGCCGCCGCAAACACCGAGGAGGTTGTCCCAATCGTACATCCTTGCGGGATGGCTCGAACGGTCTGCCCAGTGTTCGATCTTCATTCCCCCTTTGTTGTGTAGATTGGAGCGATAGCCATGGGGGCGAATCCTCTGCATGCAGTACGCACAGAGGTACCCCTGTTCGACACAGAGCGCCTCACGGATCGACTCTGGACAGCCCTCAGAGAGGTTCCAGGCGTCGCCCGTATTTGTACCGCCGCTCTCTTTGTCGGCTCTCTTGGCCTCTCGGCGGTGGACCGCTAGGCACTCCGGCTCCCTCCCCTTATTGATCGTCCGCACGATCGGCCTCTTGGTCATGCAGCTCCCACTCCAGGGCCAGGAGTGAGCGGTCCGAGTTTCCCAGATTGCCCCGCAACTCTTCGAGTAGAAGCCGCGCCCCCGAGAGGTCTCCGGTCTCGATCTTCAGCTCGAGTTCTGTCAACCTCTTTTGCATCCCCAAAGGCCGCTCTTCGACCCCCATAATGTCGTAGAGGATGGCATTTGTGTCGCGTCCGTAGGAATGACCGACAAGCCCCACGCCATTGCTGTGCAGCACCCGCAGCCACTGCGGCTGGGCTGTCGCGATCACCTGCGGAGAGTGGGTGCTGAGCACAAACTGGACCTTTGGGAAGGCATTCCTGAGATCGCCGATAACACGCCGCTGCCACTCTGGATGGAGGTGAAGCTCAATCTCATCGATGAGCACAACCCCCTCAGTTTGCTGCGGTGCGTCCTTGCCCAGGTGGGGATTGAGCTGAGCGGTCCGCCAGGCGAGATCGACAGCGATCGAGACGATGCTGCGCTGGCCGTCCGAGAGCGCGCTGAAGGGGAGAAGCCTACCGTCATCGAACTCGACCCGGATCTCCTTGTAATTGACGCTGTAGGAGAATCGCTTGACCCCCCTCAGACAGGCGCGGGCGGCCGCCTCAACCGCATCGAGGTGCGGCGTAGGCACCGTTGCGATCTGGCCGCCCTCCTGTTGACCAGCCGCGATCCGCTGGATTCGATCGGTCTCCCGCCACGCCATCCACCTGCGAAAGAGCTTGATATTCGAGGCCCGCTCGAGACAAGCCGCGTAACCTTGCATCCGTGACCCCAGGCCCTCCTGTAGCCTGACATCCCGTTTCTGCACCCAGAGTCGACCTGTGCCGTAATACGCGATGAGCGGCAGGGCTGCGCCCTCGCTCGTCGTCGCCGCTTTCTCGGCCCGCTCAGCAGCGCTGCGGATCGCCTTCGCGTCTTTGCTAGTCGTCCGACCTTCACTGTGCAGGAGCTCCCGCGTCCATGACAGCGAGCGACCTCCAACCAACCCCTCCGCCCGAACGACCACCGGGAAGCTCGGGTTCGCGGTCGGCAACCCCCCCCCATCTTGGCGCACGAGCCGAGCATCTATGGGCCAGATCGAGCGGTCCTCAGTTCGCACGGTCGTCGTGCCTCGCATCCACGCGCCCAGGGCCACGGCGAGCGCATCGAGGAGAGCAGTCTTGCCGCAGGCGTTGAGACCGACAACAAGCGTCACCTCGGGATCGAGGTCGAGGTCAAACGTCTCGAAGAGCCGAAAATTCTCGAGATGTACGGAGTTGAGCTTCATCTTGATCTTCGTCTCGGCCGGCCGGGAGAACCTAGATCATCGGCGAAGGTCGTGTCGAGGAACGGGCGCGCAGCAGTCGCTCAGGAGAGGTGACCGGTGTCGATGGAGATCCCGACGAGCCGACGAGCGAACGGTACCAGCCGGTTTTAGGGTACATCCGGCGCGATGGAGCTGCTTGTCGTCGACGCCAGGCGAGATCCGAGTGGTGCTGCGCTCAGTGCCCACCGCGACACCCACCAGCAAGCCAACTCGCGACCCACCTGCAGCTCCGGCCCGCCGTCCGCGGTCTGCACCAAGCCGGCAAGCCTGCCGCAGGGGCCAGGCAGATCACCTCACCAAAACCCGACGGGCGCAGACGATCTCTCCATTTTTGGATCGATCCTGGATCGATTTCTGGATCGATCCCTCAACCCCCCTGTATCTCCCCGAATTCAGCACCGTAGAGGGGATCGATGCCCAGATCTACGAGGTGGGCATTGTCGGCGACGATGTGTTCATCGCGATGGAGCTGGTTGA
>CAYYUP010000179.1:0-5521 GCA_964474905.1 uncultured Nannocystis sp. | reverse complement strand
TTTTGGGACCAACAAGTCCGACAGCCACGTCCTCATCTGGGGCTTTGACGCCAGTTACGCGATGCAGCAGGAGGAGAAGGTCAAGGCCTGGGAGGATCGAAAATTCAGCGACGTCGCCGTCGAGCTCTTCGAAGCCTACGGTCTCGATCACGAAGTCGACGACAGCCAGGTCGTGCACGCACTCGATGACAACCTCCTAATTCAGCGGGGCAACGACTGGGATTTTCTCAACCGGCTCGCCGCCCAGCTCGGCTTCGAACTCTTCATTCGCGGCGCAAAGGCCCACTTTCGCAAACCTCGCCTCTTCGTCTCACCGCAACCCGACATCGTCGTCGGCGCCGGCTATGCGAGCACAAATACCCTGTGGTTCAAACCCAAAATCGTCGGAGAACGACCTTCGACAGTGCGGATAGCCCGCGCCGATCCGGTCGAGAAACGTTTCGAACAGCTCGATATCGAGATATCACCACAAGCCCCGCTAGGAGTCGAGACCGTCGACGATGAGCGATCCGGGCGCCAAGCCGCAGGCGTACCGCGTATGATCACACAACCGGTCGCCTTCGGCAGCGAGCAAGAGATGGAGACATTTGCCGAAAGCGTACGCCGCACCCATGACTGGACCGTCCAGGCCGAGGGGGAAGTCGACGGCAGGCTCTACGGCGCAGCACTCCGAACCCGGTCACTAGTCCCGATCCGCGGCGCAGGAAGGCGCTATTCTGGCGACTATCACATCACCAAGGTGATCCATCGATTCACCCTAGAGGAGTACCTCCAACGCTTTTGGGCCCAACGAAATGCCACCGAGGAGTCTGCCTTCGAGACCCTTCGACTACCCAGTCCACTCTCTGAGATCGTCGGCAGCGAGGCCCAGGCTCAGGCCCAGGTCCAGGGCAAAGATGATCGCGAAGAGGTCATCACGCGGCTCGCGGGAAGGATCGTCGGACCATGAAGGATGAGCGCTGGCACGAACTCGGTCGCCGCGTCGACCAGAGGTACTACGGCAAATACCACGGGTTCCTCTTTGATAACAACGACCCGAAAAAGCGCGGCCGGCTACGACTCATCGTCCCCGAGGTCCTAGGCGATGTACCGTCGGGCTGGGCCGAGCCCTGCGTGCCCTATGGCGGCGGCATGAATTTCGGTAACTTCGATATTCCGCCGATCACTCGCGGCAAAGGCGGCTCCTACACAACCGGCATTTGGGTCGAGTTCCGCCACGGAAACCCACAGTACCCGATCTGGGTAGGATGCTTCTACGGGGCCCCAGGCGGCGATCCAGAAGCACCCGGCGAAGAGGACGACGGTACCGCTGATATCGACGTTCATGTCTATCGAACCTACTCCGGTCACTCGATCGTATCGGTCGATCGCGTCGGCGAGGAAAAATTCGAGATTCGTGATACCTCGGGCCAAACGCTGACAATGATCTCGCCGCTCCAAGAGGGCACCAAACGCGATGACGACGGCCAGCCGCAAAAGGCAGCCGAAGAGGTGGAGTACGGCGATCTGGTCGCCAATGAGGCGAGCGTCCAACTCAAGGACTTCGCCGGCAATTGCCTCCTCCTCGACGCGACCAAAGAGGCGCCGACCATCATCGTTCGCAATACAGATCGCGACGGTCGAGTGCTGCAGACGATCGAGCTCCACGGCGAGCCGGACGACGCTCGGATCGTCATCCGCGACAACAACGAAAATGTCATCACGATGGACCGCGAAGGCGTGCGTATCGAGGCGCTCGCCGAACTCGATACGATCGTCATGAATGCGACCGGTATCGCTGAGGACGCGCCCCTTATCGACTTAAATTCCGGGACCATGGGAGCTGCTCGCCTCAACGACCTGACTCGCTCGAGCATGGCCACAGATCCCACTTTTTGGACCTGGGTGGCGACGCTGATGCGTTGGCTCGAGGCCCATACGCATTACGTCGGCGGTGGAATTACGACGCCGCCGACGATCCCATTCCCGGCGACGATCCCAAACACTTGCACCGCCAAAATCATCACCTCCAGCAAGACTGTCATCATCGGAGACTGAGCAGCTCATGACCCTACACGATCAAGGCTTCTCTTACCCGACGACGCTCGCTTCGAGTCGAGGCATTGACATCCTCGATTACGAGAGAAGCGTGCGGGCGATGATCGAGCAGATTCTGTTCACAGTCCCGGGCGAGCGGGTAAACCGGCCCAGCTTCGGCGTCGGGGTCCAAAACGCCATTTTTGATCCGAATGGTCCCTTTCTCGCGAGCCGAATACGGACAGCCCTCAAGGAGAATGCCTACAATTATCTCGGCCGCAGCGTCGTCATCCTCAAGGTCGAGGTGACCAATGACGACGCAACGCTCTCTGTACGCCTCCACTTCCAGACCTCAGATCGCCCACAGAGCCCGCAGGTTCTCGACCTCGATCTCGCGCTCGGAGTCGGCGAATGAACGATCTCGCCAATACCCGCGACACCCCGGATATCGACTATCTAACCCGCGACTACCGGGGATTTAGAGCGCAGCTCATCGCTCTACTCGAGCGATCCAATACCCAGTGGACCGAGCGCTCAGCCGCGGATCTCGGCGTCGTTGTCCTCGAGGCCCTCGCCTACCAGCTCGATCACCTCGCCTACACCGGGGATCGGATCGCAGCCGAGGGCTATCTTCGGACCGCCCGCCGCCGCCAATCCGTGCGGCAACACGCCGCCCTTGGTGATCACAAGCTCGACCGAGGTTCGAGTTCGTGCGGCTTTCAACACTTTAACGTCGCCGTTGGCGCGATCGAGCTACCTGCGCAGACCCAGGTCGGTCCGCCTCTCAGGCTCGGACAGAGACCTGAGCACCGCGATGTCTTCGAGACATTCGAGGCCGCACTCCTGGATGCGCGGCGCAATCGATTCACCCTTCGCAAGAGCATCGCGGCCGGCTCAAGCCTCCTCTGGCTCGGCGGAGAAGGGCAGCAGGCGCTCGACCTCTGGACCCTGGGAATCCGCCCCGGCATGCGGCTCGCCCTGATCAGTCGCGACCACTCAGAGGTCGTCACAGTCGCCCAGGTCCAAGACAGCGCAGTGCTCCTAGAGAGCCCCTGCCCAACGACCTTCATCGCAGGCGGCTCGGAACGCGCGACCCTCGTGTACGGCAATCTGGTGGCGATCCGGGCCGGCCAGCGCAGCGACTGGCGTGACCTCGGTCGCGGCGGAGCCTCGCGCGATGACGTCTCTGCCGGCTTCTACATCTGCCGGCGAATCGCACTGCTCCAGGGGCTCTTCGAACTCCTCGAGGATCATCGCGACACCTGGAATCAGCACCCCGATCTCAGCTTCGCTTGGAGCCACGCCCAACGACTGGCGAGGCTCGCGATCTGTCTCTTGCGTACGAGCTCGACGACGGCGATCCCCACAGGGCTCGTGGACCGCATACTCGATCTTCTCCGCGAATCCGAGGTACTACTCCGAGATTCACTACGGGCCCTTGGGCTGGCCGTACCTCCAGAACTGCGGCCCTCACAGCACGTCACAACTCCGCACCAACGAATCACACTGCCATCTGACGCGCCAACACTATGGCATGATTATACCACTACATTAGATATCCAGACCCTTCAGTCAGGTCGTACTCAGGCTTGGACCGAAGTCGAAGACCTCCTCCAAAGCGGCCCCAACGACCGCCACTACATCGCCGAATTTTCCGGTGAACACGACATCACTCTCCACTTCGGAGACGGCCGCCAGGGCGCGATGCTCCCGGCGGGGGCGCCTATCCTCGGTCGATGGGTTTTTGGCGATGCCGACCTGGGGGATGTCGGCCCTCGGGCGCTCACCCGCGCACTCGGACCAATTGCGACCCACCTCGAGGCCACCGACCCGACGCATAATCCCCTCGAGACAGTCAACTACCGCCCCCCAGAGCCGATCGAAGAGGTCGCGGATCGCATCCGTCGAGAGCTCGCATCTCCGGCGATACCTGTCACCCGCGACGATTTTATAACGATTCTCGAGGCCCATCAGGACATCACAGAAGCGGTCGTACTTCCGACCAAAGAGAAGCGAGTGAAGGTCGCATTGCGCCTCGCCACTCACGCCAGGGGTATCGACACACTCTCGACCCTTCAGCGATGGATCGATGACCGACGACTGGCCGGGACTCGCGTCCACCTTGCACTCGGCCGCCCACTTTATATAAATATCACAGCTCTGCTCATGGTCCACCCAGAGGCCGACTCACAAGCGACGCGCAGTCGCTGCCGGGACGCTATCCACCGTATCTTCGCCGACTCTGATAGGCACCGATTAGGTGCACCGCAGACCCGCGGCGATCTCTTCGAGGTGATCGAATCTACAATCGGGGTCATCTGGAGCCAGCTACTCCGCTTCGCACGAGCGGGAGGCCAAGAACCCACAGTCGCCGAAAAGATCGAGCCCGCGCCAGACCAACACATCCGATGCCTCGACCTCGATGATAACCCCGCAACCGGTACCATCGAGATTTGGGTAGCTCAGGAGTACAGCGCGCAAATCGAGCTACTCTACGTCGATCCTGATCTTCTACCTCCTCTCCATACGATGCAACTCGCCCTACAAGAGACTCTCTCGGGCCCCACTAGCGCACTCGCAGCTGCGACCAAACACGCACTCACCATCGACGTATTGCAAAAAGTCCTCTCCGCGCCGGCTCTTCGCGGCACACATCACCGGCTTCAACTCCGAGCCCTCATCCGCGGCGATCGCAACGTCGATACGATCCATATGCACGACGGCGATGCGCCCGTTCTCAAGAACCTCCAGATCATCCCAAAACGCGTCGAGGCGCTCGAATGAGCAAACACGACCCAAATATTCTCCAGCTCCTCCGCGGCGATCTTCTCGCCCTGAGCCCCCTCGCCTACGGCCGAAGCCGCGATCGCATTCTCAGAAGCCTCCGCGACCTGCTACCTGAATACACCAGGCGCAGCCCGACAGATCCAGGCATCGCCCTGATCGAGGCTCTCGCAGCATTGGTCGACTGTTTCGGCTTCTACAACGATCGAATCCTCACCGAGTCAAAGGTCGGCACCGCCCAGATCTTGCAGTCTGTGATCCGACTCGGCGATGTCGTCGGTTACACGCCACATCCAGCTCTCTCCGCGATTGCCCACCAATTCTTCAATGCCCGGATGACGGGCGAGGTGCCCGCGGGATCACAGCTCGGAGCCCGCCCGAGCGGTGCCCCTGGCAAGGTTATCTTTGAGACAGCCCGGTCTCTGACAGTCTCGCCAGTCTTTAACCACATGCCATTCGATCCGATCATCGCCCGCCACAGCAGGGCCAAACGCGCGGTGATCGAGAGGATTTTCGACGATAATTTCGAAGGCATCAGCCCCATCGACGACTTTCCTGCCCAGGCCTGGACGATGATCAATGGCCTAGCGGGCCTCGAACTATCTCCAATCGATGGCGCGCGTACTCGTGCGATTTCCCTCGATCGCCAGCTCCGTCGGAGCTACGAACTCGACGCCACACGCATTCACTGCGCGACCCAATGGCGCCATCTCAATCGATG
>CAYYUP010000178.1:0-5538 GCA_964474905.1 uncultured Nannocystis sp. | reverse complement strand
GGTGTTGGTGTTGGTGTTGGTGTTGGTGTTGGTGTTGGTGTTGGTGTTGGTGTTCGAGTTCGAGTTGGTCTCGCTGTCGCTCCCTGAGGCGGTGAGGCACGCCTCTTTCTGCTGGCTGCCGGCGAAGCCGTCGTCGAGGCACTGCCCGGTGCAACCAGAAATGAACCAAGAGGAAGCAAAAATAATGGAGTAGGGAGAGAGCCTCATGTCGCTCCAACGATAACGAGACAGCGTCGTACCCGGGTAATAATTTGCGGATTCGGAGGCTGCCCGGATGGGGGGATTTAGGAGTTCTGCTCGAATTTTACCGTTGGGCAATAGTGACCGACGGCATTCATCATGGAGTGTCTCAGGGGCCTCGTGGTTCTCGCCTTTGCGGCCGGTGTGGCCGGTGATCACGAGCGGTTATGTATATATTTGAACGCTCGTGCAATTGTTACGATCAGCTGGATTTGCCGGCTGGTGAGTCGAATTGAGAGTACGCCTGGGGGCGATGCTCAGCCGAGATGCACTGAAGATTGGGTGGAGTGGACCCCAATGAGGTCGACGCAGCTCGGGGGCTAAGGACGATAGGATTCTCGCCCTTTTATAAACTCCACCACAAATGCCTCGAGCGCGCTTTCGTCTTCGTGGGCGAAGGTCGGCAGAGATAGGCCATCCGGCGTGTCCGTGAGTACGGCGACGACGTTCGGGCCGCTGGCTGGGTAGCTGTCGATGCCCTGTCGTTGGACGACGATCTTGGGCACATCACTGTGCTTGTAACCTTCGACAAGGATCAGGTCGACGTCGACGGAGATGGCGGCGATGAGCTCGTTGAGCGTCGTCGGTCGGGCGGTCTCTTCGATCACGGCACGTCGGCTCGCCGACGCGATCGCGATCGCTGTGGCCCCCGCGGCGGTGAATCTGGCGGTATCTTTGCCCTCGCGGTCGAGCTGGAATTCGTGAGCGTCGTGCTTGAGCGCCGCGATC
The DNA here is from genome assembly GCA_964474905.1 of uncultured Nannocystis sp. Taxonomy (GTDB): domain Bacteria; phylum Myxococcota_A; class Polyangia; order Nannocystales; family Nannocystaceae; genus JADJRG01. The sequence continues at coordinate 4,569 of CAYYUP010000178.1, read as the reverse complement.
CGCAGCCCGCGGGCCCGGAGGCGGCAGATCAGGGCAGTGAGTGCCGTTGTCTTGCCGCTGCCCGAGTAGCCCGCGAAGGCAAGTACAGGCGGTCGTGGGGCGATCGGGGGGGAAGCAAGGAGTTCGACCTGGACGCTTTGGCCGGCCTTGATGAGGCCTGAGCCCGCTGGCAGGGTCACCAGCGCGTTGCCAAAGAGCCCTGCGGTGATCTGTCCCGAAGCTTGACGGGCCGGCACCATGACCCGCAGACCCGCCCGCGAGAGCTCTGCGTGGCCGCGCAGGAAGTAGGTCAGCGCGGGCTGCTTGGGTACCTCGTTGGTGAGGGTTGCCGGCAGCTGCGGGCGCGAGAGCTGATCGGGGGCAGCGCCCAGCATCGACCGCAAAAAGGGCCGAACCAGGCGATCAAAGGTCATCGCGCAGGCGGCTGGATTACCGGGCAGGACAAAGACGGGGCGACCCTGGAGGAGCAGGAGGCCGACGGGTTTGCCGGGCTTGAGAGCGACTCGGTGGAAGATGAGCTTGGCACCCTCAGCGAGCAGCGAGTCGACCACAAGATCGCGCTCTCCGACCGAGGCGCCGCCGATGGTGATCAGGAGATCGGCGTCGCCGGAGGCCTCGACCAGATGTCTGCGGAGCGGCTCTGCGTCGTCTTTTAGGGGCCCTGAGCGGCTCACTCTTGCGCCTGTCTCACGGGACATGCCGGCGATCATCGGGCCGTTGGAGTCGATCGTCAGGCCGTCGGCGGCCTCGCTCACCGGATGCAGCTCGTCGCCGCAGGTGACCACGTGGACCAGGGGACGCCGGGCGACGGGGACCTGGCTGAGACCGAAGGCCGCGAGCACGCCCAGTTCCTGCGAGCTTATCCGGGCGCCGCGGCGGAGGATCAGATCGTCCTGGTGCAGGGTCTCGCCCCGGAGGCGCACATTGTTGCCGCGCTCAGAGGCGATGCGCACGTCGACGGTGGTATTGGTGGCGACTGTGGCCTCTTGGCGGACGACCGTATCGGCGCCGGCGGGGAGCGCCGCACCTGTCATGATGCGCACGGCTTGCCCGGCCCCGACGGGCACGTTTGACTGCTGCCCGGCCATCACCCGGTCGACGATGTTGAGGCGGACTGGAGCCCTGCCGCTGGCCTGCAGGGTATCGGCTGCGCGGATCGCATAGCCATCCATCGCAGAATTGTCGTACGCGGGCAGATCCCAGGGAGCGCGCACATCGGTGGCCAGGAAGCGCCCGAGCGAGTCGTCGAGCGTGACAAACTCCTGCGGTGAGCGCTCGGCGAGCTTGAGGGCGCGTCGCAGGGCCTCGTCGGGGGCGATCATCGAGCGGTTCTCCGGCGAGCTCCTCGTCATCAAGGCGAGACATACCCGCTCGCCGGCGCCAGCGATAGGGCACCGATGGAGTCGGGCTCTGGGTGTGGGTTTGGCGTTCGCTCGCTCTGGACTGCGGCCAGTCGTACTGCGTATTCGGCGAGCGGCGGCGGCTGGGCCAACGCGAGCGGCAGGCCCTCGACTGTCGCCAACGCCCGGCCGCATTGTTCGGGCGCGGCCCGGCAGATCCCGCGAGCGAGGCCAAAGAGGCGTGGGTTGCTCGGCAACGGCTCGCGCCAGCGCTCGAGAACAGCGGCGAGCAGGTGCTCGGCGGGTTCGCGATAGACCTCGCCGTCGGGCCCTTTGCGGCAGTTGGCGAGCGCGACCAGCAGCTCACCGACCGCATCGGGCGTGGCCTCTTCGGAGGCTTCATCCTCGATGTGCCGGCTGTGATGGCGGCTCGGGTCTTTGCCATTGTCGGCCCCGTGGGTCCAGCGAGCCCGCGGCCACCGACCGCCCTGGATCTGCAGAAGCTGTGCGCAGCGCTGCGGGTCGACCTGCGCAGCCCGGGCCTGAACCTCGAGTCTAAAGATCGGCGCGACGCTGGGTGCCGGTACGCCTCGCCGCTCGTCGGCCCGAAGTCGGTAATAAAAGGGGTCGCTGCGCTGGCTGGTCGCGAGCTGGTCGCCTTGGGCAAAGGTGGCATTGACGAAGCGCATGAGGGCATCTGCGTCGCGGTTGCGGTGTTGCAGGGCGGCGAGTTCGGCCCACGCAAGATTGTCGTGGGCGCGTCGCTCAAAATGCGGGTTGTACCAGCCAGGCCCTGCGCAGTACCGAAACACGCCGCCGTCGAAGGGGTCCTGGAGGCCGCGATAGGGATCCGCCTGCGGCAGTCTGTCGATGCCCTCGCGCCAACGCGGACCCGCCTCGGAGCGCCGCTTGGAGAGATCCGCCAGCTCGCGCGCCGAGAAGTCCATGTCGGCGAGGGGCTGCCCCTCCAGGCGTGGCGAAAACCCCCGCAGGGCGCTCTCGATCGAGTGATCGATCCACTTGCCGACGCGCTCGGGTGCCCCCACTTGCCGCCAGCGCTCGAGCTCGACGAGCAGCGCCGGATAGGGATGTCTCGCGGGGCTGCTAAAACCGCCGTCGTGGGAGTTGATGCGGAGGAAGATCTCGAACTCGAGGCGGGTGAGCTCTCGTTTTAGATCCGCGGGCTCGAGTCCGTGCTCGGCGAAGGCGCGGGCCGGTGGCGGTGCGGGATAGGGCGCGAGTTCGCCGCTTTCGAGCTTGATCGAGACCGCCGTGAAGAGGGTGATCGTATCGTCGATCGTGCGGTAGCCCGAGCGGGTGAGCACGTGACGCCCAAAGCGGTCGAAGAAGACCAGCGCCGGCAGGCCGCGAAAGCCTTCGACGTCGGCCCACTGCGGGGACATGTCGAGATCGATGTGGAGGGCGACAAAATCGCGGGCGATCGATGTCGCGACCGCGCTGTCGCTGAGGACCTCGTGCTCAAAGACCATGCACCACTGGCACCATTCGGCACTCACCAGGACGACCCGCGGTGCCGAACTGGCCGCGATCTGCGAGGGCGCCGGGGGGGCCTGACCCCAAATGAGGGTTGTGGCATTGGGTCGCTTCGCAGGGGGTGCGCGGGGCGTTGTCTCGGCCTTCGGTGTGGGCGGAGCGGGCGTCGCGGCGGCGGGCCTTGGCGGCGGATCGCCCTCGATCGGTGGCGTCGCGGAGCACGCGAGGAGCCATAGCCCGGCCGTCCAGCGCAGAGGCGGGCCTAATCGGAGCGAACCGTGGCTTTGAGCGCCCAAGTACCGAGGTCTCGTTGACGAAAAATAGGTTGCCGCGGACCGGGGCCACGCGCAAGAATTGCTCCCAGAGGCGAAATCTCTGCGGTGCTCGATCGGAGATGTTTTTGATATCTGCTCTAGCTATGAGCGAGGCTCCTTGGGAAGGACCACCTGTGTCTGTCAGACCTCCCGTTGGCAAGACATCTTGGCGCGTCCGCACAGCGCTTCTTGTGCTCTGCGCATTGCCTTTTGTAGCGGGGGGGTGCGGCTCTGAGCCCGCCCCACGGATCCGCGCCCGGCCGTCCACATGGACCGCAGAGGCTGAAGCCATCGAGCTGAGCGCCAAGCCTAAGGCCGGCGCGAAGGCGGGCAAAGCCGGCGCCAAGGCTGGGCCCAAGATGGTTGTCTCCGAACGATCCGTCACCAGCAGTGCTGACAAGATCGCGGCAGGTGCCAAGATCTTCGCGCAAAACTGCGTCAAGTGCCACGGTGCGGCCGGTGTCGGTCAGATCGGCGTCGGCCCGCGGCTCGACAGCGAGACCTTCCTCGCCGCCGCCAGCGACAAGATGCTGCTCGAGACCATCGCCAACGGTCGCGAAGGCACGACGATGACGCCTTGGAAACTGACGATCGATACCAAGGCGCGCGAGTCGTTGGTCGCCTACATGCGCTCGTTGCATGCGCACGAGCCGGCCGAACTTGACGAGTCTGTGGTGAGCGGCGATCGGGCCAGCGGCGAACAGGTCTTCTCGACGATCTGCGCCGCCTGCCACGGTCGCGATGGCGCCGGTTATATCGCGCTCAGCAGCGGTAACGGCATCGGTCGTCGCGGTTTCCTGTCGACGGTCACGGACGGTTATTTGCGTTACATGATCGAGCACGGCAAGAGCCAAACAAAGATGCGGGGCTTTGATGCGAAGGGGGCGGCGGTCGTCGCCAACCTCGACGATCAACAGATCGACGATGTGATCGTGTATCTCCGAGACAACGCTTGGTAGGTCAGTGATGAAGAGCGACAGCGACAAGGGCAACTCCAACTCCAACCCCAACGACAACGACACCAACGATGCGGGCGGTAGGGGCAACAGAGTTCGCCACTACGGGGGCCGGCACCTCGAGGTCCTGAGCGAGCCGCTCGCGGATCCGCCGATCTGCGGACTCACCCGGCGACAGTTCTCGATCGCCACTGCGATCGTGGCGGGGGGTGCTGCGACGGTCGCTGGATGTGGCGGCGACCAAAAGAAAAAGCCGGGCAAAAAGGGCAACGCGCCGGCCGAGGCGGTCGCTCAGGGCGGACGCCCGGCGGACGCGACCACCGAATTTTCGCCCCCCGAGTTGGACAGCGTTCCGAACAATATCCTCGCCCAGTGCCCCTACTGCGGGGTCGGCTGCGGCACCTTGATCCAGACCGAGAAGGGCAAGATCGTCGGCATGATGCCCGACCCCAAGCACCCGACCAA
>CAYYUP010000177.1:0-5558 GCA_964474905.1 uncultured Nannocystis sp. | reverse complement strand
CGATGAGTCCGGCGACGCTCATCATCATAAAATGATCCTACTATTCTTCTCTGCAATGCTCACGGCCGCTGCGATCCGACCCGGCTGCGACGAATCCCCCGCGAGGCTTGTCTGCATTGAGCGAAAACATGCTTACGACATCGGCGATTATGAGCACATGTTTCAGCTCCTCGACCGCGAGACCAAAGAGGTGCGCCGCAGCCTCGTAACCACCTCAAAAAAGCCGCCCCGCCCCGGCTCCTTGCGACCGCTTTGTCTCCCTCTCGATGCTGGTTTTAACGTCGCCAGCGAGCGCCTCCACGAACCACAAAAAGCGCTTCTCTACCTCGATCGCTACGCCCAAGCCGGCTGCCTCCGCGATCCCTTTATGCGCCCCCTCTACTTTACCAACCGAGCGATGCATGCGCGCCGCCAGCTCGACGACGCGAGTGCCCTAGAGCTGCTCCAACGGGGTGAAGCCGCCGCGTGGTGGGCCTGGTGGATGCATTGGCGCATGCCCTCACGGTCGCATCTCCTGTGGAGCATTGCCAACAGCATGGCGACCCGGGCCGAGATCGCAGCGAGTCTGCGCAGGCCCAAAGCGCTCGAACAGCTGGTCGCACACACGGAGGTCCTGCTCGGGGGCATCCAGGCGCCACCTCTCGCCAGCAGCATCGCCGATATCCGCAACCTCCTCGGCTGGTCTCTATTGATGGCCAATGAGGCAGGTCTACCTGTAGAGGATCCAAAAAGCCTCCTCATGGCCGCCTTGCAACACTTTACGGAGGAGCGACCGAACGCGGTCAAAGCCAATAATACGCGAATAAATCTCGCCCTCGCGGCATTGCAAGGGCAGAGACTCGATGAATGCCAACAGTGGATCGAGCAGGTCGACATCCCCCAGCTCTCGAGCGAAGGCTTGATGTGGCTGCGCCTGGTGCAGATCCGTGCCGCCCTCGCCCTGGACAGGCCCGCGGATACAGAATCATGGCAAACTGAACTCAACATGATCTCACTCGAGGGTCGCGTGCCCCTGGCAGCGTGGTTCGCACACTCCAGCGAGGGACGCCGGCAAGAGGCGATGGGACATCAGAACACGGCGATCTCCGCCTACGAAGCCGCCGAGGCGATCCTCGAATCCTATGCACATTCGCGGCTCGACGCCGCCAAGGCCTCGCTCGCGGCTCGCCGCCACCTCACCTTTGCAGGACCCACACGGCGACTGGTCTCGCTCCTCGTCGACACCGGCGCTGACAACCGAGCGCTCGCAGTGGTCCGTCTCGCCCGCAGCCGCGCCCAGAGAATGGCAGCGGCGCAACACTGCAGCGATGCCGCCCTCCTCCGCGACCGCCCCCCTGACCCCCACATGCTCCGCCTCGTCTACTTTCAGGTGGGCCTGGAGCGCGCAACCAAAATGAGCGCATGGATCGGCTTTGCGGTCACCGAGCGCACCCTACAGGTCGAATCCTTCGAGCTTCCATCTGTGCCCCCAGATCTCTACCGGTACACCGATGTCAAACTCGCCCCCTGGTCCGCCGCACTGTTAGATCCCTTTCAAGAGCAGATTGACGCCGCGAACTCGATCGAAATCCTCGCAACAGGCCCGCTGCACGGCATCCCCTTCCACGCTCTGCCCTGGGAGGGGGACCCACTCATCTACTCCGTTGCGGTGCAAAACGGCCACGACCTAACCCCATGCCGAGATCATGTAAATACGCTCACCGGCCCCGCTCTGGTCTTGCATGGCGACGAACCTGCGCTCCAACACGAGGCCAACGCTGTACTCCAGGCGCTGCAGCACTCCCATCGCAGAGCTCGGCGCATCCACCCCAATTCGCCAGGGGACTTCTCACCACTGCTCTCGGGGGACTATTCGATCGTCCATATAGCAGCACACGGGACCCGCACGGCCCGTCAGGATCTCCTAGAGTCCGACGATAGATTGCACTTCCGCGGCCCGCTCGAGCTTTCGCGCGAGGCGATTCTCAACGCCCAAGGCGCACCGGAGCTGGTGTATCTTTCCGCCTGCCAGTCCTCGTTTGAGGATGCCGAAACCCTCGGTGGTGGCGTCAGCCTGGCCCACGCATTTCTCCTCCGAGGCGCTCGTTATGTCGTCGGCGCAGTCGGTGATATCGACGGCCAGGTCGCCGAGACCTTTGCTGTCGCATTCTACCGCGCACTCGCCGACAATCCCCTTTCCGAGGTCCCAGAGGCCTGGCGAATGGCCTACATCGAGACCCACCGTGCCCTACCACCGAGCCTAGAGCCCCACCTCCAGATGCTCCGTCTCTTTGCCCACTAGCGGTCGTGGCGGGTTCATCCGAACTCATGAAATAAAAAAAATTGGGGCGGCTGTAAGAATCGAGATGGAGAGCGGAAGACTCTATTAAGAACTCGACACGAATCGACTCGGCGACGCGCGAGAAACAACATGACTACATATACACACAACCGCTCCATCTCAATCTGGCTCTTGCCTGCGATCGCAGCCCTGCTCGCCTGCGACGCGAACCCCCCCGAAGGGATCGAGTTCCGCAGCTCTGATCCGTCAATGAAGCTCGAAGAGATCATCATCAAGCCCATCCCCGGCGGAGGGGGCTGCCTGGGCTGTGTAAGTTGCTTTCATAACTCTTCGATCTGCTTCGAGAGCGCCGCTCGCTATGTCGGATCGCAGCTCGGCGGTGGCGATGATCTGCCACTACCCAAGCTCATCACAGATCGCTCCTGGCAACTCATGGATGATACGGGTCAACAGCTCTGCACCCAGCCCGGCTGCGCGCCAAAGCCAGCGCCAAAGCCAATCGTGACCGGACATGAGATCTTCACGATCAACATTCGACAGCAGAAAGAAGAGCACAACCCCTCGAGGTTGGCCTTCGACATCTCACCCTCCGTTGGGTCGATCTTAGACGGGCAACCCCAGTTGACGATCGAGATCCCGGACGACCTCCCTGCGGGCTGGCCAAGCCCCGAGCCCACTATCAAGCCGCCGCAGACTGAACTGGACAAAACCAGCTTAACCCAAGCGATGGCGCATATCACCTTTCCCTCGCCCGATCGCGCGGGTTTTGGCTCCTGTTCGGGATTCCTGATCTCGCCCCGCCACGTCATGACAGCTGCACACTGTGTGCTCACCGAGTGCCCCATCAAAGGCTGCTCCTCCGACAAGCACAAGAGGACCGATTTCTATATCGAGCCGGACCTCTTGAGCGTTCGACTTGGGGGCCTCGACTCGCCGGGCGAAAGCAGCTTCCAGGACGATGAGTTCTTCTCCGTCGCTCGCATTCATCTGCACAGTGAACTGAACCGCGACCTCGCGATCCTCGAGCTTACGACCGCCAGCGACACGGCGCCCATACCACTGTCTATCGCAGGGCCTAAGGCAAGCAAGCTGATGACAGGCATGGACTTCGAGGCCTACGGATACGGCGTATCGCAGGTCCCCTCTTGGGTCGCTGCCACCGTCTACGACTGGGGCAAGCTCAAGCAAATAGAGCTCTTCATGCACGATGATCCGGCCCCTCTCAATAACCCCAACCAGCTGCTGCACCTCGCTACTGCGGATGAGGGCCCGCCCTGCCGCGGCGACAGCGGAGGTCCGGTGATCGACAAGGGCAAAGCCCTGGCAGTCATGATCGCCCAGGTCATCGAACGCCCCGAGTATGAATCTGGTGAGCCTTCGACGAAACTCGAGACGATGGCCGCACGGGCCTTCGCCTTCACCCGTTTCAACAGCTGCGGGATTGGCACCGACGACGACGAGATCAGCTATATCGCGACTCGACTCGACAAGCCTGAGATACGAAAGTGGATCGCTAAGGTGCTGAGTTCGCCCAGCGTCGGCAAAGATACACAAAATCCAATCCCAAAGGCTGACTCTCTGTACAAATAGCCAGAGTCATGTCAGTGCAGGTACCACTTGACTCGGTACCTGCGCTTCCTACATGAGGGCAACGCGCTCCCTCAAATCGCCGGTGCATGCCCTCGGTGCACAGTCCTCTCCGCGTAACAAACAGTGCAACAGCGATCTCTCTTGAGTTCCCGGGATTATCTGGGCCTCAGAGCGGATAAGCTCGCACATCGATCGATAGAAAGAAACCACAATGACATTGTCAGCATCCCAAACAATCGCAATCTCTACGTTCATGTTCATTCTTGCCGGATGCTATGATCCGCCAATGACCCCCTGCACCGACACGACCACCACCGGAGATACTGATTCCGATACTGATTCCGACACTGATTCCGACACTGATTCCGACACTGACACCGGCGACACGACTTGCACAGATGGCCAACTTTGCACATCCCCGGAGGTCATCTGGGCCCGCGGGTTCGGTTCTCCTGTCGATGACGACGAAGGCACCATCGACCGCGGCACGGATATCGTCGTCGACGCAGCGGGCAACCTCTATGTCAGTGGTGTCTTCAACGGCACAGTCGACTTTGGCGGCGGTCCGCTGACAAGCGCAGGGGAGAATGACATCTTCGTCGTCAGCCTGAACGCAGACGGCGAGCACCGTTGGAGCCGCCGCTTTGGCTCAGAGAAGCACGATATTGCCCACAGGCTTGCACTTACACCGGATGGCGGAATCATCATGGTCGGCGGAACCCACTCGACATCCGTCGTCGAGGACGAGCTCGCTGTGCCCGCCAAATTCAGCGGCTTTGTACTCAAACTGGGCAGCGAGGGTGCTGTGCAGGAAACTGTACAGATCAAGAGCAGCATCGCGAGTCGGGTCCTCGATGTCGCGGTCGACCAGGGCGGCAACGTCTTTGTGGTCGGCGGCTTCTTCGGTGAGCTGCAGATGGATAAGCCGCGCCCAAGCGTGGGTGACGAGGATCAGTTTGTCGTCAAACTCGACAACTCTCTCCATACTCTTTGGTCGTGGACCCATGGCGACAGCGGCAAAGACCTCGCGCGAGGCGTCGCCATCAGCAGCAGTGGCGACGTCGCGATCACCGGTTTCATCTCAAAATCCAAGGTGCAAAAATACGCTCATGACGTCTACGTGGCGATGTTCGGCCAGGAGGCCACTCCCGAGTGGCAGCATGTGTTCGTCTCAGAGGTCGGATTCAAGGACAAGGGCCACGACCTGCAATTCCTCTCCGGTGGCGATCTCGTGGTCACCGGATTCTTCAGCGGTGATCTCGACTTTGGCGGCGGAGTCATGGTGAGTCAGGGAGAAAACGAGATTTTCCTCGCCCGCCTGAGCCATGCCGGCGACGAGATTTGGGCCGCTTCCTACGGGGCCGCAGGAGCAGATGCCGCCCATGCGATCATCATCGATGCAGAGGACCGGATCACGATCGGCGGACGCTATCATGACCAGGTATCCTTTGGCGGTGATACGCTAGAGGCGACCGCCCAGGACCTCTTCGTGGCCTCGTTCACCGAGCACGGCGAACACCTCTGGAGCGCCTCCTACGGGGGACCCGGAAATGACCAGACGACAGGCCTCGCCTTTGATGGAGAGGGAAATACCTATCTGTCCGGGTGGTTTACGGGGACTTTGAATGCCGGCACTCCGCCTCCCGTCGCCGCCGAATCTCAGGACGTGTTGGTCATGAAACTCGCA
>CAYYUP010000176.1:4579-6197 GCA_964474905.1 uncultured Nannocystis sp. | reverse complement strand
TCTGGCGGAGCGCGGACACTGGGGGCTTTTGGTGATCTTCGCTGGCATTGCGACGACGGCTGTGGGCGCTTCGATCATGCTCTGGCGGACGCTGCGACGGACACTCCGACAGACGCCGATGACCTCGCCGACGACCTCGCTCTGAGACCTCTTGGAGCGGACAAAAAGAGAGACTCGACGCGATGGCTCGCGCCGAGTCCTGCTTTTGTTGGGGGGGCGAACGCCCTAGCCGGTGATGATCTTGAACTCGATCCGGCGGTTCTTTGCCTGACCGGCCTTGGTGTCGTTGCTCTCGATCGGCTCGTCTGGGCCGGCGCCGCGGGTGGTGATCCGCGAGTTGTCGATGCCGTTGTCGATGAGCCACTGACGGACCGACTCGGCGCGCCGACGGGAGAGGTCGATGTTGACCTCGCGGGTACCGATGTTGTCGGTGTGGCCGGTGATCTCGACGCGAATGCTCTCGAATTCCTTGAGCACGTCGGCGGCCTTTGAGAGCCTGGTCTTCGACTTCTTGCGGATCTTGTCGCTGTTGAACTCGAAGTAGATGCCTTCGATGACGCCCGTGAACTCCTTGACCTCCTCGGGGATTTCGTCGGAGCAGCCGTCCTCGTCTTGGTAGCCGTTGACGGTCTCGGGATCGTCGGGGCACTTGTCGACCTCGTCGAGGAAGCCGTCGCCGTCGCGATCGCGGATCGGGCAGCCGTCGGGGGCGATGCCTGGCTCTGTCGGGCAGGCGTCGTCCGGATCCATGAAGCTGTCGCCGTCGGAGTCGCGGATCGGACAGCCGTCGGGCAGCACACCGGGCTCGTTGATGCAGGCGTCGACGTTGTCGAGCACACCGTCGCTGTCGGTGTCGCGAACCGGGCAACCGTTGGGGTCGACACCGGGCTGGTAAGGACAGGTGTCGTCGTTGTCGGCGAAGAAGTCGCCGTCGGAGTCCTTGGGTGGTGGCGGTGGCTTGGCGCGGCCGAGGGTGACGCTGAGACCGGCGAGGATCTGGAAGTGGCTGGTGAATGCGCCACCGTCTCCGCCATCGCCGCGTTGACGCCCCTGGAAGGCGCCGATCAGATGGCGCCCCTCGAGGCGAGCGACCAGCCATTTGTTGATGTAGAGCTTGGCGCCGACGCCGTAGTGGCCGACCGGATCGATGTCGTTGCCGACGACCTCGGAGGAGACCCCGACCATGCCGTAGCCGCCGAGGAGGAAGGGCGCGAGGCGATAGGGGAGCTGGAGGATCGCGTGGCCGCGGACACCGTACAGCAGCACGTTTTCGTTGAGGTCGGTGCGGGCGCGGGTCGGCATCACGCCGCCCTCGACCTCGAGTCCCAAGAAGCGCGCCGGGTAAAAGGCGACGCGGGCACCCAGGTCGGCTCCGAGTTTCCAGAGCGCTTGCTGCGGAGCGGTGTCTGGGTGGAAGAAGTCGTGGTTGTCGTTGACGATTAACATGCCGGCGTAGATGCCGAGCTCGGCCATGTTGCGCTCGGGCACATAGCGGCGCATCCACGGAGTCTTGATCTCTGCGGTCGAGATCTTGCCGGAGCTTTTGTCGGCCCTGGGGCTCGCTTTGGCGTCGGTTTTGGCGTCGGTTTTGGCGTCGGTTTTGGCGTCGGTTTTGAGG
>CAYYUP010000176.1:0-4479 GCA_964474905.1 uncultured Nannocystis sp. | reverse complement strand
TTTGGCGTCGGTTTTGGCGTCGGTTTTGGCGTCGGTTTTGGCGTCGGTTTTGAGGCCTTCGCTGCCGATCGCGACCGATCCGCCAGCGCCGGCTTTACCGGCGGGCGCGGCCCTTGCGACATGGGGGAGAGCGAGCGCGAGGCCCGTTGCGAGGAGTGTTGTAGACCAAGTTGCAGCAGGCATGCGGCGTGCGGGCATAGTAGAGAGCGTTCGCTGGGAGGTATAGAGCCTACGGTCGCGGTGATGGTGGCTTTAGGGGCCCATGCAGGCCTGGCCTGCGGCCTCGCACCCTGGCGGTTCGTCGAGGGCGAGGTTGTTGAGGTAGCAGCCGGTACAGATGTCGCCGCCGAGATCGTTCGGGTCGCAGTCGCCGGATTCGATGCAGACATCGGTGACGCAGTTGATGAACTTGAAGAGGTCGTAAACTTCTTCGGCGGACATGCCGTCCTGGCACTCGAGGAAGCACGAGAGATCGGGCTCTGGGCCGGGGTTTGGCGGGATGTTGATCGCGCAGTTGATCAAGCATGCGATCGCGCTGCGACAGCTGAGATCGCCGGGCTCGCCGGTCGTCGGATCGGTGGTCGAGGTCGTGAAGTCCCAGGGTGGCGGGGGCTCCGTTGTGACCACTGTTGTCGAAGAGGTTGTCGTCGGGTCTTCGAGGATAAGGTCCGAATTGCACGCGACAGCGACGAGGCTGACGGCCGCCAAGAGGAGGCCGTGGAAGGACATGTGATAAGCCAAAGCCATCGACCGAAGGTAGCAGCCTGGGCGACTCTGGCACAATGATCTGGCGCTTTTCGTACCTCTTCGGGGGTCTGCGTGCGACGGGTCACCGGGGGGCATGGCACTGCGCGCGGCGGCGGTGACGGTGGTCGCGGGCGTCTTCGCACCGGTGCCCGGCGGACCCCAACCGAAGGTGCCCGCGGGCCGCTTGCTTGTCACTCGAGCGGGCAACCTCCATACTCTGGAGGTCGCGAGTGGCCGTCTACTTTAGGTCCGCCGACACCCCCGCAAGAACCTGCCATAGCTGCTTATCGTTGGGATCCATCATGAACTACTGGGCCGTCCCCACTGTCGTCGCGACTACCTTTGCGCTCTCACTCACCGCTTGCCGCGGTGACGATATCGAGTTCGATTGCACTTACCAGGCCGAGCGCTTTGCTGCCGCCGTCGAGAAAGAGGGCGTGCTGCTGCCCGAGGTCACGGATATCGACACCTATCCGCTGGCGATGATGATCTCCGAGGACGGCATCAACCGCCTCCTGGGCGGTGTTGTCGGCGATGAGATCCCCTTCGCCTCCGAGATGCAGCTCGGTCCCACCAAAGTAAAATTTACGCCGACGGCGACGCCGGTGATCGACGTGGTCTCGATCCCAACCTGCAACCAGTGCGTGCTCTTCTCGATCGAATTCAAGTTCGGTGTCGTGCAGGGCAACCCCGAGGAGGGCATTACGGCCGGTCTCGGCGACGCGTATCTGGCGATCCCGATCCGCCTCGATCAGCGCCCCGATGGCACCGCTGCGCTGGTCGCCCTCTACAACGAGGCCGAGGTCACGAAGATGGATCTGATCGCCAACGGCCTTGACTCCGAGAACCACGAGGCGATCTCAGGGGCCCTCGCCCTGCTCGCCACCGACATCGTTCGCGAGCAGTACGGCGAGACCGAGCTGCTGGTGATCGGCTCCCTAGAGATCGGAAACCACGACGTCGAGGCGCGAGCTCGTGACCTCTTTGTGATCCCCGATCTCGACGCGATCCTGCTCGGTATGGAGACCAACCTAGAGCTGCCCGAGGGTGCCGGGCTCGATCAGCCGAAGGGGCTGCCCGAGGGCACACCGATGGGCATCATCTTCGATCCGCAGATGATCCTCGCTGTCAGCCAGCGCATGATCGTCGAGGGGGAGATCGCCCGGCGTTACGGCGAGGACGGCGTTCCAGCCGAGGACGGCATCTACGGGGTCACTCTGGATTCGATGACCCCGGGCACCGTCGCCGATGATCGCCTGGATACTCGGTTCCGGATCTGGCGGACCGATGAGGGCTACTGCGGCTTTGCGACCGCAGAGATGCCGATGATCCTGGCGATCAACGCTTCTACCGGGCTCGAGGTCAACCCGGGCAATGTCAGCGTGATCGGTGGTGAAGGCAGCGGCCGTCTGGCGGCGGATCGCGAAGAGCTGATCCAAAAGAACGCAGGCCTGATCGACGGTTTCAAGGCGGCGCTCGCCGAGCAGGTCGGCCTGACGCTCAACTACCGCTCGATCGGTGTCGAAGGCAGCAGCATCTTCTTTGAGCCCCTCGACATCAACGTCGACGTCGCGACCAACTCCGTTAATTTCTACCTCGACTTCGTGGTCGCGGTGGACGAGTAATTCAGCCGCTCGCGCTCTTCTTCGACCTCTACGCCCTATTCCTATGCGTCTGCCTCAGCCCTGTTGTATCCCCACGTCCGCCGTCTCTGCGCTCGTCGTCTCCGTGCTCGTCGCCTGTCCCGGCTCGACGATGACGACCGACAGCAACGGGGTGACGAGCTCCTCTACCAATACTTCGATCACGATCGGCCCGACCACGGATACCGAGACGACCGGGCCTGTGCTCAACTGTGTGCCCGGTACCGTCAAGTGTACGCCCGGGCTCGACGCGGTGATCACCTGTACGCCCGACGGTCAGTCCTGGGAGGAGTCCCCCTGCGGGGTCTATCAGCAGTGTTTTGTCGACGAGTGCCTGGGCCCCTGCGAGCTTGTCCAAGACCCTCCCTCGTCGGAGGGCTGCTCCTTTCGGGCCAACCGCATGCGTCACTACCAGGAGTCCGAGCCCGACGCGCTGATCGTCGGTAACATCTCCAACGCAACACCAGCAACGGTGCAGCTCTACGTGATGTCCGCGCTGGCCGAAGAGGCACCTCTCGGTGACCCGGTGGTCGTCGATCCGGGCAAGACGCATCTCTTTGAGCTGACCAACTCGTTTATCGGCGGTTTCTCGCAGTACCGCACTGGCGGCACGTACCGGCTCGACAGCGATCTGCCCGTGATCGCCTATCTGCACTCGCCGCTCGACAACGTCGCGACCAATGACTCGTCAATGTTGTTGCCCGATCACACCTTGGGCCAGGTCTATGTCGTGGCCTCGTACCCGGCCTTTGGTGAGCCGAGCTACTTCAATGTGGTCGCTGCAGAGGATGAGACCGTCGTCACCTGGACACCGCCAGTCGACACCGCCGGCAACGGCCTGCCGATCCCCTTTGTGAAGGGAGGCGAGAAGGGCACGATCACGATGGCCTTCGCCGGGGATACCCTGCAGATCGGCGCTTCGGCGGTCAATGGCACCATGCGCTGCGCCGAGGAGAAGGCCGAATGCATCGACGGCGGTGGCGATGAAGCCGAGTGCGATGATGCCTTTGACCTCTGCGAAAAAGAGGAGCGCTACAAGCGAGATATCTCGGGCACGGTGATCACCGCAGACAAACCCATTTGGGTGGTCGGCGCGACCAACTGCGCGTTTGTTCCAGTCACTAGCGGTTTTTGCGATCACCTCCAAGAGCAGATGATCCCACTCGAGTACTGGGGCAAGGAGTACGTCGGCGCCCACTCGCCGACTCGCCTCAACGAGAAGCACTACTGGCGGGTCTACGCCGGTGAGGACAACGTCCAGGTCACGACCGAGCCGGCCCAGCCGGGTACGCCGATTAACCTCAGCAAGCGCGGCCAGTTCGTCGAACTCGAGATCGACACCGGTGTCTCGTTTATCTTCAAGAGCAGCAAGCCCTTCCTGCCGGTGCAGTACATCTCTGGTGCCCAGACAGGCCCTGGATTCGGCGATCCGGCGATGTACCAAATGGTGCCAGTCGAACAGTTCCTCGATCGATACGCGTTTGTCACCGGCGTCAACTACGGGCTCAACTACGCCCAGGTGATCCACAAAAAAGGTGACGCCGACATCATGATCGACGGCGTTTTGGTCACCGGTTACTACGATGTGGGAGCCTACGAGGTCGCCGATTGGTTGATCGAAGAAGGGGCCCATGAGGGGATCTCGGACGATACGTTTGGCCTTATCAGCATAGGTTATACGATCCCCAATAACTGCCTGCCGGCGATCGTCGATGCGGATTGCGATACCGATGGCCATCCGCGCTGTTGCACCGCCTGCGTTGGCAAAAGCAAGGATCCTGAGTGCGGTAAGATCGATCATAAGGTCTGCTGTGATGGTCCCTACGCCTCGTACGCCTATCCCGGTGGTATGCGCCTCAAGCAGATCTACGACCCGTAAGAGGTCGGGGCGAGGCGGAGGCCGTGGTGGGAGAGGCGGAGGCCGTGGTGGGAGAGGCGGAGGCCGTGGCGGAGGCCGGACAAGGAGGGTCCCACTCTCTCAGACAGGTCGGAGCGCGCATCGACCCCTAAAGGGGCCGATGCACGTCCTAGACTCGTTCGCGGGACCCTCCTCGCCCGTCCCAGCGGCACGTCCTCCAAGCCGTAATTA
>CAYYUP010000175.1:1507-6267 GCA_964474905.1 uncultured Nannocystis sp. | reverse complement strand
GGCACGTAGTCGAAGGTCTGCGACTTCCCCGGATCACCCGGCCGGAAGATCTTCACCATCACATCCGTGAGGTCCTCCATCGCTGCTGTCGGTGCGGAGCCGCAGACAGCCAACGTGCCGTCGCGTTCGGCGAGTGCGAAGGCAGCCTCGCCTTTGCTGCCGAGGTTGATCGAGTGAAGTACAGCTCCCCAGGTCGGCATCTTGACCAGCTTCCACAACCACTCGCCATCGATCACCAGGTTCACGAGCAGGTAGAGCGTGCCGTCATCGCCGATCTTGAGATCGATCGCCTGGCATTCCTGGTCGGGAAAAACATCGATCAGATCATCGATGCTCCAAGTCCCGGTTGAAGTTCGTCGGCGCACGTTGCAGCGTGAAATCCCGTTGCCGGCCAGGGTCATAAATTCGACGATGTCGGTGTTCGGCAGCACGTCGATCGATCGGACCTGACCGGGCCCCGTGCCGTTGTTGCCAGTCTCCCAGTAGCCTTCATCGCCGGGGTTTGGGAGCAGGAGTTCGTAGGTCGCTTCGACCGTGTCGCCCTCCAGAATTTCGCCTTCGCCTTCGCCAGCGTCGTAGCCGAGCCACGGAGTTGCCTTCGCGGTCTGCTCGCCTGTGTCGAAGCCTGTGAAGATCTGCAGCTCACCCTCAAAAACGCCGGGCTCGATCTTCTCGAGTTCGATGAAGGTCAGGCCCTGAGACAGCTCAGCACCGTATTCGAGGCGCACGCCGGAGGTGTGCTCATCGGCAAAAACCGTCGCCAAGATCGGCCCGCTGAAGAAGAGCTGCTCCGGCGTCAAAACCAGCTCGTGTATCTGAGGCGGCAGAAGATCGCCGCCGGTCGTCGTATCGGTGTCCGTGCCGTCCGTGCCGTCCGTGTCATCGCCGGTAGTGCCTGATCCGCCTTCGCTCGAGCTGGTGTCATCGATCGAGCCAGTCGTGCTCTCCGAGTCGCCGGTGCTGCCGTCGGTTTCGGTGGCTCCGTCGGTTGCCGAGTCGCCAGGGCCAGTGAGTGCAAGCAACGCATTGGACGTCTGGCAACCAAAGGCACCAAAGGCAAGCGCCAGGGTGATGCCCCAGGCCTTGAGACGAGATGAAAAACTCGAGGAGCGTGCTTGCGTAATTGTACGTGTCATCAAAACTGACCTCTCAGCGTGAGAGTTGTTTGGCCTTCGCCAACACCAACGCCAAGGGAACGCGCGAGCGTGTGGTGGCGCTGTTGGTGGCGTCCTGCAAGAAGCAACGCGGTACCGGTGACGACCGCAAACACGCCGGAGATCCCGAAGACAACCGCGATCTGCGAACCCTGCAGGCCCTTGTCGCCGATCATTTTGATCGCCGACCAATCAGCGGCAGTCAGCTCGCTGACGTCCTTCTTCGCCTGGAGATCGCGGAGTGCAGAGCCCGAGCGTTGATCGACGATGAGCCCGTACGACATCACCCCGAGCATCGACGCGCCGATACCAAGGCTCACACCTCCGACGAGTTTGAGTTTGGGTTTGAGCTTGGGCTTGCGCGCACTGAGCATGTCCTTTCGAGCATGTTCACCTGCTGTCGATGCCGAAGAGCGCGGGGCTATTGCGAGCAGGGGTTCGCGCTCTTCGGGCGTCTCGACCGAGGCCTCCGCGAGAGACTCGTCGTCAGCAGTGTCCGCGCAAGTCGAGGAAATGCCGTGCTCCACCAACATCGTGTCGACCTCGAGGCTGCGTGCCTGGGCGTCGTCTCGCAGAGCGGAGTTGAGTTCTGCATCGACGGCGATTTCCTGGAACAGAGCCCGCGCCGCACACAAGAAGGCCGGATCCGCATCAACCTCGTAAGCACTGAGCCAAGACTGAGAACCCCGAAAGGCCGCGACGGCGCGTGTGCTCGGGTCCTCGCTCTCTCGGGCAACTTGCGCCCATGCTTTGGCGGCCGCTGCAAACTCACCGCGCCGAACAAACTCGCGAGCTGCTGCTTCACTTTCGACAACCGGATCCGCGTTCGTCGGATCCACACTCGCCGGATCCGCGCCCGCCACAGCTGGGAGCGTCAGTGCCAGAGCCGAGGAGAGCGCGGCGATACAGAGCGCACGGCGGTGTTTTTCTTGGGATCGTGAAAGGCGCGGTCGCATTCGCACGCCCGACACTACCCCGATCCATCTGGCGGCGACGCGCTTTTTCGAGAGGCCGAGGAGCGGTCGCCGTGCCGCGTCAGCGTCAGCGTCAGCGTATGAGTGCTGCCCCCCGATGCAGCTGCAAATTTGATCCCCACGAAGGCATCGTTCAGGCAGAGCTCCGCCAACGGCGAAGCACCCTCCGCCTGCACACGGAGGACTCGCCCCTGAGCGGAGAGTTTGACCTGAAACCGGAGCTTCGGGAGGCCGAACATGCACTGGCGGAGCAGGTTCTCGTGTTGGCCGATCTGGCGACGAAAGGCGGCTTCCGATCGGCTCGCATCGGCGCTGGAATTGGCATCGACGCTTGCATCAGCGCGAGGCCTGGCATCCACAGCGGTCGCTCCGACCTTCACACCGGCACCGACTGCTCCCGCAGTGGCCGGCTCTCCGCCTGCACCGGCAGCCGCACCCGTGCTCACTCCGATGCTCTCGCGCCCGCTCTCCGCCTGCCTGCTCTCCGCATCACCCGTCACATCGATGCCAGCCTCTCCAGGTCCGGCCTCGATCGCCGCCGAGTTCGTCGAACCGAAATTGTCCAGCGAGCGAACAACGACACGTGCATGTTCGGACAGGTGAGCGCTGAGGCCCTGAGTTTCCGGCCAAAGCGAACGAAGCGACCATCCAGCGAGCACACACGACACAACCACAAGAGGCATGGTGAGCCTCGATTTCACGGTTGCAGGCTGCTTCGTTCGAGCTGGTTCTTCGTTTTTATGCTCGGTCTGCCGAGCTCTCTTTGCTTGGGTGCTCGTCTCAACTTCGGTGCTCGTCTCCTCCCCGTTCTTCCCATCCGAGCCGTGCTCCGCGTGCACGTCGGGCTCCGCGTTCACGTCGTCTCCCGAATGCACACCTGCCACAACTCCGACCGTCATGCCCTTCGGATCGGTGAGGTCCGCTTCGACCTCATCCAACACCTCGAGGAAATCCGCGGCCGAGGCAAAGCGCCGTTCAGGATCGACGCTCATCGCATCGCGAAGCGCTCGCTCGAGGAGCTTAGGCAAGCCAAACCTGCCCTCTGGAGCAGCACGCATCACCCCCGATTGGCGCCACTCAAGCGGCGGCGGACCCCCCCGCGCAATCGTCCACAGCAACACACCCAGCGCGTAGATATCCCAAAGAGGCGTAGGAGGGCTGTCAGCAGCCTCTGGAGGCACGTAGCGCCGTGTCCCCATGATGATGCCCGTCTCTGTCAGCTCTCGCTCGGCGACCGGCGTCATGTAGGGCCGATCGTCCCAGTACCACCCCGGCTGCAGGCGAGCGATGCCCAAATCGAGCAGCTTCACCCGGTCCGTTGGTTCATCGGCGCCATCAACTCCATCGGCTCCACCGGCTCGCCTCGCTCCATTCATTCCACCTGACCCATCGAGCAGGATCACATTTGCCGGCTTCAGGTCGCGGTGGATCACAGACGCCCGATGCAGGTGATCCACGGCCGACAAAATTTGCCTCGCGATCACGATCACCCGCGCAGCTGGCAGCGCCCCCTTGAGCTTGTCGAGACTGCGACCGTGGAGCCGCTCCAACACCATGAAGTGCTGCCCATCCCGCGTGCAGTCGAGATCGTGAGCAACCACCAGATTCGGGTGCTGAAGGTCGTAGAGGATCTCGAATTCACGCTTGAAACGCTTGACGGTCGCGGGATCTGAAGCGCAGCGCCGCAAGAACTTGATCGCCACATGTCGGTTCTTCGAGGGCAGAAAACGGGCCGCGTACACCTCGGCCATGCCGCCGCTACCGAGCAAACCCAGCACCTCGTAGCGCCCACGAATCACCAGACCGCTGAGTTCGCCCACCGCTCCCTGGACCACCATCAACGATCGCAAGGGTGAGGCGAGCGGTGCCCTCTCATGCTTTGGCGAGCCCGCATCGGACTCGCCCTCCCCCACAGACGAACCGGGCATCAGCGAGAGCGAAGGCGACGGCGACGGCGACGGCGACGGCACGGCGTGATCGGTCCAGGTCGTCGAGGGCGGTGTCGAGATGGTCATGCGCTTGGTTCTCTCCGAGAGGACACTCGGGCACGTCCTGTAATTGCACCGCGCGGCAGCGAGCAATCTCTAAGTCATGGACATTCGGGCCGGGCTTGCTTTGCAATGAAAAATTCGCGGAGCCTGAACGAAAAAACTGTACATTCGTCCAGGAGCCGGATCCAATCGTGATGATTTCGTCCTTGGATACTCACAAAATGTCAAGCAATTCGGAAGATCATCGCAGGGCCCACCTCTCCTACCAATCGCCGCCCGCCTGCACCTCACGAGCAGATACGGAGCGAAATCATCATACAGCGCACTCGTCTGTCCTCGGCCATCGGGCTCCCCCCAGTTCTCTGCATCCACGGCGTATTGCTGGAATGCGAGTTGCACTCTCTATTGTCCGCTCCTTGGTGATTCAATAGCGATGCGGGCCGCGCCTGGCCTGAACCCCGCAAGGACCTGTTCGCGCTACACGGGCCAGCTCTGGTAGGTCCCATCCAAGACTCGAGCGATTAGGTCCTGTTTGGCGAAAAACTCGGCAAGCAACTCTGTGAGGTACAGGAGATCAAAGTCCCCGGATGGCTTGGAGCCTGCATGGGCCTTATGCCAGAGAGTGGTCAGCACCGCGGAGG
>CAYYUP010000175.1:0-1407 GCA_964474905.1 uncultured Nannocystis sp. | reverse complement strand
AGGCCCTGGATTTGACACACCTGGGGCCGGACACCCAACCTCGATCTTTTTAGAAAAGGTCGGCGGGATCTCTACCGAACTCAGAGAAGTGCGTGTGCCGCGAGGATGCACATGCACGGACGGGAGACGCCTCCCCGCGCCGCTCGAGCCAGTACTCGTGGCTACCGGTCGTCGCCAACTCGCCGTCGCCAGCCTCAGGTTGGAGTTTTACAAAATTGGCAGCGGTGCATTTGCGTGCGAACATGCGAGCAGGATGGCTGACGCCACGATTCTCGCCAGCTGGGTCCATCTCTCCGACCTGCACTTCGGTCATGGCCACGCCGGCCATCAGTGGGATCAGGCGCTCGTGCTCGACGCACTGCTCACCGATCTGCGCAATGCCAACGCCAGGGGTGCACCCGAGCCCGGCTCCATTTTCGTGACCGGTGACATCGCCTTCTCCGGCGGAGCACGGATGCCAGCTGCCGGCGTCTCAGAATACGACCAGGCTCGCCGCTGGTTTGCCGAGTTGTGCGCGGCGCTCAATCTCGGTCCCCAGGACATCTATTTAGTTCCCGGCAACCACGACGTCGACCGCAACCTCGACCACCATGACCGGGATACTCGCCGACTCGTCGGCTTGCTCCGCTCCGGCGAAGAAACCCTCGACGACGTCATCGGCAACCCCAAAGACCAGGAGCGGCTCCATCAACGCATGCAAGCCTATATATCTCTCTCCCGAGAGTACGGGCCCGAAAGTCGGAAATACTATCATAATGGTCTGTGGTGGCGCCAACAAATACCAGCTGCCCACGGCATCACCCTGCGGATCTGCGGGATCAACACTTCCGTCCTCAGCACTGGCGATGAGGACCAGGGCCGGCTGCGCATCGGCAACAAGCAGCTCACAGATCTACTGTTGCCCAGCCCGACCGCCCTAGAGATCGTCATCGCACTCAGTCACCACCCACTCAACAATAAGTGGTTGGCGGACGAGAAAAACGCTCTCGCCTGGATCAACCGAAATGCTGCTCTGCACCTCTCTGGGCACCTCCACAGCGCTGAATCTCGGCAGGTCGGCCACGGATGGGGCACCGGCTGTGCTGAGGTCTCCGCAGGGGCGGCCCACGCCGAGGAAGCCGTACCGGGTCAGGCTCCAACGGGTCACGGTTACAACATCGGTGCGCTCGTGGCTCTCGCCTCTGGCGAACTCACCATCCGCCTGTGGCCGCGCATATGGTCACAGAAGATCAAGACCTTTGTCGAAGACGTCGAGAATGTCGTCCCTGATCGAGGATTTGCAGAGCACCGACTCCGCCATCGCCTGAGCCCTTCGCCAACCGCTGCAAAACGACCCAAGCTGAGCCCTGGCTTTCTCGCCCTCGATGAGGTCCATGG
Source organism: uncultured Nannocystis sp. (assembly GCA_964474905.1). Classification (GTDB taxonomy): domain Bacteria; phylum Myxococcota_A; class Polyangia; order Nannocystales; family Nannocystaceae; genus JADJRG01. Next base: position 30 of record CAYYUP010000175.1, on the reverse strand, counting down.
TGTAGCAGGCGAAGCCCTGGTCTTCGATGC
>CAYYUP010000174.1:0-6384 GCA_964474905.1 uncultured Nannocystis sp. | reverse complement strand
TGTGCTCAACGCCTTGCGGCATCGAGGCGAGGTCAACGCTCATGCCCACCTACCGCTACCTCGTCCTACACCAGTGCTCAACGCCTTGCGGCATCGAGGCGAGGTCAACGAGCCCATGCCGCTGATCGCTGTTGGTGAGATCATCAGGTGCTCAACGCCTTGCGGCATCGAGGCGAGGTCAACATCTCGATGACGTCGTACTTGCTATCAGGTAGACGTGCTCAACGCCTTGCGGCATCGAGGCGAGGTCAACATGGCGAGCTATATGACGGTGAGTCGGGCCTGCCCGTGCTCAACGCCTTGCGGCATCGAGGCGAGGTCAACAAGTCCCCAACCTTTCGTAACATCTCGACGTAAGCGAGGTGCTCAACGCCTTGCGGCATCGAGGCGAGGTCAACCAACTCGTATACCGGAGGACAGAAGCTCGCAGTTTGTGCTCAACGCCTTGCGGCATCGAGGCGAGGTCAACGCCTGGCAGGAACGCCGCCGCAGGGCTGCGCGAGCGGTGCTCAACGCCTTGCGGCATCGAGGCGAGGTCAACGCAGACCCGGCCCCAGACCCCAGACCCGGCGCCCAGTGCTCAACGCCTTGCGGCATCGAGGCGAGGTCAACTTTGGTGTGACGCCTGTGTCGCGCCTGCTAGTGCTACGTGCTCAACGCCTTGCGGCATCGAGGCGAGGTCAACCGTATTGATTGGGAGGTCCGGAAAGTGTCTGGTATCTGTGCTCAACGCCTTGCGGCATCGAGGCGAGGTCAACGTGAGAGGGCTGGTGGAGAGCGCCTCGATGACCCTCGACGTGCTCAACGCCTTGCGGCATCGAGGCGAGGTCAACGCCGACTGATCGTCTACGTACAGGCGAGCGCGCGAGTGCTCAACGCCTTGCGGCATCGAGGCGAGGTCAACGCCGATCTAGCTCGCCCGCCTGGACCGCCCCGTACCGTGCTCAACGCCTTGCGGCATCGAGGCGAGGTCAACCGCTCCGGACGACGACGAACGCGAAGCGCACCCTATGTGCTCAACGCCTTGCGGCATCGAGGCGAGGTCAACGTCAAGATCACTGGCTACGAGCACGGCCTCAAGTCGTGCTCAACGCCTTGCGGCATCGAGGCGAGGTCAACTCGGCGGCGGACGCCAACCTAAGCGCCATGCGCTGTAGTGCTCAACGCCTTGCGGCATCGAGGCGAGGTCAACTTGTCAAGTCGTGGGGGGTTAGATTGATTGGTGTGTGCTCAACGCCTTGCGGCATCGAGGCGAGGTCAACTCTGTGGTACTGCGAATCCATCGCAGCTACGAATCGTGCTCAACGCCTTGCGGCATCGAGGCGAGGTCAACTTCTTTCTCCGATCAACCCCTTTGGGTCCTTCATGTGCTCAACGCCTTGCGGCATCGAGGCGAGGTCAACACACGTCGCCACCGCGTGCCGCAGCCTCCTGCGCGCTGTGCTCAACGCCTTGCGGCATCGAGGCGAGGTCAACGAGGCGACGGGGCCGGGCGCCAGGTTGTACTGAGCGTGCTCAACGCCTTGCGGCATCGAGGCGAGGTCAACAAGGACACGAAGCACGAACAGTCGATCGGTTGCCGTGTGCTCAACGCCTTGCGGCATCGAGGCGAGGTCAACCTCTGGTCGTCTTGACCGGGGCGAACCCCGCCGCCATGTGCTCAACGCCTTGCGGCATCGAGGCGAGGTCAACAGCAATGTACCGTTGTCGAGGAGCGCCAGCTCCGGAGGTGCTCAACGCCTTGCGGCATCGAGGCGAGGTCAACGCAGGACGCGTTTTACAAGCGCCTTGTCCGGCTCCTGAGTGCTCAACGCCTTGCGGCATCGAGGCGAGGTCAACCAGTGCGGGTCGTCGTTGAGGTCGAACGGCATCGCGTGCTCAACGCCTTGCGGCATCGAGGCGAGGTCAACGATCGTCACCTGCCTCGACGGCGAGAGGAGGATCGCGTGCTCAACGCCTTGCGGCATCGAGGCGAGGTCAACCCTCGCCTCGCAAGCTACGAGCATTACGCAGCAATTTCCCCCCCGATTCAAGCGCCTCGAGGAAATACGCGACCGGGGGGGTTTTTGCACACCGTGTGCACCGCGTATCCCCCGAATTTCCAGCCCTGCGGCCTTCTACAGGGCCGATCACGGACCTCTCCAGGTCCGAAATCGTTCTAACTTCTTGTTCTTGCATCGAAATTCTCAGAAAACGGCGCCTCTGGAGGACGACGTGGACAGGTCCGTGATCGTGCTCCTTCCGCTCCTCCTACAGGATTTCGAAGGGAGGTGGCTCGGGATCGAAACTTACCATGTTGTGGCCCTGCACGGTGACCCGCGAGGCGCAGCCTTCGCAGAGACGGACGACCATGAGCCGGTCCTCGCTGTCGAGGATATTGGCGAGCTCGAAGCGCAGCTGCTGGATCTGGCGTTCTGTGCATCGAACTCGAAAGATCGAGTACTGCACGGGCTTGCCCCAAGAACGCAGAGTCCGATGGGTGCGGCGCAACGCCTTAGGGTCGGAGACGTCGTAGGTGATGAGGTACCAGTGCCTTGGCTCAGCCATAATTTTTACTCGCTCAGTGTCACCGGATCACAACGGCATGGCCGGCCTCAGCGGAGCCTCAACCTGGCGAATAGGCCAGGCTCGCCAGACCACTCCTTTTCCACCAAGCGGACCTCTAACTCGATCATTCGAGCGTACGAAAGCGTGTAGCCGATCGCCGGATGACGGTACTCCTCGTGCTTTCGGCGCTCGTAGACCTCGATGAATTTCTTGCGTCCGCTCGCCGACAGCCAGATCTGCGGACCTGTGACCGAGAAGTCCTCGTCCACGGAAAAGGTGCGACGGTTGACAGCACCCAGAATCGCCATATCGACGATCGGCACACGAAATAGCTCCATCAGGTCCAGGGCCAAAGGGAATGCAGTCGATCGCGGCTGGTGAAAAAAGCCGAATGCAGGATCAAGACCTACACGAATGATCGCCCCCACGACATCGCGATACAGGAGCCCGTAGCCGAATGAGAGCAGCGCATTAAAGCGATCCCGTGGAGGTCGGCGACTGCGACCTCTTGGCACCATCTCCGACCCAGCGGCGGACACGACGAGCCCGGACAGTGCCTTAAAGTACGCCCGCGCAGCACTCCCCTCGTAACCCATCAACGACTCCCGATCGGTCGCCTGAGCGGCCCCCCCTAGCCCCGATCGGATCCCGTCGATCGAGCCCTCGATCGACGCTCGAATCGCCGAGTCTTTCCTGGATGCGCGCAGGACATGACGGAGTTGCATCTCGATCTTTCCACAGGTCAATCGACTGGCCAAGCCGTGAGCTACCGACGGATCTGTGAGTGCCCTAAACTGACGAATGCGCCTTTGGACGGAGCCTGAGCCCCCTGCAAAGACCCCGAGATAGGCTCCGGTCGCTGTCAGCAGATGGACCGGCACCCCCTCCGAAGCGCAGAGCCGCATCGCCTGGGTGGTGATTTGAGCATAGCCGTGCAACACGACATCGCTGACCTGACGAATGCCGACTTTCACCTTCTTTTGATCGCGCTCGGCCACGGCAAGCTCCCCGCCCGAGCGACCGACCCGAGCCCCCTGTGTGACGACGTGTAACGACCGACGTTCACTGTCCGCGGGAAAGAGGCGCAGAGGTGCGGCCTGTGCCGGCTCTTGCGACCCTGCCCCTTGAAGCGCATCGAGCAGCCGCACCTCCTCGGGCAAGCACACCGGAGCCAGAGAGCAGCGCACACAGAGCCTCTCATTCGCGGTCACGGCGGGTCTCTCCGTCGAGTCCATCAGCTCACGCGCCCGGACAACCGCGGCCCGCACAGCAGCCCTGGCCTCGTCAGTGACCGGCAAGCGCACGGTCTGATTGTCGCGGTGATAGCGAATTCTCACCTCAGGAACCTCCTGGCCGCTGTGTTTTTCAAGGAGCATTGCGTAGGCCATCGCCTGGATCCGATCGCTCTCCCAAGCCGTCGCCGCTTCTTCTTTTGACCCTCGCCGCGAAGCGCCACGCTTGTGCTCGAGCACATGCAGCTGACCATCGCGACGGCGAATCGCATCGACACGGCCACGGATTCCAATCTGCTCGCATTGCATCGTCAGGGTCACAATTTCCTCGGGCTCGTCCAGCTCGACATGCAAGCGTCGACCCGCCCACACCGCCGCATCCGCGACCCGGATCTCCTCGACCTCCTCTAGATAAAAGAGTCTCTCACAGTACTCAAGTGCGTGCAGTGCCATCACCCGGATCTCGGGGTACTCATCATGTCCGTCCATAGACCTATCCTCCTGAGTTCGCCGACCTTACTCGGCTCGTGTTAATGTATGAGTCGCAGCTCACCCGTAAACGATCCCCTCTTTATCGAAGATCGCCCAAAAAAGGTCAGCCGCCGGCGGAGCAAGCCCGGCCGATGTTCAGTTAATCTGCCGCAGAACAGCGTTTATGGAGCTCTTTGAACATGGGGACGATCTGGCACCCAAGTCCAAGCGCCCTCCGGTGGCGCGTCCGCGTCGACAGGTGCGAAGAGCGGAGACCTCGTGCGAGCGCTGTGCCGCCGATCGATCGCCACCGTCAAGCGGCACGACTCGGGCGAGGGCGGCGACTCGGAAGTCATATGCACATACCAACGCGCCCTTGGAGGCCCCTCTAACACGTCGATACGATCGATAAGCAGGTTGTTGTCGCCGGCAAAGGGCAGGCCGTAGCGTGCCTCGGCGAGTTCTCCCCGAAGTCCGCGAACCACCCGCTGACGTAGCTCTTCGCCGCCCTGCCCCGCCTCAACCCGAACCCCAATCACCGCATCAAAACCGACGAGAATCTCCCGACGCGCGGGCGCGATCCAGTACTTCGCGCCCTTGGCCAGCGATTTAAGTTCCTTGCCCGAGTTGCCCACGGGGTAGCTGTGCAACTGCTGATAGAGCGTACCGACCTCAGCTGAGGCGATCGCACCGATCGCCAGCTGGAGCCGCGGCGCATCGCTTCGCACTTGGGTCACGACGCCGTCCAATGCCTCCCGTGTCTCGATATGGGCGAGGTTTAACACCAAGCCCCAGGCGGCCGAGGGCGGAATCACCGGACTTGTCGCGCGATAGACCCCGGCCTGCATCCAGCGAAATGCAGCAAAGGGCGCTCGAACGCGGAGCCAAATGCTCATGCGTCGGCCCCTCCAAAGGCGGCCACGCCGAGGGCATGAAGCAGCGCCTGCGGGCTCTCAAAGAGATGCGCCCCAGCCTTTGTCAACCGCGAACGCTCCTCCTCTGGCATGTCACGCACGATCTCACCACCTACCCACATCTCGGATCCGGGGATATCATCATCGCTGATCCGCCCGAGTTCGGGAAATGAGCCGTCCTCGGCAAACCCATAGGTATTAAAACCGGCGACGAGCCAGGGCGTCAAACGAGCGACAACACTGCGCGGTGCCATCTCGTAGTAGGATCGCGCGTGCCCACCGGCAACGTTCGAGAGCTGAGCGATCGCATCGACCAGGGCCTGCGCCCAGCCCGGCCCCGACTCACTCCTCGTACAGTCGCGAGCCGCGAGCGCAAAGGGGTACTGATAGGCCGTATGCGCGACCTCGCGATGCAGCAGTGCTGATGTCGTCGAGTTTTTCCAGGGGCTCTCACCCGCGTTCAGCGGCGACTGGTGAAACGTGGCATTGAAACGGTAGGGTGTCAGGCCAACTGCCATATTCATGCGCAACACACTGTCGCGTTTGCTTGGCCGGCCCTTGTTTTTCATCTCTTTGACGGCCTTTTTGTCGGCAACCATATAGCCAAAGAGAAAGTCGTCGGCGAAGGTCTCGGCATCGGGGATCTCCCTGAACTCCACCGCGAGCTGGTCCTCGTTGTGAAGCCGGCGTCGATTGCAAGGCAGCCCAGCGGCCGCGAGCATCTCGCGCAGGGCGTTGCGCATCGACTCTGGGCTGACGATCGGGTACTCATGCTCACCCTTGGTGATCTTTTGGATCACCGTGCGGTTTTCCTCGCTCTCGCCCCGGTAGTTGGAGCTCGGCGCGGCATAGGTCAGAACAGTTGCGAAGAGGTTGTTTGGCTTGGTCATTGTGAATCTCTTGAGTTCATGGGTCGTGGATGTGTCATCACTCGTCGTCTAACCGCGAGCGCTGAGGGCCAGCATCGTGAGTGTGCGGATCTTGTCGAGCTCGCCCGGGTCGAGCAGCGCCCGCGCGATCACAGCGTACTCATCCCTCTTGATATGCTGAGGGATCGAGCAAATCGTCGAGGTAAAAAAGTCGACAAAATCTCCGCCCGTCCGACTGCGGGCAGCGAGAAAGGCATCACGCGCGATCTTCTCGCGGGCCTTGTTGTACTCGTCGAGTTTGCCCGATTTTTTCGCCTCCTCGAACTCGAGGCCATACTTTGATTTGGCCTT
>CAYYUP010000173.1:4621-6626 GCA_964474905.1 uncultured Nannocystis sp. | reverse complement strand
GGTGGTCTACACGGCCTACGATCCGAAGCTCGATCGCCGGGTCGCGCTTAAGCTCCTGCGGATTCCAAAGGTCGACAACGGCACACAGATGGTCGCTCGCCTGGTCCGAGAGGCGCAGGCACTCGCGAAGCTAAACCACCCAAATGTCGTGACGATCCACGACTGCGACACCTTGGGCGACCACGTCTACCTGGCGATGGAGCTGGTCGAGGGCACAAACCTAAGCGGCTGGCTCGGCGCTGAAGAGCGCTCCGCTTCCGAGATCATCGACAGCTTCCGCCAAGCGGCCCGCGGCCTTGGGGCGGCCCATCGAGTGGGTCTGGTGCATCGCGACTTTAAGCCAGATAACGTGCTCATCGGTCACGACGGCCGAATCCGGGTCGCCGACTTTGGCATCGCTCGCAACGCCGATGAAAACTCGCAGGACGAACCCCTGCCGGAGGACACTCCAAACTCGAGCCTCAACAAGTGGGAGGCTGAGAGCAGCACGGCGCGCCTCACCCAGACCGGCGCAGTTGTCGGTACACCTGCGTACATGGCCCCAGAGCAGCACCTGGGCCTTCACGTCGACGCCCGCTGCGATCAGTTCGCCTTCTGCGTCGCGCTCTACGAGGCGCTCTACGGCGTGCATCCGTTTCCCTGCAAGAGCTACTTGGATCTGCGGCAACGGGTACTCTCGGGCGAGGTCACACCACCTCCGGCACAGAGCGACGTACCGCCGCAGATCCGCGATGCGATCCTCCGCGGGCTCGAGGTGGCGCCCAACAGACGCTTTCCGACGATGGAGGCCCTGCTCGCGGCCCTCAGCGACAAACCTCAACGGCAAAGTCTGGCGCTCTTCGGTCTCCTCGGCGCCATCTTTGCGATCATCGTCGTAGGTTCCATCCTGAGCCGGGAGCCCACCTCCTGTGCGGGTAGCGAGCGACATCTCCACGGGATCTGGGACGAAGAGGCCCGCCTCGAGGCCGAACACGCCTTCATCGCGACTGGTCGCCCCTACGCTGCGACCAGCTGGAAAAACAGCGCCAGCACCCTCGACCGCTTCAGCACCGACTGGATGGAGATGCGCCGCGAGACCTGCGAAGCGACCGAGGTCTACCACGAGCAATCCGCCGAGCTCCTGGACCTCCGAATGGCCTGTCTCGACCGCCACCTCCGGCGCTTCGCCGCAACCGCGAATCTCTTTCGCGAGGCCGACAGCGCGATCGTTCTTCGGGCTGTCAACGCCGCCGAAGCGCTGCCCCCCCTACACGCCTGTGCCGACACCGAAGCGTTGCTCCGCGACGGCGCCCAGAGGGATGCCCAGACGAGCGACCCGTCGAGCGAGGACTTCGCTCGCTTCGACCAACTCTTGGCCGAAGCTGACGCCCTCGAGATCGCCAGCCGCTACGAACGCAGTCTCACCCTCAGCAAGCGCGCGCTGGAACTGTCCCAAGAGCTAGGCTCGCCGATAAGCGAGGCCAAAGCCCGATTTGCGATGGCCAGCACGATGGACCGGCAAGGGCGCTCCGAAGAGGCTGCCAAACTACTCCAGCTCGCTGCCAGTCTCGCCGAGCGCGGCGGTGCGGATACCCTCCGCGGTAATATTTGGAGCCTGCTCGCCCTGATCGAAGGCATCGGCCTAGGCCGTCATGGCGAGGCCGAACGCCGGCTTCGACACACGATCGCGGTCTTCGAACGCAGCAATGCGACGCCCCTGGTGCGAGCCCACCTGGAGAGCCGCCTCGGCGCCATCCTGTCAGCGCAGGGCCGCTACGACGAAGCCCTCGAGATCCTCCGCAGTGCCCTATCGATGATCGAAACCATGCCCCACCAGCACAGCTTGGTGCGCCTGTCGACGCTCAACATCATCGGCTCTGTGTACGATCTTCGCGGCGAGCCTGAGGCGGCGCTCGCCCATTACCGCCGGGCCCTCGCGATCGCCGAACGCAAGCTGGGCGTCGACCACCCCGAGAGCGCCAAGATCCTCAACAACATCGCCATCGTCGAGAAGAGCCAAGGCGAC
>CAYYUP010000173.1:0-4521 GCA_964474905.1 uncultured Nannocystis sp. | reverse complement strand
GATCAAGATCATCGCCAAATCCGCCGGAATCACCGCTTCCAGCCTCGCTGTCGACTTCGCCGCCAGCTTTAGCACCGAGCTAACGGCAACTCTCAACTTCACCGACAAGTCGGACGAAATCTACGATCGGACCTTCCACGAGATCGTGCTCAGCGAGCCCGCGACCGGTGCAGTCGTCGGGCGCACGTGGATCAAGCTCCGGATCAAGACCAAGGAACTCAAGGGATTCTCGGCGAAGATCGATCGCGAGGCCCGCGGAACCAGCGAGCCACCAGCGGCTGGCGCTGCGACGACGATCCGCAACCCCGAAGCCACTGACTTCCGCCGCTGGGCCCAGATCGTCAAGAAAGACAGCGTCCGCACCCTCCGCAACGTCGCTCTGGTCGAGGTGCGCAGCGTCGGCGAGGGTCTCTCGGTCTCTCAGACGATCCAAACCGACGATGCGGGTTCGCTGCTCATCGCCGTCGAGTTCTCTGGCGCCGCAAAACCCGTCGCAAGCGGCACCATCAGCCTCAGCACCGCCACGACCCCAGGCAAAGGGTACGAACTCGGTCCGGTGCGGATCACCCACCGCGAGAACGACGGACGAGCCCGACGCTCGGTACACCGCCCCTCTTAAAAGGATGGGGCCCGTCGCGGCCGCTCAAGCGAGGCTGAGCACGCTCAGCAGCACCTCTTGCATCTCGATCGCGCTTTGATAGCGATCCGCCGGATCCTTGGCGCAGGCGCGGGCCAAGACCCGGGTCAGACCGTCGACCACCGGCGTCGGCGTCGACGGTGGCATCAAGAGTCGGATCGGCAGGGGCTCTGATTCGCGATGGGCCCGCAGCAGCTCGGGCAGCGGCGCATCGGCGAGTTCTTCAAAGGGCAGCCTACCGGTGATCACCTCGTAGAGGCTCATGCCGGCGGCGTAGATGTCAGCGCGGCGGTCGACGTCGGCACCAAACCGAGTCTGCTCCGGCGCCATGTAATTTGGGTCGCCGCAGAGCACCTCGGTGATCGTCGGCCCGTCGAGATCCAAAGCGACACCGTAGTCGAGCAGCTTGGTAGTCATGAAGCGAGTGTTGGGATCGCGGGTGACAAACATGTTCGCCGGCTTGACGTCCCGATGCACGATCTGACAGTCGTGGGTGTACTGAAGCGCCGCCAAGATCTGCCGAAAAACATCGGCGACCGCCGTCAACGGCAGGTGGGTGCCACGGGCCTCAGCGCGATCGATCACCGCCGCCATGTCGGTGCCCGGCAGGTACTCCATCGTGAACCACTCAGCGTCACTCTGGCGGCAAACCCCGAGATCAAAGATCCGAACAATGCTCGGATAACAGAAGCGTGCGCCGACGATCGCCTCGCGCCGAAACCGTCGGCGTTCGGCCTCGGGGATCTCCGGCTTGACAACCTTAAGGGCGACATCCCGCAGGAGCACCGGGTCGTAGGCCTGGTAGACACGACCCATACCGCCCTCGCCGAGGAAGCGCCGGACCTCGTAGCGCTTGACGTGGTGGACTTCGGATCCGAGCCCGGGGATCTCTATCCGGCTCGCTTGCGCGCGGGTATGACCATCGAGCATGACAGCGGCGTCAGCGTAGCCCCAGGCGGGAGCAGTCCGAAATAATCGGCCTGCACGCCGGATGTGGCGGCCTCAGCCCCCAATGCTGAGGTCCACAAGCCCGAGAAAATGCGCAGAAAGGGCGCCATAACCCCCCTTGCGGACCTGTGCGAAAACGGGCGAGAATGCGAACGTCATGAGCATGCCCATCTCTCGCGTCGCCTCTGTGTTTCCTGGACTCGTCGCTCTCATCGCCCTCTCGGGCTGCGGTGATCCGGCCAGCGAAACCGGAAGCGAATCTGAAAGCGCCAGCTCGATCACGATCGCCTCGATCACGGCCTCAGCTTCGAATTCCAATTCAAATTCAAACTCCAATTCGAACTCCGGCTCGGGCACCGACTCCGACGGCAGCGGCAGCGACAGTGACACCGGCCCCACCACCAGCGCCGGCACGAACTCCGCAGGTCCGACCTCAGAGGGCAGCGACAGCGGGCTTAAGTTCGACCTGGGTGACACCAAGGATTTCGACAGCGGCTGTAGCGGCATGGGTGGCGGCGGCATGGCGGATGAGAGCTTCATCTGGATCCCCGGCACTAGCGATGGCACGGTCGCCAAGATCGACACACGCACCCTCGTCGAGGTCGCACGCTACGCAATCGGACCTGCGGGCGGCGGCGAGAGCCCATCGCGGACCGCGGTCTCCGGCGACGGCCGTTTCGTCATCGTCAACAGCCGCGGCACCGGCCGCTCGACCGCGATCGCGGCCAACATCGCCGGCTGCAAGGACCTCAACAACGACGGCATGATCATGACCTCGCAAAACGCCGGCGACATCAAGCCCTGGGGCGCCGACGAGTGCGTCGCTTGGACCATCGTGCACCCGACCTGGGCCGGCGGCCAACAACAGGGCCCCCGCGGCATCACCTGGACGATCGGCGACTGGAACGAAGGCTCCTGTTCCTTCATCAACCAAAAGGTTTGGCTCGGCTTCTTAAGCGGCAACGGCGAGGGACACCTCGTCCGCTTCGACGGCGCCACCGGTGTCCAAGAGGAGCTGCTCGCGGTGCCCGGCTGGGTCGGCAGCGGCTACGCGCCCTACGGCGGTGCCCTCGATCCCGACGACCATCCCTGGTTCACCGGCCTCCGCGGTGAGCTTGTCCGTGTCAACACCGAGCAAAACCCGGCCACCGTCACGCGCTTCAACCAGCCGGGCAATATCCAGAGCTACGGCATGACCGTCGACCCCGAGGGCAACCCGTGGATGGCCGGCTGCTCGGGACCCGTGTCGACCTACGACGTCGGCACTAACCAGTGGATCTCGGTGCCGGGCACCTCGGCCTGTCACCGCGGCATGGCGATCGACCACGACAACCATGTATGGGTCGCCTCCAACGGCCCCTGCGAACTCGTCGAGATCGACGGCACCACCCGCACCCTGATCGCCAAGCACCCGCTCGCCCAGTGCCAAACGCCGATCGGCGTCAGCGTCGACGTCGACGGGTACGTCTGGCTCGTCGACCAGGGCGGCTGGGCCTGGAAGATCGACACCGCCAACGTCGCCGGCATGCAGCAGATCCAGGTCTCGGGCTCGCACTACGTCTACAGCGACATGACCGGCGGGCAGCTCAAGAGCGTTACCCAACCGCCCGGCTGAGCACGACCGGCGAACACACAGAAGAGGGCCATCACGGCCCTCTTCTCAATTGAGAAGCAGCCCCTCACTTCGCGTCGACAGCAGAACCGGAGGACTGCTCCGGTGCACCGATCGACGGAGCTGCCCGCAGCGTCTCGGCCTCCACAACCGTCGCCGCGCAGCGAAATCCGAAGTGGTGAAAGGGCCGATTTTTGGGGAGATGGGAACGCCGATAGACACCCGTCGCATGATCGGCAGGCCAGTACCACGAACCTCCGCGGACGATCTTTCGGTTGTACCCGGGGCACTCGTCCGCCCCCCCGCAGGGACCCTTTGGATCGATGCCGAGGCAATGCTCGCCGCACTTCTCGTAGCTGCGCGAGGACCAATCGGCGACCCACTCCCAGGAGTTACCGGCCATATCAAAGAGACCGTAGCGATAGGCCGGACGGGAGCCAATCACCCAAGGGCGACCGGTCTCAGGCTTGCTGCCGCCCTTTTTGAGCACTCCGCAGCCGCGGCCGCTCTCGTCCTTGATGATCGCCCGCTCACAGGTCGCCGGCTCATCCCCCCAGGGATGCAGTTCGCCATTTGGACCCCGCGCCGCCTTCTCCCACTGGGCTTCGGTCGGCAGGCGCTTGCCCTTCGATTCGCAATAGGCGACCGCGTCAAACCACGAAATCCCGTTGATCGGCTGCTGCGGGCGATCGAAGTCGGTGTACGCCGGCCCTGAGCGCGGACACTCGCGCTCTTTGACGCAGGCCTTGTACTCGGCGTAGGTGACCTCATTTTGGTCGATATAAAAGGTCTGCAACCAAATCGTCGCCTCTGGTGCGGCGTTCGGTGCAGCCTCGTTGGAACCGCGGATAAAAGGACCACCTGGCACACAGGACATGCCTGTTGGGCCATCTTTGCAGGCGCTCGCAACGGTACCATCAGCCGCCACTGGCAACGCGACTGCAGGTTCGGGTATTGCGACCTCGGGTTTTGCAGGCTCAGACTCTGCGACCGGTCCAGGTTTTTCTGTCGGCTGGGGATCTGCTGGCAGAGCAGGCGGCATTTCGCTGAGGCCCGTGAGCGCATCGACCACGACCGGACGTGCGGGCACTGGCGCATCGGAGCGAGCACCGCTGTTACAGGCAAGCGCCGTGCTCATGACCAAGAGAATGCCCACGCCCGCGACGGTGCTCGCGACCGGGTGCGAGCTGCGGGATCGTGCGCCCCTGCTCATTGGATCGGCGCCGTTCCCTGAGCCGACGGCTTTGCTGCGGGATTCGGCCTGGCTGCCGGCTTTGCTGCGGGATTCGGCCTGGCTGCCGGCTTTGCTGCGGGATTCGGCCTG
>CAYYUP010000172.1:0-6962 GCA_964474905.1 uncultured Nannocystis sp. | reverse complement strand
CGCCTCGCGTTCGGGGTCGAGCACATTCATCAGCAGCCAAGCCCGAGTGATGGGTCGGCCCACGCGGCGAGCGAGCGCTAAGAGCAAGTCGAACTCCACCCGCGTCAGATCGAGCGCTTTGTCATCGTAGAGGGCAAGGCGCTTCTCTGTGTGGATCGCGAGTGAGCCCATCGTCAGCCACCCAGACCTCTCCAAAGCAGGCCGTCGCAGCCGAGCTTCGACTCGCGCGAGCAACTCCGCTGGCCAAAACGGCTTGGTCATGTAGTCGTCAGCGCCGAGCGCGAGCGCGGTGACTTTGTCTCGACTGTCTTGGCGGGCGCTGAGAACGAGCACCGGCACGTCCGAGATCGTGCGCAGCTGTCTCAGAACATCAAGGCCGCTCACCGCCGGCAGCATCAAGTCGAGGATGACAAGGCTGACACCGGCGAGCTCATCGCTGCTTAGGAGTCGTCCCTTGCGCCACCATACGGGTACGTAGTCCGCCTGTCGTAGATGTGAGACCACCTGCGATCCGAGTGCCTCGTCGTCTTCGATCAACAGAATCGTCGTCACGCCTGCCTCCAGTACGGCGAACATACCTGAAGAAATTGTGAAGTACCGCGGACTCTGTGGTTTGCGAGGTGTGCGGGCATGCTGGGAAGGGGGGCTTTTGGCGCGCTGATGATGTGCATGACCGGGCAGCGGGGCCCGCAGACCCTCGGTGGCACCGACAAGGCGATCGGTCGCGGTCGCTGCGAGACGCTTCAGACTTTCTTTAGGTCCCCTCCGTAGCGTGGGCCCCAACCGTCGACACCGGAGCTGCCTCGATGATTCGTCCGCGATTTTCTTTGCTCGTCATACTGCTTATTGCAAGACCCGCGAGTGCATTTCCCACCCAAGGCCCGTCCGCATTCTGCGCTACGTATCCCGACGCGCCGGCGTGCACAGGGGGCACCACATCATGTCTGATGTGTCACAGCGCGCCGCCTGTCCTCAATCCCTACGGAGAACAGGTTCGCGCTTTGCTCGAGCCAGGTGAACGCGAGGAGGGTCTGGCAGCCGCGCTCGATGCGGTCGAGGGCTTGGACGCTGACGGCGACGGCTGGACCAACCTCGAAGAGTTGCTCATGGGCACGCTCCCGGGCGATCCGCTCTCCGCTTATGAGCCGGCGACGGCCTCGGAGGAGGCCATCACCTCCGAAGCCTACTCATTTGGAGAATACGATCCCGCGTTTGCCCTGCGACGCTTGAGAGTCGCGTTTTGCGGAGTCGGCCCGTCCTTCGAAGAGGTTCAACTCGTCCGGGAGAGCACCGATCCGATGGGTTTTTTGCACGGCGTTCTCGACGGGTGCTTGGAGTCGGAGTACTGGCGCCGTGAGGCTGTGCCGCGGTTGGCGGATCCTCGCATACGGCCGCTCGTCGCCCTCGGGACCTGCGAGAACATGATGGCGGATTTTGAGTTTGACTATCGGCTCTTCACCTACGCCATGACCGGCGGCCGAGATGCTCGCGACATCCTGGTCGCCAACTACCACGTCGGCCGCGACGCGTCTGGCGATCTCGTGGTTATCGACGAATCCGAGAACCCGCTCGTACCGCCCGAATCCAGGGCCCAGATCGCGTGCAACGACCCTTTTGGCAATTCGCCTCCGCTCACCGGGAACCAGCCGCTGGCCCCTGAACGACGCGCTGGCATGCTGACCACGCAGTGGTTTCTCGTCATCCAAACGCAGGCGAGCTACCTCCCGCGGACGACCGCCGCGGCCGCATATCGGGGGTGGCTCGGGTACGATATTTCTCGCTTTGAGGGTCTCTTTCCGGTCGCGAGAGAGCCCCTAGACATCGACGAAATCGGCATCGACGAGTCTCCCTGCTACCAGTGCCACTCCACCCTCGATCCTCTCGCGTATTCGTTCGCTTATTACAACGGGATCGGGTTTGACGGGATCCCTGGGGTGGGCAAGCCGACGATCGGCACCTACGATCGGGAGCGCCCGACCACCTTTTTCACCGGCCCCGAGGTGGCGAGGGATGCTTGGAGTCAATCTCCGCCCACGCCCTACGCGCTGGGGCAGGCGATGCCAGCAGAGGCGACGCTTGGTGACTCATCGAGCCTCGTCCAGATGGCACACACCCTCGCGTCTTCGGACGCCTTTGCCAACAATGTCGCAGATATGGTGTGGACGATCGCCGTCGGTCAGTCGCCGGGCCCTGGTGAACACGAAGAGTTCGCGAGTGTGGTCAGTACCTTGCGCGACTCCGAGTATTCGGTGGATGCGCTGGCCCACGCCATCATCGATACCCACGCATTTGGAGCACCCTGATGACGAACTACGGATTTTCGCGCAACCTCCTCCTCTGCGTCGTCGCCTCATTGCCTGTAGTTGGCGGTCTAGGGTGCTCTGACGAGCCGACTCCGGCTGATGTGATCGCGCCCGAAAACACCCGGACCCAGCTGCGTTGGCGCCGGTTTCGACCCTTCTTGGCAGATCTTGGCCGCGCCCTCGAGCTTCAGGCTCAAGACCTCTGTCGCGATGCCGATGGCGCGCCCTGTGCAGTTGTCGGTCCGGTCAGGGTCACCGATTATTTGCGGGCCCACCAAGGCATCTCGGCGGAGGATGCCCCCGCGGAGTGTGCCAAACGACAGGGAACGGCAGAATGCTCGGATCTACCCTATATCGAGGAGTTAAGCCCGAAGGGGGTCCATGTCTTTGCATTGGGTGGCAACGAGCCGTTCTCGGGTAGATTTACACCGCTCGCCCAGCCGGGCCTGATGACCCCCTTGGTGGTCGATCGTGTGGCTCTCCTGGCCTGCGGCGAGCGAGTACGACGTGATGCAGAGGGAGTTCCCGTCGTATTCACAGAGATGGATCTCTCGCTCCCCATCGTGAACTCCAGTACTCCGGGGTTTAAGGAGACCGTCGCCGAGCTCTTTCGGCGGCTCCTGGCCCGAGAGGCTACCCCAGAGGAGATCGACACGGTGCTCGCTCTCGCCGACGGAGAGCAGGCGCTCTCCGCCCGTCAGGCCGCTCGTCTGGCGTGTTTTGTCATCGCAACCACGACAGAGGTCATATTTCAATGAGTCAACGTATCTATCGAAGGAGTTTTCTGCGCACGGCAGGCGCCCTCTCTGCGGCCGCGCTAGTAGGCGCGAGTGCCCGCCGGGCTGCTGCTCAGCCCATCGAAGCGCGGCGCTATCTCTTTGTTGTGGGCGCTCTGGGTGGCGCAAACATCCTCGACAGTTTTATGCCCCTGGTCGAGACATCCTCGCCCGAAGCCCCTTCGCTGACGAGCTTTACCCCGCAGAACATCGAAACTGTACCCGGCGTGGATCTGCAGTGCGTCGCGCCATTGACCGAGGAGATCGCAGGTCCTCCCCCGCACTCCGCGACCTATGCCCAACGGACATTCTTGCAGCGTCACGGCACGGATACCGCTGTCATGACGCTTGATCATTCGTCGGTCAACCACGGTGTCGGTCAGCAACGTGCGCTCAATGGCGGCGGCATCGATCGCGGGCGTACCTTACTCGAGGCCGTTGCCGATTGTTACGGCGAGGACTTGCCACTCGCCGCCGTCAACATGATGGCCGGAGAATTCGCCCGGCCCGGCAGTGATCCGACGCTGTCCGCGTACGCACGGGCGGTGGCTGTGGCGGATGCCCGCTACTTTGCCCTGGGCACCCATGGATCGCTTGGACTGCCGAACGCGGTTGACCACAACCAACTGCAGGCGGCACGTCGCGCGCGCGGGAATCTCGAGGAGATGACCGCGTTCGGGCGAAGCTTTGCCCATGTGCGTAGTCGCCAACGCTATCTCGAGCTTCGCGAGCGAGCCGAAACCCTCGAGGCGAGCGGGCTGAGCGAGCACTTGAGCCTCCTGAGCTTGCCCGGATTCCCCGAGCCCACAGAGCTCGGTCGCATCCTGGAACTCCTGCCAAACCTGGCGCGAGACCCCTTCGAAGCCCAAGCTGCGCTCGCATTTTTGCTGGTCAAGCACGGGGGCGCGTGCGCGGTCGGGCTTTCTCCGAGTGATGCGCTCGCCGTAGAGGTCGCAGAGAACCCCGACGAAGAGAACGCCATCACCAATCCCGCCCTCGCATTCGACTCGTCACATAATAACCATCGACTTGGTCAGCACGTGATGTGGTCTCGGTTATTACGGGTCACGGATGCACTCATAACTCTACTCAAGGAGACCCCAGATCCGCAGCAACTAGGAGGAGGTAGCAGTATGTGGGATCACAGCTTGATCTACGTAGCGACGGAATTCGGGCGTACGCGGACACGCCCCCCCGGGTTTACTCGCTTCGGAACCGGTCATTACCAGAACAACGGTGTTGTGCTGGTATCACCGCTTTTGCACGGCGGCCGTGCCTACGGAGCGATCGACCCGCACACTGGGCTCACCTACGGGTTTGGTCGAGGCAGCGGCGAGCCCATGCCAGGATCGAAGATGACCGAGAGCGATGTCTATAGCGTCGTCTGCGAGGCCCTAGGCGTCGACTTTGCGGGGCGCGTGTCCACGCCGAGCATGATCCGCGGATAACGCTCGATCGCCGGGCTGCATCCCCGAACGACAGCTCGGTGACCGAGCACTCGGGCAGAATTCGCGCCTTCCTCCTCCCTGGCCCTCGCTCCTCTGCACCTCGCCCTAATTCCCAGATGAAACCCCTCTAGCGCATCGAAGACCTCCTCGGTCCCCCCACAGGCCGAGTTCGCGAAATGCCACCTCGAGGGTCTCTAGGCTCTCCAGATGCCCCGTCTCCCGTCGCCGCGCGCGGATCGCCTCGAGAAAGGCCTTCTCGCAGACGACCTTCGCCCCGTCTTTTCTCTTTGAGTACGTTGTCTTGCGTTCACGACACAAAAGTCTGAAATAATCCTTATGAAAAGTCGCACGGGTCAGCCCTGTGAGCGCGGGCATCCCCTCAGGACACAACTTCGAAACATCGTAGTGCTCTTGAAATCTCCGCAGCTCTTCTCCCTCAGGGAATCGCTTATAGAAGCACCGATTCCCGAGGAACCACGTCTCGATACACACCTGAGCGATGATCGCGTATCCCCGGCAGGTCTCCGGCAGAGGGGCGAGCAATGCCTCGATTTCCTCTTTCTTCTCGTCGAGGGTGTAGCCCTCCTCGGTGTCGACACAGATGATCAACGCATCGTATCGACCGGGATTATCCACGATGTCGTCGACCGCGGCCTTGATGCGACGCAGGTAGCACGGGTATCCATGTCCAACGATCATGTAGTAATTGTCATCCCCCGGAGCGGATCCCCCGGAGACGTCGTAGACACGCTTCATCTTCGGCCTGCGGAGCTTCAGCCAGGACTGGTAGACCTGCACTTCCGTCCGCAGGCCCTCGACCACGAAGTAGAGGTTCATCTCAGCCGACCTCGAACGCCGGAGAACTCATCAGCCTGTCAAATCCGCTCTGTTTCGATCGCGTCGAGATCCCAGGGATTGCTGACGCGGGCGCGACCTTCACCTCGGACCCATCACGGGTCACGACCCTCCAAGATTCCATCGGAATGTTCTCGATAACGTAAGGATGATGACTGGTCAGGATAAATTGCATATCCCCCGCGCGCCTCATCAGGCAGGCCGTGAGCGCAGGCAGGCAATTCAAGCCGAGGCTGTTCTCGTACTCGTCGACGATGACGACCGTGCCCTCGGGCCACAGAGCGAGCTCAAAGAGGTGGATCAGCGTTCGCAACATCCCCGATGACATGTCCGACGGACAGGTCGGCCGCTCCACCCCATCCTCGACGATCGCGAGGGTGAGCATCACCTTACCGATCGAGGAGAAGGGCGATCGTGAGGCCAGATCAGGGTCGATTTTGGCGACAGTATCCACCAGCACTTTGGACACAGTGCCGAAGATAGCGCGATACTCGTCGACGACACAGTCGAATTCTGTGGGGAAATCCCGACGGAGGAGATACGCCTTCTGGACGATTGTGAGCTTGTTGTTGTTGCGCAGCTCTGCGAGGTTCTCGACCTTCGCCTCGTCCGGCCAAATTTGGTACCGATGGGAGGGCTGCCCGCCGGGAGCCTCGCTCAACTTCACCATGCCGAGAGAATTGTAGAGCGGCGCGATCGCGTTCTCGCGGTTGAAGATCGAGATACAGCTCTCCGTATCCTTGATCTGGGGGAGCGGCGTCCCTTTGAATTCCACGCTGTTTTCGGTCCGCTGGACAATGACCTCGCCGTCAGCGACGATCTTCTCCTTCAAAAAATGGGCCTCAGGCTCCTCGTCCGCCGACTTCACGCGCTCCTTCAGTGTCGCGCTCCACTCGAATTTGATCCCCTCCGCTCGCACGGTGAGCTGCCATTCGCAGCTCCGGAGCGCCGGATTCCGTCCGCGCGCGATCGCGCATACGGCGTGAAGCGACCGCAGGATGCGTGTCTTCCCCGCTCCAGAGAGCCCGACAAGCAGGTTGAAGGCCGCAAAGTCGACGCCCTCGAGAGACCAACCTCGGGTGTGGTCACGAAGTTCGAAGTGATCGATGGTCATCGTCGTGCGGAGCGTAGGCACACGCCGTTCCCTCTGTCAACGAAAGCGGCTCATCCCCCTAACCGGGTCCCTAGCCTCCCTTCGCGTCGCTCAGACCTCGCAGCTCATGCCCGAGCAGAGGCACTGCGCCGGTGTACTGATGAGGGTGCCGAGGAAAGAGTGTGCCGAGCATCGCAGCAGCCGAGCTCCATCACCCCACACGTCAAAGCTCAGGGCTTCGACCGGCTTGGCGCACTGGCCGCCCCACTGCCTGTCATAACAGTATGGATCCTCGGCGCAGACACACTCGGCGATGTTCGGAGCACCATAGCCAGAGCGATCTAGCAGCTCACAGCGCGCATTGTCGCCGCCCTCGGTCTCTGCCCCGGTACTCGATCGGGTCGAATGAGCTGTCCGTGGTTTCCTGCACGTGTCGCCGCTGTCGCGCAGCTTCGGTCCGCACGTAGTCTGATGAACCCAGCTGAGC
>CAYYUP010000171.1:0-6971 GCA_964474905.1 uncultured Nannocystis sp. | reverse complement strand
CTTCTTGCTCGGTCGCACCGGTTGACAAGGTCGACGCGAGCAGCCGCGCTGAGCCTGGCCGGCCCTGTGCATCACGACAGAGCAAGCTGCTCACGAGCTTGTCGAGCTCATGCGGGACCGCAGCCTGTCTCGTTTGTAGACGCGGAGGTGCACCGTGAAGCCGTTGCTGTACTCGCTCTAGCTGGGACCCGCGAAAGGGACCCGCGCCGGCGATCGACTCGAAGAGGATCACACCCAGAGCGTAAAGATCACAGGCAGGCGTCGGCGATGCAACGCTTCCCATGAGCAGCTCCGGCGCCAAGTAGTCAACCGACGGATCGTCGGTGTACGTGACCGTATCTCCGAGATCCTGGGCCTCGAGAACGTGAGCGCCAATATGCTCGAGCGAGACCTCAACACCGCCCCGCGACCGCAGGCGCACGAGGATCGTACTCGGTGTCAACGCGCCGTGCACATGCCCGCCCTCGTGCAGTGCCGCGAGCCGCATGCATACCAGGCCTGCGATTTCGCGGGCCCGGGACACGCTGAGCCGCTCGCGTTTAAGGAGAGACCCCAAGGTCTCAGCCGACACGTCCATCATCGCCACAAAGGGCCGCTCGCCGACGGCCACCGAGGCGATGAAGTCGGCAATGCCCGCCCCACGACAGGCCGCCGCCGCCCGTCGAACCCGGATGAACTCGAGCAACGACTCGGTGGTGACGGCCTCGCGATCAAATACCCGAACGGCACAGGGCTCACCATCGACTAGGCACTCGCCGGCGAAGACCCTGCCACTCGGACTCTCACCGACGAGCCTGTGCCTCCCCCCCGACGAGTCGATCGTCGCGGCGTAGAGCTTGCTGTACGGACCCTCAGAAACGAGGCCCGTAAGCTTAAACCCGGCGATCGCAGGAAGCGCACCCAAAGCCTCACTCCTTATCGAGCTTACCGACGAGCGAGAGCTCAAACGACGCGCCTTCGTACTTGATGTGCGGACATACGCTGAGCTTGCAGCGATACCAACCGACCTGGCCGGGCACGTCCTCAACGGTGATTTTGGCGCTGCGCAGGGGCTTGCGTGCACGCACGCTCGCCGGCGGGTCTTCCATCGCCGAAACGTACTGACGGATCCACTCGTTGAGCTCGCGGTCGAGATCGGAGCGGCTCTTCCAGGTGCCGATTTGCTCGCGCTGCAGGACCTTTAAGTAGTGGGAGAGCCGGGTGACAACAAACATGTAGGGCAAGCGGGTGCCGAGCATGTAGTTGGTCTGCGCAGCCTCGCCCTCGGCTGTCCTGGGGAATACCTTGGGCCGCTGCGCCGAATTGGCGGAGAAGAATGCCGCGTTGTTGCTGTCTTTTCGCGGGGTGAGAGTGATGAAGCCCTGCTCCGCAAGCTCAAACTCCTTGCGCTCCTCGATCGCCGCCTCGCAGGGGTTTTTGGTGATCAGCTCGCCGCCCTGGTGGTACTGGTGCAGCGGCAGATTAAAGACCGCACCACCGCCCTGCGGACCGATGATATTTGGACACCAGCGATGCTGAGCGAAGGAGTCGGCGATCTTCGCAGTGAGAGCGAGCGACGCCGGCCCCCACAGATAACGATCGTGCTGGTCGATGACATCTTCGCTGAAGCCGAAACTCTTGACACGAAGCTCGCTCTCCCGCTTGCCGTAGGGCGAGCGCAGGAGGAAACGCGGCATGCAAAGGCCGACATAACGAGCGTCTTCGGTGGCCCGAAACTCGTTCCAACGGGTGTAGCGCGGGTTTTCGAAGGTCGCCTGGAGATCCTTGAGCTGCGGGATCTCGGTGAACGACTCTTTGCCGAGCATGCCCGGATTGGTATTGGTGATGAAGGGCGCATGTGCGATCGCAGCGATCGACGCGCAGCTCCGCAGCAACTCGACGTCCTCGGCCCCCGGCCCAAAATCATGCGTCGAACAGATCACCCCGTAGGGCTTGCCGCCGAAGATCCCGTAGGCCTCTTTATAGATAGTTCGGTAGAGCCCCGAGTGGGTGATCTCGGGCACGTCCCGGAAATCCTCGAGCAGGTCCTCCTTCGTCGCATTGACGAACTCCAGACGCACGTTTTCGCGGAAGTTGATCTGATCGACGAGATACTTGGCCCCGCGCCACGCGGTCTCGAGTTTTTGCACCGCAGGCTGATGCATGATCGCGTTGACCTGCGCGGCGAGTCGCTGATCAATATCTGCGATCAGCTCGTCGATGCGGTCTTTGGCGACCCGTTGGCTGGTCTCCTTGCCCTGAAGGAGCCCCGTGAGCAGGCTTGATAGCCCCTTTACAGTGGTATCACTCGAGGGATCGAGCTTCGCCTCTTCGAGGAGTTCGGTGAGGAGCGAGGAGGCCTCGCCTTGCGGACTTGTTTGCACGTCACTCATTACTTTTTAACCCTTTTTATGACCCTTCTTTTGGCTTGCATCGGATGCCGTGCAGAACTCAGCTCGGGCTCGCGCCGCCTTCGTCAATACCGAGTTCGCGGACCAAGCGCGCCCGCTTGTCGGGATCCTTGAGCGTCGCCTGGATCCTCTTCATGAAGCTCGGCACGTTGCCGAGCGGACCCTTTAAGAACTTGAGCGCATCGCGCAGCTCTCGCAGCTCGCGCAGCTCAGGAACCTGCTCGACGAGGCCCTCGGGACGGAAGTCGTTGAGCGAGTCGAACCTCAGGGACATGCTCATCTCGCCGCTCTCGGGCACGAGGTGATTGTCGACCGAGATCTCCGCGCCGATATCCTGGGCGGCCATCACATCGGCGAAGTTCTCCTTGTTGAGGTCGATCGGCGCCCGCTCTTCGATCGAGCGCTCGTCCTCTTTGCCGGTGAAATCGCCGACCATCAGGATCCGCAACGGCAGCTCGACCTCCTCCTGAACGCCGTTGATCTCCGATTTGTAGCGAATGTTGACCCGCTCCTTGGGAGCGACAGAACCCTCATTATCATTCGGCATTGACCGGACGATAGCGGGCCTGCCCCCGCTGCGTCCAGAGCAAAATACACAGCCGACGAGAACATGCCCAGAACGTAATTCACACCACAACAATATCCAGAGGAATGGACAGCTCGTCATCCAAGATGTCCACTATCTGAGACACGGGCTGTCTCACCGGTCGGACAATTTTTGAATGTCCACAATTCAAGACACACCCGCTTAATCGAGCGCCCAGAACGAATTCTACCTCACTCAAGATTCATCAACTTCGGAGTGATTAATGACTGGCACGGCTCCTCTCCTATTGCTAGGATGCCGCGCTATGGCTGAAACAGTACACCTCGAACTCAAAGCAAATGGCAACCCGATCCAGGGGGATAGCACCCAACACGACCTCGGACGCGAGAACTCGATCGAGTGCCTCGTCTTTCGCGATGCCGTGCGCACGGCCCGTGAACTCGGGACCCGAACCGCTGTCGGTCGCCGCGTCCACGAGCCCATCGAGATCGTCAAACGCATCGACAAGGCCTCGCCGCTGCTCGCGAAGGCCCTCTGCAAGAACGAGAAGATCGAGGGCATGTTCAAGTTCTTCCGGCCGAGCCCCCAGGGGGATGGCACGACCGAGCAGTTCTTCACCATCCAGATCAAAGGCGGCCGCATCGACGCGATCGAGCGTCACTCACCCAACGCAATCGATCCCGCCGAGTCCAAAGCGCCCCCTCTCGAGACCATCCGCTTCGTCTATCACACGATTCGATGGGTCTACGAGCCGAGCGGTGCCGAGTACGAGGATAAGTGGAGCCAGTCGGATAGCTAGGCAACCTCTCCAATGCACATGAAGGGGGCCCCCTTCATGTGCATCGCCGTCCAACCTCGCTGCATCGGTGCCAGGAACAATGCTCGTAGAGCCCAAATCGATCGTCCGTCGCCTCAACCCCGCCTGCACCGCGATGCTGGAGGCAGCTGTCTCCCATGCTGCGAGCGGTCGCTACTACGAGATCATCCCGGAGCACCTGCTGGTCGCGCTGCTAGAGGCATCCGAGACCGATGCCGCGGCGCTCCTTTATTACGCCGACCAGGATCCATCGCGGCTCGGCCAACGGATACAACGCGCCCTCGAGCGCATGAAGACCGGCAACCAAGGTCGGCCGGTCTTCGCCGAGAGCCTCTTCCAGTGGATGGAGGACGCCTGGGTTCTCGCATCGCTGCACTTTGGTGCAGGCGAGCTGCGCAGCGGCCACTTGCTCTTGATGTTCGCGATCCGGGGTCATCGCTACTCCGCCGAGACCTACCCCGAGGTCGACGCCTTCGCGCGGCAGGTCGATGCCATCAAAGGCGAGTTCGAGAGCATTCTCGCCGGCTCCAAGGAGGCCGTTCAGGCGCCGCTTCGCGAGACCCCTGCGGACGGTGCATCTGCAGCTCTGCCGGTCAGCGGCGGCGATCAGGCGCTTAAGCGGTTCACCACCTCGTACACCGCAAAGGCCCGGGCTGGGGAGATCGATCCGATCTTCGGTCGCCACGTCGAGATCCAACAGCTCATCGAGATCCTCGCACGTCGACGAAAGAACAACCCGATCATCGTCGGCGAACCAGGCGTCGGCAAGACCGCGCTGGTCGAGGGGCTCGCGCGGGCGATCGCTGGCGGTGAGGTGCCCGCGGTGCTCCGCGACGTCGAACTGCTCGAACTCGATATGGGGCTCTTACAGGCCGGGGCCGGTGTGCGCGGCGAGTTTGAGAAGCGGCTCAAGGCGGTCATCGAAGAGGTCAAGGCCTCGCCCACACCGATCGTACTCTTCATCGACGAGGCCCATACGATCGTCGGCAAAGATACCGACGCCGCCAACCTGCTCAAGCCCGCACTCGCCCGCGGTGAGCTGCGCACGATCGCCGCAACAACTTGGTCGGAGTACAAAAAGTACTTCGAGAAAGACGCCGCCTTCGCCCGCCGCTTCCAGCCCGTCAAGGTCGATGAGCCGAGTGAGGAGCAGGCCCTAACCATGCTCAGGGGGCTCCGCGACACCTACGAGAGCGCCCATAAGGTGACGATCCGCGACGAGGCGCTGGTCGCCGCGGTCTCCCTCTCCCACCGCTACATCGCCGGGCGTCTGCTGCCCGACAAGGCGGTCGATTTGCTCGACACCGCGGCGACGCGTGTGCGCATGGAGCACGACGCCAGGCCGGCAGCGATCACCGCCCACGAAGAGGACGTCGTGGCGATCACCCGCGAGCTAACCCACCTCGAGCGCGAGCTGGCCGAGGGCGGCACTGTCGAAGACGATCGTCTGCACACACTGCGCGAGCGCAAGGCGGCGGCCGAGGATACGCTCACCAGCCTGCACGCAAGGTGGGCTGAAGAACGCGAGGCACTCGCCGAGATCGAGCGCCTTCGCGAGCGCCTTCGCGGCGGCCCGGCGGCTGACAAATCTGAGGACAAATCTGAGGACAAATCTGATCAGGCGTCGGACGGCAAAACCCGCGAGCAGCTATTAAAAGACAAACGCGCCGCCGACGAGCGTCTGCGGGCGATCGGCGGCGAGGATCGTTTACTGCACGCCGAGGTCGATACCGACGCGATCGCCAGCGTCGTCGAGACCTGGACGGGCATCCCCGCTGGCAAGATGCGCAGCGACACGATCGGCGCCCTGCTCAGCCTAGAGGAACAGCTCAGCACCCGTGTGCGCGGTCAGAGCAGCGCGGTCAAGGTCGTCGCCGAGACCCTGCGCATCGCCGCTGCCGGCATCCGCAACCCAAATACGCCGCTCGGTGTGCTGCTTTTTGTCGGCCCGAGCGGCGTCGGCAAAACCGAAACAGCGACTGCGCTCGCCGATCTTCTCTACGGCGGTGAGCGCTTCATGACCACCGTCAACATGTCCGAGTTTCAAGAGAAGCACTCGGTCTCCCGGCTCGTCGGCTCGCCACCTGGCTATGTGGGGTACGGCGAAGGCGGCATTCTCACCGAAGCCGTGCGCCAGCGGCCCTACTCCGTTGTTCTGCTTGACGAGTGCGAGAAAGCCGACCTGGAGGTCATGAACCTCTTTTATCAGGTCTTTGACAAGGGCACGCTCTCCGACGGTGAGGGGCGCCTGGTCGACTTCAAGAATACGATCGTGATCCTCACCAGCAACCTGGCGACCGAGCTAGTGATGCAGCTGGGTGGTCAGGGGGAGAGCGCCGAGACGATCGCCGAAGCGATCCGGCCGGTTCTCAGCGCTCACTTCAAGCCCGCTCTGCTCGCGCGCATGACCGTCGTGCCCTTCCTGCCACTGCCACCGGCGGTGCTCCGCGAAATCGCCGAGATCAAGCTCGACGGGCTCAAGCGTCGCCTCTGGCAGAGCCACCGGATCCGCGGCGAGTTCACGGCCGAGCTTCTCGATCAGCTCGCCGCCCGCTGCACAGAATCCGAGGCCGGCGCCCGCAATGTCGATCACATCCTCCGCTCTTCGCTGATGCCCGTGCTCAGCAAGCACATCCTCGAGGCGATGGCAGCCGATGCCCCGCCCTCGCGGTTACGCGTCGATCTACAGGACGGTCAGTGGTCGATCTCAGGGGACGCTCCAACGGAGTAGGGCCCCGGGACAACGAAAAAAAGCGAACGAAAAAGAATAGAGAAGAAAAAGGAAAGAGAAGGAAAAATTCCGATGCCCACGATTCCAAGCGCAATCAATGGTGTTCAGATCGACTTCGCCTCAGGTGTCAACCGCGATGTCGATGAGCGACTCATCGACGGTCTCCGTCACTGCATCAAGCCCGATGTCAGCATCGGCTACAAGCTGCGGCGGATCTACATCTCATCGGCGAACGACTCGCACTCGATGCCCAGCCGGCACGCCCAATCCAAAGCGGTCGATATTTCGAGGATCAACGGCAACAAGATGTCGGTCTCCTACGGCAGCGCCGCCGAGGTCACGGCGATCGCCCAGGGGATCCAAAATGTCTTCGAAAGTTTCCCCCACCGACGCGAGAACTTCGGCCCGAGCATCAAGCAAAAGCTCGGCACCTCGCACTCGGTCGGTGGACACGCCGATCACATTCACCTCTCGGTGAACTAGTCG
>CAYYUP010000170.1:0-7083 GCA_964474905.1 uncultured Nannocystis sp. | reverse complement strand
GTCCAAGGTGCAGGAGGCGCTTTCTTCTGCAGGAAGTAGGCGAGTCGCTCCTCGGTTGCGGAGAGCGGGCGATAGAGCCCAGACCCGGGGCGGCGGACGAATCTATTGGTCATGTTGCCTTGTGTTCCCGGCGCGCTCCTCTGCTAGCATCACTCCGGTGAAAATCTGTCCCCGGTGCCAGAAAGCGACGTTGTTTCGCGGCGAGGCGCGCGACATCAAGCTCGCGGCCTGTAGCGAGTGTCGGGGTATCTGGCTCGACGCATCGACGGCCGCGCGTGTCTACGCGGCCATGCACGAGGTCCCGCCGCGGGGCGGCGGCGACGTGGGCGGACTGCCGTGCGCGACGTGTCAGCGCCCCATGCACGCGCACAAACCAGGCGGCGCCAGCATCGAGATCGACAGTTGCCGCGGGCACGGCGTGTGGTTTGACCAAACCGAGTTGGCCGCGCTCGTCGGCCTCGCGGCCCAGCGCCACGGGGTCACGCCTCCGCGGCTCGATCTCGACTCGGGCGCGACCGCGGGCGCGACCGCGGGCGCGACCGCGGGCGCGACCGGACCGGCGCTCGTGGCGAGCACGACGGCCGCGGGCGCGGTCAAGGCGGTCCTGGCCGCGGATCTGGTGGCCAAGCGCGCCGCCGGTCACGCCGGGCAGGAGCAGGAGATACTCGACGCCTGGCTGGCGATGGAGCTGACGATCCACGGCTCCGGCTTGGCGATCGAGAGCGCCGCGTTGGGAGCAGAGGTCGTGGGCACCGCGATCGAGAGCGGCGGTGAGTTGGCGTCCGGCGTCGCCGAGGCTGTCGCAGACGGAAGCGCGCTCGAGGCCGCGGGTGAACTCGCCAGCGCGGCCGCTGAGCAGGGCGCCTCGGTGCTCGAGGTCGTGCTGGGGCTTCTCGCGGGTCTGTTCGAGTAGCCCGGAGACTCGGGCAGGAGGCCCAATAAACATCGGCTTTAGCACCGCCGGCAGATTCCCTGTCTTCAACGCTCGTATCCGCATAAACGACCCCTCCTGTCTCGGCGCCAGCACGTCAAACCCGAGCTTCGCCAGGTCGCTGCAAAACTGTTTCACGTCGCCGAAGTAGCTCGCGGGCTCCCAGATGTGCAGGTCGCCGTCGATGCGCAAGCAGCGGTGAGCCTCCCTAATGTAGTCAGTGAAGTTCGAGCCCATGAGCGACAAACAGAATATGGCGAGGTCGAGTGAGTTGTCTTCGAGAATCTCGATGGCAGCGATATCGCAGGCGTGGACTTGATCGTTGATGGCGACGTGGTCGAAGCTGTGAAGTCGGATTCGCCGCTAGTGGCGGAATTTGACACGCTATGTATCCACCTGGCTCTTATCAGCCATTATCCCGTTTAGTGACAGTCTTTTCTAGGATATACGCGAACGAGATTCCCTGCTCCAAGACCGGGCATAAAAACTGGCCAAAAAGTCGTGCAGGTCTCGAGTCAGGCCCTCGATCTTGTGCGTGAGTGTCGGCGCCGATGGATGCTTTGCAAGTTCGATCCAAAGCCGCAATACGTAATCTACTCGCGAAGCGGCAAACGCATGCCTCTCGCGGACCTGGGCCAAGGGCATTCGAGACAAGATCAAGGGCCTGGAGGACGTACGCCTGCACGACTTGCGTCACTCGATGGCAAGCGATGCGATCATGGCAGGAGTACCGCTCGCCGTCGTCGGTAAGATCCTCGGCCATCGCAGGCCGGAGACGACCGCAAGGTATGCACATATCGCGGACTCGGTGCTCAATGATGCGGTCGAGAAGGTGGCTGAGGCAACGGCGGTCGGTGGGAGCAACATTCGGCGCGAAAACGACAGCAACATCCGGCGGGAGCAACAGCCCGGCCTCCGGGAATGCCGAAATAGTCTCGTCTTGGTGGGCTGCACGAATACACCAGGACTAGCACTCACAACGCGCGCCCGAGGGGGCGTTTGGCTGGCACTCGGCTGTATCAATGCCACACTTATCTACACAGTCAGTATACGCCCAAATACCGTCTGTGCACTCGACCAGGGCGATGCCATCTGTGCAAAAGGACGGGGCCCCCTCGGTACACTCGGTACCCTCGATCGTACAGAGACAGTGGTCGGTATCAATCTCATCATTCGCCGGCGCGCAGCCCTCGGAGTTGCTCTGCGGTGATAGCTCTGCACAGACCTCTTCGCAAGCATAAGTACTCCAGGTCCAGGACTTTGTGCACCCAACGAGGCTCTCAGAGTCTTCGCAGTACGACTCTTGCGGAATACATCCGCCCTCGGGAGGCGCACACTCGCAGGCGTTCTCGTGGCAGCCCTCAGAGACTACACCGGGTGCTAGAGAACCGCAGAACTCCGAACAGGAGACCTCCACCCAGATCTCCTCGACACACTGCAGGGAGTGCTCTTCGTCGATACAGGGGGTTTTTAGCGATCGACAGGGATCTCCAGGGCCGAGCAACCCTTCGACCGGCTCTTGACAGCCTCCGAGCGCCCCGACCAGGACGGAAAGAAAAACGACAGTGCGTGCTGCGTGTGTCATGATTTCAGTCAACCCTCAGGCACAACGGCGAGGGTTCCATCATGGGGAGTGATCAGCACTGCGGCCGGATCGCCACCACGTTCAAAATCCACGATGTACACGGTGTACCTGCCGGCATCCAGCTCCAACGCGCCCACTTGCCCGCCGGTAACGGTGGCCCCCAAGCCTGTGGGGGCGATGGGTATCGAGATCGGTGCATCACCGAATGTCGCGCGCTCAACTTCTTCCATCGATGTGAGCGGTGCCATGAGTGCCCGCCGGATGCCCACAGCGTCCGCCGAAGTCCAGAAGTCGTAGACTCCCGCCGCTGGAATCTCTAGAGTGCGACGCACTGAAATGCTATCAGGGCGGCCGAATGTGTCCTCTTTTGAGCAATCAAATTCAATTTCTTCGTACCACCCAAAACCCTCCTCCTGTGGCTGGAGGCTCGGTACCTCAAAGCGATACGAAGGTTCGTAGATCCATGGCGCGTCTTCGAAGAATTCCTCCTGTAACTCGGCGAAGGTGATGCCGTAGACATCCTCAAAGTCAGATTTTTGCCCGCCCCGACTCGCTACGCCTTTGGCGTAGAGTTCGCGCCACTTCGCGGCTCCTCGGGTCTCTAACAGCCAGCGCGTGAAATGGGCTGCATCCGCATACAGAAGTTTGCTCGGGGGCAATCTGAGCGACGATCCCGGCTCGATACCGCTAACGTTAAACAGTACGATCCCGGTGCCCATTGCTGTCGCAATCCCCTCCTCCAAGAAGGGGCTCGCTCGCCCGAGGCTCGCCGTGACGGCATGTGCAAGCTCGTGGTGGATCACGGTAAAATCTGCATACACAGTGTGTGTGCTATGACGATAACATCCAAGCTGTCCCCCCTGCACTCTTCCGCACCCTTGCCAGTCTAAGATTAAAAGTTCTTCGCGAAGGAAAATATTGAGCGGGGTCTCCAATTCGACACTCAAGGTCTCTTCAACATGGTCGACAAAATCTTCGAATTCGGTCAAGTCCCCAACACAGAGAGGTTGCTCAAAGGACGTCTCGATGTGCAGGCGTTGCGTGTCGTAGGTCGGACCGTCAAACCCTTGCGGAGCGCAACCCGGCCCTACAAAGGTGAACACGAGCCCAACGCCGAAGGGCCAGGTCGATCGATCGTTCATGATCTTTCTGCCTAGGGACTCTGAAGTTGGATCGCTCACTCGAGGAGAGTGCGTTGGCAGACGAGTTCTTTGCACGTCTCATCGCTGCATTTCGGGGCTCCACCTGTTGCCCCATCATCTTCGCATAACTCTTGATCTGTGAATGATCCCTCGACTGCGGCACATTGGGATTCCCCCTCAAGTGCACTTTGAGTGCAGAATACATGGTGTCCCTGCCCGGGGATCAAGCAACCGGTCGCGTACTGGTCAGGCACACATCCCCCTTCTTGGCAGAGGCTTCCGGGGCTTGGTCCGGGCCCGGGTCCACACAAGCACCCGTCAGAAGCGAGGGAGAAGACACCGAGGAGCCCGAAGAAAAGGACGCTGGCAAACAGAGGAATTGAAGTGCGAGTCTTTCTCGACAGCATGGCTAAAGGAGCCTGTCAAGTATCGTGAGCGCTGTCAATCGGGGAGGCGGCCTCACAGAAGCATGTTTGCAGCTCAACACCGAGGGCACGCAAGTTTCAGAGACCTCGCTAGGCGTCCGATCACGAGCGCACGACGAGGGGTTGCGGGCTGCTTCAAGGAGGTGCGATTTCCGGCCCGCCGAGGGGAGATCTCGCCCACTGCACACTAACCATCTGAACAGCGTCGCTTCGCTCCGGCTTCACACGACCGAGTGATCACGATGCCCGATCCGCCTGCTCACGATGGCCGGAATACGCACCCTATCCTATTCTCCTATTCTCCTATTCTCCTATTTTCCTATTACCCTATTACCCTATTCCTCCTCCGGCACCAGGCTCATGAGCAGCGCCAGCGGGGACCAGGCGCGGTTGATCCGACTCGCGAGCTTTGCCATCCGCTGCGCGCGTCGGTATTCGAAGCACGACCACGCTGCGAGGGACGCAGCTGCCTCCGTGCAACCAGCGTGGGTAGGCGAGCAAGGCTGCATGGTCGCGCGCTCTGCCCCGACTTCGCTGACGAGCACATCGGTCAGCGCAGCGGCGAATTTGGTAGCGCTTGCGAAACGCATGGTCGACTCCTTGGCGAGCGCGCGCATGACCACGGCTTCGAGGGCTTCGGGGATCCCGGCCTGTGGCGCCAGCCCGCGCGGCGAGGGTGGCTGTTCATTCACGATTGCCCTGAGCACGTCGTAGTCGGATCCAAGAAAGGGCAACCGTCGGGTCAGGAGCTCGAAGAGGATCACTCCGACCGCGTAGAGATCCGATCGGGCATCCAGGGGAAGACCTCGAGCTTGCTCGGGGGACAGGTAAGGGAGCGTCCCGACAATCGAGCCCGTACTCGGCCGATCTGTTCGCGAGATCAACCCCGAGACCATCGCCTCTGCGAGCCCAAAATCGAGGATCCACAGACGCTCTCCACCCTCGACCGTACCGACCAAACAGTTTTCGCCCTTGAGATCACGATGCAGAGCCCCGGCATGATGGATGGCTGCTACACCCGCGAGAAGCTGGCACACCAACGACACCACACGTGTCCACGGAATCGGCCCATTGAGCACAATCTCTCGCAGAGTGCACCCTTCAAGGAGGGGCATGACGAGGAAGAAGAGCCTCGCTTCGTCCGGTCGCTCTTCCACGCCCAGATCCAACAGGGTCGCGACGTTCACGTGCTCAACACAGGCGGCGAGCTGCGCCTCGTGCCGGATCCGACGGCGCTGCTGATCGCTGCGAGCATGCTCTGGGTGGAGCACCTTCACGGCGACGCGTCGCCGAAGGTGTTTGTCGACCGCCGCGTACACGCTCGCGGTGCCGCCGATGCCGATCACCCGCTCCAAAAAATAACGACCCGCCAGTACCCGCTCGCGCAGATCAGGCCCCTGAATCGACCAACGCCCAGGAGACGTCACGCCCCACCTCCGTAAAGCTCCAAAAGGGCTTGTTTCCAGCCCGATTTTGATGATCTGTGCGGCTCGGGGATCGGAAAAAGTTCGTATCTCATAACGATAAACGTACATTGTACTTATTTAAGCACACGTGCAAGTCTTCTTTGCGGCTGTCTTGGCCCTCACCCGGCGGATCGGCGATAGTCCGCGACGTGAGTCCAGAGGCATGCAGATTCGCGCGGCAAACGCTCCTTGGCTGGAGCATGGCCGAACTCGCGGCCCAATCCCGAGTCTCCAAGGACACGATCCGAAGGTTCGAGGGCGGTGAGAGCGTTCTACCGAGAACCGTCGACAGCCTCAAAACCGCACTGACATCCGCAGGGATCGAGTTTGTCGCCAGCGGCAAGCCCACAGAGGATCTCGAGCTTCACCTCCCAGACGGTACGATCGTCCGAAGAAGCCGCGGCTGACCCCCCAGGCGGCCGAGCCCGGCTGTCGCTTCAAGTGCGAAAATGCTCCGCGGGGCGATGCGACCAGGGAGTAAGCCTTGCCTTCCCGATCGCGGGTGAGGATGGATGCACCCATCCGAGATATCGAGAGTTCGAGCGTCCCCCCGGCCTGCTCGCGACACCACTTCGAGCCACATGCGCCGAGGCTCATTTGTCTCTGGCAAGGATCGCGTTGCAGCCGTTGAGTATCCGGCGCCGGCAGTCGTCGGGGACCTCGAAGATCGATCGGCGTTGGTGTCCAAACTCCGAGCACAGAAGTCGAGATCGGGTTGCGGAAGCAGGCCACCGAAGCCGGAGTTCGTGCGTTCTTTGGGACGAACTTTGCAGCTCATTTCGTGTCCAAGCCGGAGCATCGCCGACCGCGAGCGCGGCGGTTCGGTCGGTGATCAAGTGCTCGCGAATCGACACCTTACGTGCGGGTGCTGAGCCGACAGCAAGCCGACGGATTACCAGCATGTAAGGCACCGAATGCAACCACATGATCGCCGCCGAAAACCTGGGGTCAGGTGACGGATTGCGGGGGCAAGCTGACGGCGGATCGTGCTGCTAGCTGCCCTTCGTCAGCTGACAGACGCCTGGTGTAGGGCGGCGCCACATGGCCCCGGCGAGGGCTACAAATTGCGCCCAGATTTGTGCGGCACGGATAGACCTAAACGTAGCCACAGCTGTCGCCAAAGTCCGGACATTCTTTATGGACATGAAATGGCAACATCGATGGCCGCTCGCCCGTAGCCTTGTGCATGGGCACTTGCGAGGGTCCGTCTCCGGGCACTTTATGCCGGTTGGGGCGTCGGCGAGTTTCCAACGCTCACCGGTGGGAGCTACGTGGGCAGGAGGCGACTTCTTCAGGAAAATTACCCGCCGCCTGATTGCGAATTTCGGTCCATCGTGGACGCCGGAATCGGCCGCAGTGCGCCCGAGCCGACCACGGGATCGGGATCACGGAGACCAACGCCGCCACTTTTATCAATAACGGGTTTAAGGATCGCCGCCCCACGTCCGACGTGGGACGCGTAGGGAACGGCGAGCAGCAGCCAATGCATCCGGGTCAGACTTCGATGCGCCAATCGTCGGGCAGGCGCGGCTGG
>CAYYUP010000169.1:0-7155 GCA_964474905.1 uncultured Nannocystis sp. | reverse complement strand
GACATCGACGGTGACGGCCCTGAACCCGAGATGGAGGTCCAGTGTGAGATGGCGAAGGACGGAGGAGGTTGGACGTTGGTTCAGCGGACTGTGTGGGATTCCGGGGAGACCGATGCGTTGTTTACCGGGTTCGACGGTTGGGTGGAGCAGACGATCGGCGGGCTGGGGGTCGGCAAGGCCTATCGAATGGCCGGTAAGCACTGGGTGACGCTGAATGTCGAGAAGAGGCATATGCTCACGCACTACCTGCGCAAGGAGGGAGATGGCAGCTCGTGCGGGGCACTCTACTACACGGGTTCTGGCGGGGTTCTGGCGATCAATGGCGATCAGGTGACGATGTCGGGGCTCAATTCGAATGTTAATATGATCAACAATACGCAGATGTCGACGACCAACAGCGGCCCGAGTACGGTCTGTGTTAACACTCATAAGGCCGTGCCCTGGTTTTACTCAGGTTGCTGTAGTACCTGCCCGACCTTCGCTGGCGGTTACTGGCAAGAGCCCCACCCGATGGTCAACTACACGAAGGGGGTGAATGACATCTTCGGCAAGAACTCGGCGATCGTATGCAGCGGCGAGGCGCCGATGACCTCCAACGGCTACCAGGGGCTCAACAGCATGGAGTACTACTTGCGATAGGGAGATGGGCTCCGCCGCCAAACTCTGTGGGGCGAGCCCCGTGGCGAATCGGGGCTCGGGCGGCGGCGCGCCTCGCTAGCGTGCGGGCATAAATAAGCCGTCGCCGGGTCGATCTTCTCTATACACCACCTACCAACCCACCGCGAAAGACCCGGCGACGGACGCTGCTAGGATCGGCGACTTCGAGGTCGTCGTCAAAGACTGTTTGCGCGCTAGGGGCGCTTAGGTGGGCTAAATGGGCGGTTTGATGCGCGCCGCAGCGCGTGTTCGGGTGCTCTCGCACAGGGCGCGCGATGCGGCGGTGATCTCTGCTTTGATCGCGGCCGCGGGGGGCAATGCGCGGAGGTGCCAAGACGTGCTCGATATCAAGGTCGTCGCTTACAGAGCGATGATCTCGACGTCAAAGCAGAAGCGCGGGGTAGGGAGATAGAGGTCGGTGAGGAGGATGGGACCGTAATTGCAGCCGTTGGTACCGAACATCCGGACGATCGAGACTCCGGGGGGGCTTCCATTCTTATCGACGGATCCGGCGAGTTGCGTATCACCGGGGGAGGTTTTATAGCCGACACAGAAATCATGCTTTGCGATGGCGAAGGGTGGATCAAAGAGCAGCTCTTTGGGCGCCAGCTCGGGACCGACGGTGCCGACGATTTCTTCCATTAACAGTTGGCCGAGTTGTTGACCGTCGAAGTCAAAGACCCGGACCGAGACCTCTGGGTTGCCGCGGATTTTGTGCGGATGGACTGTTAGTTTTGTTATCTCAAATGGTGCGATGGGCGAGTGAAAGCATTCGATCGTCGCATGGCGCACTTTGGCCGGTTGGTTCTCGTCGTCCTTACACCAGAGGCCAACATTGCATGAGTCAAGCGAGCTGTAGTTGTACAGAGTCATCGGCTCTTGTCCCCCGCTGCCGCCGGTAGAGCCCTCGCTATCTGTGTTCGAGGTCGAGGAGGTCGAGGAGGTCGTGGTGCCAGAGGTCGTGGTGCCTGTTGCTGTTTCGGCGGTGGTGCCGGTCGACGTCGCGGCCTCGGTGGTAGTGCCTGTACCCGTCGATGAACTCTCGGTCAGGGTGAGCGCGCCGGAGGAAGAGCCTTCGCTCTCGCCTCCGGTCGTTGCGGTGCCGGTCGAGGCGTTGCCGCTAGTGCCCGTGGAGGTCACGGTCTCGGTTGTTGTGCTCGAACCAGTGCTTTCGCTCCCCGAGCTCCCGTGGAAGCCGGGATTGCTGAGGCTGCAGCCAGGGGCGAGGAACAGGACGAACGAGGCGAGCCCGATGCGGGAGAGAAACCTGGCACGGACACTGTCATCGACACTGGTACTACAAATCACATCGACAGATTAGCACCTAGCATGCATCTTCGAATGCACTCGATTCGGGGTTGGAATGGCGCATACCTTGATGATGCAGGCGGAGCTGAAGCGGGCCGTGGTCGCGCGAGTAGGGCGGCGAGCATGCTTGCGACTAGGCCTGGCGTTGACCCCTGCGAAGGCCGTTAGATCAGATCAGATCGGTGAGCTTGATCGCGATCCCAAAGATGCCGAGACACATCTCGTCGAGGGTCTCTTCGCCCAGGCGGACGTCGACAGGGGCATCTAGGCCCTGCTGCTTGAGCGCGTCGACGACGAAGGGATTGGAGAGCGAATTGTTGTAGTCGCAACGGAGGTGGAGCTGGTCGCCGTCGCGGATCTCAGGGGCCTGGCTCAGGGGCACGTCGTAATCGTAATTGCGCTGCCAGCCGAAGTCCCAGCGCGGGGTCTGGAGCAGGCATTCGGTCTCAGGCTCGTCCCCCTGGGGGTTTTTGTGCTTTAGCTGGATCTGCATGTCGGAGCCGACATAGTGCATATGAGTGCCGGTTGCGAAGATCTTTAGATCGGGGATGTCGTCGAGCTGTGTGATCATCGACTCTCGGTGATTGCTGATACCGGCGGGGATTCTAAACTCGATGCCGTTTTTGTCGCCGGGTCCCGGTTGCAGGCCCAGACCATTGCCGTCGGGGCCGCTGTCATTGCCGAGCAGTACCAGGAGGGCGAGATAGGTCGGCAGGTTGGGGTGATAGCGGAGGTCGAGGGAGGTCGAATCGTCGATCTCGGGGCCCGCACCGGTGGGGTGGTAGTGCACATTGACGACGATGCGCGAGCCCGCGGGGATCTGGTAGGCGGTATCCGGGGGGGTGGTGGTCGCGAGCATGCCCGGGGCCCAGGCGCCGATCAGCGAGACGTTGTCGATTCCGGCACCGCCGAAGCAATCGTATTGGCCGTTTTCGTCGACGAGATCGGCCGAGGCGGCGTCCTCGTCGATGTAGATGAGTACGTGGTGGACGATTTTGGGGTTGCCAGCGTGGATCTGGAGGCCGTTGACCCAAGTATCGACGTCGTAGCCGGGGTCGATCGAGAAGCAGACGAAGCGGTCTTGGGTCCCGTCGATGGTCACTGCGCTGGGGATTGTGAGGCGCACATCGGCGTCCTCGAGGGCGGTTGAGGGCGGTTCGGGCAGCGGTGCGGCCGTGGCAGGATCGCCCTCAGGTGCCCCCGCATCGGCCCAGGCTCGGAGCATTGCCGTCTCTTCGTCGCTGAGTCGCAGGTCATCTTTCCAGCCGAAGCGGGGGGTGCACTCGTCGGTTTCGTCGGCGAGGAAGGGCGGCATGGTGCCCTCTTCGACGGTGTCGGCGAGCAGCGTCGCCCAGTCTTTGGCCTCTTCGTAGGAGGTCAGGGAGAAGGGGGCGATGCCACTGGCCTCGTGGCAATTGCTGCACTTTGCGGCGACCAGGGGCGCGACCTCTTGGTACCAGGTCGGCGCTGCGGCGTTGCCGGTATCGCTGTCGGTGCCGGACTCGCTGTCGGTGCCGGACTCGCTGTCGCTGTCACTGTCGCTATCGCTTGTGCTCGCGCTCGCGGTGCTCTTGCCCCCGTCGCCGCAGGCAGCTGCGCCAGAGGCCGCAAATACGAGGATGAGCGCGGGAATAGACGAGCCAAGAGGAAGCGACATGCGCTCACGCTAGGGCATCCCTAGGGACTCTGCAAGCGGGGCTCGGCAGGGCGCGAAGGCGGCCGATCTGTGGCTCTGTGTCGGCTTCGCGCCGCTGGGTTGAGCGGGCGGCGAGCGTGTCTCTGGGACAGCTCGCCGCCGGCTTGGCGTCCGCTCTTTTTAGAGCTGGCCGCAGTCGGCGATCTCGACGCGTTGGCTGGTGGTGCCGCTGCGCGAGCCGGCCGCCTCCATCGCTGTGACCACGTCGTCGCCCTCGACGACCTTGCCGAAGACCACGTGCTTGTTGTCGAGCCAGGGGGTGACGACGGTGGTGATGAAGAATTGCGAGCCGTTGGTGCCGGGGCCGGCGTTGGCCATCGACAGCAGGTTGGGGCGGTCGTGCTTGAGATTGAAGTTCTCGTCGGCGAATTTCTCGCCGTAGATCGACTCGCCGCCGGTTCCGTTGCCGCGGGTGAAGTCGCCGCCCTGGCACATGAACTGCTGGATAATCCGGTGGAAGTGCGAGCCCTTGTAATGGAGGGGCTTGCCACTGCGGCCGGTGCCTTTTTCGCCGGTGCAGAGGGCGCGGAAGTTCTCGGCGGTCTCGGGCACAACGTCGGCGAAGAGTTCGAAGACGATGCGGCCAGCGTTTTGGTCGCCGATTTTGATGTCGAAGAATACGCGGGGGTTCGCTTGCATGGGGATTCTCTGGGGGATGGGGGATGGGGTGTGCGGTGCACACCGACCGCCGCGGCATACCGTCCAAAGCGGGCCCTGTGCAAGTCCGGGGTCCGCTTTTAGCTAGGGGGTGACGGTGACGCCCGTGAGGATCCAGGTATTTTGCCCGTGATTATGGAGGTGGAAGCGGACAGGCCCGCCCTTTGCGAACGCCACCGGGGCTGCGAAATCGACGGTGATCACCTCGGCTGGGCCCGGAATGATCAGCGTTCGCTCCCAGGCGATCACATCGCCCAGCAGCAGGGCGATGTGGGCCATCGCCGGCTCGGGGGCGGTGAGATCGAAGTGGCGCATCGCCAGGGTAAGGGTCGCGCCCTCCGGGACCGCGGCGAGCCCGGGTTGCTCGAGCATCGCGTAGTTGCAGAGATTGGTGTCGATCTCGAGTTCTTCGCCCTCGACAAAGAGCCCGCCTAGGCCGCAGTCGACCGTCTCTGGGCGGTGCGATGCGAGCGGGTCGGCGAGTTCTTCGACGGCGACCCAGGCATCGGCGCGCACCAGCTGCATCGGCCCCGCGGGCGTGCCGGTCTCGGTGCCGGAGGTGTCGGTGTCGGTGCCGGTGCCGGTTCCGGTGCCGGCGCTGCTCGAGGTCCCACCGCCCTGGCAGGCGCCTGCCAGCGCGAGAACAGGGGCGAACACAGAGGCGAGAACGAGAGTACGAGCACGAGCACCACAGTGAACACGTTCGAGTTCAAGAGCGGGAGCAGGAGCCGGCGCAAGGCCTCGAGCGAGAACCGAAACAGCGGGCGGAGAGCTGGGCCTTGGCTTATGTAGCCCCATGATTAAAGGTCCTCTAGGGCGACGCTTGTGCACTCGGGGGGCGCGGTGATCGGATTGCAGCGGGCCGGGTTGCCGTCGGCAAGATCCATGAAATAATCTTGGCCTTCGACCGGCGCGGGGAAGTCGTCCTTGAGCATGTGCAGCCCACGGGTTTTGGCGTTCTCTAGATCGGCGAAGCAGGTATCGTCGTCATCACCGGCGCCGCAGACGTTGGTCGCGATCAGGATTTGGGCCCCGTGAGCCGCGTCGATCGCCGGCATATCGTCGATGCCGAGCTTGGCGATGGCCGCCCAGGGCGCAGCAAAATCGTCGACGCCGACGCGGGCGAACATCGCTCGGCCTTCGGTGTTGGTGAAGCCGTAGGTGTAATCCTCGGATTTTTGGTCGTCGTTTAAAAGGACAAAGTAGACCTGGCCGCGGAGCTCGGCGATCGTCGGCCAACCGCTCTCCTCCAGGGCAGCGCGCACGCTCGGTGCATCGCCTTGGATGTCGTCGGGGGAGAGCAGTTGCTCCTCGGAGAAGACGCTGCGGATGTCGTCGTCGATGAGGTCCAGGTCGCTGGCATCGATCGGCAGGCCGCCGGTCGAGTCTTTGATCTCGATCCAGATCGCGATCGGCAAGTGCAGCGCATGCTCTTCGGACCAGCTCTGGATGATCTCTAGACAGTCGGTGAAGGCGTCGCAGCTGCTCACCGAGTCGATCACCGAAATATGATAGACCTCAAAGCCGCCGAAGCCCTGGTGAACGTCGAGTTCAAAGGCTCGGACGCCCTGCTCGCCAAGCTGCACGTCGAGGCTCGCATGGGTGTACTTATGGCTATCGTCAAAGGGCAGCGGTGGCTCGATATGATACGAATTATGGGTACCCTTGACCTGGATATGATCAAGGGTGAGCAGGTCGTCTGGGGGATCGCCGGTGGTGCTGGTACCAGTGCTAGTGGTACCGGTGGTGCTGGTAGTGCTGGTAGTGCGAGTAGTGGCAGTGCTGGACGCACTTGTCGTGGTCGTCGACGTGCCGGTGGATTCGTCGGTCTCCGTGGAGGTACCGGAGGAGGTACCGGTGGTGGTACCGGTGTCTGTGGTGGCGGTCGTATCTGTCGCCCCGGGCTCGCTCGCGGAGGCTGAGTCGCTGGCTGTGGAGTCGCCATCGCCCTCGGAAAAGGCGCAGGCGAGCGGACTCGCGGCGAGGAGGAGGGCCGCGGAGACGAGGGTTATCGGCAGCGGGCGTTTCATCGACGGCATCATGGTCGCATATCCTCGCCGAGTTCGACGCACGGGGGCCCGAGCACGTGGAATCCTCTCTCGTCGCGTGTTAGAGAGCGGCCCATGCTCGAAGAGCTCCCGGCGATGGTTGACGTTGTGATCGAGTACCCGCGGGGGGCGATGATCAAGCGGCGACCTGATGGGAGCGTCGATTTCATCGCGCCCTTGCCCTGTCCGTACAATTACGGTTCGATCCCCGGCTTTATTGCCGGTGACGGGGATGCGCTCGATGCCGTCGTCTTGGGGCCGCGTTTGGCCCTTGGAGCGCGGGTGCGAGTCCGGGTGTTCGGCGTCATCGACTTCATCGACGATGGTTGCGAGGACCCGAAGGTGATCTGTGGCGAGGCGGTGCCGGGTCGACTGCAGTGTGCGGGTCTGCTGGCGTTCTTTTCGAGCTACGCTTTGTTCAAAAGAGCACTTTCGCGCGTTCGTGGATCGACTCGGGTGACTCGATCGGGCGGTTGGTTGCGAAGGCCCGGCCGCGCATGTGGGCAAGCGCGCGGAGATTCGCGAAGATGAGCGAGATGAGCGAGACGAAGGGCGAGGGCGAGGGCGAGCCGGGCGAGCCGGGCGAGCCGAGCGAGCCGAGCGAGACGAAGGGCGAGCCGAGCGAGACGAAGGGCGAGACGAAGGGCGAGGGCGAGCCGAAGGTGAGCGAATCGGCTGCGCATGGGGCGGATGGTGCACACCGGGCCGGCGAAGCTGCCGTGGCCGAGAAGGCGAGCGAAGTGGGCGAAACGTTCGATCTGCCCGAGGCGAGCGGGCCCGAGGCGAGCG
>CAYYUP010000168.1:0-7167 GCA_964474905.1 uncultured Nannocystis sp. | reverse complement strand
TTCCGCCCGCCGTGCTCGATCCGCTCGAGGTCGAAGTGCTCGCGCC
The DNA here is from genome assembly GCA_964474905.1 of uncultured Nannocystis sp. Lineage (GTDB taxonomy): Bacteria > Myxococcota_A > Polyangia > Nannocystales > Nannocystaceae > JADJRG01. The sequence continues at coordinate 7,121 of CAYYUP010000168.1, read as the reverse complement.
CCCAGTCGAAGAAGAGGAGACCGGCGCGCCCGAGCTTGAGGTTGTGAACGCGGGCACATCGGCACGGCACGCGAGCGCGAGGCCGCCGCTGAGAATGAGGAGCGCAAGAAGTCGAGTCCGCCGCAGCACCTGTCGACGCTAGACGAGCCCGGCCCCCGCTTCAAGAGCGAAATAGCTCAGACAGGGTGATCTACCGGCGAAGAGATCTCCCTAGGTTTTTTTGACGAAAGTCCAGCCGATGACCACAACCTCGAGGTGTTCGGCTGCGAACGGGCTGCGGACATCGGGGAACAGCGGGTAACAGCGGGTAACAGCGGGTACCGGCGAGCTGCGGGCGACGGGCTGCCCGCGGCGGGCTGTAAGCCGCAGGCTGCGGCGGCGGGCGGCGAGCGGCGAGCGGCGGGCTGCAAGCTGCGGGCTGCAAGCTGCGGGCGACGGCGAGCTGCGGCAGACGCGAGCTGCGGGCGGAAGCGAGGCGGCGACACGTTACGGATGGCGGCCGCCGCCGCTGTGCCACGGCCTGCCTCCGCTGTGCCACGGCGCGCCACGGCCTGCCGCCGCTGTGCCATGGCGTGCCGCGCTGTGCCGCTGCCTGCCGCTGCCTGCCGCTGCCTGCCGCTGCCTGCCGCTGCCTGCTGCTGCCTGTGGCACGGGTGTTCATCGCCCGGTCAAACAGGCAGCTCAGCGCCTTATTGTGGCTGCTCATCATGTAGCTAATCAGCCCCCATAAACTCCGGGCCTGATGTTGCCGATTGTGTATCGAAAGCGTGCCATGCCCCGATCCCTGAATGGCCTGACAATCCGGCTGCTCATCCTCAACATCGCTATATAGCCGACCATCATGATAATCGGATACACGATCGGGGCTCCATGACGACACATTGTTGTGGGACTTGGTGGCCACAGAGGTGTCCACCAAATGCCATCACGCGCAACCTGCTACACGATTAGCCGGCTTCACACTGCTCGATCGCTGCCAGAACCCGCCGCTTAAACGCCGGCGTGTGGCGCTTCCTCGGCATCGGCGCCACGACCTCGGGGTTGGGGATCTTCTTGGCTTGCGTCGACATCAGCGCTCCTCCTCGTCGAGGTGCACTGTTGGCATAAACAATTCAACCTTCGTGATCTTCTCTGCCCCGGCATAGCCAACGCCCATCCCCGGCGGCCCAAGTATCACGATCGCCTGGGGATCCGCGGGGAGGTGGACAACGACGGCCCTGCGACCGCTTGCGCTTGACCCCTCGCCTTCGTTGGCTCGAGGTCGATCAGTTTTGATGCTCATTCTCTTGGTTCTGTTCTCGCCCTGCTTCTTGAATTATTGGTTGGATGTGTCCTGGACGACATTGGCAGAGAGGGGGGAGAGTCTCCACCCTCGGTTGAGGGTGGCTCCATTGAAGCTCGATAGCCTTGACATTGGTGATGTGCAGGGTTGAGGGTGGCTCCATTGAAGCGATCATGCAGCAAGGCCTTTCAATGATCGGTGCACTCGTGTCTCCACCCTCGGTTGAGGGTGGCTCCATTGAAGCGTGATCGCCGCCAGCGGCGATCACGTCACGCTCCGTCTCCACCCTAGACTTGGCTAGAGATTTGTTGAGTCTCTTCTCGAGAGCAGTCTGTCTGATACGCTCGCCGCGAGCAACGAGAGTCATTGAGAGTCATTGAGAGAAGAGGCTTGGAGCCCCAAGTGCGCGTAAGTGTCTCTTGAGGTCTTGTGCCTCGCGGCATTAGTGCCGAACTGAACACTACGGTTGTTTCTAGAGTGAGGAAGCGGAGAACGAGCTATGCGACAATATCTTTCGTTTTTGACCAGCGTGATTCTGAGCCTCGGCGTCGCCGGATGCTCGGGCAGTAGCGAGTCCGAGACTGGAAGCCCGGACGGCGAGTCCACGGAGCTGTCAGAGTACCTGGCGAACACTTGGGGGATCCGCCTCTCCAATTTTGAGGTCGACGAGTTTGACGTTGACGAAGATGGCCGGCAGACATCCTTCGATGACGGTACGATCGAGGTCGAAGGACTGGGTTCATGGGAGATCTCGCTGACGACCATCGTCGATCCGGCATCTCTTGGCGGACAGACGAGCATCTTCGTCTCGAACGTCGACCTCACGGAGGAGCGCTACTTCCTCTTTGACCCGGTCCAAAACTACATCACGATCGGCGACTTCACGAAAGGCGTGGCGCTCTCGAAAAACCCCGACAATACGTACGATGTCTGGACCTTCGACGGCGATGCGATGGACACTCTAACAACTGTAGACAATGGCTTCGAAGCTCTCAAGCTCGTCGAGGAGTACAACGAGTTCACCGAGATCTCTCCGTTCATCCTGCTTACGGCTTTCGCGGTAGCGCACGGCCCAGTGCCCGAATCCCGATCGGAGCTGCTCGTGGGGAGGTCGAACGTCGCCGGCGCGACACCCGTCTGCGACATATTTAAGGAGTTCTGCGACTGCGCGGCATGCCTCGTTCTCGAGCGTGAGGGCGCCTGCGACCTCTGTCCGGGACTCTGACAGGTGTAACCCACGATGATCTGGCGACATCGAATGAGAGGAGGCGCAGGGGTAGGCCGAAATCGCCTTGGCACGAACTCGACGTACGCGCGCCTGGTTGAACGTCGGGAGGGACGATGTTCATGAGCCGAACGTCCGTGCGTCAAGGACTCTCGTGGCTTCTCGCGCTCGGGCTCAGTGGTTCGCTCTCCTGTGTCTCGCCGTCAGTGCAGGAGGACTCTCCGCAGCCGTCGGTCTTCGGGCTCTACGCAGTGTGGTTCGCGGGCTCCAACGACGATGATCGCGAGGATATAGACCGTTTCCTCGAGTGCCTGATCGAAGGATCCACCTTCAACGACTACTGGATGGGAGAGGCGAGAGTGGAGCTGCGCGGGTCCTTCGCCTTGCCAGCACCGTCGAAGCACCTCGACTGGGACGAGCTGGCCGAGCTCTGGCTCGCGCCCTCGCTCGGCGGGCCGGGGGGGCTCCCGAGTCCGTCTCCCGGCGAAATCCCACTCTATCTGATCTTTGGTGGGCAACCGGACATGTGGACCGGCGCCTGTGGTCGCAACTCGGAGGCCGTCATCGCCGAGCAGCGCGTGGGGGTGGGAGTGGTCCGCAACGAGCCGCTATGCTGGCCTACGGGGGATCGGGTGCGCACCGAGACGCAGATCGCGACCCACGAGATCATTGAGACGGTCGATCGCGTCCTCGGACACGGAACGTGCGCAGCGGGGGGGACCTGCCGGGGCCGTTTGATCTGCGAGGACGCGTGTGCATCGTTTGTCGGCCTCCAGTGTCCGGGCGCGCCCACGGCCTCCTACACGGGCTGCGATGATCGCCTGATCGACGGCTGGGTGATCCAAAAGCTGGGATACGCTGGCCGCGATCTTACGCGCTGTGATGAATGTATGGAGTGTGATTTCACGCCCACCGCCTGCCCTTTGGATCAGCCAACGTGTGCGCAAATTCCTGAATGAGCAGGGGTGGAGTGTGAGGGTGGAGCGGGTCGAGACGAGGCCGCCCGAGGCGCTCGGCTCCCGTCTGTTGCGACGAGCTGCGTCGGTCGGGGTTGAGCTCTCTGGCGCGGTCGAGTTCTTGGGCCCGTTTGCAGGGCGGATGACCTCTTGCTTCGCACGAGGTAGCACGTTGCGATCCTCTTCCACTGCGCTAAACTACAACTATACCCACAGCTCGGCACCCACACAATACCCTGATGCCCCGCTTAATTTAGGGCTAGCGGTTGAGGAGATCGTGCTGGGCCGCATAGAGCAGCACCTCACCATTGTGTGTTACGCCGAGCTTCTCGCGCACTCTCGAGAGGTGATTGCTTACCGTAGATGAGAGGATCTCGAGTTCCGCGGCGATCAACGACACGCTCATCCCCTCGATGAGGCGGGCGAAGACTTGGTATTCACGCGCAGAGAGGCGCTGGTGCGCTGCGGCCTGCGAATTGTTGCACTCAGAGCGAATTTTAGACATTCGTTTGGTGATGAAGGGCTGCCCGCTGGCGATCGTACGGATCGCTGAGAGCACGCTAGTAAAGGGCTGATCCTTGGACAGATAGCCGGAGGCTCCGACATCCATGAGGTAGAGGCTGAACCTGCTCTCAGGCTGGACTGAGAAGATCAGCACGCGGACGGTCGGGTGCATCTCTTTGACGAGGGCCAGGAGCTCGAGTCCGCGGATATGCGGGAGCGAGAGATCCAGGACAATTACGTCACAGTCTGCGGTTTGCAGCACTTGCAGCGCTTCAGGTCCATCGACTGCTTCGGCGACAACCTCCATGTCAGGCTCGAGGTTGATGAGGCGACTGAGCCCTTCACGAATGATGGGATGGTCGTCAGCGATCATGACGTTGATCATGAGCTTGTTCTTGGAGACTGTGGCGAGTTCATGCGGACCTCGCGAGTGGAAGCGTAACCGTGAGATGTGTGCCCCTATCGGCAATCCAGGAGGCTTGTCCGCCTAGCGCCCGTACCCGCTCCTGGATGCCGCGGGTGCCGAACCCTCGTCCGAGCTCGGTCTGTTCGATCCCCCGACCGTCGTCGATGACTTGGAGGAGTAGGAGATCATCGCGACCGTCGAGCCGGACGTCGATTCGGTTCGCACGAGCGTGACGGATCGCGTTGGTGAGCGCCTCCTGGGCGATTCGGAAGACGGCGAGGCTCATCGCGGGACTGACGACCTCGGGTACATCGGTCGGGTGAAAGACACACTCCAGCCCCGACAGTCGGCCGCACTCGCCGACGAGGAGCATCAACGACTCGACGAGCGAGGAGTCCTCTAGGATTTGTGGACGAAGCGACACGAGCACCTGGCGTAAGCTCCCTTGGATTCTCTGGATCTGCTCGCCGAGGCGAGAGAAGGAGTCTGTGACGTCCTGATCGTCGTGCAGTCGGAGCCCTAGATCGACGAGCAGATGCATGGACGTCAGCTCTTGACCGAGGCTGTCGTGGAGTTCGCGAGCGATTTCGAGCCTTTGCTCAGCCCGGACAATCTGCGCGCGTACTCCTAGATCGCGGATTACCTTGGTCTGGGTGACGACGCGAACTTCGAGCTGGCCAGCGACCGCGGCTAGTGCCTGGCGCTGTTCTTCGACCCGGCGGCCGAGGTGAAACGAGCGCTCGACCTGCACATACAAAAGGTGACCGATAAAGATCCCTACGACCGTACAGAAGCAGAGAAAGCTCAGTCCTGCGGATACCCCCGGAGTATCCCAGTGGGCTAGGGGGTGTATGAGCCAAGCGCTGAATATCGCCGATGTAAACATGAGCGCGGTTAGAATCCGGGCGCGCAGCGGCATGACAAGCAGTACTGAGAAGAATGGGCACATGAAGGCGTAGTAGAGCCAAAGTGGATCTCCTTGGCCGGCTTGTGCGAGGAGGTCGCCAGCGAGGACGAGGTTCACGGTCGCACTGAGCGCTGCACCCGCATGCGCGTGACGGTGGGCAAAGGCGATCCGCGGTGCGAGCAGTGCGAGGCCCACATCGATGATCGCGATCTTGATCCGGAAAGAGGCGAAGGCGTCACGGATATGCGGATCTTCAGGGTAAACGAGGTGATCGACGGGCCACCAGAGAAGCGCAGCGCTGGCGATGACCAGGCCGAGCCCAGGCCAGAAGCGGGCCATCAGCTCGCGGGTATGCTCGGCGAAGGCCGCGGCTTCCTCTGGGCTTGTGGATGGGCCGCGGAGCCATGTGCGTAACGGGGGGATGGATGGCTCAGGCGACACTCCCAGTGGTTGGGCTCCGTCATCCGGTCGAGCGGGGGGTGGGTCGACCGTGTCACGGCATTTGTCGGGGCGGCTCATCGAGTCGCTTTATGATCGTGCTTCGGTAGAGAGCAGAGCAAGGTGAAAGGGCTCTCGGATCGGCGCGTATCGTCAGCAACTCGAACCAGCGCGAGTCAATTCCACTAGAACACCGACGACGAGTGTCTGCAAGGATGTCATCAGCCAGTCGCAGCCCTCGATATTGCCCGATCGATGGGCGCCCGAGCGCTCCATCCCGAGCTCAGAGCTTCACGTGATACCGCTCCGTGAGACTTGTCGTCGATGTCGCAGGGGGCCGGTCAATCATTTACCTGCGAGCAGATTGTAGAGGCTGTCCACACCCCGACGGGGGTACTCAACAAATCTCTAGGCGCAGCTTGAGATGGGAGGATGCTCCCTTCGCACAGGGTTGTTTGATGAGGTGATCTGCCGCGTCGCGGCTGCAGATATGTCGAGAGTTCCACGTTCGCGGATTCGTCCGCTGCTATCTACGGCGACTGAGACGGCGCTCCTGTACGGGCTCGCGGGGTTGCTCCTCGGCGCAGCCCTGACGTCACCCCACCTGGCCCTCTGCGCTTGGCTCTCTGTCGCCGCGTTCGGGGTCGCGCTGGGAGGGACCCGCTCTTCGCGGGCGGCCGCGATCATCGTCGCGATCGGGCTCGCCCCGCCGATCCGCGACGGCGCTCGATCTCCGCCCGCTCCTCACTGAGGGTCCAGGCAATGGCGCCGTCCTCCCCTCGCTCCTCCCGGGGAGCCCGGTCGATCACCTGATTGGTCTCAGGACGGTCCTCCAGGGCGGGATCGCGCAGAACCAGGCGGTCGCTGTCGCGGCCGACGGACGTGTGATCGAGAGTCGAGCCAAGCAGCTCTTCGCGTTGGTCGCCGAGCGTCGAGTGCTCGGTGTCGGCCGCACCCCGTTTCGGCCTGGGACCCGCCACGGCGAGAATGCTTGACCATTCTGCCTGCTCCGCCCGCACTCTGCATACGTCTCCCGTCGAAGGGGATGAGGACGCTCCCTGCCTCGCCGAGCGCCACCCCGACCTGCGCCGGGCTTCGCCGCACGAGGCTCTCGCGCAGCGCTCCACCGTCCATCGCGGCTGCCTGGGCGTAGGCCGTTGCGAGCTCGTCTGCGTTGGTCTTCCAGCGCAAAAGTTCTCCTCCTTGCGAGTTCTCTACCGCGAACACCTCGAGTCGCCGCCGGTTTGATGCGGTCGCAGCTGCGTTCTGTCAGTGTCGGCATGGGTTCAGAATCGATCCAGAGATCGATCCAGCGCAAGCGGGTTTAGAGCATGTCCCAGAGGCCATATTCTCTTGAATTCGGCCTATGCGGGCGTGTTTGAGCGTGTACTCCAAATCATACA
>CAYYUP010000167.1:0-7197 GCA_964474905.1 uncultured Nannocystis sp. | reverse complement strand
TTGCGGGAGAGGCAGAGGCCGTAAGGGGAGAGGCGGAGGCCGTTGCGGGAGAGGCAGAGGCCGTTGCGGAGGCCGGACAAGGAGGGCCCCACTCTCTCAGACAGGTCGGAACGCGCGTCGACCCCTAAAGGGGCCGATGCACGTCCTAGACTCGTTCGCGGGGCCCTCCTCGCCCGTCCCAGCGGCACGTCCTCAATGCCGTAAATAGAGAGCCGGGGGGCGGTGGGCTGTGGTGGGGTTCGGATTCTTTTGGCGTGGGCCGGTGGGCGGTGGGCTGTGGTGGGGTTCGGATTCTTTTGGCGTGGGCCGGGGCTGTGGCGGGGTTCGGATTCTTTTGGCGGGCGTGGGCCGGGGCTGTGGGCTGGTTGGGGGGCGAGTCCGTTCTTTTTGTGCGATACGCGCGATACGCGCGGTGAGTTCTTGAGGCCCTGTGCGTGAGCGAGCGCCCTTGCGAGTGCTGTGGCCGCGATGTTACCCAGAGTGGGCCGGAAGTGGCGTTTGCAGACGGGGCCTTGGTCGATGACAAATACACACGATGAACTGGTCTGGATCAACGCTGATGGGATGATTGAGCCCGTTGGCTCGCTCGCCACCAAGCGGTTGCGCTCCAAGCAAGGGGGGTTTCGTCTGCTGCCGACGCCTGAGCACGTGATCTTCATGCGCTACACCGGTGAGGACGGGCGTCGTGATGCGGAGGACGGCGCTGTCGTGCGCATTGCCGGCGAGATCACCGGGCCCGGCACTCTTTGCGATGTGCTCGCGTTGCTCGGCCAGACCGGCTGGCGCGGCGAACTTAGCGTGCGTGTGGGTGTTGATATTCGCAGCATCTATGTCGATGCCGGCAGCGTCGTCGGTGCCCGGACAAATATCGAAGAGGAGCACCTTGGGCGGGTACTCTTTCGCTTTGGGGCGATCGACGAGGCCGGCTATGAGCGAGTGATGGAGCGGGTTTGGGGCGGCGAACTCTTCGGCTCGGCGGCGGTCGAACTGGGCCTGCTCAAACGCAGTCAAGTCTATACATACCTCGGCAAACAGGTCGAAGAGATCGTCAATGCCCTGATGGGGGTCGGCGACGGTATGTTCTGCTTTCTCGACGGCTTTGACGACGCCGACCTCACCTTTCGCCACAATGCGAGCATCAATGCGATGCTGATGGACGGCGTCACTCGAATGGATGAAATGCGCTATTTCGCTCAGCGCATTCCCTCGGGTGAATGCATTCCCGTGCGCCTCAAGGGCAAGGAGCCGGCGGACGAGGATTTGCGCGGGATCTGGGACCTTATCGACGGTCAATCGTCGGTTCTGGATCTTTCTCGGGTGCTTAATCTCGGCGAATTTGAGACCACCAAACTCATCTTTAAGTTGCTGCAGAGCAAGGTCCTCGAGATGCGACCTGCAGGCTCCAAGGGCGGCGCCCTGCAGATCATCGAGGCGGCCAACCTGGCGCTCGTGCAGATCCACCAAGAGGCCGACTCGGCCGGTCGCGGTACCGTCCTGCGCGCCAACCTGGAGTCCTTTGCCGACGGCATTTACGAAATGCTCTACGACGGCGCCGGGCCCCGTGATAAGGGCTCTTTTGAGTCGGATAAGGTGGTTCGTAATGCCGAGATTATCGCCGCCGGCGGCAGTGTTGAGCGCTTTCTCAAGGAGGTGCTCTACGACTATGTGTCGTTTGCCCTCTTCACCGCTAGCTCGATGCTCCGGCGCGAGCGCGGCAAGGGGCTTGGCAAGACCCTTGGGGCGCTGATGAGCCGGCTGCGACCGCTTGGCTAGCAGCTGCGGGCTCGGCTCGATTCGCGAGCCGATGCTCTTTGGCTAGAGCTTGGTGATGATGACCTCTCCGTGGCCGACGCGAATGCCGTCTTGGGCCTCTGGGTTGGCCCCGTCGTTGTAAGAGAGGCCGCCCTTGCCGTAGGAGTAGGTGCCATCGCCGTTGATACCACCGCCATTACCACCTTCATAGCCACCACCACCGCCGCCACCGTTGCCGCCGTTGCCTCCGCCACCGAAGCCGCCGATGCCGGAGTCGACGCATTGGCCGGGGCGCTCGGTGTTGTCCCCAGTGCCGCCATTGAGGAACGACTTGGCGCCGGAATTTTGGCCGTTGGTGGTGAATCCACCGCCAGCGCTGCCGGCCCCGCCGCAGCCGCACCACTTGCCGTCGCCCGAGCTATCGCCGCCATTGCCGTCGCCCTGGGCGGATTTGCCGTCCTGTTCCGGGACGTTCAAGGCTCCGCAATTGCCAGCGTTGCCACCACCTCCGGCGATGATCAGCGGTGCATTGTCGTCGACGACAACGAAACTGCCACCGCCAGCGCCGACGTCGTAGTTCGTCCCGTTTTTGCCTTTTTGGCCGATCAATACCCGCAGCGATTGGCCGGCGGTCAGCGCAAAATCACCGCGTACACGAGCTCCCCGACCGCCCACTCCGAATTTGTGCTTGCCGCCCTCGGCCCCCCAGACCTCGATCCTGTAGGTCGCAGTGGCTGGGATGGCCCACTCTTGGATCCCGGCGGTGACCGTGACTTGGCCGGCGAGAGGATCATCGCCGGTGTAGATCGCGTCGCACTCCGCCTGCGAGGGGCCTAGGTTGCCTGTCTTGCCACAGTTGGTGAAGGTCGCTGACATAAAAATGCTCAGGCATTGTGAGTCGCAGCCGTCATCTTCGATGTCATTGCCGTCGTCGCACTCTTCGGGCTCCTCCGAGATCGCGTTGCCGCAGTAGGGCCCAGGGGACAGGCAGTCGTCCGCGCAGCCGTCGTAGGAGCCGTCGTTGATACCGTCATCGCAGATCTCGACGCCGTCCTCGACAAAACCGTCGCCGCAGCTGGAGTCGACACAGGTATCTAGACAGGCGTCGCTGTTGTCGTCGTTGCCGTCGTCGCAGGTCTCGATACCGTCTTCGACAAAGCCATCGCCGCAGCTGGCGGCGATGCAAGTGTCGAGACAAGCGTCGCTGTTGTCAGTATTTCCGTCGTCACAAATTTCGTCGCCCTGGAGTTGACCATCGCCACAGGTCGCGGCGACGCAGCTGGTAGAGCAATCATCATTGTCGTCATTATTGCCGTCGTCACAGCCCTCGCTACCATTGACCTCGCCATCGCCGCAGTAGGGGCCAAAATTCGAACAGTCGTCCGCGCAGCCGTCGTAACTACCGTCATTGGTGCCGTCGTCGCAGAGTTCGCCGGGGTCGACGTTGCCGTCGCCACAGAGGTCAGGGGCCACCGTGGTGCTGCCTGTTTCAGAGGCTGTGCCCTCAGTTGTGCCCTCAGTCGTGCCCTCGGTCGTGCCCTCGGTCGTGCCCTCAGTCGTTGTTGTTGTCGTGGTGGTGGTGGTCGTGCTGGCCCCCGAGGATGTCTCGGAAGCCGTGGCCTCACCGTCATCGCCGCAGCCCGCCGCAAGTGTCGAAAGCAGGATCGCTGCCGCTGTTGACCTACCGTATTTCCAAAGAACCATGCCTGGTACTCTAGCAAGAATTGGGCCCGAGCCGCACAGTCTTGCGTCGTTGAGCGCCGCAAGACGTGCGATAGGAGGAATCTAGGACCGGCCCGAGTGATGCTCGAGATCAGCCCGGAATCGGTGGTGGCGGTACAAAGCCCTGGACGATGAAAATGTGATCGGGCTGGGCCTCCCATTGGAGGAACATGTAGTCACCGGTCTCGGGCTCGAAGTACGAGCCCCAGGGCTTGACGAAGCTCTCGAAGAAGAGCTTGCGGGTCTCGGGGATCGGATCGCCCTCGTCGTCGACGGCGTAGCTGGCGACGCTACGTGGGTTTGACAGCCACTCGGTGACCATGATGCGTTGGTCCGGGAAGAGTGGCGAGCCGGCGGGAATGTAGGCAAATCCTCCCGGTCCATTGGTGATGTCGGCAGTCTTTTCGAGGGGACCGATTGTGTAGTGATCCTTGTTGTAGGTGATCGTCGATCGGTACCAGCCGCCGGGGTCGACGTGGTCGGTCGGGAAGCCCATCAAGCGCAGCATGCCGGCGTCGGCGTAGCCGGGCGGCACGAAGTTGAGGCCACCCGGGGAGTGGTTTTGGGCGAGCGGTGAGAGGTCGATGGTATCGACGAGCTCCATGGTGCCGGGCAGGTGCTGCGAGAGTTTTTTTGTCGGGTAATGAGAGATGAAAACGATGCCCTTGGGGCCGTTGCTCATGAGGTCGAGGTAAGGCGCGGTCAGGACCTTGCTCGCGGTGCCGACGAAGCCGATGATGTGGCCACAGGGGCCCCGCTCGATGCCGATTTGGTGGAGTTCGGCGTCGGCGACCTCGGAGGGGCCGATGACCAGCATGACGTCGGGATCCTCGGGCGAGATCACAAGCCCACCGAGTCGTGGCAGCATGCCGCCGCCCTCCTTGGGCACCGAGCCGAGATCGTAGGGGAAGTAGGTGCCGACGTACTCCTGGGCGAGCACGGCCTGGTCGCCCGGGGGGTTCGGCAAATCGTCGAGGCAGAGCCCGCCGGTGGTGGTGCCGGTAGTGGTGCCGGTAGTGGTGCCAGTGGTGGTGCCGGTAGTGGTGGCGGTGGTGGTGGCGGTGGAGGTGCCGGAGGAGCTGTCGGTGATATCGCTGTCAGACTCGCTAGTGGAGGTACCGGTGCTCGACCCGGTGCTTGTTGAGATCTCGAGGGTTGTCTCGCCTGTGCTCGAGCCGGTAGTGGTCGCCGTGCTCACGCCGCTGTCTGAGGTCGTGGGGGAGCTGCTGCCGTCGTCGCCGTTGCAGCCAGCGAGCGCGACGAGCATGACGAGCGACGCGAGCCGAGTGGAGGTGCCAAGAGAGGGGGGATGCATCGTGTCTAGGATATCGGGGCTTTGCGCGCGATGGCGTCGAACGGCTCGAGCGAGCCCTGTGTTTGAGCGCGCACCGGGTCTGTTGGGGCTCGATCATAGATCCGCGCGCGGCATCGTCGGGGCTGGTACCATCGGCGCATGTGTCGAATTACGCGCCTCTGCGCCTCATTCTTGTTCCTCGCCCCGCTCTCCGCCTGCGAGGGTCCGCCGCCGACCAAGAAGGCCGCCGAGCAGGTCAAGGCCGAGGAGGCCGAGGAGGCCAAGGGGCCCGGAAAGACCTTGAGCCTAGACGACGGTGCGGCCAAGTCGGTGTCTGGAGAGAGCATGTCGATGCCAAAGGCAGCCCGGCAAAACCCGAAGCTGCGCGATCCAAGCTGGTTTCGGCCGACGATTTTCGCGGATGCCAAGGTGCTGAGCCAGGGCCGCGCGGCCGCCGATGAGAACGGGTTGTTCTCCTCGCAGATCACCCTTCAGCTCGACTTGGGGGTCGATGAGGACACCTGTGTTCGACACCTGCTCGACTCAGTTGGCGCCGATGTGCCGGGGTTAGAAGTCGAGGATAAGGGGGATCGCCGCTCGATTACAGGGGAGACCTCTACGTATTCGGTGGTCCTGCTCTGTGGCGAGGCCAAGGGGCGGATGACCGCTTATATCAGCTACACCTGGACGGCCCCGCCGCCGGTTTAGCGGGTTTTCCGACATTGCTCGCAGCTTAGGGGTTGTGTCGGCTTTCGGCCTCGCAAAACTATCCGAGTGATGCCCATCTGCTCGAATGCCGTCGCGGGTGGCTGCGGCGAGGCCTCCACACTCCGGAGGCCGCGTCGGTCTGGGACACCGACGAACCCCCGCGATACAGGAGAACCGGCGCAGCGCGACGCGCCGCGAACCGGCGTGAGCAAATAGGCCGATCAGCCAGCCTTGGCATTGGCAACGATGTTCTTATCATAGGCGCTCGGATCACCGGCGGACACGTTGCCTCCAAAATAGTAGGCAATCGGCAGCTCACGCAACTCTTCTCGATGAACTCCGCGAGGCGACCATGACTCCGCGCCGCATTGGCTGGGCGAATCTGCTGGCCCGGGTCTTCGCCGTCGACGTGACCGTCTGCTCCAAGTGTGGTGGGCGGAGGAAGATCGATTTCAGGGGATACGGCTAGGCGATGTGTTAGAGTCGGTGGCGTCGATCCTGGAGCTCAGGGCCGTTGAGCTTACGGGGTTCCAAATAGGTCTGGAGATAGAATGCGGGCATTCAAGTACCTAAAGTGGTTGCTACTGTTCATGCTTACTCTGGGTGCGTCGTTTTTGACGCTTTCCTACACAAAAACACATGGTCAGCCATACAACGAGAGTATCGATTCCGCCCTCATTCCCATGTATAGAAGTGTGACTCTCGATTTTGTACATGAGTACGATACAAAATCGCTCTCGTTCATAGGCTCAGCGGTCTTTGATCTCGACGGCGATGGTCGACCCGAACTCTTCCTGGGGGGCGGGCGAAACCAACAAGACGGTCTGTTTCGCTATGTGGATGGCGATTTCGCGCTCATCGAGGGGGCGACTGACCATATGAAGTCTGGCCCCGACGCGACGTATGGTGTCGCGGCTGCTGACATGGACATGGACGGGGACACAGATCTGCTCGTGGCGCGCGACTCCGGTGTCACCCTGTATCTAAACGAGGGGGGCAAGCTTGTGGGGAATGTGCTCGACATTCCATTCGATGACAAGTCCACACCCATGTCATTCGCTCTCGCCGATCTGGATCGCGATGGTTGGCTCGACATGTTTGTGGCGACTTACCTGCCGGTTGAGAAGATGGAAGGGCTTAATATTTTCAACAAGGAAGGTTATGGCTCGAACAGCCTCCTGTTGATGAATCGGGGTGATAATTCCTTTCGGGATGCAACGCTCGAGGCTGGTCTAAATTACACGCATAATACCTTCCAGGGCGTGTTTGTTGACATCGATGACGACGACGAGCTGGACCTAGTGGTTGCGCACGACACCGGCCACGTGAAGACGTGGAAGAACCTCGGGGGGGGCAAATTCAAGGATATGCCAAATCCAACAACGGACGTCTTCGGGTACCCAATGGGGGTTGCTGTGGGTGATGCGGATAACGACGGGCGTGTCGACTTCTTTTTCTCCAATACTGGTGGGACCGCGCCACACTTCCTGGCAAAGGGTGATCTTCGTGACGACCAGGTCTTTGAAGATCGGCTCATCTTCTTGCACAATGACGGGGGGTTCAGGTTCACGAATGTGAACGTGGAGACCAAGACGGCCGATTACGAGTTTAGCTGGGGGACGGTGTTCCATGACCTAAACTTAGATGGTCGGCAAGATCTCATCATCTCTCAAAATTACATCGATCTGCCGACAAACAAGTTCTTCAAACTCCCAGGTCGC
>CAYYUP010000166.1:0-7324 GCA_964474905.1 uncultured Nannocystis sp. | reverse complement strand
TACATCTTGCCCTGCTGAAGCACGTAGGTCACTTTCCACTGCTGGATCATGCTGAAGTTGAGGTAGCCACCCAACTCAAACCCGGCGCCGACGGTGACCGAATCGAGACCGGCATCGGCGGGGTTGTTCACGAAGACCAGGCCGCCCACACCGGCAACTTCGAGCTCTCCGACCTTGAGTTTCTCGACGTAGACCATCTTGAGTCCACGATCGGCGTCTTCGGGGGCCTCGAGGTCGCTTGGGCGATGGGCTCCGCCCTTGAGATAGGCTTTTTGGGTGATGCCCACCACGGCGGGGTAGATGCCGCCGAACCATGCCCAGAAATCGCGCGTGGACCCATCCACGCCGACTTTGGTCACCGGGACAGTGCTGTAAAAGGTGTCCATGAACATCAAGGGCGACTCGGTCGCACCTTCGACTTCGGAAGGCACCGCTTTCGACACCTCGATCGAGCGGCCGGCGTAATCGAAGGTGAGCGCACCAAAACGATGCAGCAGCTGCCGACCCATGCTCAGGCCTGGGACCTCGCCGATGCTGGAATAGATCGAAAGGTCGTCGACCAGGGCGGGCACGTTCTTGACCACGAGGTCGCCGATTTTGAGCTCGGGGATAAGGACGATGGCGAGCTCGGCGTTCGAGGCGGCCGGCTTGACCTTGCCGAGCTCCTTGAGCTTAAGCGTCTTGGCGAGATCGGAGTGGATCCGCGTCTCGTTTTGCAGCTCTTGAATCACCGTGGATGCAAACTCACCCCCCACAACCACGCCGGTGTATTTGAGCCCCTGGCTGGTGTCGACACCGAGGCTTGAGCTGCCCTTGTCGCCCTCGATGGCCATGAGGTCTGGGGTGCCGGCGAAGGCCTGCATAAAGTCGCGGTAGCTGGCGGCGATTCGCAATTGCCCCTCGGCCTCGGCAGCACCCACCGCGCCGATGAACAGCTCTTCGGCGGTCTTGATCCCGTTCTCGACGTCCATCAACAGGTACTGGCTCCACAGCTTTTGCAGGCGCGGGCCGACCTGACGGTTGGGCGCACACATTTTGGTCGAGGGGTCACACCAGCCAACCTCGCAGCCGCTGTCTTCGTCGCTCTCGTCGCTCGCGTCGCTCTCGGACGCGCTGGTGGTGGGCGGCTGGCAGGCGACGCTATTAAAATCTTTGCTCTCGAGCGCGATCAAACCCTCGCTCAAGCGAATGGCCTCTTCGTGCTCGGCGCTGGCTTGCAAGTTGCGCGCGAGCCCGATCACGACCGGAAAGCTTCCGGCGTCGAGCGCAACGCCGTCGCGGTAGGCCTTGGTCGACTGCTCGTACTCCCCAGCACGCCAAAATGCCGCGCCCAACACACCGTAGGCGTCGGCGTCGTTCGGGTTGTTTTCGAGGGCTTCTTCGGCCCGCTTCTGCGCGGAGACGTAGTTGCCGTTGTTGATGTCGACACGGGCCTGATCGATCAAGCCGGTCGCCATCGCGTTTTTACGCGCCTGCTCGCGCATGGCGTCGAGGTCTTCTTGCGAGGTGCCCTTGGGAGCGTTGGTGCTGCCCTTGGGAGCGTTGGTGCTGCCCTTGGGGCCGCAGGCGCTGAGCGAAAGAACCAAGCCAAGGCAAATGGCGGTGCCAAAACGAGAAAGTCGAAGCATCGTAGAGTCTCCTGCGTCGCGGTGTGCGCGACACGTGCCGGGGAGGATACCCGGGTGGCGCCAGGCGGGGCAACGGCTGGACCGACAATCCCCGCTCTTGGGCCTGTCCCGGCCACGGGCTCGGCGGCTAGGAGGACGCGGGAGGACCCTGCGAAGGCGCCGAGGGGTCATGGCGGTTCGCGCGACGCGAAACGGCCTGAATCACGACGCCGGGCAGGGCCATCGCGGTCACGCCAAAGGTCGACAAGGCATACATCAAGGCAGCGAAGCTGCTCCCGGCTTCGCTGGCCTGCGGACCGACAAAAAGCGCCAAGGCGGTCGCCATACCCATCTGAAAGGTGCCCGAATTCGCGGGGCCGCCGGGTGCCTGAATGGCGAGGCCGATGATGGCGATGGTCGCGGCGGCCTCGGCCAGCCCCAGCGAATCCAAGCCGCAAGCTCGGGCCACCCACCACAGCTGACCCACGGTGATCGCCCAATAGGCCAGGGACCACAGCGCAAAGGGCAGCCCCTGGCGAGGATCGAGCAACCCCGCAAAGGTGGTCGCGCTGCGTACAAAGATCTTCGCCATTCGCGCGCCCAGAAGCCTGTCGATCGCTCGGCCGAGGCGCTCGGGTGCACGAGCCGCCCACACCAACACCAGCACCGACACCGCAGCGATGCCCGCCATGAGGGTGCCGGCCCCTTGCGCAGCCTGAACCGCCGACAAGCTCTCGACCGCGGCATAGTCACTCCGCGCCAGGCCTCCAAAGAGCAGGCCAACGATGATCATGGCGTCGAGCAGGCGCTCCACCGCGACCGCACCGACGGCCTCGGTGAGCCGCACGCCCGGCTGCCGGCCCGCCGCCAACGCAAGCGGGCGCCAGGCCTCCCCCATTTTAAACGGCAGCAGCAAGACCAAGAAGCTCACCAGGCCGCTCCCGTAGATCAACGCCTTCGAAAAACGCCTCCGCGGGTCCCCGCTGGCGGCCGCGACCCGCGGGTCCAGCACATAGCGCAGGCGCATGGCCCGAACCAAGGAATAGGGCACCTGCAAGGCGACCGCGACACCCAGGGCCCAGGGCCGCGGCAAGGTCAACGACCGGGGCCAGAGATCGATGTAGTGGGAGGCCACCCACAAAAACGCGGCCGCACCGAAGAGCGAAAGCATCCATCTTAGGATGCTTCGCCACCGGTGCTTCACGTCATCCATGGTCGTGTTCGGCCGGGTGTCCCGGGGGTTCCAGGACGTCGCCTAAAGCTCAGCTTTAAGCGCCTCCAACTTCGGAAGCGCCTCCCAGCTAAACTGCGAGCGACCGAAGTGACCGTAGGCCGCGGTCTCTTTGTAGATCGGCCGAAGTAGATCCAACTCGGCGATGAGCTTGGCGGGTCGAGCGTCGAAGTGCTTCCGCACAAGGGCAGAAAGCCCCGCTTCGTCGATCTTTCCAGTCCCAAAGCTGTCGACACGAACGCTCACAGGCTCGGCGACGCCGATGGCGTAGGCGAGCTGAACTTCGACCCGGTCGCACAGCCCCGCGGCGACAAAATGCTTGGCGATGTAGCGAGCATAATAGGCTGCGCTTCGATCGACTTTGGAGGGGTCTTTGCCAGAGAACGCGCCGCCTCCATGACGACCCATACCACCGTAGGTGTCGACGATGATCTTTCGACCTGTGAGCCCGCAGTCGCCCATCGGCCCCCCAATCACGAAGTTTCCGGTCGGATTGATGTGGTAGGTCGGGTTCTTGAGCAGGCTGCCCGGCACGATCGGCCGGATCACCTCTTCGACGACATATTCGCGCAGGGCATCCTGCGAGATGTCGGGGCTGTGTTGGGTCGAGACCACGATGGTGTCGACTTCGACCGGCACGCCACCCTCGTAGACCACAGAGACCTGGGTCTTGCCGTCGGGCCGCAAATGGCTCGACGTGCCGTCGCGCCGACGCACCACAGTCAGCTGCTGGGTGAGACGATGCGCAAGGCTGATGGGCAGCGGCATGAACTCGTCGGTTTCCCGACAGGCATAACCAAACATCATGCCTTGATCGCCTGCGCCCTGCTCTCCGTTGGTCCGATCGACCCCTTGGTTGATGTCTCCACTTTGACCTTCGATCGACACCAGCACCCCGCAGCTACCGGCGTCAAAGCCCATGTCCGAGCTGACGTAGCCGATCTCGGTGATGGTCTGGCGGACGATCTCAGGGATATTCACCCACGCGCTGGTGGTGATCTCGCCCGCGACGTTGACGTAACCCGTCTTCACGAGGGTCTCGCAAGCGACGCGACACAGAGGATCCTTGGCGATGATCGCATCGAGGATCGCGTCGCTGACCTTGTCGCAAATCTTGTCCGGATGACCTTCGGTCACGGACTCGCTGGTGAATAAATTGCGGGTCATATTGAGCTTCTGCTTTCGCCGGGTCTGCACCCGGTCAACGGGGTGATCGCCGTGGAGCGATCGTGGAGAACAAGATAAAAATGAGATCGAGAGAGCAAGCGCACAGTACGCAACATGCGGTCTCAGGGAACCGGAACCATAGAAGCCTCGTGGCTACCCGTCAACGACCTTCATACGGAGCACATAGGGCTCAGAGAGCTCTCCATGAGGGTCCTCGCGCCCCCCCAAAAACCCCTCGGGGGCCGGCTGTTCGACAAAGAGAAACACCGGAAGGCCCTGCTCCGCCAAGCCGGCCAAGCCCTCGACCTCGACGCTGGCACCTCCTTCTTGCGGCGCGGCGCAGGCAGTCTCTTGCTCGGGCAGGCAGCCTGGGGTTCTCAGCGCCAACCCCACAAGCGGATCTGCGCTCGAAATCTGCAAGCGGCCGGTCTCTGAGAGCGACTCGCCGAGCGCCGCGCGAAACTCCAGCCGAACCACGGTTTCGGGGCGGCGATGGCCGGTGCACGAATGAACGTGCGCGTCGCTATGCAGCTCGGTCCGCGCGAAGGAGAGCTCGAACTCCTGCGACAAAATCGCCTCGTCGATCTGCACAACACGGGGATCTGCACAGGTATCGTCGGCCAAAATGCGGCAACGATAGGTCTCGGCGTCGTGCTCGGGGTCCTCAAGCTTCGCCAAGCAGGCGCTTCCGCCCACACATCGACCCAGCGACACCGGATGACACAGCTCGCCAACTTCGAGCACGGCCCGAAGTTGAATCGAGAGACCGAAGTTCAAGGCGCCCGCCTCGGCTCGCTGCGCGTTTGCATCTTCTTCGGGGAGCATCACCCCGAGCACCACAGAGGCCCCCCCAGACAGATCCGCCACGGTCACAGGAATTCCCGCAGAACACGCCAGCTCTTGGTCTTTGACGCAGCCCTTGGGCAGGACCACAACCGTCGGAATGGCCTGGGTGCCCACGGCCTCGACGGTCAGGTCGGCGCGCCGCGGGATGTCGATTTCTACAAACATCGCGGGGCCCGAGATCCCACAAAATTCTGCCGCGCCCGCCGCGGAGTCTTGGAGGCTGCCTTCGTAAAAGCCATGAACCACAGAGACGACATCGGTGCACGAGGGCGAGAAAACCCCGTGCATGGCGACGCGGGGTTCTTCGGCGCTCGCGTCGGACCCCGACCCATCGAGATTCTCTAGACCCTCAGGGGTCGGGGTGCATCCAAGCCCCGCGGCGACGAACATCGCCAACAACCCCCTGGGACCGGATCCAAACTGCACGCCGTAGACTAGCCCGAATTTCAGTTCAATTGTCGGAATGATGTGGGCGTCAATTCGGACCGCATGACGCTCTCGTTCAGACCATGACGAGCGAGGTGCGCGCCACGTACACAACCGGTGAGACCAATCCGGACCGAGGATGGACGACACCGCCACAGCCTGACAGACTGACGACGTGCATTCCACCGTCCAGGCCGACGGCCCGCGACGGCCAAGCCAGATCCTGCGTCGCGCCGGGCGATCGCTCGCCATCTTGGGCTTCGCCGTCACAGTGCTCGCGGCGAACGTCTACCAGGCATTTTTTGGCCTGCTGCTCCTGCTGCAGAGCCACATGATTTTCGTCCCGCTGGAGCATCTTGGGCACACCCCCGCCGACTTCGACGCGACCTTCGAAGATCTCTCGGTGCCCACCCCCGACGGCGAGACCCTGCACGGCTGGTACGTGCACACCTCACAGGTCGAGAAACCCCGCGGCACGATTTTGTATTGCCACGGCAACGCCGGAAACATTGGACACCGCGCGTCGATGCTTCCCGAGCTTTTGAGCCACGGTTACGACGTAGTGATGTTCGACTACCGCGGATTTGGCCACAGCAGCGGCAGTCCCTCGGAACAAGGCATCTACCGCGACCTGCACGCCATGTGGGGCCACCTGACCCACGAGCGCGCCATCGATCCACATTCGATCGTGCTTTGGGGGCGCTCGCTCGGGGGTGCAATGGCCGTCTACCTCGCAACCGAAGTCGCCGCGACCGAGGGCGCCGAGGCCCCGCGGGCGCTGATCTTGGAAGCGACCTTTACGTCCATCCCCGACACCGCCGCGAACCGCTACTGGATGTACCCGGTTCGCCTGATCGCACGCACGCAGCTGGCTTCAATCGATCGCGTAGGCGCCATCAAGATCCCGCTTCTGCACGCACATTCACACGAGGACGGGCTGGTGCCCTATGCCCAAGGCCGCGCCTTGTATGCGGCCTCCGGGAGCCGCGACAAGACCTTCGTCGACCTCCACGGCCCCCACAACATCGCCAAGCTCTCCGAGACCCGCTACCACGAACGTGTGGCCGAGTTTTTCGGCTCCCTCCCCACGCCCTAGCAAGCCGGCCATGAAGCACCTGCACGCCTACATCCACGGTTTCGCCTCCAGCAGCCAGTCGCGCAAGGGCCAAGAGCTCAAGCGACGCTTCGCGCAACGGGACCTCCGCTTTGAATGTCCTGAGCTCAACCGACCGAGCTTCGCTACCCAAACATTCACGCTGAACCTCGCCTACCTCGACCGCCTCGACCAACAGATGCAGGACCTGCACGGGCCCTTCACGTGGCGCTTGATCGGCTCCAGCATGGGTGGCTATCTCAGCGCTCGGTGGGCGGAGCTGCGGCCCGACCGGGTCGACCGCCTTTTGCTTTTATGCCCCGCCTTCGATTTTGTCGCACGATGGCCGGCGCTGCTCGGTACGGCCGTGATGACCCGATGGGAGGCCGACAGGAGCTTTCTCTTTCCAGGCCCGACCGGGAAGGCCGAGAGGCTGCACTGGGAATTTATGACCGACGTACATCGGCATCCCGCCCAACCGAGGCCGCGCTGCCCGATGCAGATCATTCACGGCACCCGCGACTTCGTGGTACCGATTCAGATCTCGCGCGACTACATCGCCTCCCACCCTGAGATTCGGCTGCACGAGGTCGACGACGACCATCCCCTTGAGGGATCGATCGACAAGGTCTGGTCGGTCGCCCAAGATTTTCTAATCTAGCAGGCGGTCCCGCAAGAGATCTGCCGGCAGACGTGCAGGGCGTCGATCACCGAGGTCGATCCTTGAACGTCGCAGGTGGAGATGCAGTCGAACTGACCTCCGCCATCGGCAACACAGTCACGCACGCAGACGCAATCGGTGCTCGCTAGGCAGTCGACGAGCTTGGTGCAGCATTTGTCCTTCTCGCAGGCGAGGCAGCTTGCGTCACCATCGTTGGCTTCGCAGGCCGTAGCGCTGCCATCTCCGTCTCCGTCTCCATCGCCATCTCCGTCTCCATCGCCATCGCCGTCTCC
>CAYYUP010000165.1:0-7399 GCA_964474905.1 uncultured Nannocystis sp. | reverse complement strand
TCATCACCGATGAGCACATTGTCCGGCTTAAAATCACGATGCACGAGTCCTGCGTTGTGGGCTGCGGCGAGACCTTCGCCGGCTTGCATGAAGACTGTGATGATTTCTCGCCAATCTTTATGTGTACTGAGCCACTCGCGGAGGGTGCCACCTTCGACGAGCTCCATGGCGATAAAGACTTGGTCGTCGACGATGCCGACGTCGTGGACTGTGATCACTCCGGGGTGGGAGAGGCGGGCCATCGCTTGGGCTTCGCGAAGGAGTCGAGCAGGGCCCGTGGATCCCCTGTCGCGATGTTGTAAGAGTTTGATCGCAACCTTGCGATCGAGCTCGGGATCGAAGGCCGCGTAGACGACACCCATGCCGCCAACGCCCAGGCGATCGAGAACGACGTAGCGGCCGAGGAGGGTGCCGCGGCCACGCTGAGGTAGGGCCTCGGTGAGCGCAGTGTCGGAGTCGAATACTGGGCCGGTGGCAACCACAGTCGGAGCGACGGCGACCTCGTGCTCCCGCGCTCTGTCGGGCTCGAGCATCGCCCCATCATACTGAACGTGGGAAGGATCACGAGAGCAGACTCTTCGCTCCTTGGCGCTCTTGTGGCTGGGGCGTCGTCGCGCCTCCCGTTGCCATGCCCCCATATCAAGAGGATAAGCGGGCTACGGAGTTGGACTCCGCGGCGTTACAAGCGTCTGATGGAGTGCTTGTGCCCCTTTTGAGCGATTTTGTGCACAGGGGTTAGTACCCGTTTTTTGATGCGCGACGCGTAGAAACCCGGCATTGTCGGGCCATGTCTCGGATTCTAAAGCTTGCCTCTGTGCCCTTCCTCTGCCTCGGGCTCGCCTGTACCAGCGATGATACGGGTACCTCCTCAGACTCAGACACGGCGTCATCAACCGCGCCCACCACGATGTCGATGAGCGACTCAGATACGACGGCGACCGGCACGGCGACGTCGACGGCGACGGGTACGGCTTCGGGCAGCGAGAGCGACAGCATGTCGGGGACCGAGTCCGATTCAGATGGAACTTCGACGACGGCGACCACCGCTCCGACCAGCACAGGCCCGGGTACGTCGACGACCGACGGTACGTCGACAACGATGGGTCTGACGACCACGGGGACCTCCACCACAGGCACGTCAACGACCGGTGATCCGGTTGTCTGTGGCGACGGTGTTGTCGAAGGCGGCGAGGAGTGCGACGACGGCAATACCGAAAACAACGACGAGTGCGATTGGGACTGCACGCTTCCCTGTATGCCCGGCGATGGCGGCATGATGGGCGATGCCGAGAAGAGCTTCCTTTGGGTCGCAAATACCTCGCAGGGCTCGATCTCAAAGGTCGATACGCAGACCGTCAAGGAGCTCGCGCGCTACCGTTCGGGGCCAAATGGCGGCAGCGAGAGCCCGTCGCGTACCGCGGTTAGCATCGACGGTCGTTTTGTGGTCGTCAACAACCGCAACACGGGGCGGGTGACGATGATCGCCGCCAATGAAGACGATTGCAACGGCATGGGTGGTGCGACTTCGCAAAACCCCAACGATCTGCTCGCGTGGCAGACCGACTATTGCATGATCTGGTCGACCGTGCTGCCGGTGAAGGGCTCTGGCGGTCCCGGTCCCCGCGGCGTCACCTGGACGCCCGGCATCTGGAATGCCGATCCCAATGTCTGTGCCTTCGAGAACCCAAAAATCTGGGTCGGGTACCTGCCGAACCAGGCATCGACCGCGCATATGGCCCGCCTCAACGCGGTTGATGGCACCATCGAAGAGACCGTCTCGATCGGTTCGTGGACCCAAGGGTGGGCGAACTACGGCCCCTACGGTGCGGCCCTCGACAAGCTGGCGAACGTCTGGTTCACCGGTCTGCGCGGCGAGGTCTTCCGGATCAATACCAGCGAGGATCCGATCACCTTCGATCGCTGGAACCCGCCGGGCAACCTGCAGTTCTACGGAATGACCGTCGATCCCGACGGTGAGCCCTGGTTCGGTGGCTGCTCCGGTCCGGTCTCGACTTTCAACCCCGAGACCCAAGAGTTCACGACGATCGCCGGCACTCAGGCCTGTCACCGCGGTCTCGCGGCGGACCAGGTCGGCAACGTGTGGGTCGCTTCGAATGGCCCCTGTGGTCTGGTGCAGATCGACCACGAGACCAATACGCTGATCAAGTTCCACACCCCCCCGCAGTGCGGCACCCCGGTTGGCGTCAGCGTTGATATCGAGGGCTTCATCTGGCTCGTCGACCAGTCGGGTTGGGCCTGGAAAATCGATCCCGAGAATCCGGACTCCCAGAATTGGCAGAAGCTGACGATCACCGGAAATCACTACACCTACTCCGACATGACCGGCGGACAGGGCAAGAGCGTCACCCTGCCTCAGTAGAGTCATCTGACGACGAGCGAAGGGGGCCTTTGTGGCCCCCTTTCTCGTTCTCAGGTTCGTTTTGTGCCAGTGCCAGTGCCAGGGCTCTGGTCTAGATCAGGCAGTACGTGATCTCGAGGTACGGCGGCGTTTCGTATTCGAGGGCCTTGGCCCAGAGTAGGGGACCGCCGATGGGGTGGAGAACGAGACCGTTATTCTCGAATTCGCCTGCGTCCCAGCCGAGGATTGTGTCGAGCAGATCATCTTGACATAGGGGGTACTCGACGTGATCGATGATTGGATCATCGATCGTGATCTCGCAGATGGTCCAGCTCGAGCCGTAGGGCCCGACATCCGTGCCTCCGCTCCAGGGCATCTCATCGCTGCGCTCGTCGAAGGTCGACTCGTAGTCGTTGCCAGGTATACTGCCATCTTGGTGACCTGCCGACCAAGGGTTACTTTTGTCGATTCTGGCGAGCTCTAGGTCGACCTTGGTCTGCAGCTGCTTGTCGCTGTGGAAGGTGATATTAAAGCTCGCGCCCAGGAGCAAGACGTCATTGTTGTCGACTAAGTTCTCGAAGGAGCTGAGGTCGATGTTGATCGCGTAGGAGCTGAGTGTGCCGTTGTTACCCCTGAGCAGCGGCAGACCGGCTGTCGCTCCGAAGTTTAGAAATCGGCACTGTTCCTCCGAGTACTGCATGTTTCCGGCGATACACCCGTCCGCGGGTGTGTGCACGAAGAATGCGTCTGTAAGGGACTTGTTGTCGAGCAGCAGGGTCTCGGGGGGACTGTTGCAGAGATCTTCGCCGCTGGAGCCGCTGGAGCCGCTGGAGCCGCTGGAGCCGCTGGAGCTGCTGGAGCTGCTGGAGCTGCTGGAGCTGCTGGAGTTGCTGGAGCTGCTGCTGCTTAGGTCTGTTGTGGAGCCTGTGGAGGACGAGGAGCTGGAGTCCTGGGAGGTCTGGCTCTGGGTAGCGCTCTCGCGCTCGTTGTCCTCCACATAGAAGGGGTTTATCTGGCATGCGCAGCAGAGAGTGAGCATGCCGAGGGAAATGTAGATCTTTATGCGCATGTTGGACCCCTCAACTTTGCCGTGATCCTAGCACAGGAGTGTTGGGTGGGCCGATAGTGCTCAATGAGGGACGAGCACCAACTCATGTGTGTGCACCGGTAGTCGCTCGAGCGCGCAGGCCTCGGAGTTGCGGCTGCAGGTGCTGCGCAGTTCAGGGCCGGAGTCGGCGGGGCGGCGCAAGAGGTATGCATCGAGGGCTTTGGCGGCCTCAGGGTGTGCGAGCGAGCGCAGGGCGAGGGCCTGGGTTCGGAGGAGAGCGGCATCTCGGGGGCGTAGCTCGAGGCCGCGCTGAGCGGCCTGCAACGCAGCCTCTGGGGAGCCGGCAGAGCCGTATGCGAGCGCTAGTTCGCGCCAGGCAAGGGGGTCGCCGGGCAAGCTGTCGGCGATTCGGGAGAGGGGCGCGAGTGCCTCGTCAAAGCGCCATACAGCGGTGAGGGCCTGGCCGCGGAGTACATCGATGGCCGGCGCGATGGGGGCCTGCGCATCCGCTTGGGGGCTACGGGCTGCGAGTTCGTCGGCGAGGGCAAGGGCGTCGTTGACCCGCCCCTGCCTGGCTGCGATCGAGGCGAGACCTCCGAGGATCATCGCCCTTCCCTGGGCATCGTCGCAGAGTTCGAGAGCTGCTTCGTAGGCCCGTTTCGAGCGATCGAGGCGCTCCTGGACCTCGTGTTCGAGGCCGAGACCGAGTTCGTAGAGACGCTGCCATGTCGCCCGCTGGGAGAGCTGCTCCGCTCCTTGTCCGAGTTCGATCTGGGTCTCGGCGATCAGCACCTCTGGCGGCGCGATGCAGGCATCGAGATGGTCGCCGCTCAGCTTTTCGCTCGCGCGAAGAAAGGCCGCGGCCTCGGGACTACGTGATGCGTTGCATGTCTCTTGGGCCAGCTCTTGGCTGCGACTGCGGTGTACGAGGCGGGCCTCCAGGCGCAGCGGCCAGGCTGTCGGGGGCAGGTGTTGCGGCAGCTGGAGCGCGAAGCGCACGACCGTGGCGTCGCGCGGTGCAATTGTATGGTCATAGGCGCTCACTCGGAGGTCCTCGACTTCGCGGGCGAAGCGGCGTCGACCGTCCTCGCCGAGTACCCCCGAGCGCAGTCGATGGGCGTCATTGCGGGCGAGGAGGCTGCCATCGGCTAGGCGAAGTTCGACCTCCAGGCGGGTATCGTGGGCGTCGCGGGTACCGCCCGGGAAGCGATGGCCGACCCGCAGGTTGCGGATCACGATCTCGGCCAGGATGCGCTCTCCAGCGATCACGGGGGCGGCATCTGCCGGCATTGTTGTGCGCTCCCCGTGGCGGATCGCAGCGATGTCGAGACTGGCGGAGCCGCGGAGAAATTGGCCGGTTTTAGCCGCGCTCTCGAGGTCCCCGCGCATTGCCGCCAACCAGGTATGACCGCCGAGAAAACGATGCGATGCGACGGTTCCTGCACTCGCGGCCAGGTCGTCGCCAGCGGCCAGAGCGGGCATATGGCAGTCGATGCAGCTCTGAGGCGCGATGTCTTGGTCGAGCTTTCTCGGATGACCGGCATAGGCGGAGCTTTGCCACGATCCGAGGTCGTCGGCGCCGCTGAAGTGAGAAGGGTGTCCGGTGGTCGCGTCGACGAAGGCGCGGTGGCAGCTGCCGCAGAGATCACCGCTGCGAAGTGCCGGGCTTCGTACTTCTCGGCGATGGGCGGCGATACTGCTGGCGTCGTCGAGATCGGGGATTGTGGGAGTGCTGCGGGCGAGGTGGTAGGAGCCATTGCCATCGGCGCTTACCCGATCAATGCCGTGGCAGGTCATGCAGCTGACGCCGACGTGGGCCCGAGGATCATCGGCGGCGATCGGACCGTCGATCGCCCCGTCGACCAAGAGTGCGGGGTCGTGACAGGCGGCGCACGCACGGCTGTTGTGGCGGCCGAGCACGCCTTGAAAGCGCTCGATGGAGGCGCGGTAGATCGGGTTGTTGAAGGATGCCCAGGCGTGGGCGCTGCTCCGCCATTGAGCGACGATGTCGCTGTGGCAATCGCTGCAGAGATCGATCGCCGCTAGCTCATCGCCGCGCACGATGTCGGCGGCTCGGGTCAGCGCGGGGGCCAGGGGTCCGCCGGGATCCGGCAAGTGGGCGCGGATCGTCGCCAGATCGATCTTTTTGGGAAGCCCACGTTGGGACTCTTGATCGGGCTCGTTTGGGGCCTCGTAGCGCTCTGCGACGTCGCGGTGACAGGCTCCGGTGGCGAGCAGGGCGAGCGTCAGGACGGCCGAGGTCAGTGCGCTTGGCGGTCGCATTCGCGGGCTCGTCTTGTTTCCGCCGGGTCGCCGCACCATGGTCCTTTTGTCTCGGTTTCGGTTTGTGGTTTAGGCGTGCCTTCGCGGTCGCAGACCGAGTACGCCGAGCAAGCCGAGCAAGCCGAGCATCGCCAGGCCGCCGGCGTCTCCCGGGGAGTCGATCGTACAGCGGGAGCAGCCGCCGCTGCTGGGTTTGGGATCCGGGGGCGGCGGTGTCAGAGGCCCGGCCGGCAGCGCGGGGGCGGCTGTTTGTTCGATCTCGGGGATGTCGTCGACGATAAAATTAGTCAGGTTGGCGTCGCGGGCGACGAAGGCTAAGCCGGTCGCGACCGAGGGCGTTATTTGGCCCTGGACCCCCGCGGGCGGGTTGCCCCATTGTCCGCGCTGGGGGTCGGGACAGTCGACGGGCCCGGTCCACGGGTGGCGGATCGTGTAGCGGGCCTGGAAGTTGTTGGCGCCCTGCGACGCGTGGGCTCCCTGCTCGACGCGTTGTTGCTGGTCCCAGACCTCGCGACCGCCGGTGATCGCCGGAGCTGCCTGAAAGACCATGTCTTCGCCAAGGCTATCGCGGCCGTAGCGAGCGTGCAGGCGGGTGAGCACAAACTCGCTCGGTAGCTGATAGGAGAGCTCGGTCGGTACCACGCCACCCGCGAGCGCCTTCTCGTAGGTCGGCAGCACATCGGCGCCCAGGGTGGCGAGTTCGCTGACGTTGAGCGGCGCCTGCGGGCAGGGATCACAGGAGCCTGCAGCCCAGGCGTATTCGGTGATCACGGCGCCCGGGTTGCGCTCCAACACCCGATCGAAAAGCGCCGCATAAAACTCGCCAAAGGATCGGCGGGTCTGGTCGCTGACGTCGAGGTTGGTGGGGATCGCGACATTTGGGTAGTTCGCGACTTCGTAGCGGATGCCGCGGGCGAGGATGTGCACCAGCAGATCCTGGTCGCCGCCGGAGTTGATGAGGCCGAGACGCAGCGGCAGTGCGAAGGTCGGGCTGTCGTAGTGGAAGCGCAGCGGCGAGAGGCTGGCCCGCCCGGTTTCGCTGTCGTAGTGCACTTTCTTGATGTCGACTTTGGCGACGAAGAACTTCATGCCCGCCTGCACATAGGGGCGCAGCAGCGGCTCGGCGCCGGCGGGGATCGTGTAGTGATTCGCGTGCAGCCAGGTGTTGAGCCCGGTCGAGTCGCGGGCACTCAAGACTGCGACCTGATACTCGCCGACCTCGAATTGAGCCTCGACCGTGACCCCCAGGTCGCGCCGCGGTCGGCCTTCGACCTCTTCTTCCGGGGCAGAGGCCATCATATAGTGCTCCTCTAGGTAATCTGGACGGCAGGGATCCTGCTCCCAGTACTCGACCAGGCGGGGCGCTGCAAGCAGATCGACGCGCTCAAAGATCTCGTGGGGCAGGGTGCGCACGTCTCCCTCCTGGAGAACCACCGGCACCGGTACGACCATCGCGAAGTCCTGCGGTGGTCCGTCGTAATTGTTTTGCATCGACAGCACTGTGCGGGTGCCGTCGCGCATCATCACGACCACCGTCGCGTTGTTGTAGAGCTTGGTATCCGCGCCGGTGACATAGAAGCCGCAGAAAGCCCGGGCGGCGGTCGGCGTCGCGAGCAGGGTCGCCGCACAGGCGAGGGAGAGAGCGATTGCGAGGGGGCGAGGCATGGGGATCGCTGGAGGATCGCCGATCTGCGGGCGATCGCCAAATC
>CAYYUP010000164.1:6441-7573 GCA_964474905.1 uncultured Nannocystis sp. | reverse complement strand
CAGTTTCTTGGTCTCCATCCCCTTCGGGGGGTGGCCTAATTGAAACTTGTTGCCAGTGCGGGGACCACTGGCAACCTCGCGGGTCTCCATCCCCTTCGGGGGGTGGCCTAATTGAAACTCTTACCGCTTGCAGGTAGCCAGCAAAGAGATCCGTTGTCTCCATCCCCTTCGGGGGGTGGCCTAATTGAAACGAGCGCGGGCCTAAAGGGGTGTAATGACTTCCACCAGTCTCCATCCCCTTCGGGGGGTGGCCTAATTGAAACACCTTGGGCGTCTCAACTATGACGCTCCGCCTGGTCTCGTCTCCATCCCCTTCGGGGGGTGGCCTAATTGAAACCCGAAGTGATCGGCAAGGGCGCCCCAGTGAGCGCAGATGTCTCCATCCCCTTCGGGGGGTGGCCTAATTGAAACTGTATATCAGCATTTCCATCCCTACCGCCACGGGCGTCTCCATCCCCTTCGGGGGGTGGCCTAATTGAAACTGTACAGGGTGAGCAGTGAGCACTCTTCGCTCTCTGTCTCCATCCCCTTCGGGGGGTGGCCTAATTGAAACGGCCAGCACCGCGCAAGCCCTCGACGACCTTTGAGGTCTCCATCCCCTTCGGGGGGTGGCCTAATTGAAACCAGAGTTCCGAGGACTCCTTCGAGTGTGTCGATCGGTCTCCATCCCCTTCGGGGGGTGGCCTAATTGAAACGGGAGACGATCTCTTGGACTTCGGTTGTCATTGCACTGCTGTCTCCATCCCCTTCGGGGGGTGGCCTAATTGAAACCGTCGTAGACGGCCCGTTGACGATCTGACAATGCGCGTCTCCATCCCCTTCGGGGGGTGGCCTAATTGAAACCGGAGCGGCCCGTGTTCACAAAACCCCTGGTCGGATGTCTCCATCCCCTTCGGGGGGTGGCCTAATTGAAACCTCCTATACGCTCACCGCCAGGAGTCCAAAACAGGAGTCTCCATCCCCTTCGGGGGGTGGCCTAATTGAAACCCGCCGACGGCGGCCTTATGAGTTCTTGCGGTCGATGTCTCCATCCCCTTCGGGGGGTGGCCTAATTGAAACCTTCCGAATTCCTCAAGATTCGCGGGCGGAACATGGGGTCTCCATCCCCTTCGGGGGGTGGCCTAATTGAAAC
>CAYYUP010000164.1:0-6341 GCA_964474905.1 uncultured Nannocystis sp. | reverse complement strand
GGTCTCCATCCCCTTCGGGGGGTGGCCTAATTGAAACGGGGATGCGCGAGATATTGGCAAGGTCTCGTCCGGTCTCCATCCCCTTTGGATGGGGCATAAGCCATTGCTGCGGGTTTTCTAGCGTCGCCACCTATGATTGTAGTCCGAATGACTTAAGAGCCGGTAATGCACAAAGCCATTGGGCGTACGGCGGAGGAGCAGGCGTTCCCGGTGGCTCACTGGGATGCTCCAAAGCCCGTGTTGCTCGTGTAGGTGTTTTCCGCCAAACTCAGCTGGATGGGTGCCACGTGCCAGCTCAGAGAGGATGCGAGTAATCTTTGCGATCATCGCCGGTGGTATGTGTCGTTTTTTGACGAGTCCGCGGACTACGTTGTCCATGTCTTTCGAGTCGTCGGTCACTTCTGCGGAGCCCCTAGCGGAGCGCTTTCTGAAGCTGAGAGGCTCATAGGTGGCTGAGCCTACTGAGGGTTTCGCCGGGACCAGCAGCGGCGACCAACGTTCTGGGTGTGTTGACACTGAATTGAGCGGGAGTCCGTCGACCGATAGTGGGTGTGCGCCCTGGGTGGCGATCAATGCCTCGGCGATGTTCTCCATTTGTTCGTGCTCTTTTTCCGAGAAGCTGTTGGCTGCGATCACCTTGGGGATCGCGTCGTTGCTCTCGCGCAGCCCCCATTTGTCGCGATCGAGGTCGAGCTTCGTGCCTTGGAGTAACATTAGTGGGAAGGCCTTGAGTGTCGGAATCCTGCGTTGAAGGCACCAATCGACGGTCTCGCGGAAGGAGCCCAGCGTCTGCTCGGGCAGGCCGTAGATCAGCGACACTTCAAAGTCGAGCCCGGCGGCGTGCAGCGCTTCGATCGCGGCCTCGACCTTGGTGAGCTTGTTGCCGCGTTGGATTGCCTTCCATTCACGGGGTTGGGTGGTTTGCAGGCCGAATTCGAGGATTACATTGAGCTTTTGGCAACGCTCGATGAATTCGGCTTCGACGAACTCAAATCGGCATTGGAGCGAGAGGCGCCCGCTGAATCCTGCGCCGATCAGTTGGTCGAGAACAGAGAGGTAATTGAAGCGAGGATCGTTGAAAATCGGATCGAGAACTGCGATCTCTTTGACTTCCGCAGCGACAAAAAGCTTGATCTCTTGCTCGAGACGAGCGTGAGTGAATTCCTCGACTTGGGAACGCTTACCGGCGTCGCGGTGCTGGCAGAATGAGCAGCGGAAGGCGCAGCCGCGTTTTGTCTCCCAGCGGATGAATTGACGGTGCTCGATAACGTCGGTGATGCCCTTTAGATAGGGAGAGGGCAGGCGGGCGAGACTGATTGTGGCTTGCTCTGCGCGATCAACTTCGCCGCGCCAGTGCACACCGCGGACTTGTCGTGGCTGCTTGCTCGCGACGATTGCCGCGAGAGCTCGCTCGCCGGCGCCGCGGACAAAGACGTCCGCATCGGGGTAGTGTGTACTGATACCGAGTCCGGCGTAGGTGATCTGCGGTCCGCCGAGGATCAGCCTGCCGGTGAAACCGCCGACGCGGAGGCGCCGGCAGAGATCGAGGACGAGCGCGTAGCGGCCTCGGCCTGTGCGGCTCGGGCCTGTGTGGCCCAGCGAGAGGTGACCCTATCTCCGTCGGTCCCGTCGGTTATCGAGCGTAAAGCGCCGCCAAAGGGTCCTTCTAGGGGGGGCCTACTTGATCCCTGCGAGCTTGCCAGCGCCGATGTGCTCGCGTAGCGCCTGCAACTCGGCGAAGAGGTTGGCCATGTCCTCGGCTGCCTGAGCGCGGATCTGCTTGACCAGCGCTTCGATCTTGAAGAAGCGGTGGTAGATCCGAAACGACAAAAAAAGCTCGCCCCAGCAATTTGCCGGGGCGAGCGATCGAGGCCGGGCCGAATCAGGCCGAACTCAGATCAAATCAGGCCGAGTCAGCCTCACTCGATCCCTCTTCGCTGACCACCTCATCAGCTGGCGCTTCGCGTCGACCATTGAGCGATCGACCGGTCGAAAGCCCGGCGATGAAGACACCGATCCCGATCATACCCATCGCGAAGATGACATCGCCGAGGCCTCGGGCCCAGCGCAGGTATTGGATGAGATCCTGCTGCATGAACTCCGCCGAGCGTGCGAACCAGAGGCCGTGTTCGATGGCGGCTGCGGTCTGGAGAAGACCGATCGGCAGGAGTGAGAGTAGGGCCATCAGGGCGAGGCCGATGTTGAGGGCCCAAAACGAGAAGCGCAGGGCTTTGGTGCGCCAGATGACCGTTGTGTTCATCGCCCGCAGGCAGAAGAGCATGAGGCCGATGCCGAGCATTCCGTAGACCCCAAAGAAGGCGGTATGGCCGTGCAATGGGGTGAGGTTGAGGCCCTGCATGTAGTAGAGCGCGATCGGTGGATTGATCAAAAAGCCGAAGAGCCCGGCGCCGATCAGGTTCCAGAAAGCTACCGCGACGAAGAAGAGGATCGGCCAGCGGTAGTGGCTGACCCAATCCGCGGCCTTGGTCTCGCGGTAGTTGTGCATGGCCTCGGAGCCGACGAGCACCAGCGGTACGATTTCGAGAGCAGAGAACACCGCACCCCAGGCGAGCACTCCCGTGGGCGTGCCGGCGAAGTAGATGTGGTGCATGGTGCCGATGATGCCGCCGGTCAGGTAAATGGCGCTCGAGAAGATCGCGGCTTTGCCCGCGGTTGCCGGTCGCACTAGGCCCATTCGAGCGAAGAGAAACGCGATCACTACAGTTGCAAAGACCTCAAAGAAGCCCTCGACCCAGAGGTGCACGACCCACCAACGCCAGTATTCGACGATGCTGAGCGGCGTGTGGCTACCCCACATCAGGCCGGCGCCGTAGAAGAGGGCGATGGCGCCGGAGGCCACGGCGAAGAGGCGCAGGAGCGCCGCGTTGTTTTTGTCGCTGCGCAATGCTGGCAGGAGGGCGCGGATGAGCAGTGCGAGCCAGATAAAGAGGCCCGCAAAGAGGAAGATCTGCCAAAATCGACCGAGCTCGACGTACTCGTAGCCCTGATGACCGAACCAAAAGTTGGTGCCGTGATCGAGCTTCTGCATCACGCCGAACCACTCGCCCGCGAGCGAGCCGACGACGATCACCAGTAGCGATACAAACAAAACATTGACGCCAAGGCGCTGAAAAGGCGGATCCTTGCCAGATACCGCAGGGGCGACAAAGAGACCGGTAGCGAGCCATGCGGTGGCGATCCAAAAGATGCCCAGCTGCACGTGCCAGGTTCGGGCGACCGAGTAGGGCAGCCACTCGGCGAGCTCGATGCCAAAGAAGGCCTGACCCTCGACTCCGTAGTGGGCTGTGATGATTCCAAGGCCCACCTGCACCACCATCAAAGCGGCGACAACCCAGAAGTATTTGAGGGTCGCGCGCATGGAGGGCGTCGCCTTGAGCCCGAGCAGGGGATCCGTGTCCGGTGTGGGCTCTTCGACCTCTCGTTCGCCGGCGGCCATGTACCAGACCAACCCGCCGATGCCCGCGAGTAGACCCAAAATGCTGATCATCGACCACATGAAGAGCTCGGTGGTCGGTCGGTTGCCGATCAGATCTTCGGCCGGCCAGTTGTTGGTGTAGGTGTGGTTGAGCCCCGGCCGATCGGTGGAGCAGGCCCAGGAGGTCCAGAAAAAGAACGCCTCCAGGTCGGCTCGGCGCTCGTCGTCGGGGACTGTCGGCTCGCGCAGGGCGTAGGCCTCGCGCAGATCGTCGAGCGCCGGATCGTCGTTAAACAACGCGTCGTAGTGAGCCGCGACCCTGTGCACGGCGACGCCTCGCACCGCTGAAATCGTCAGCTGATCAGTCTCGGGATCGTAGCGGTTGGTGCGAACGTCGAGGCGCAGATCCTCCCGCAGTGCCGCTTGCTCGGATGACGAGAGCGCGTCGTAGGGCTGGCCGTGCGCGGTCAGGGCCATCTGGTCCAGCATCTCGACCAGCTCGCGGTGCAGCCAATCGGCCGACCAATCCGGGGCGACGTAGGAACCGTGGCCCCACACAGAGCCGAGCTGGTGCCCTCCGATCGATTGCCAGACCTGCTGGCCTGTGCGGATGTCTTCGCCCGTGAAGAGCAGCTCTCCGTCTTCGGTCACCACCTGATCTGGGATAGGCGGCGCCTCCACGTAGATCCGGTAGCCGTAATAGCCCAAGACCGTGAACGACAGCACTACGACTGTCCAGAACGCGATCCACACCTTCTTCGCTGAAACCATGTCTCTTTGACCCCCCTCGAGATCGAACAAATTGAGTTCTGGACCTCAAGGTCCAGTTTGACGGCTGACGCTAGATCTGCTTATTCTGGATGTCAAGGTCCACTTTAAATGATCTCGAAAACTGCCGAATACGCCCTCCGTGCTGTCGCCTACCTGGCTCGGAGCCCTGAAGCTCCACGCGTAACGCGCGAAATCGCAAGGGTCACAAAAGTGCCGAGCGGCTACTTGGCCAAGGTGATGCAGACCCTGGTCAAGGGGGGGCTCGTGCGATCGCGGCGGGGGCAGGGTGGTGGTTTTACGCTCGAGCGTTTGCCGGCGGAGATTTCGATCCTGGATGTCGTCAACGCGGTCGATCCGCTCCAGAGGATCCACAGCTGTCCGCTTGGGTTAGAGGAGCATCGGGACAGCCTTTGCCCCCTGCATCACCGGCTCGATCAGGCGGTGCTGGACATCGAGAAGGCACTCGCGGGGTCCTGCATCGCCGATATGATGGTCGGTCCCAAGGGACATGTCCCATTAGGCAAGACGCGTAAGCCCGCGGATCCGTGAGCTGTGACGGCGATGAGCAACGGCGCCGATCAGCGGAACTCGGCTGGGATTTTGGGTTTGCCTGGCAGTGCGGCTTGGAGCTGGGCGACGATGATCTCGGGATCACCGCGGACGGCGTCGAGCTTGGCGTAGTCGAGGGAGCCGAGGTTCATCACAAAACGGTGCACACGCACGCCCTCGGCGAGGTAGCGCGAGACCATCTCCCAGAGCATTCCCGCGTGGTTGTTGAGGATCTCATCGGACCAGCGCTGGTAGACGAGCACTGCCTCGAATTGCTTGGCACCGATGCTGTGGGGGATGAAGAAGCGCTCTTGCACCGGTCGCAGCGGCTGTAGAGTTGTATCGCTGCGGAGCTTGACGGCTGCGGTCGGATCGCTGGTGATTTCGCCGTGCACATCGACGTAGGTCAGCCTGTAGTCGCGGAAGTCGCTCCAGACGACATTGCCATGACCATCGAGTGCGCTCACCATCAGCTTGACGACCGGCGCCGTCGCATTGCCAGTGGGGAAAGCGTGGGCTGATTTGGTGTTCTCGACTTCGACTTCGATCTCGAGACCGGCGAAATGGGCCTCGCTGTGGATCCGCAACTCGGCTGTGCCTTGCACGAGATCGAGGTCACCGCCGCCGGCAAAGCTGTGATCGTGGAGCGTGCGCCGCGGAGCCCCAGGGGCCGCAATACCCTCGTAGGTGGGCATGTGGCAGTCTTGGCAGGTGACGCCGCGCTCGGCGTAGGGGCTGCGTTTCCACTCCGCGTAGGTCCAGTCGATGGGCAGCGAGTTGGTGGGCCAGAGAGACATATGGCAGGCGCCGCAGAGATCGGAGCTTTTGTGCAGCGCAGATTGTTTGGTCTTGTGGTGGGGTGATTTGGCCCGAGGTATACCGGGCAGCTCGGGGTCCTCGTCGCCGGGCAAGGGGCCGCGTTTGGGGCCCTTTGGATCCCAGGCGATCATGCCGGGGGCGTCGTTGGCAGCGGCGGCGATGGCCGTATGACAGACGTCGCAGGTGACGCCCTCCTGGCTAATAGCTTCGGCCATGCCGAGGTCCTGTGGGGTGCCGATCGTCGCCAGGGGGGCGTGACAGCGCAGGCATTGTTCGACATCCTCGGGCGGTGCACCGCGGACATCCAAACCGACTTGATAGAGTTCGACGAGAAATTCCGAGGTCGCCGAGGAGCGGCCCATGCCGGATTCTAACCACTGCTTATAGTGAGTTTGGTGACAGGTCCCGCAGATCGTGGCCGAGCTGAAGTCCGCGCGCTTGAGATCGGCGTGCATGCCCTTGGTCGGGTACTGGAGCGGCGCGTTCCAGCCGGGTGTTGCCGGGGCCCAGCCTCGGTAGCTCATGCCGATCGCAGCGCAGCTCAGTAGCACCAGGGTCAACAGCCAATGTCGCCGGAGCCAGCTTGTGGCCCGGTGTGCGGCCTTGACGACGTGCGTGCTCTTCTTCATGGGCGTGGGCTCTCCCCTGCGGGGGCTCTTCGCCTAACACACAATTGCGACCGCTGGATGTCAGAGTGCTCGCGGTCGCTCTGATCGGCGGCCTGCTTTTGTGAGCCCGGTCATGCTCGAAATTGCGGGGAACCGCG
>CAYYUP010000163.1:0-7586 GCA_964474905.1 uncultured Nannocystis sp. | reverse complement strand
GCATGAGGACGCTCGTCCGGAGGGTCTGCACCCTGGAGTAGAAGCGGCGCAATGCTTGGGTGCTCGGGGCGGAAGCTGAAGGGGTGGAGAGGCGGAGGCCGTGGCGGAGGCCGGACAAGAAGGGCCCCACTCTTTCAGACAGGTCGGATCGCGCGTCGACCCCTAAAGGGGTCGATGCACGTCCTAGACTCATTCGCGGGGCCCTCCTCGCCCGTCCCAGCGGCACGTCCTCCAAGCCGTAAATAATCGAGCCGGCGTGCCGTGGGCTGACGTGCGAGGTGCGGTATTTCGACGTTGGCGCTCAAGTCAGGCGCATGAGGACGCTCGTCCGGAGGGTCTGCACCCTGGAGTAGAAGCGGCGCAATGCCGTCGGGGAGATATCTCAGCGCGGAAGCAAACGCGGCTCGACTTTGAAAGGAGACACGTCAGCGCGGAAGCAAACGCGGCTCGACTTTGAAAGGAGACACGTCAGCGCGGCAGCAAACGCGGCTCGACTCTGCCGTGGGAGCTGCTGGCGTCGGAAAGGCCTGAGAGCAGGCGATCCCTAGGTGCCGCTGTCGGTCTCGTCCTCGGTGTTGAGGTTCTCGAGGGTATCGGAGCACGCCATCGAGACGGCGGCGATCGTAAGAGCGGCGATAATCAAGAGAGAATAAAATTTACGGATCATCGAGAAAAAGCTCCCGTGTTCGGGGCTCGAACTCTACCAGGATTTTCGGGGGTTGGGAAAAGCCTCGCGTGGTCCCAAAGACGTCGCTCGAGGGCCGCGATGCGCCCGGGGTCGGCGTTTTGGAGGTAGCGGGCACGTTCGGCGAAGAGCCGCTTGGCGAGCCGGCGATCGCCGCGATCGAGGGCGGCTTCGATCGCCCAAAGCGAGGTCTGAGGGCGCTCGGGTCCCAGAGAAAAGGCCCGCTGGAGGGCGAACTTTGCCCGCATGGGTTTGCCGATGCGGTGGAGGATACGGCCGGCAGCAGACCAGACCTCGACCGCGTAAGGGTACTCACGGATCGCCTGGGCGAGCAGCTTGAGGGACTCTTCGCGGCGGAGGTCCTCGCTTTTGCCAGGTACATCGAGGCTGATCTCGGCGAGGGCGGCGAGGATCCGGTGGTTGCGATCGACGCTCAGCTCGAGGGCGCGACGCAGGCTGTGCTCGGCCCGGCTCCATTGCTCCTGGGCGATCGCCAGGCGGGCCGCGCAGAGGTGGGAGATCTCGTCCAAAGCGTCGAGCTTGAGGGCCCGCCGGCAGCGGCTGCGCACGTTGATGAAACGACGACGCTCCGCAGGCGTGTCGCGCTCGATGGGATCACGGCCAGCGAGTAGCAACTCGCCGAAAATCGCCTGGGCCCGCGCAGAGTCGGGAGCACGGCGGCTGGCGACGCTCCAGAGGGCGCCGCCCGAGCGGTAGACCTGAGTCGATGCCTGCAGCACGGCCCCTTGCAGGATCGCGAGGGCGGCGACCGGTGCGAAGATCAGCGCAGGCCCAAAGTGCTGCGAGAAGAGGCTCCACTCGCGAAGACGACGACCGAGAGCGAAGGCCGCCGCGGCCATGCCCAGGCAAAGCGGCAGGCTCGGTAGATACATCAGACGATCCGCCCGCATGTTGGGCATCGCCGCGAGATTAGAGGTCGGTAGCGCGAGCGCAGCAGCGCCGAGAATGACCAGAGCGACGAGCGGCCGGCGGCGGCGAAAGGCGGCCCACAATCCGTATATCAATAGACCCGCGAATCCGGCAGCGGCTAGCAGTGTCGCCGGATCGAGCCAACTAGCACCACTATCAACATACTCTGGAGAAAGCCCCCAGGGGGCGATGACCTGCTGCACATAGCCCACGTGGATCTGCAACGATTTTGCGAGCACCGGGACGATGCCGACTCGACTGGCGTAGAGGCGCAGGTTGGCCTCGCCTGCATAGGGCGAAAGGCTGCCGTGGGTCGCGAGCGTATGGCCCAAGGCGAGAGCAACACCAGTCGCAAGCAGTAGCGTGATGATGGCGATGCGGTGGCTTTGTGGCGTGACTGCGCTCGACCTGCGCCATGGATTTTGGCGTTCGGCGAGCCAAAAGAGGATCGGCAGAGTCGCAACACTCATCTTGGCTCCACAGGCGAGCGCGAGTAGCAGCATTGCAGCCAGCGAGAGGCCGAGGGTTGTGCGCAGTCTGTCGCTTCGCAGAGCGGAACTCGCGGCGAGCAGGCCGGCGAGGCCCAGGGCAGCGGCGAGTAGGTCTTCGTGAAAAGAGATCACCGCGATCGCCTCGGCATGAATCGCTAGGAGGCCGAAAAGCGCCACGGTTGCGGCCCGTAGAGGGAGAGGAGCCCCGAGAAGCCCGAGCCAGCGAGCCGCGAGCCAGCAAACCAAGAGGTGCAGGCCCAGCGAAATCGCGTGCAATGCCGGCGCAAAGAGCCCGAAGAGCTGGTAGCTGAGCACATCGAAAACCACCAGCGTCGGCCGGAAGGCGTCGGGCACGTGACGACGCGCGGCCTCGTCGGTAAGCAGCAGCAGCAGGTCCTGCGGCTGGCGGAGGAAGCCGTTTGCGGTAAAGGTCCAACCGTCGTCGTAGACAAAACCGAAACCGAGCACCGGCAAGAGCACAAAGGCGATGAGCACGAGCAGACCACCGATGACAACACGCTCACTCAAACCGGCGTGGTTGTCCTCGAGTTCGTGGTTGTGCCCGCGGTCCATTGCGCTCGCAGCCTACCCGTGCGGCGCGATCGTGTCGATTGTGGACAGTTTAGTGGATAGTGTGAGGCGATCTTCGATCTCTGGCGAGCCGGTCCTGGGTTAGCTAGAGATGGAGGCTGTGGAGCCTCTGAGGCGACTTTTTATCGGCTCATGTACCGCCACAGCCTGCTTTCTCATCGATAACGCTCGCGGCCACCAGTCGCCCGTCCTCGGGCCCTAACGGCGACGGGTCCCGGCCAGGTGCTCTCGTGGGAGATCACCTATTTGCGAAGCACTGTGCGCGGCGCAGCTTTCTATCACTACCTGGTCGTCGATGTGCGGAGTCGGATGACCGTCGGAGCTGAGGTCCTCGAAGTCGAATGTGGATTGATCGCCGCGACGAGGATCAAAGGTACTTGGATTAACTACGGACAATCGAGTATGCCGACGTGGTTGCATTCAGACAAAGGCGCATCGATGAGAAGCGCACACCTGCTGGTGACACTGCAGCACTTGGGCATCTTGCCGAGCTTCAACCGGCGGCGAATCAACCTCTCAAGAAAAGCGCGTAACACGCAGGCGACAACTATCCTGAGACACACCCGGGATGCTCCCCCCCTCCCCTCAGCATGTCGCCTTCTATCGGCTGTTCCCGTCGCAGCTCCTCGAGCCGCGACAGCCGCGCTCGTGCACGGGTCCTGGTCGCCGCGTGCGTCGGCCCCTCGAATTTCGTGGCCATCGCAGTTTGCCCCCTTAACCATTGGCAATGGTGTAGGATACAGGCATGCTCACCCCGCCGACCTCCAAGGACGCGTCGATGTGGTCTCACCGTACTCGACTTGCATCGAAAAGGTGGAGTGAATTGGTGTTCTGGGGCTTTGTGGGAGGTGGGTTGTCTTTGCTCGTCGCCGCTTGGTATCAGGAGTCCCTTACCTCCCTCGGCAGAAAAGCGCCTTGGTGGACTATCGTTCTGTCTGCCCTTATCGCTGCGTTGGTACTCTGTCGATGGGTGTACGCTCGGTTGGCGACTGCCGTTCGCTACTCTGCATACTACCCGCCCCTTTGGATCGGAGTCCTTGTGGGTGTTGCGGTTGCGCTAATTTTGTGTGGCGCATTGCCTTCAGCGTCTCATACCTTCGGACTGTCAGATCAATCAACATCTACCGTCCTGTATACTGGTGCCATTCTTGCCGTTTCTGCGTTCGCCATTGCGATCGAGTCGTTAATTACTATCCGTCTCAGGAGCGACAGGACACCATTTCTCTATAGCTATGACAGCTCAGGCAACCTCCCCAGGCGAAGCCGTCCTTTCGATCTGGACGAATGGATCCAAACAGATACGGCCGTCGAAGAGTGCGCCCATGACGTTTTTGACCGAGAGCGCGTAGTCCGTCGAATCGCATTGCGACTAAGCCTTTCGCACCCACCTGCGCAAGCGGTTATCGGATCCCTGGGTTCTGGAAAAACGACGCTCAGGAACTTTGTGTCAGAGGAGCTTCTCAGAGACCCCAGAAGTCCTCGACTCGTCCCTGTAGAATTGTGGCCTTTTGAAACTTCACGGGCGGCTGTCGAAGGAGTCCTGAATGCGCTCATAGAGTCTCTCTCGTGTGATGTGAGCGTCCTCGCACTTAAAGGTGTGCCTGGACGATACTCGGAGGCGATGCATGCATCGGGGGGGGTCCTCGCAGGGCTAGCAAACCTTCTGGGCAGCCCTGGCCCTCCGCATAAAACTCTCCAGAGCATAGATAGAGTTGCCATCGCCATAGGTCGGAAATACGTTGTCTGGATCGAGGATCTCGAGCGATTCGCAGCGAGTAGCGAGCACCCCAGCGATCTTGAGCTAGATAAGCTAAATCCAATCAGGGCGCTTCTCGTTGGCCTCGACCAACTCGACTCGATAACGGTCGTCACAGCAACAACAACGCTCCACACTCGGTTTGACGTCGAAAAAGTGGCCCGCTACGTCGAAGTCCTCCCTCAACTCGACCCAGCTATCGTAGGACCCATACTATCCAAATTTCGAGCGCGTTGTTGGGCATCCAATATTATTGACCCGGCGCTACCAGGGGCTCGGGGAGCGTTCAGCCAAATCGGCAGTATGGAGGGGCACCGAGGGTTTTTCGGGTTCGGTAGTTCTAGGCGCTTGGGGATAGGAGCTGCCCTCACCGAACTCTGTGCGACACCACGAACACTAAAGCATGCTCTTCGCATAACGTCTGAGACGTGGAAAAAGTTGGAAGGGGAAATCGATCTTGATGATGTTCTCGTGATGAATATCCTTCGGGTGGGAGAGCCTGACGCCTTTGCACTCGTGTCGGAGAATATTTACATACTCCGACACTTCGGAGATAATTCAGATTCAACGTACGCTAATGAGCAGAGGGGGAAGGCTGATATGGAATGGGGAAGGGCTCTCGATAGCCTTGCATGTAGTGAGCTGAGAAAATCTGCCATTGAGAGCATCGTGCATTTCGTCTTTCGCGACCCCGCTGGAAAACCACAGGGGTTCGGAGCCCACCGTCACGTTGACTACTGGCAGAGGTTTCTCGCCGAGCCGGATTTAGCTGAGCAGGAGCGAGATCAGCCGATCCTTCGCGCGATCGTACGTGACGACAGCGCCATTCTAGACGTCCTGGATGATCCGAAGCGAAGAAAGGCCATCTATACGTTCCATAGGCAGATTGAGGTTTCACGCATTGTTTCACTCCTCGGAGCCTATGTAAGGAGAAAGCTGCGGACTCCTCCGACTGGCGTCGGCTGTCCTCGTACGTCGGGACTTGTGGTTATCTGTGGGATATGGCGAAAACTCAAGTCTGCGAGGTTGCTACCTATGGAGGATGTCGCAGACCAGCTGTTCCTTGCGCTATGGCGGTGTGCGTCTGCCAACCCGGGTCTGGCTTGTAAGATTGAGCAACTCTTTGTTCTGCATGAGGCCCCGGCCTCGGGGAACCTCCTAGGGAGAGAGCAGGCGGAGTACTTACAGGAGCACCTTCGCACTTGTTTTTTCGGGAATCTAGGGGGTCCGGCGCAACTCGCAGAGTCACTGTGGGGGCAACAGACACGTACGCTTCTGACGCTTGTTTGGGGTTTTGACCGGGTCCGCGCGGGGGATACCAACGGCACTCCCTTTCCCGAGTGGGCTAACTACCGCGGGATCATCCTAGAGGCTGCTGAGTTAGAACCCGAGAGCCTTCTTCCTCAGCTGGCGCAGCTTGTCGTTGAATCAATGTCAAGAATGCACCCTGATCCAGAAGAGTGGTATGAATTCGATGAGGCTAGAGCTGTTGCACTGTTCGGCAGCGCGAGAGCTGTGTTTGACGTGTTTGCCCCTCACTCACGATCCCTGTGGGAGGAAGACAAGGCGGTCCAGGGAGTGTATGAGGCTATGTGCTAGCGCTTAACAAGCGAGTTGGATGAAGGCCAGGATCGGTGCTTGACCACGCTCGTTGAGGGCCAACTGAGTCAGCATCTACCTGCGATCCGGGCTCCTGGCGCCAGCAACAAACCGCGCGGTGGAGAGCTTCGTGCGAGCAGAGCCATGAACACCGGCAGCGCGGATGTCGGCGAGACCGGTGGCGGCCACCCTCCCTTTCGCACGGCAATCAGGACGATCACTACACCGCGATGGTCAGGCGGCACCTCTAGGCTGAGCGCCCAGGGCTCAAGGTCGGGATCCCGGACATCGACGAGATCCTCTTCGACCTCAGCGGACGGATGAGCCGAAGGCCGGATGTTCGTCCGACCTTCGAGGAACTCAAAGAGGTCCTCGGCGAGGTCTCGGGGCGGATGGGCGGACGGGTGCCGCCTATAAGGAGGTGACCTGCGCAGCGGGCGACGTCGAAGTCCGCGGCCACCGATGCGCAGCGGGATCGGTGAGCGCGTTCATGAATTTCTGAGAGCTGGGCCGAGCGTCTCTCTCAAATGGACAAGTTGAGCCCGCCGCATGCGCATTTCACGCACATGCGGTGAATGCTCTAGAGGCGGAGGAGGAGATCACCCGGTCAACGTGCGGAGCCCGAA
Source organism: uncultured Nannocystis sp. (assembly GCA_964474905.1). Lineage (GTDB taxonomy): Bacteria > Myxococcota_A > Polyangia > Nannocystales > Nannocystaceae > JADJRG01. The sequence continues at coordinate 908 of CAYYUP010000163.1, read as the reverse complement.
TGCGGATACGACTCTGCTCACGACCCTCCAGGATCGGGCGAAGCGGACGGCGCAAATGGAGGTGTGCACGCGGACAGCGGCCGCCGCGCTTGAGGATTGACAGCCGAACGGATGTTCAACAAGATCTGCGATCGCCTGGGATCCGCGGCGAGAATAGCCTTTCGTGGTGAAGTTCGCAGAGATCCGGGGCGCAACCGTTGCTCGTCATCCGCGCGGTTCACACAGAACGCCCTCTTGCCGTGTGCCACAGGGGCAATATGATGTTAGATACGAGGGGTACCCATGTGGAAGATCCCAGCTACTGAGTACCGTGTCTTCTCGAGGAACCCTCTTCGGAGGGTGGCGATGGAGCTGCGCTTCCAGCCGATCCTGAAGGTTCACGAGGAGCTGGCTTCCTTCCAACAGGATCTCCGTGTGAAGACGCGGTTCCGAGACTACCGGGTTCTCGAGCTGCGACACCTTGACGTGAATGTTGCTCACCCCGACATGCCGACGCTTCGACAAGAGAAGCGGCACCAGTTCCTGGCGGACGAGGGACGCGCTGTACTATCGCTCTCAGATACTGCGATCGTGCTTGAGTATACGGAACACCTATCCCGTGAGCGTCTTCTTGACGAAGCGAAAGTCGCGATCGAGGCCTTGAAGACGGCCTACGATCCCATCTTCGCGACCCGGCTTGGCTTGCGCTACATCAACATCATCGATCGCGAAGAGATCGCGCAGAGCCTCGAACAGGAGATCAGCTGGTCGGACTTGATCGCGCCCGACTTTCTGGGAGCCGGGACACCCGGGAGCCTCCTCGACCTCGATGGCACCTTGTTCGTGAACCAGCTGACCTCTGCTCTCGAGAATGGAGCCATGACCGTGCGGTACGGGCTCAGTAAGGACAACACATCAGGCCGCACTGT
>CAYYUP010000162.1:0-7693 GCA_964474905.1 uncultured Nannocystis sp. | reverse complement strand
GGGCTTTTCCGCCAGTCTCTGCGTGGAGGTTGCTGTCGAGACGGGCGCGGACTTGGCTGTCGAAGTCGTCTGCATTCTCGTCCGCTCCGGTGCTGATCAGAGACTCTTCGATAGCGCCGATCCAGCGATCGAGGATGTCGCTGAGGGCCCCTCGCGGGCAGGAGGCGGTTGCGAGTTCGGTCATGACCTTGCGGTAGACGTCGTCGAAGCGGTGGAACCGGAGGTCATTGTCGGAGACGACGACAAAGGAAGTCGCAAAGCCTTGGTCCTGGGCATCGGCAGCGCCAAGGCGAGCCATGAAGGTCTTGCCGCAGCCGTAGCCACCGCGGAGGAATTTGATGGTTCCTTCGCCGCTGGCGACGAGGTCGAGCTGGCGCTTGATCTCATCCCGCTGGCGGTCGATCCCCTCGGCGAAGGCCTCGATCCCACGCTCGGGGACCAGTCCCTTGCGCAGAGATTCAAAGATATGCTCGGTGTCGCGTCGGCTGAGGTTGCTCATTATCTGTGTGCCTTATGGAAGTCTTCGTTCAGCCGCTGCCTAGATCATTCGCGGACGTAGCGTTTGATGCCGTCAACGCTCTCGATGCGGACTACGAAGGGGACAAGCTTTCGGTACTCATCAAAGTTGCGGGAGAATCTTCGGAGCGCTCGTGGGCTGCCGAGAAGCCGGGTTGCCTGGTCGGCGGTGAGGGAGCGGTGCACATCGATGTGGTCAAAGACCTCTCGGGCACCATCTGGGAGGTTCTTGAGCCACTCGCGCCCTGCGCTTGGCGTTGGTGCAGCGCTCCGAGGTTTCGCAGAAACGGGGGCTGGGGAGTTCTCTCGCTTGACAGCTCTCGGGCCGTTCACTGGGGTGGACGCCTTGCTCGTAGTGTTTGTCGACCGCTCCTGGATTGTAGGCGTGTCGTCAGCCCCAGGCGTCCACTCAACGGGCCTGGCCACACCGACGGTCGACACCAAAAAGCGCTGTTCGACGACCCCTGGGCTGACATCGGCCTCTGCCGTCGGGTGATAGAGTTCGACTTGCACACGGTCCTCCTCGGGGCCGCTTAGGCGGAAGTAGACCTTAAACTCACCGTCGAGTTCGGCGTGGATCGAGCCTCGATAGAGTTTGGCGTGGCCGCGGACCTGCACAGGCTCGACCTGAATCGGCGCGCTTTGAGAATTCGGCCTGTGGACCACCCGGAGGCTGAGGGCGATGCTCTGACGACCACCAAAGTCGAGACCGTGTTGGGCGATCATCTTCACCTGTGCGGAGATCGAGTAAAGGTCGTCGCGGGGTGTGCTGGCTCGGGCCTCGATCCGGTAAGCGAGGGTGCTCCCGCCGGAGCCGCTGCTGTGTCGATGGACGATTGTCAGCACCGGGATTACCCGCTCCTGGAGACTCCCGCCGCCGTGAACAAAGCTTAGGCTGCGCCTGCCGACGTCAAAGACCGCAGTACCGGCAGGCATCATTAGCTGGAGGCTGCCGACGCCCTCGTAGTCGAGTTCGGCCAGTGGGACCCGGACTTCGTCAACGTTGTCCGCAGCGTCGCCCGAAAGGGCATGCCTGCGCCACGGATCGATCTTGCGACCGTGGGACTGAGCCTGTCGAAGACCGTCGTCGAGCAGGAGAAAGCCGTGGTCTGAGGTAAACACGAAGCGGCGAGCGCCCGCCTCACGCAGGAGGTTCCACGCTGCCCGCAGCTTTTGGAGGACCTGCTCAAAGACCAGGAGCCCGTGGCCCTTCTCGCCTGCATTGTCGATGGTGCCGACCTGGACGATGACCAGGTCTGCCTGCTGGACACCGTTTCGCAGGCGCGTGATGTCGCGTTCCATCACCTCGTCGAGCGTCCACTTCGGACACGCGCGCGAACCTAATCGCTCGCGGATCGACCTCTGTCGTTCGGGCCAGCTCAACACCTGATATTCACCTTGGGAGATGCCTTTGATCGCGCCGTCGAGGATTACCGGTCGAAGTCGGCCACGGTTGCTCACAGGGGTGAGCGCGTTCATGCCGACCGCTGTGATCGTCGGCAGCTCGGCGTAGCGCGCATGGAGTTCGATGGTCGTCGCCTGCGGTTCGCCAAGCTCGCGGCGCAGCGCCTCGGCCATCTCGTAGCGCAAGGCGTCGACCATGAAATAGATTGTGGTCCCAGGAGCCTCGGCAAGGGGGCGGAGCACCTCGTCGAAGAGCGTCCGCTGCTGGAGTGCGGGTGGCGGTAAAAAGCCCTTGTCGCGGCAGAGCGCCGAAAAATCGCGAGCCCAAGTGTCGGCCCAGGTGTGCCAGAGGCGGCGCATCGAAAGAACCTGCTGCAAGAGTTCCTCGCGTTGGTCGAGACGCGCGTCGTTGGCCCGCAGCCAGCGCTCTTCGAAGACTCGGTGGGTGAGGTCGGCCTCAGCGCCCGCTTCTTGGTAGCGGCGCAGTGCCGCAGGTAGCGAGTCTGCCGCCAACGCCGGCCCGGCATCGGCGAGCGCCTGCCCTAGCTGCGCTGCCGCCAATACCACCTCCCAAGCGCCGCGACGGCGTGAGCCCGGACGGTCGAGCCAAAACGAGACGCCGTTGAGCCGGCCTTCAGCCCAGCTTCGCGCGTTTTCCCAACCACGGTCGGCGAGCGCTTTGAGCGCAGCTTTGAAGATCACCTTCTCCTCAAACTCAAAGGTATCGATGCGCCCGAGATCCTCGGCCTTGGCCTCCGCAACCTCGTCCTTGAGAGCCTCTTCGGTCTCTTGCGCGACTTGCCGGTAGAGGTCGGGGTGCTGTACCCGGAGGTGGGCCGCGAGCCCGCAGCTCGCGTCGGTGACCGCCTGCGGCAACCCAAGGATCCCGAGTAAGCGAGGGTCGAAGGGCTTTGCCTTGCGGTCTGTGACGTACTCGACGACCAGGGCCCAGCTCGCCGTCGCAAAGGCGATCCGCTCGCTGGCGTCGCGCCAACTCTCGCCCTTTCGGACCCCGCCGTGCATGAGTGCGCGCCATTCTTCAGTGATCCCGCTCTGGACCTCAATGTGTTCCCAGAGCGCATCTGCGACCTCTTTGGCAACGGATCTGCGCGCGAGATCATGGGCAGAGAGCAGCTCATCGATGAGCACAGGCAGGCGAGTGCTCCGCAGGCTGCCCCGAAGGCCAGCCTCGCTTGCCGCCGCCACGTTCGCGAGCCAGCGATCGGCATGGGCAAGGGTCACGCCGTGGCCCAGAACGTAGGCCTCGATCGCTGGGGGGGCGACGATCCCGGCGGCTGCCTCGGAGATCACGGTGGTCAGCGCCTTGCGGAAGCGAGAGCCTGCCGCGTACAGCTCAAATACCGGCGTGTGGCGGATGCTGTCCTCGCTAAATCCCGGCATATGGACCACCAGGTTCGGCGTCTCGGAACCGCTGGCGACGCCTTCGAGCGCCATCATCAGCTCGAGGTGGCTGCCGCGGTAGGCGTGCACGTCGTAGGGGAGCTGTCCCGCGGCTCGCCTCGCGATCAACTCCTCGACGAAGCCACCGTAGGCGTTCTCTCCGTCGAGCCAAATCTTGAGGTGACCGCGGACAACCGCGGCCCGTAGCTCCTCCTCTAATTTTGCTGATACTGGGCCCATCGATCCAATCATGGCAGCTCTAATTCTCAGGAACCCTCGTTGAGCAGGGCGAGAAGGTCAGTTCGCCGCAATTTTTCGAGGAGTATGGTGCGCTTCGTGACCAGATTTGGGTTTGCCGCGGTGAATGCGGTACGAACCTCAGGTTCATCCGGGCTCTGAAGTCGGAAATCGATCTTTTGCTTCTTGGCGACCGCGAGTTCGAGTGACCAACAGGCACTCGGGCGTTGCGTCCACAGGCCGGTTTCAAGGATCGTCATGCTGGGTTGGCGTCCGTTCTTCCGAACCCTTCGCAGCGCCTCAGCCAGTACGACATCGATCGCATCCCTGGGGTGGTCGGCGATGAATACGTTGCGATAGGCTTCGCTGCCGCCGTCGCCGCGGTAAGGCTCCTCTTCGATTCGGAAATCCGCACCGATCTCGTCCTGGAGGCGCAGCTCCCAGGCCCAGGCCCGCTTTGGGTGGTAGCGCCAGAAGCAGCCGTGGGCGACCGCCAGAGAGGGATCCTTCCGGCACTTTGCGTCGACCCGGGTCGGCCAATAGCGCATCGCCAGGTGAGACCAATCGTAGTCTTTCTTGCCCGAGCCGGCGGCGAGTTCTTTCCACCACTTCTCCGGCTCTTTTTTCCATAGTGGTTGGAGGAGCGGCCAGAGGGCAGCGGAGTTGATCATTACGCCGTCGTCGAGGTCGGGGTCGTAGCGCATGTCGACCTCGCGCTCGCCAGCGCGCTGCTTGTCGCTCGGCCCTGGAGGGGCGCCCTTCTCGGCGCAGAGGCTGACTGTAGCGATGAACTCGTCCAGCTCTTCACGCGCCTTGAGCACCATACCGAGCCGCTTCTCGGCAGACCGAGCGGCTTTCTTGTCATCGCCGTCACGGGCCTTGCGGAGGTCCGTGAGTTCCCCGTCAAGGCGTCCGAGGGCGGGCTCGAGATGATCCGCCAGGAGCAGCCGCAGAGTCTGGGCGTCCCAGCGATGGATCGTCGTCCAAGCGACGAAGGTTCGGCGCGAGGAGGTCAGCGGCCAGTGGATCGGCCGGCTCTCATACATCTTGCGGTGGAGTTCGAAGAATCCCTTGGGGCCAGATGCTGAGAGGTAGGCGCGGAGGTCGCGGCCAGGAGCGATCTGCGCGCCGTGGGCTTCCCAGGCTTCGAGCAGGGGCTTTGCGGCTGGGTGCGAGAGGCTGTCGCGGAGGTCGCCAGCGTCGAGGCTCGTGTCCAGGAAGAGGATCCCCGCCGGCAGGGCGTTGGCGATGAGGTCGCGCTGTGCGGGGTCGTCGGCGCGCGGATCAAGGATGCCTTCGCCGTTCGGGCCGAAGCGGCCGAGCGCGATGCCCAGTGCGTAGGAGATGTGGTCTGTCGGGGGCTCTGGATCGAGCTCGGGGGAGTAGGGCGGGAGCGGGGTGTCGGCCGGGCGATCGACGGCGGTTTGGGCCCATTCTTGAGCGTAGCGCCAGGGGGAGGGGCCTGGGTGGAGGAACTCGACTGAGGGCTCGCGGTGGGACTCGTGTTTGGTGAAGGCGGCTTCGACGGTCGCGAAGATTTCGTCTGCGTTGGAGACCTGGAATAGGGGGAGGCGGTTTACGTCGCCGACCTCGAAGTGCATTCCTGGGTTCAGCGATGCCAGGATATTCTGAGCTCTACGAGTATTCATCAAACAGGTGGCGGCTGCAATATCGGTAGGGAAGACCGAGGATGCAACATTGCTCATTATGCCGGGAGTCCGATGCGCCCGAGCGCAGAAAGTGTGACCGATTGCTGAAAAGGCTACACCGCGACAGAAATAGGTGTCTTCGTTTCGGATCTGTCTTGAGTAACTACCATACTGATGCTCTGCTTTTACTTTCACCTCGAGGCCTGTTGACTGCCATCGAAGGAGCCGATCTACTTGGTCGATCCATCGTCTCCCGTCGGCGCCGAAGATAAACGGAGCCCAGCGATCATCGGAAAAGTCGCTCGAGATTTCCCAAACACACCGTGTGTACCGAGTGTTGTTGCCGGTAGTCAGCCCGAATCGGGCAGGAGAGAGGGCCCCCAGACTAGGTGAGTCTTTGAATAGTTGGAGTGTGGCATCTGGCCACCAGTAGACTACTGGTTGCTCGGGGACGACCTTCAGCGCGTCAACTCGAAAGCTAGTGCGTCCTTCTCCTGCCAGCGTTGCCGCCCGCTTTCGTTGAGTTTCACCCACATGAGTTACTGTGCGATCATCGAACAGTCGCAAAGTCGTGCTGGCTCCGGCCTTCGCCGGGGGGCTTCTCCTGAAAGCGGTCATCACGACGGACACAACAACTTGCGCGGCTGAAATTTCATCGAATGCCCCAGAGCTAAGATCACCAAGGACTCGAAGATCGTATTTCTCAAGTAGCACTTGCCTAAGATCGGCGTACTGCTTGAGAAACATCCAGTTCCGCATCGTCAGCAGCGCTGACACACCGCCTTCGCGTACGAGATGGAGCCCGCGCAGGAGGAACGCTGCATAGAGGTCCGCCTTGCCCATCGGATAGACAAGCTGGACATAGCGCGCGTCCGCCATCTTCGAGGTGCCCTGATACGGTGGATTACCGACCACCAAGTCATACGTCCCCGGGCGAACCATGCGAATAAAGCGGACCCCCGCGGCAAGCTGCTCGCCGCGCAGGCGCAGGCCGAGGTCATCCCCGCGGGTGTGTTTGCGGAGGAACTTCTCCAGGAGGTCGAGGATCGTCTCCCGCGCCTGTACAGCGTCGAGAAGCTCGCGCTGCACGGGCTCGGTCTGGCCAGTGAAGAGGTCGAGATTCACGCCCTTACGCCAGCGGCTTGGCCCGGCATCGTGGGCCTCGATCGCCTCGTCGACCGCCTTTTCGACCCGGAGCAGGCTCCCCAGGTGATCCGCGCCGGTCAGGCCGCAGACGATCTTGTCGGTCAGCTCCCCGACGATGCCGGTCTCGAGCTCCACAGCGGCGCGGAGCTCGATCAAGGCGGGATCATCCGCCAGCAGACCGGTGAGCCGCAACGCGGGCGCGACCAACCACATCCGCCGCGGCTGTGCCTCGGGACAGATCGATCGGGCCTTGAGCCAAAGGGCTGCGGCCGCGATCTGGGCCGCTCGCGGATCGATGTCGATCCCGTGCAGGTTATCCTCGAGAATCCGCTCGACGATTGCCCGCGTCGACCATTCGCCGTCGTCTGTTCCGTCGAGGCCGCGATGGCGGGCCTCCTCCTGGTAGAGCGCGACCAGCAGGTCAAACGCGACCACCAAAAAGTGCCCAGAGCCGACCGCCGGATCGAGCAGCTTGAGGTCGCGAATGCTCGTGGGCGCCTGCTCGGCGGCGTCCTTTGGCAGTGGCTGCGGCACGTAGTAGGCCCAGTGTCGCTCGACCTTGGAGTGCAGGGGCATCAGCGCCTTGAGGTCGACCTCTTCCCGGTCCCGCTTCCCCCGCCAGTCGACGCGACGGGCCTCGAGCGCTGCGAGTACCCCGTCCCGCTCGACCTCGGGCGTCCACTTGTTGCGGGCGCAGATCGCCAGCCACATCGGCCCTAGGCTGTTTTGCAGGAGCCAGTCCACCATATAGCGCTCGGTGAACATCTGCGTCTTGCTGGCGATCTCGTGGGGCTCGATCTTGCCGCGGGCGTTGATCTTGGCGTCGAGCGTCTCCCGCTCCGGGTCGTTCCAATACTGGTAGACCCAGCCCAGCGTCATGTCGTCCTCCCAGCAGGGGGCGAGCTGTGGTTGGTCGAGCGCCTCGACGAGATGACGCAAGGTGCTCGCCGGTACCGGCACCAGGGAGCCAAACCCGGCGGCGGCCCGGTCAAAGAGCCCCGGCAGCTCCTGCGCCAGCTCCTCAAAGCAGAGCTGCAGGAGAAACGCATAGCCCTCGCTCGCGTCTGCCGGATCCCGACAAAGCGCCGGCGCGAGTTGGCGGAATGTCCGGTATCCCGGGCTCTCCCAGCCGCCCGTCAGGACCTTCTCTAGTCGCATGCCCTGCGCCTCCATCAGTCGCAGCACGACCAGGCGGTTGAGCAGCGTGTACGCGGCCTGCTGCTCGACCTCTCGGCGAAAGTCCTCCCGCGTACGCTTGCTTTTGCGGCCGCTCACAGCTGCAGCTAGGGCGGCGGCCATTTTATTCGCCCTCCGCTCGGCTGCTGTCAGCCGCTTCTTCT
>CAYYUP010000161.1:4567-7962 GCA_964474905.1 uncultured Nannocystis sp. | reverse complement strand
GGTGGTTCATCCTCTAAGCCGTAGAACGGGAGCCGGCTAATGTGGGCTGGGGTGGCTCATCCCCGAAGCCGTAGAACGGGAGCCGGCTAATGTGGGCTGGGGTGGTCTGCTTGGTTTGCTTGGCCGTCGTCGTTCGAGTGCTGGTCCTGGGCGAAGGGTTGCAGCTATTTGGTGTCAAAAACTTCGGCCGCCGGGCTATCGGTCGCGCGCGATCGCGGGTACTCTGCGGGCGATGACGGATCGCCCTGATCGTCCTAAGCTGACAAGGCGCGGCTTACTCCGGGGATTTGGCACGGCGACAGTGCTCGCCGGCTGCGCAACACCGACGACCGAAGGGGCCAGCGGACCGACAACGGCCGAACAATCCCCCGAAGACACGCCCCAGGTGGGCCCCGGTCCTGCGCCGCTCAAGCTCCAGGTCAACGGTGTGCAAAAAACCCTTGAGGTCGCCGCAGAAACCACCTTGCTCGTCGCTCTCCGCGATCATCTCGGACTCACAGGTAGCAAAGAGGTCTGTGATCGGGGGGCCTGCGGAGCCTGCATGGTGCTCGTCGACGGCGTCGCCATGAACTCTTGCATGATGCTCGCCCACGATGCCGACGAACGAGCGATAACGACCGTCGAGGGGCTTGCGAGCGGCGACGGGCTCGCTCCGCTGCAGGCCGCATTTATCGCCCACGATGCCGCACAATGTGGGTTTTGCACCTCGGGCATGCTGATCTCTGCGACCGCCTTGCTGCGCAGCGGCGGCGCCACAGGGGAGCCACAAGTCGCCCAGGCGATGGCCGGCAACCTCTGCCGCTGTGGCTCTTATCATCATATCCTCTCGGCGATCCAAGAGGTCGCCGACGCACAAGGAAAGGCCTAAACAGGCCTACTCAAAGGAGGGCGTATGGCCGGTACAACCAAGAAGGTCAAACTGCGCCTGGGCTTCGGCGATGAGCTGCGCATCGTCGAAATCGAGGTACCTAAGGACGAGCCGCGCCCCTGGGATGCCGACTCTAAGCTCGAGGTCGTGGGCCGTGAAATCCCGCGGATCGACGGGGTGCCGCGGGTTACCGGGGCCGCGCAATACACCCACGATGTGCGCCTGCCGGGCATGCTGCACGCGGCGGTGCTGCGCTCACCGCATCCGGCCGCGCTGATCGAGCGCATCGACGTCGCGCCGGCACTGAAGTTGCCCGGCGTCAAGGCGGCGATCGCCCTGGTCAAGGTCGGCGATCGGGTGCGCTTTGCCGGGGCAGATCTCGCCGCAGTCGCAGCCGAAACCCGCGCCCAGGCCCGGGCCGCGCTCGAGGCTATCGGCCTGCGCGCTCAGCCAGCAGCCTTTGTCGTCGACCTGGACGAAGCTATGCAACCGGGCGCGCCCGAGGTCCACCAGGGCGAGATCCAAGAGCGGCGCACCGAGGGCGATGAGCCGAGCGACGGCGGCGACTCCAAGCGGGTCGGCAATGTGCGCCGCAGCCCCTCGCTCCGCAAAGGCCAGGTCGCGAAGGGCCTGCGCCGGGCAAAGGTCCGACACGAGGCCACCTACACCACGCAAGTGCACACACACGCGGCCCTCGAGACCCACAGCATTGTCATCCGCTGGGACTCGCCCACGTCAATGACCGCCTGGTGCTCGACCCAGGGCATCTTCTCGGTGCGCGATGAGCTGGCCAGTATTTTTGATCTCAAGCCCGCCGATGTGCGGGTCTTTTGTCAGTACATGGGCGGGGGTTTTGGCGCCAAGTTTGGGGCCTCCGCGCCCGGCTCGCGCCTGGGCTGGATCGCCGGCGAACTCAGCCGCAAAGCCAGAGCTCCAGTCTCTCTGGTCCTCGATCGTCACGAAGAGCACGTCTGCACCGGCAACCGGCCGAGTTCTAGCCAACGGGTCACGCTCGGTGCCGACGCCAAGGGTAACCTGCTCGCGATCCATGTGCTCGCCCACGGCTCCGCCGGTATCGCCACCGGTGCGGGTGTCGGCAACAACGCCTTTAGTATCTACACTCGCTGCCCCAACCTGCTCGTCGAGAGCCGCGACGTCTTTTGCAATACCGGGCCGGGCACCGCCTTTCGGGCACCCGGGCATCCGCAGGGCGCCTTCGCGATCGAGCTCGCGCTCGACGAACTCGCAGCCAAGCTCGAGCAAGATCCACTCGAACTGCGGATCCGCCACGTCGAGCACCCGCTGCGCCGAGCCCAATTAAAACTCGGCCGCGATCGCTTTCGCTGGGCCGAGCGCCGCAAGGACGCCGATGCCCGCCGCCAACGCGGCGCTCGTATGCTCCGCGGTGTCGGCGTAGCCTGCTCAATTTGGGGGGATTACGGCCGCAAGGGCGCCGCAAGGGTCACTGTCAGCGTCGATCGCGAGGGCGCCGTCGAAGTCCGCAACGGGGTCCAGGACATCGGCGGCGGTATCACGACGATCCTCGCCATGGTCGTCGCCGAGGTCCTGCACAGGCCCGTCAAAGACGTTCGCGTGCGCATCGGCGACAGCGAGTTTGGCCCCTCGGTCGGCAGCGGCGGCTCGCAGACCACCTCCTCGGTCGCGCCCGCGGCCCGCAACGCCGCCGAGGCCGTCAAGGCAGAACTCACCACCCTCGCAGCCGAGCTGCTCGGCGTCAACGAAGCCAGTTTACTGGTCTGGAACGCCGACGGGCTCGAGCACAGCAGCAGCAAGCGGCGGATCTCCTTCGTTGATCTCTGCAAAAAAATTGAGGGCGAGGCGATCGTCGTCACCGCGACTCGGCCGCAAACCTACGGCCACGAGCCGATGCGCCACCCCGGCGGCCCGGTCTACCAGATCGCCGGCGCCCAATTTGTCGAGGTCGAGGTCGACAGCTGGACCGGCGTCGTCCGAGTGCCCGAGGTGCTCGCGATCCACGACGCGGGTCGGGTGCATAACCCGCTGCTCACCCGCTCCCAAGTCAACGGCGGCGTTGCTCTGGGCATCAGCTACGCCCTGATGGAGCAGCGCATCGTCGATCGTGCGAGCGGTCGCATGCTCAACGCCAACCTCGAGAGCTACAAGATCATCGGCGCCGCCGAGCTGCCAAAGCTCGACATCATCTTTACTCAGGTGCACACCGGCGCTAACTCGACCGGTGCGATCGGCATCGGCGAACCATCGACAATCCCGACCGCCGCGGCGATCGCCTGCGCCGTGCATCACGCCCTAGGTCGTCCCCTGCGCTCCCTGCCGATCACTCCAGATCGGGTACTCGCGGCCATCCAGGGCCGGAATTCGAATTCGACGCCGTGATTGCCCTCGATTACGGCAACGCCGCCAAAACGGCTCTCTCGCGCTGGCTCATCAAGCATCGTTTCGCTGACTCACAGAGCCCTCCGCTCGACAATCCGCGGCTTCACTGATTCACAGTTTTTCAAATTCGCGGATACACGGATTCACGGAT
>CAYYUP010000161.1:0-4467 GCA_964474905.1 uncultured Nannocystis sp. | reverse complement strand
CGGATACACGGATACACGGATACACGGATTCGCGGATACACGGATACAGCCGCTCACTGCTCGACAAACTCGCGAGCTTCGCCGACTCCGACTCCACCTCCGCAGAGCCGCAAAGAAAACCGAAACAACGAAAAGAAAAGAAGAGAAGAGAAGAGAAAAACGATCATGGAGTCCTTTACGCTGATCCGACCTCGAAGCCTCGATGCTGCGCGCTCTCGGGCCCTGGTTGCCCCCGATGAGCGGGTATACAGGGCCGGCGGCATCGACCTCCTAGATCTGCTCAAAGAGAAGCTCGCGAAGCCGAGTGAGCTGATCGAGCTGCGCACCCTCCGTGATGCCCACGGCGAGGCCATGCGGGCGCTCGGCATCATTGGAGATCGTTGGCATCTGGGTGCCCTCAGCACTCTGGCGGCGATCCACTCGAGCGAGCTGCCCGAGGCCTTTGCGGCGCTCAAAGAGGCCGCCGGTTCGGCCGCAACTCCGAGCATTCGCAACGTCGCGACGCTCGGCGGCAACCTGCTCCAGCGCCCGCGCTGTTGGTATTTTCGCCACCGCGATCTGCACTGTTTAAAAAAGGGAGGCGGTCGTTGTCTCGCCGAGGGTGCCGAGAACAAGTTTCACGCGATCTTGGGCGGCGGGCCCTGTCATATCGTGCACCCCTCGACCCTGGCGGTCGCTCTGGTCGCTCTGGGGGCGGAACTCGAGATCATCGGCGATGCCAGCGATGCCAGCGATGCCAGCGATGCCGACGATGCCGCGGGTCCCAAGTCGCGGACCATGCCCATCGAGTCGCTCTTCGCCCTGCCCCGGGTCGATCCGCACACAGAGCATACGCTCGCACCCGGCGATGTGATCCGCGAGATTGTTCTGCCGGCGGCGGTCAACGGTCAACGGTCGGTGTACGAAGTTGCCAAAGAAAAACAGTCCTGCGACTGGCCGCTTGCCGAGGTCGCGATCTCTCTCAGCCTCCGAGGCGGCACGATCCACGACGTTCGCATCGGTCTGGGCCATGTCGCGCCAACGCCCTGGCGCGCCGTCCAGCTCGAAGAGGCCCTTGAGGGCCAGCGCCCGAGCGCCGAGCTCTTCGCCCGGGTCGCGCCCTTGGCCACCCAGGGCGCTCGTCCGCTCGGCGAAAATGCCTACAAAATCCCGCTCACCCAGGGGCTCTGCCGATCCGCACTGCACCGAGTTTGCGGTATCGAAGTGCCCGACTGATCAGAGCTACGACCCTGCGCCTACGACCCACCACCGCCGAAATGTGTACACTATGAGCCTTCATCTCAAGACTGTCGATCGCAGCCGTCCGGTCTGTCGGCACCTGCGGACCAAGGCGATGCACGTCTACGGCCCCGACGTCGCGGACGCGTTTGTCTCGAGCCGTTCGAGCCATTATCACTGCCTCAAGACCCAACAGGTCACGGGCCCGGATGACGGGCTCTGCCTGCCCGAGTCCTGCATCGGCGCGCGCAGGTGCTTCGAAAAGCGCTGATCCGAGCATTGATTTGAGCGATGACTTGAGCTTTGATTTGAGCGATGCTTCAGGCTGCCTGGAGCGTTGAGCATGCACCATCAAACTAAGTTCATACGAGCCCTGGGCTCGGCACTCACCTTGTCGCTCGGGCTCGGGCTCGCCTCCTGGGCCTCTGCGGACGGGCTGCCGGATCCGCTTCCTGAGGGGCAGCAAGCCTCTGCTGGCTCCCCCAGACCACCGCCCGCCGAGATGATCGGGGAAGCGGCCCCCACTCTGCCTGAGCCGACCCTGCCGCCCGCCGAGATGGTCAATGCACCGGGACCGTCCACCCTACCGGAGCAGGCACCCAAGCCCGTGGGCGTGCAGCTCGATCTCAACGCGATCGCCGAGCCAGAGCCAGCGCATTCAAACGACCTGCAGACCACGCCGGCCACGGGTGCAACACAACCGATCGCCGCGCTCGGCCTGGGCTTGCTCGCACTGGTCCTACTCGGCGCCTTTTTTGTCTTGCGCCGCCGTTAATCGACCGAATCGACCGGATCGGCCGACTCGCGTGCACAGCTAAAAATGCATGACCGGGCCGATGCCAAAAATGGTCACATGCTCGATCCCCGGCCTCACAAAGTGAGCCGTATACTCAAACTCCAGGTCAAGGCCAAAGTCACGGCCTAGCCAAACGTAGACACCAAAGCCTCCCGTGACCCCTAGCAGCGGCGAATGTTCGCGGTTTAAAAAGAGCTCCAGGGCGGGCCCCAACGAGACATACGGTGTCACGCGACGACCGATGTGAAAAGGCTTCTTTAGCAGCAGGTCGAATGCCACCTGCAAACCGACAGGGCCGTCGATGAGACCGATATTCGGCTCGATCTCCAGCCAATTTGCGACGAGTTCACGCTCGTAAAACACGCTGACACCGAGCCCCGATTCGGCCCACTCGGGGGCATCGCCGTGGGCACCTCCCTCAGCGGCGCCGGTGGTCGCCCACGAGGTTGCAAGCAGCGCCTTGGCGCCGAACAGATTACGGGTATGGGCCTTGTGATGACCCCCGTGCGTGCAATCCTCGTGGTCATCGCCCATCGGCGTGGCGTCGATCTCATGCCCGTGTGCCTCTGCGACGGGCTCAGATGCGGCCGCGCTCCGCGGACAGAGGGCAAAAGCAAGCCCAAGTATGCACAGTATCGCGACTCCCAGCCCGTGCGCGCTATCCAGGGTCGAACCCGTCGGCTGAGTGTCGATGCGGGCGGCTTGTCTTTGACGGCAGATGTTCACACATTGCTCCGGCAGAGGGCCTCTACTATGCCTGAATTTCACCACTCCGAAAAGCAATGCCGGGCCAGAAGGCAGGTGATTTGCCGTACTACAGGAGCGATTTTCCGGTCAACTCAATGCGCCGCCACGCACCCCCCCGAAAGCGCCAGCAAAGGGCGAGCGTAAGCGCGGCGAAGTCGACAACCATACACCAGATCGCCTCTGCGGCACTTCCGTTGTAGATTTTGACCACTACGTAGGTCAGCGGCAGCCACAAAAACCAGCCGGTCCCGAGCCTCGCCCACAGGGACCAGGCCGTATCTCCAGCGGCCCGCAGAGCTTCGCTGAGTGTCATGACGATGGCATCAAAGATCTGCCACGCCGCCGAGATCACGAGCAAGCTCGCACCCAAGAGCGCAATTTCGCTGGTCCCCGCACTCTCGGACTCGGCAGCAAAGACCGACATCAGCGTCACCGGAAAGATGAGGTAGACGATACCGACCAGCCCTTGCCAGAGCACCGCCAGCGAAAGCGTCTGACCGACGATCCGCGGCACAGAGTCGTGGGCACCGCGACCGATAGCCTGACCCACGAGGATCGCGCCCGCGGAGGCGAGCCCGAAGGCGGGCATAAAGGAAACCGAGTTGACCTCCAATACCGCCATTAAGGCGGCGATCACCGACGTGCCCAAGTCGGCAAAAATGAAGTTGATGAAGACGAGAAATGCCGAGAACTCGAGGAGCCAATTAAAGCCGTTTGGCAGGCCGTAGCGGAGCATTCGGCGGAATTCGGCGAATGACAGGCGATCGCTGTCGAGCACGGGCTTTGCGGCCCCGATGTCCCCACTCTCGACTGCACACTCTGTGCAAGGACGGCACTCTTCGCTCGGGTCATCCTCATCCGCGAGTGAGATCGCTATAATACGACGACCGCGATCGACGACAAAATAGAGGCATACCGCGGCAAAGCTCACCCACGAAGCGATGACACTCGCCCACGCGGCGCCCTCGACCCCCAGGGCTGGGGCCCCCAGGTTTCCGTAGATCAGCACCCAATTGAGGCCGACGTTGATGACCATCGCGAGAATGCTGACGAGCATCGCGACCCGGGTATCGCCGAGCCCGGCGTACCAGTTGCCAAGACCCTCGCTGCCAACGACTGCCGCCGCCGCGACCAAGCGAATCGCCATGTAGCTAGCCATCAGCGCCCGAACCTCGGGGGTAAAGCCGAGCTGGTCGACAAAGGCCCTAAGCCCAGGAATCGCCGCGAGCGAGAGCACAAAGGTGATGCCCGCCAGAATCAACGCGTAGTAGGCGTAACGCAGGGCCCCACGCGGATCTCGCTTGCCTACCAGCTGAGCCGCAAAGCTCTGGACAATAAAGACGATGCCCACCGGCAGTACGAAGAACCCGATCGTATTGATCGCCGCAGCAGTCGTCGCCGCAAGAGCATTTTCGCCGAGGGGAGCGACCATCGCCGCGTCCGAGAAGCCGATCACCGCCTGCGCAGAGCGAGCGAGTACGACCGGCCAAGCAAGGGCCACCAGCTCGCGGTATCCGCTTCGCTGCATCGATCAATAGGCGTAGCCGATCGATGCCCGCCCGTCGACTCGCTAGATTCGCCCGTCAAAACTGAGCCGCGCAGGATTCGATTCGAACCCGTCAATTCACCGACACCTCGTGATTTCGCAATACTCGTGATTTCGCAATACTCGTGATTTCGCAATACTCGTGATTTCGCAATACTCG
>CAYYUP010000160.1:4098-7975 GCA_964474905.1 uncultured Nannocystis sp. | reverse complement strand
CCCTCAACCGGCATGACCTCACCAACATGGCGAGGCTCCGCAGCGGGCCCATGCGCTCCTCCAGGGTCTGGCTCGCAAAACGATCGCAAAGCTCTGTGCTCGCCGGCTCGACACCGGCGGCGGACTTGGCTGCAGCTTCGGACGATCTGGCGACGCACCGGAGCCACCGCGACAAGCGCGCGCTACCGCGACGGACTCGTCGGCGACCGCGGCCTTCGCCTCATAGATGGACTTATATGGAGAAATGATCGCCTGTGATGGCCCCTGGGCACAGGAGCAACGCTTCACGCTCGATCCAGGGCTACATCCTGACCATCGAGGCCGACGATCGTCTCTGCGCGATCGCCATCGTCGTGCCCTTTGCCGGCCTGAAGACCATCCTCGACCTTGCCAAGCTGCCCTGCGACCGCTAGACCCGCGCTTGATGTCGATCTCGCGCCCCGCCCTCGTCCTCGCACTCGCGCTTGCCCCGGCCTGCGCCGAGTCGCCGAGCGTCGAGCTCCGCTGGCGGATCCAGACCGAGGATCTCGGCGAGGACGATGCAGCTCCAAAGCTCGCGTCGATCCGCCAGTGCACGGAGGTCGGGCTCAGCGACCTCCGACTCACGACACGCAAGGACGGCCTGCCGGTCGATGTTCGCGAGATTTCCTGTTTTCCCTCGGAGTTCGCGCAAGGCGATGGCCTCGCACCGGGCCCCGAACTCGACGACGGCACCTACGAGCTCACACTAGAGGGCCTGCGCCGCAGTACCGGCGCGCCCTGGGCCGAAGGGGTTTCGGTCAGCGCAACGGTGACGATCAGCGGCGATGTGCCGGTGTCTCTGGACGACCTCGTACTGCCGGCGCCACCGACCTGCGATGACGGCGTCGACAACGACGGCGATGGCTACGTCGACAGCAACGACGTCGACTGCCGCGTTGCCGATGCCCGCGAGAGCAACCTGGTCACGACGATCCAATTTTTCGTGCGGCCGACCTTCCTCGGTGACAACCCCTACGTCTCCTGCGGCACCCTCGGGATCACCCAGTTTCGCCTCCGTGTCGACGACGATCCAACCAGCGATCGCAAAATCGGCTGCACCACCCAGACCTCCTCGTTCTCCCGCCGCGTCGACCCCGACCCCGCACTAAATCCCCACTCGATCAGCATCGTCGGTCTGGGCTTTGGCGGCGACGAGGTGACCCAAACCAAGACCACAAGCTTCGAGCTGAGCGGCTCGCAAGGCAAACCGGTCGATGTCGATGCGGCGTTTATGGCCGACGATCTGCTGGCGCCGCTGGTCGCCCCCCTGCAGTTCATCGTCGTCTTTGAGGCCAACCCAGACGCCGCAAAAAACCTCCGCTCCTGCGCCGCCGATGCCGACTCAAACCTCGAGATCGCCGAGATCAGCCTCGAGGTCGTCAGCCTCGATACGGGCGAAGTGATGGGCGTACCGGTCGATCCGCCAGCGCTGCTCGAGGGCGGCGATCTGGACGGTACTGTCCTCGACGGCTCCCCCCTGCCCTGCCAAGCAACCGCCCTGCGCACCCATGCACTCGATTGGGGCAACTACGGCCTGCGCATCTCCGGCCTCTCCGCCGAGGGAGATACCTGCTACTCGACCGACGCTGCGCTCCAAGGGGCGCCCGGCATTCTGATCAATGCCGTCGTGCCGCGGGTCTCGACCGAGGGCTCCTGCGCCGACTAGATTCCTTCCTTCGTCCCTTCGTCCACTCTTTGCCCTGCCTTGAGTCTTGCCATGAGCGATACGCCACGCCAATCACGCCGTAAGCGCCGGGGCACCGGTGCTGGCAGTCCCACCGCTGCTGCACCCAAGACCTCTCTCAGGCGCTCCGCCGTCGAGAAAAAGCCCGAGCCACAGACCAAGACCCTGTCGATCGGACGCTACGAACGCGGCGACTTTGAGCGCGTCGAGGGCATGCTCGCGGCCTTCGCCAACCGTCGCCTGGCAAACCTGATCCCCCAGGTCGCGCGCGGCTTCTTTGCGGCCGCGACCAAGCAGGAGCAGCAGCTTCCCGAGCTGCGCAGCGCGTTTTATTCGTTCCTCTTTTACGGCTGGCGCGACGGCAATGGCGTTCGTGTCATCGATCTCTTTCGCCGCCTGGGACCGGGGCTCCAGGGTCGTCAACTCGCAGCTCTCGAGGCCTGTACCCGCGCCCGCCTGGGCCTCGTGCAGATAAACGACGTCAACGTCCGCAAGCAGCGGATCCGCGGCCGCGATGTGCTGCGCGACGAGAGCGTCACACTGCGCGACAAAAACGCAGTCGCGGCGATCCGCCCCGGCGATCGCCTGCTCACCTGGCAGATCCCCTGGGGCACCGCCTGGCAGCCGATCGGCGTCGCCACCCGCATCGAAGCTCGCAGGGTCGACGCGCTTAACCGGGCGATCGAGTCGATGGCCAACAACCTCCGCGCCGTCCGCCTAGAGCTACCCGTGCGCCACGCGGCCAACCTCTATTGGGTGGTCTACCGGGTCGCCGGCATGCGGATCTGAGCCCGAGCGCGGCCCGGCTCAGCCGTGGCAGCGCTTGTATTTTTTGCCCGATCCACAGGGACAGGGCTCGTTGCGACCGACCTTTGGCATCGACCGCACGTAGGGCTCCGGCAGATGGTGCTCGTGATCGTGACCGTGATCGTGCGCGCAACCAGGTCCGTGCACGTGGGGCACATGATCATGAGCATGATCGTGAACGTGATCGTGAACGTGATCGTGATCGCTTTCGGGGTGCTGTTCCGCCATGCGCGAGAAGCTATCCCGTGACCGCGACCGCGTCCAGATGCCCGGACCAGAGGCCGGCCCTCTCACCTGCTTGCCAGAGATCGCCCGGTCGACAAAACTCGCGCCAGTGAGCTCGCACGGGTGGCTCCTGTGGCATACCGGGGACGATGGACTCCGCTGTGCACCAAGACCTCGAGACTCTGTGGATCGACACCCCGGAGGTCCGTTTGCACGTCCGCCGCGGCGGGGCCCGAAGCGCTCGGGACTCTGGCGCCGCGCCCCTGCTCTTTGTGCACGGCTACCCCGACTCGTGGCGGAGCTGGATGCCGATGTTGGCGGAGTTTGGCAGCGAGCACGAAGTCGCCGCCTTTGACCTGCGAGGCGCCGGCCGATCGAGCGCACCCAGCGATGCAAAGGGCTTCGCGATCGAGCGGGTGCTGCCCGACTTCCTCGCCGTGATCAACAGGATCGCAGGTCCCAAGGGACAGGTTCACCTGATCTGTCACGACTGGGGTGCGACTCTCGGCTGGGCCTTCGCCAGCGTGCCCGAGTTCCAGACCCGACTGCGATCGCTAACAACAATCGCTGGACCCCACCCCGATCTAGTTTTGCCCCTGCTCGGCCGCCGTCTCCGCGGTCTCCGGCCCGCTGATCTGCGCTTTGTCTTCGATCAGATCCGGCGCTCCTGGTACATGTTTGCCTTCCAAATCCCGGGCTTCGCCGAGGCACTCTGGCGGCGCAATCCGAGGCTTGGCCTGATCCGGACCCATCGCCGGGCCGGCGTACCGCGCTCGCTCGCCGAGGCCTGCGTCGACCCCGAAACCCTCGTCGCCGATACCATCGGTCTGCTCGGACTCTACCGCCAACTCTTCCGCGGACTTGGCCGCCGCCGTCGCGCTGCGGCAAAGCGCGGACCGCTGCAAATCGACGTGCCCTCGCTGATGATCGTGCCGCGGCAGGACTTCGCCCTGTCACCGCTGCTCTACGACAATCTGCCGGATCACGTCCGCGATCTAGAGCTGCGCTACATCGATGCCAATCACTGGGCACACCTGCAGTACCCAGCCCTGGTGAGCCGCCTTCTCCGCGCTCATCTCAAGCGCAACCAACACCAGAACCAACAGACGCCCTAACTAAAAAAGCCGCTGCGAGCCTCAG
>CAYYUP010000160.1:0-3998 GCA_964474905.1 uncultured Nannocystis sp. | reverse complement strand
AACCAACACCAGAACCAACAGACGCCCTAACTAAAAAAGCCGCTGCGAGCCTCAGCTTGAGTCCGCGGACTCGATCGCGCAGTCAAAACCGAAGTACTCGGGATGAGTTGAGATCCAAGCATCTGCACCTGGCAAGCAAGCGCGCTCCGTGGTCCAAAAACGGTTAAGAGCGCCGTGCTTATCTGGTTGTAGACGCGCTGCCACGAGCAGGTCTCGCATGGTGGTCTTTTGCTCTTCGGAGAGATTGCCCTCAAGAGCTTCTTCGAGTATCGGCACCTGCCACTTGACCAAGTTCTTGTAAACCTCGCCACGTATCCTTTTAAGACGCTCTGCATTGAGGTTTAGAGTCGTCTCAATATACTGCTCAAGGGAGTCAGGATCGATCCCGACGGCTCGGCAAGCGCTCTCGTTGGGGATCATACGGCCATCGCTGACGATGTCGACCACGCGCTCTCTCCACGGAAAACCCCGCGGGTCGATCCCCGGAGGCAGCACGTCATCTGCCTTGGCTTGACCACACGAGAGGTTGTCGCGGCCTGACAAGTAGCGCGATGGATCATCGTGATGTTTGTAAGAGCCACCACCACAGGCCAGCATAAGGTTCTTCCAGTCGAGGGCTCGGCCCGTCGAGCCTGACTTTGGCAAGACATGTTCAATCTGGTAATCGGCGTACACAAGCTCGCCATCTGACTTCACGAGCCGTTGTTCACAGTAACCGCAAAGGCCTTGTTGAATGGCAGCGAGTTCGCGATAGAGAGCGTTGAGCGCATCCGGTGCCCGGTTCCGCAATTGATTCCAAGCGCTGGACGCCTGGTCAGCGGGCAACTCATGAAGATCCGGATTGGCATCGCAGAAGGCGACGAACTCGGCGGGCGCAGCTGGCAATGTGGGCACACGCTTCATGGCTGATTGAGGCGTTTGAGGAGCTCATCCCGCTGCAATTCGAGGTCGACGCAGTGGAGTGCGGAGTCGCCAGGAATCAGGCGATCGAGTTCGCCGCGTAGTTCGAGGGCTTCCTCCGCTTGTCCGTGGCCACTGCTGACGAGTAGCAGATATTTGTCGAGCGTTTTTTTAACAGGCCCATCGACACGAATCGGCGCGTCCATGAGATCGACGAGAATCCGCTCACCAGTCGACCCTTGGGCGAAGGGTACTCGCTCGACGATGATCTCGCCGTCGCTCCACGCTAGCTTCCGCACCTGCTCAGCATTGACCGAGGCGATCACCTGCTCGGAGTGGGTGGAGAGGACAAACTGGGCCTTTGGAAAGGCATTGAGCAAGCCCTGAACAACCCGGCCCTGCCAGTGCGGGTCGAGGTGAAGATCGACCTCATCGATGAGCACGACCGCCGGGGAGTTTGTCCCCCGATTCGGATCATCGAGATCGGTGCTGGGGTTGAGCTGAACCATCCTCCGGGCGAGATCCACAACCAGGGAAAAATGAGTGCGGAATCCGTCGGAGAGGGCCCGAAGATCGAGCGCCTGGTACTCGCCATTTTTGTGCTCAAAATCAACGAGCATGCGCAGAGGCTTGAGTTCGATCCTCGGGTTTGAGCAACGGAGTTCGGCGGCCTTGATCGCCCGACGTACCCAATCGAGTTCGGGGAGTCGATAGTCCCAATTGCGCCGTCGTTCACGCTCGCGACGCTCCTCATCTTCCTTGAAGATGAACCACTCAAAGACCGACTTGAATCGAGGCATCGGATTGAGTGCATCGTCGAGGGCCGTCAGTCGGCTGAAAGTCCTCTGGAAGGCACGCTTACGCTGCGGCATGGCAACGACAGCCCTCTCGTTACCGTAGGATGCGACCAACGGGACAGGCGCCGCGACCTCGCCGTGTGGGTCGTTGAGGGCGCCCTGAAGCAGAGGGTCGAGCCATGCGTGAAGGGCCTTGAGGCCGGCGCGAGGAGACGGCACCTCGCGCAGATCTGAGGGGCTTCGGAGCTGGAATTTGTCCCATTTGAGACCCCCGGGACCGGTCGCTTGAATGCGGACATAGGGCCGCTGTGCCCCCGGGTTTTCATGTGCGCCCGACTGCCACGGGATCCGTATGTCGCTCTTGTTCTTGGCAAAGCCGCGACCCTTGGCCTGCCCACTACGGGCGACGAGGGCACTGAGCACGACCGCCAGGGCATCGAGGACAGAGGTCTTGCCGGCTGCGTTCGCGCCGAAGAGCACCGTGACCCTTGGATCAAGCTCTATCGTTGCGCTCCGAATCCCGCGGAAGTTCTCGATTAAGAGTTCTTGAAGGGGGGCAATCATGAAAGTGTGATGGAGGTGCTACCACGGTCCCACGAGGGACACACGAAGTCGCCGCGAACGCGTGCATCGCGGTCTGACGACCCCCCCGACCGAGGCCCTAAAAAAGCCGCTGCGGGAGGCTGTCCAAGCCTCGATCGGTCGCCGGCCGAGAGCCCGAGTTAAAGATTCGCGGGCACTTGCGCTCCGGATTATTTTGCGCGATTGTGGCCGTATGGCTCGCTCTCTCGCGCCCGCGTTTGCCTTTGCCTTCGCCTCCTGCCTCCTCCCGGGCTGCTACGACGGCAGCCAGTGGGATGAGCTGTTGGCGATGGCAGGGCCGTCGTCTTCGTCTTCGTCTTCGTCTTCGACAGGCACAGACGCAGACTCCGACTCCGACTCGCTGACCACCACCTCTGCGAGCGGAGGCACAACTGCAGGCGGCACCGAGGGCAGCACAGGGGCTTCGGGCTCCGAAGGTGGTTCGACCGGACTGCCGCTGATCCCAACGGTCGACAACGTTTCGATCGTGCCCGACCCGCTCACCTACAGCGGCTCGCAGCTCGTGCAGGTGCACGCGCATGACAGCGAAGGCGTGCGCATGGAGTACGGCACAGATCAGGTCCAGGGCAAAACAACGATCGAGCTCACAGAGATCGAGCCGGGCATCTTTGAGGGCCTGCTGAAGGTCTACACAGGGTTTGATTCTGGCAACCACGAGGTCACGATCACGCCCTGGAAATCGAACGGTAATGAGGAAGGCGAGCCGGTTATCGCCGCGTACTCGATCGACCTCCAGCAACCCGGAAGCGGCGGTCTTTGGGAGATCAGCAAAGCGCTCACGGGTCCCGGTCAAGTCCAGGCGATAGCAGTGCTTCAAAATGGTGACATCATTGAATTTATCACCCTGTTCGACGACGACACGACCCACTGTATGCTCCGCCGGCGAGAGTCAGGCGGCAGCTGGGGTAACAGTGATCTGATCGACGTCGTGCCCGGTATTGAGTGCAGAGCGATCGACATCGAAATCAGCGATGACGGCACACTCGGGCTGCTGATGGATCGCTCCTTTGCCGGCGAGTGGACCTGGTCGCTGCTCAAAATGTCGAGCTGGGGCGCCGAAACAAAATCTGCCGGCAGCGGCAACCCCGGCGAAGTCGCGTACGCACTCGCCGAGTTCGACGGCAGCCTCGCAGTCTGCGGCTCCACACCTACAGGAAAAGCAGATCTGACAGACGCGATGGTGAGGGTCTTTCCACCGGGTCTTTCGGGACAGATGCAGACGTTTGATTCCGAGGCTAAAGGATCGAACATGTTCACTGAGACAGCACGTGGCTGTGCTTTCATCGGTGACAAGGGGAGCGAAATCCTGGTGGTTGGCGACACCTTCGGCCCGCATGTGGATTGGAAATTTGATCGAAACCGCCGTTTCGATCTCATCTACAGACTCAGCGACAACAGCGGCGATCTGCATGTCACCGATCCGGGGCCGGGCTTGCAGAGCGTCGCCGTCGACGTCGATGTCGACGAAGAATCTGGCCGGGCGATCGTTCTCGGTTACATCTGCGAAAAGAACTGCGTGCCCGAAGGCCAGCTCTGGCTGCTCGAGGATGGCGAACAGGTCTGGCAAACGTCGATCGGCCCGCATCCGGTCAAGCAGTTGAGGCCCTTCGCCGTGCGCTGGAGCCCCGCGCGCTACTTTGTTGTCGCCTCAGGAGATCTCGAGGGGGCAGGTGCAGCGTTTCTCATCCGAGCCTACGC
>CAYYUP010000159.1:0-7976 GCA_964474905.1 uncultured Nannocystis sp. | reverse complement strand
GGCGACATCGACAACGACGGCGACGAGGATCTCTACGTGCTCGGCCGCGTCGAGCCAAACCGCATGTTCGAGAATCAAGGCGACGGCACCTTCATCGACATCACCGACAGCTCGATGACCGGCGCCGGCGCTCTCGGCCACACCTCCTGCAGCTTCGGCGATGTCGACAACGACGGCCTCATCGATGTCGTCGTCGGCAACTCCTTCGACTGGACCAACCGCTTCGCCATCTTCGCGGTCTCCTTCGCGCAAAACCACCCAAACCAACTATTTATGAACCAGGGCGGCAACGTCTTTAGCGACGAGAGCGACAGCTCCGGGATTCGCGAGCTCCGCGGCTTCACCGACGGCTCCGAGGACCGGCCAACGATCACCTGGGGCATCGGTATGGCCGACATCGACGGCGACGGCGACATCGACATCGTCCAGGCCGACGATCAAGCGGCGATGGTCAGCAGCAAATACATCGATCCGAACACCCAGCAGCCCGGCATCGATCGCGGCTATATGCACGTGCTCATCAATGATGGCACCGGCCACTTCACGGATACCACTGTCGAAGCCGGCACCAATCACCCCGGTCAGTGGATGGGCGTCACCTTCGGCGACTACAACTGCGACGGCAACCTCGACTTCTTCGGCGCCAACATGGGCGCCTACGCCTTCAGCGTGCTGCCGATCCCCTACGCTATTGAGGACACCAACAGCCGCTGGTACCTCAACCAGGGCGACGGCACATTCGCGGATCCCGGCCTGGGCGACCTCGTCGCGGACCCCTTCGGCTGGAGCCCGTCATCCTTCGACTACGACAACGACGGCGACACCGACATCGTCTACTTCGGCTCGCTCGACGGCGCTGGCCCGGTGATCACCGCAGACAACCCCGGCGCACTGCTCCGCAACGACGGCTGCAACGGCAGTTTTAACGCGGACTTCACGGCCGATCTAAACGCACTCTCCGGCGTCGACCACCGCGCTCGCAACGTCAACGGCTCGGCCGTCGGCGACCTCGACGGCGACGGCTTCACCGACATCGTCTCGGTCTCCGCCTCGGACTACTTCGAGGCGCCGCTCATCCCCTATCCAGTGGCCTTCGGTAGCGCCTTCGATGCGCTCGCGGCCTTCATGCCCATCTTCACCCAGGTCAATCCGGGCGAGTTCCAATGGAACCAATTCGAGCAGACCGACGGGTCGCTCTCGGTGCAGCTGAGCAGCGGTGACAACGGCAACCACTCGGCCACAGTGCGCATGCTCGGCACCGTCGGCATCACCCAAAATGGCACGGTCAACCGTGACGGCATCGGTGCGATTGTCACCTTCACACCCAAAAATGGATCCCCAGCGATGCACCCGATCGTCGGCGGTTCCAACTACTCATCGCAGGACTCGATCGAGCAGGTCTTCGGTATGGGCGAGGAGCATAAGGGCACCCTCGAGGTATTTTGGCCCGGTGGCGCCCATAACCAGCTCCGCAAGGTGAAGGCCGGCGAGCGCATCCTCTTCCCCGAGATTCCCTGTGATTATCAGGGTGATTGGGATTCCTTCGACGACTACAAGTCCTGCGTCAAGGACTCGCTGCACGACCTCCGAGACGCAGGCATCCTCACCAAGAAAGAGGCCAAGCGGTTCAAGAAGAGCGCCAAAAAAGCCTACAAGGATTTCCACGACGGCGACGACGACTAAACCGTCTGTACCTTCCACTGACAAAGCTGCAGAGCGGTCGTCGTCGACGATCGCTCTGCTACTTTTTTCACGCATACGATGCCCAGCCAAACGCCCTGACCGACCGCCGCTTTCGTAGTATAACAAGCCATGCGCATAGCTGTGATTGGGGCCGGGGTCTCAGGAATCGCCGCCGCCCACACTCTCCAAAAGTGCGGTCATACACCCCTCGTATTCGAGAAGAGCGGCGAAATCGGCGGAGTTTGGGCGAGCACCTACCCCACGGTCCGCCTGCAAAATACCGCCGCGCACTACCACATCAGCGACTTTCCCTGGCCCTTTGTCGCCGACGAGCACCCGACCGCGGGGCAGGTCATGCGCTACCTCCGGGCAGCTGTCGATCACCTTCAGATCGATATTCGCCTGCGACATGAAATCCTCGACCTCGAACAGCGCACCGACGGCTGGATCGTCCGTTACCGAGGCCCCACGGGTCTCACAGAGGAGCGCTTCGACTTTGTCATCATCTCCTCCGGCCAGTACTCAGGAGCACCTCGCCGGCCGGAGTTCACCGGCACAGACGATTTTCGCGGCGAGCTCATCACCGCCGACGAGGTTCATAATCTCGACGCTACCTTCTCGGGAAAACGCGTCGTCGTCGTCGGCTTTGGCAAGACTGCGGTCGACCTTGCGACCCTCGCCATGACCCGCGCCAAAGAGACTCACCACGTCTTTCGCACACCGCGCTGGCTCGTCCCAGAGCGGATCGCTGGTATTCACTACACATATCCATTCTTCAGCCGCTACGGCACCTCGATGATCCCGAGCTGGACGCACCCGAGCCGAGCCGAGCGCATCCTCCACCAGCGCTTGCCGTTCGCCGTTCGCTCCTTTTGGGGCTCGCTCTCCGCCCTCTTCCGCGCTCAGATCCGGATCAAGGGGCTCTTTAAAGGTCCGCAAGCACGGGCACGCCTCCGTACCGTGATTCCCCCACACAACCTGCTCAAAGATATGCGCTCGGCCACCGCCCAGGAGCCTCGAGGCTACTACCGCGCCGTCGCAGATGGCATGATTCAGCCGGCTCACACGGAGATCCAAGGCCTCTCAGCACAGGGTGTCCTGCTCGCTGATGGCCGCGAAATCGTGGCGGACCTGGTCGTACTCTCGCTGGGCTCGCTCTCGCCGACCTTTCCATTTCTCGCCGACAGATATCGACAATTGCTGGAGTCCGAGCCCGACGGCCCACAGCTCTACCGCCACCTCCTCCATCCCCGGATACCGCACCTTGCATTCGCCGGGTTCAACCACGGATTCATGCACATCGCGGCGGTTGAGGTCGGAATGCTCTGGCTTAGCGCCTATCTCCGCGGCGACTTCACGCTCCCAAAGATGCACAGTATGGAGGCCGAAATGGACCGCATACGCGCCTGGAAGCGAGCCCATATTAGCTTCGAACCCGGTCGCTCCTGCGCCGTCAATACGCGCTTCATGCAATACCTCGATACCCTGCTCTTGGACCTGGGCCTCTCTCCCTACCGCAAGCTACCGAGCCTGCCAGCCGAACTCTTCAGGCGCTACGGAGCCCGAGACTACGCGGGCCTAGTTGAGGAGTACGAACGCCAGCGAAGCGCCACCTGACTCAACCAGCCTCCGGCCCCATGCGCTCTGCATCGGTATAGATAACATTATCGGCATCCTGCCTCGGCTCGATCGGAAGTGCGATTTCAAGGGTCGAACCATCGTCAACGCGTACCACAAAGGTACCGCCCAAGAGATCGCAGATTCGCCGCGCGAGGATCAGACCCAGGCGAATTTCTCCGCCGGCACCCTCAATACCCGCATCACGCCACGCGAAGGGCTCAAAGAAGTGCTTCGTTTGCGTCTTTGACAGGAAAAGGTCCCTATTCTTGATCTCGATGATCAACGCTTCGCCCTCCGCCCTCTGTCGCCGAGCAACATCCAAAACAACCGTTGCACCTTCTTCGCTGATGACCACAAAATGCCGCAAAATGTTGACGATCATCAGCTGCAGCCGCTCGGCGTCCGACTTCATCTCGCCGATCTCGGGGGCTTCGTTGTACCTGAAATCGATCGCCGCAGAAGCGACAAAAGGCGCGACTTCGGCAAGCGATGCATCGAAGTGCTGGTGCAGCCCGAACCAGATGGCGATATAGGACGCCCGCCCCGCCTCGATACGCGAGATCTCGAGCACGTCATTGATCAGCTGTAGCAGCTGATGGCCGGCAGCTGTGATCCGCTTGACATCGCTGGCCATCTCCAACGGCAGGTCCTCATGGTCCTCGATCACAAACTCGCTGTAGCCCAAGATCGCGTTCAGCGGCGTCCGCAGCTCGTGGCTCATTGTCGCCAAAAAGGCGCTCTTGACTCGGTTCGCATCCTTTGCCTCGATGGTCGCGTCGCGGGCATCGAGCAGCCGACTGTTCGTCTCCTCCAAGGACTTACGCACAGCCTTCTCGCGCTCCGTCGCGGCCTCTCGGTACTCAATCGCCGCCTGCGCCATTCGTGAACACAGCAACAATAGGCCAGCTGGCACCACTGGTAGAATAAAATACCCCGAGCCCATGCCGGGATCAAAGGGCTCGATCAAGAAACGCCCGCCAAGGCCCACGACCCACAGAGTCGCCGCCGCCAGGCCCCACAGACGCACATGCTTTGGCGTATCAAACATCAGTGCCAAAACGATGCCCAGCGCGTAGCCCGGAGCGACCACGGCCAATGCCGATGCGATCGGGGCCAAGAGCATCAACGATAGGCTGAGAACGAAGATGCCGGCAATCGCAACCCGCGCGGCCACCCGCGGTTGGCCGCGTCTCTCGCGACCTAGGGCGACCCCCAGGACAACGATCACCGCCGCAGAGATCAATACAATGGATAGGTGTCCCTCAACACCCAACCTATATGCCGTAGCCGAAACGATCACGGTGATGACCACCACCAAGATCGCCAACTGGCGCAGTATCTGAGCCAGCGACGGGGGCTCTACCCGCCCCCTGTCTCCCGACATGGCCATTTACTGGCCCTCCTGGGTCGCCACATCGCCGCCATTGTTCACCGAAAGATGAGCTGGGATGAAGGCCGAGAATTTCGATCCGACCCCCAGCTTGCTCTCGACCACCACTCGGCCCCCCATCATTACGCATAGCCGCTGGGTGATCGCTAGCCCTAAGCCGGTGCCGCCAAAGCGGCGAATGATCCTTTGATCAGCCTGCTGGAACGCCTCAAAGATCAGCGCCATCTGCGGCTCTGTCATGCCAATACCGGTATCTTCGACGTGGACGCAGATCCACGGCACACCGTCGATCACATTGCGCTCTGCGGTGAGTTTGACAACACCTTTCTCGGTAAATTTTAGCGCGTTTGACAGCAGGTTGAAGAGCACCTGACGAACACGCGTGACATCCCCGTGCATCTCCCCGAGCTCCGGGTCATAGCTTCGACGGAGCACGACAGCGGCCTGTACCCCCCGCGGGCGCACTGTCGCCACCAAGGCCTCAAACATATCCTTGACATCGAAGGTCTCGGGGAAGAACTGGATCTTTCCACTCTCAACTCTGGTGATGTCGAGGATATCATCGATCAGCTGCAGTAAGTGTTTGCCCGCAGTACGAGTATGACCAATATTTCTACATACCTCATCTAGGCCCGCCTCTCTCGCGTCCTCGATGACAATTTCACTGTAGCCAATAATCGCATTGAGCGGCGTTCGGAGTTCATGGCTCATATGTTCCATGAAGGCCGTTTTCGCGCGGTTCGCGTAGGCCGCGTCGACTGCCTCATCGCGAGCCTCGAGCAGACGCATATTTTTATCCTCGAGCGAACGACCGATCTCACTCTCCAATGTCAACGCGAGCTCTCGCCGCCACACCGCCGCCTGTCCCGCGCCGGACATGACCACGATGATGCCCGCTGGCACCAGCAGGAGAAACGTATACTCACCCAAACTGTCGACCTGTACAGGATTCAAGGTGACCCTGATGATCACCGAGGCCAGCCAGCAAGCGGCCGAGATAGCTCCGACCCGGCGAACATTTTCCGGAGTATCGAACATCAATGCCATCATTATACCGACAGCATAGGCGACCCCCGTCACTGAGAGCACTGTGTTGAAACCACTGATAATCAGAGTCCCGATCAACAGGAACCACCAGCCTACAAGAGTCAGCTGCAGCGCCTTCAAGGTCTTATTGGCCCTGATCATGCGCAGCGCAATGAGCATGCAGACCCCGCATATCGGGAAAAGCACCGGCAGGATTCCATATAGGAGGGAGGGCGCCAGCAGATAATCGACCGATGTGGCCACAAACGCGAAGATCATCAGGCCAAACAACCCACGGCTCACCACAGGTAGCCCAGCCTCACGGTACTCGCGGTTGAGGCGCTCTGATATGGGCGATCTCGTGGCCAACGCGGGCCAAGTGTACACCGTTACGCCTGGCTCCGCCGCGATCGGCCAGAGCGCCATGACGATCGCAGAACCGCGCCTATTGCCCACCCTGAACTCCTAAACTCCAGGACTCGAGTCCGTCGTACGCCTCAAGTCAGGTGCCTCTCTGTACCTGCGTCCCCCTCACTTCACGCGGACATCGAGCTCGGATGCGAGCGCCCCGACCGAGCGAATCGCCACATGCCAAGGGCACACATGTACACCAACGTATCCACGAACATGTCCATGTAGGTATCTACATTAGAGGCCCACTCAACGTGTCTTCGCGGGATATGGCGCTCGCTCGACTTACACATCGCGTGCCGCAACCAACAGCCGGCTGCGCCATGCGGCTAAACTCACGAGTCACAGGCCAACGCGGCCTACTGGGGAACAACACTGCTCAGCGCAAATCCGGTCATATCGCTGTAGGTGTACGCTCCGACCAGGCCGTCAAAGATCTCTGCCACATGGGTCTGCGGGTCGATCTTGTACGCCGTGGTTCCGCTCCGAGGAACTGCCCATATCATGCCGTCGAAATCCAGCGCAATCCCCCAGAAGTTCTGCGGAGGATTGAGATTGTCGATCACATCGATGATCTCCAGAGTCTCCACATCAATCGCGTGGATCTTCTTATACGAAGCCTTGAATAGAATGCCGTCGGCGCTCTCCATACAGCCACCCGTGTGAATGCCTCCACCAGCATACACGGTGTCCCATGTCTCGTCCTTTGGATTGAAACGCGCGACCGTCTCAGCGCAGGTCCAGACATAGCCACTGCTGCCGATTGTCATGCCGTAGCCATTGACCGGCATGGTCCAGACTTTATGGCTGAGGTCCTCGTAGTTGACCCGGACCAACTTGCCCTTTTGCAGCTGCGAAAACCAAAAATTGTCATCCGCGTCGACAGCTCCGCCATAGCCGCCGAAGAGGTACTGAGTATTCGGGTCAACGCCTGTCAGGACCTTCTCCCCCTCGATTTCGCCACTATCTCCATTCAGGAGAAAGACGGTCACCGAACCCGCCACCTTCTTTGAGGCCGACGTCCAGACCTTCGCGTTCTCGTTGAGGCAGGTATCGGGGTTTTGCGTGCCCTTTGTCCAGGCGAGCGGTCGATTATCCGGATAGGCGAGCGGTCGATGCCAGGCGACACACTCATCCATGCCCCAGGCAAGCACATCATTGCCCCCCTGCGAGGTCTGGATGCCATCGATACCATTGCTCTCGACGCAATCACTGATGTTCGCGTAGATCTTTGTCACCCCGCCGCTGCGGCTGGCGACGACGACATCGCCGCTGAGGCCCACAGATGTCCGCGACGGAGACCCACCGCCGTCGGGACGGGTTGTGTATCGCCCGAGCTCCTCCATGGTGACCGTGTCGATCTTCGACACTGTGCCCTGAG
The DNA here is from genome assembly GCA_964474905.1 of uncultured Nannocystis sp. Classification (GTDB taxonomy): domain Bacteria; phylum Myxococcota_A; class Polyangia; order Nannocystales; family Nannocystaceae; genus JADJRG01. The sequence continues at coordinate 465 of CAYYUP010000159.1, read as the reverse complement.
AAGAATTGGCGATCCAGATCAGGGACGAACCTTCGCCCCCCATCATCATATCATCGCAGTTTGGCGGTTCGCCGGTAGTCCCGGTGCCTGTGTCCGTATCTGTGTCCGTGTCCGTATCGGAGTCGGTGCCGCTGTCGGTCCCCGTGCCCGTCGTCGTACCAGACCCCCCAGTGCTCGAACCCCACGTCGTCGAATCACTGCCGCTACCTGTCTCCGACATGCTATCGCTGATACCTTCAGTCGTAGAACCATTGCTATCGCTATCCTGGGTCGCAGAGTCACTCATACTGCCCTGGCTCATCGAGTCGCTCGCGCTGCCCCCCGAGGTGCTCGGGCTGGTGCTGCCGACTGTCGAGCCCGCGCTTTCGCTAGTCGAAGCACCCGAAGATGCCGAGTCATCGCCAGCACTGCCATCGTCGCCACAGGCCAGAGTGAGGGCCATGGCCGGAGAGAAAAGGAGACAAC
>CAYYUP010000158.1:0-8009 GCA_964474905.1 uncultured Nannocystis sp. | reverse complement strand
ATCACATTGCCCTCCACACACAGACCATCGGAGGTGCTTCCCGTGGAGGAGGAGGTGCTGCTGGTGCCTGTGCTCTCGGAGTCTGTCTCGGTGCCTGCGCTGGTCGAGGTCAGGTCAGTCGTGGCAGTTGCGGTGGTCGTCGCCTCGGCAGTCTCGGAGGTCGGCGACGTCATCGAGGTGGCCGTGCCCGTGCCGCCAGCCGTTGTGTCGCCCTTACACCCGGCAAAGGGGAGACAGTAGAGCACAGCAACCCAGCATAATGAAAGATCAGAGCGCAGCATTATCATGATTTGTACCACATTGCGTCGACGGCCCGAGGTCATAGACGTATTCGTCCGCGAATAGCTTCGCGCACAGGGCTAGAGCGGCTCTTCTCGGGTTCTCAGCGGCATGAAAGCTGAGCTTGTGATTGTCGAGAGAGTCTGTGCATTGCCCACAGCTGAGGCCGCCACCTTTTAGTGGAGATAGCCGCGGCGAAAGCCGACGGCGACCAGTGCGGCCTGTGTTTTTACGCCGAGCTTGCGGCGCATGTTCTCGACGTGGGCTCTGGCGGTGCTTGAACCGATGCCGAGCTGCTCGGCGATCGCCGGCGCGGCATGTCCCTGGGCGAGCAGGTGGAGCACATCGATCTCACGTGGGGTCAGGTGTGGGTCGTCGGTGGTCGTTTGGGCGCCGGTATTTGAGGCCTGAAGTTGGCTGTCCACAGGGAAGAGCACGGAGATAATCTTGCCGGCCACGGGCATGCAGCAGAGCCGGTGGGTGCGGCCGTGGATCATCACCTCGGAGGTTGTCTCTTTGCCGCTGCGCAGCAGCCCTTGGGCGCACTCTTGGTGGCAGGGCAGTTCGCTGATGCCCTCGATGGACATGTGCAGTCGCCAGCAGGGCAGCTCGTAGCCGGTGCCCGCGAGCTTGCGATTGCCCGCGCTTTGACCGACGACGGATCCTCGCACACTGGAGATGCAGACCCCGCACGCGTGGTCGCCCAGGCCTTTCGGTCGTCGGCGGGACTTCATGGAAGCATTATGAATGATGGTGAATCGGGGGCGCCAGCAGTGAAATTGACGCTCGGTCACAGGCCGATGAAGGAAGAGGCAGAAAGCCACAAGTACGCAGCTACAGGGCACTAGTGGTGATTTTTCACACCTGTGAGCGAGGCCGTGTGAGGCATCATCTGCAGGCGCAGCGCCGGCGTGCAGGAAAACGCGGGACCTCCGTTGATCGACGGATAAAAGCGGCACTCGCGATCGTCTAGAGTCTTTACGAACATTGACCGGGCCGCATCGTGTGGCCGCGTACATCCGCTCCACAGAGTCGCGCCAAATGGTCGTGCGCGATGGAGCTTCCTCCACCACGAGCCTTGGCCGTCGTCGGTGAGTGCCCCCTCTGTGTCGGGCCCTCGGCAGCGTCGCCCAGTGCTGAGAGCTGAGCCGTGCATCCATGACCCCACTAATCGCAGCACGCCCAATTGACTTCGCGATCTTCGGCACCCTGGGCTCGCTCTGGCTCGGCGGCAGCGTCTTTATCGTCCTCCTCTATCGCTGGATCTTCCGCTTTGAGCGGCAGCAACGGGAGAGCAGGGCGGGGGCACAAGGCGCCGGTCCGCCCGCGGAGGCCCCATGAGACCGCCAGAGGCAAAACTTCCCGTAATGCTCGGCCCGTCGGCAGATCCACGATCTGCAGGCGGGCCTTTTTGTGTCTGTAGTTGCGTCTGTATCGCTCCCCGATGAGGACTCCATCATGCTTGGTTTCGTCGACAAAATACCTAATGTAGAGGCGGTCGCAGTCGCTCCAACCATCGGTTGGCTGCTGCTCGGTTGCGCGGTCTGTGTGTTCCTGCTCTTTGCGTTGCAGGCGGATCGTTGGCGTCGCTGGTGGATGACTTCGGAGGATCCCAGGGCGATCGCGGTATTCCGCATCGTCTTTGGGTTTTTCGTCATCTGCAACATCAACGGCATGTGGGAATTTTTTGAGTTCCTCTACACCGACGAGGGCATCTTCCCGGCCGACGTCGCCCGTCAGGTCTTCGCGGCCAAGCAGTTTGCGGGCTTTGGCGACGGCTTTGGCGGCGACAAGTGGGGCTTCTTTGACTTCGCGGCTGTGCTCGAATTTTTAAAGGGCCCGAAATTTTCGCTGCTCTTTATTTGGGATTCGCCGGGCTTTTTCTGGGCTCATTTGGTGGCCTTTGAGCTCGCCGCGTTGCTCTTTGTCATCGGCTACCGGACCCGCTTGATGGGGGTGCTGACGTGGTTCTTGATGAACGGCATTCTCTTTCGCAACCAGCTGGCGTGGGAGGGCACCGAGCTGGTCTACCGCTGTTTCTTGGCCTACCTGATCCTCGCTCGATCGGGCCATGCGTACAGTGTTGATAACTGGCTGCGTTGCCGCCGATTGCGAAAGGAGGGCAGGCTTAGCGAGCGCGGAGGCCCCGGCGGAGGTGCGGGTGTCGCCCCCTCTGAGGAGCATGCAAAGGGCCTAGAGGCGGTGTATCGCCTGATCCCGTCGTGGCCGCGCAAGATCATCATGTTGCAGTTGGCGGCGCTCTACATCACCACCGGAACCCTGAAAACAGGCACGGTTTGGCTGAACGGAGACTCGCTTTATTACGCGCTCAATATGGATCACTTTTATCGCCTGCCGCCGCAGTTCCTGTCGTCGCTGGTGGGCACCAGCGTCTTTCGCGGAATGACCTGGGCGGTGAAGGTTGGGCAGACGAGTTTTGCCCTGGTCATCTTCAGCATCATCGCCCGGTGGGGCATGCGTCAGCGCTTTCCAGAGCTCAAAAGCCTCGCGAAGTGGGGCGTGCGCGGGGCGTTTGCGGGGCTGATCCTGCTGAGCGCCGGCATTGTGTATGTGGCCTGGCCGGTGCACTTTACGCCGCCGATCTCTGCGGAGGTATTTGTCACGATTTGGATCGCGCTTTGGGGCGGGCTTTGGTGGGGTTGGCGAAGCCTCGCCGCCCGTCCGCGGATCATCAAGACATTCCGCGGTCGCACCCTGGCCGAGCCGATCGTCATCGATCGCGATTTTGTCTGCCGCTGGTTCATCGGTCGCCGAATCCTGCTGCTCTGGCACCTCGCGTTTCATGTGCACATCTTTATGCTGATCAGCGTCGGTCAGTTCCAGACCGGCATGCTCTCGGTGACCTTTGCGTTTCTCACCGGTGCCGAAATCGCGGCGATGTTGCAGGCGATCGGCTACCGCTTGGGACAGTGGAACGTGCCCTTTATCCCCGCCAGCGTCACCCGGGGCGAGCCGCCGCTGCCCGCCGAGGATCCGACGTTGCCCCATCACCACCGAGACTCTGCGCTCTTGACTCGCGGGTCCTTGTTTATCTTTGCGGGCCTTGTGTTTGTCGGTGTGCTGGTGCGTGTGCGCCAAAACCCGGAGTGGGGTTGGTACTGGATCTGGGTGGCCGGTTTTGGCTTCCTCGCGCTCATGACCCTGCGAGGCATTCGCCAGTCGCGGGCGCCGCTGTCGACGGTCGACATCTGTACCGGTCGAGCGCGCATGCCCTGGTCGTACGGTCCCTTTGGACGGCTTTTTGTCGGCACTTTGATCGTCTGGCAGATCGGCGCGGTTGCTATCTGGCTGCTGCCGGCGAAGGACTGCGTCTCGACGTTTAGGGGGCCGGCCCGCAAGGTGTTTGTGAAGTGGCTGACGGTGACCACCACCGATCAGGGATGGGGCATGTTTGCGCCCAATCCACCGCGGCATAACGTCTTTCTAAAGGTGATGGTCACCGACAAAAACGGCGAGTCCTGGGACCTGCGCACCGACGTCTACGCCGAGGAGCACAAGCCGATTCCGTGGATTTGGAACACCCGCCGGCGGAAGATGAATCGCCGGATCATCGGCGGCGAGTCGGGGCCCTCGCAGTGGTATCGCAAGTGGTACGCCCGCTACGAGTGTCGGCAATGGGCCCGTGCGCACGACGGCGAGGCGCCTCGCAAGGTCGAGCTTGTCAAGATTTCGTACCGGATCCCGAGCCCCGGCGAGACCCGCACAAAGGGTTACTACATCGCCGAGCAGCTCCTCGAACTCTCGGGTCGGGAGCGCGTCGCTCATACCGAGGATTGCGCTCGCACGGTGATGGGGCAGCTGCCCAACTTCATCCGCGAGCGCGACGGTTTGCCTCTCTTAGAGGAGGGGGAATACCGTCGATGGGTCAAGAAAAAGACCCAGAAGTGGCAACGTCGCGAGCAACGCGCGGCTGAGAGGGAGGCCCGAAAAGCCAAGAAGAAGGCCAAGGAAAAGGCCAATGAACAGGCCAGGAAGAAGGCTGGCCAGATCCGCCAAGGGCGCGTACCGCAGTAAGAAAAAAAGGAGGCGCCGGGCCGTGGGGTCCGGCGCTTTCTGGCGTCCGTAGTCTCGAATGTCGGGGCGCGTAGTTGTCAGCGCTTTCGCGGCTCGCCTCTGCTTCGGCGCTCGCGGATCGCCCGAAAGAAGTCTGAGAGCAGGGCTGCGCAGGGTTCGGCGAGTACACCTGCGCGCACCTCCATGCGGTGGTTGAGGCGGTTATCGTCACAGATCTGGTAGAGGCTGCGGACCGCTCCTGCTTTGGGATCGTCGGCGCCGTAGACCAGGCGGCGGACCCTGGCGTTGACGAGAGCTCCGGCACACATCGGGCAGGGCTCGAGGGTCACATAAAGGGTCGCACCGTCAACCCGCCAGCGCTGTGTCGAGCGGCAGGCGTCGCGGAGGGCGACGATTTCTGCGTGGCCTGCGGGGTCGGCACGGCCCTCGCGGATGTTAAAACCGGTGCCGATGATCGCCCCATCCAGGACGACGAGCGCGCCCACGGGAACGTCTCCCCGCGAAGCCGCTAGGTCGGCGAGACGAAGCGCTTCTCGCATATAACGCTTGTCGTCCCGCTCTTCAGCGGCGGAGAGAGAGGTACCGGGCGTGCACATGGGAGGGGGCGTGGGCGTGGACATGGGGAAGGGGAAGGGGGGAGCGGTTGCAGATCGGCGGAGCGATCGTGGACGTGCGAGATTGGCAAAGGCGAGCTCCGGTCGCAAGTCGGCCGCCGGGCTCCGAGACGAATGTGCATTACATCGCTCTTGGGGAAAAATCGCCAAAAAGAAAAATAGGACCTTGACCTCTGTCGAGGTTCGGTATACATACAGTCCCGAAGCAATGAGGCCAGTCATGTCCACCGTAATCACGATCATCCGTCGAGCCGCGAACCCCGCTCTATGCCCCCGGGCTGCGAGTGTGTGGGCGAGTTCATGGTCGCGATCATCGGCGAGTACGGGCTCTGGCTCACGATCCCGGCGTTAGCTGCTGGGTGACGCCAGAACGTCGTTTCACAGGCATCTGACGCGATCCGGGCAGCTGACGTGAGTCAGGTTTCGGGCGCGAGTCAAGCAGCTGGTGCGAGTCAGGCAGCTGGCGTGTATCAGGTATCTGACGCGAGTCGGGTATCTGGCACGAGTCAGCGGTCTCTCGTGAACTCGACAATGCGTACGAATGTCAGACGAATACGTCTGTCAATCTACATTTAGGAGGGTCAAGCCGATGGCAGGCGACGGCACTGGGTTGCTAACCGAGCGAGGTCGTAATGACCCTTGAGGGTTCGATCCCCTCACCCTCCGAACCTCTATGGAAAGACTAGCCGACGGTTGGCGACGGCACCCGGTTGGAGGCCGGGCGAGGCCCTTAGGGCCCTTGTGGGTTCGATCCCCGCTCTTTCCGTATCTCTCGCCCCCTGGGGGACCAAGCAGACTTGGCGACTGCAGCCGATTTGAACTCGGTCGAGGCGTGATTCCACGCCCTTGGGGGTTCGACTCCCTCGTCCTCCGTATGTTCTAGTGACCATCGATTAAGTGAGGAGTGCAAGAAAAAAAAGATAGCTGAAGTCATATGAATAACTGGAGGGTCAAGCCGACGGCCGGCGACGGCACCCGATTCGAGATCGGGCGAGGCTACTAAAGCCCTTGAGGGTTCGATCCCCTCACCTTCCGTGATTTTTTATAGACAGTGTGTTCTGTGGACAGTGCCGTGCGTTGAATCGCTGGTGGATCCTCGTGGCCAGCGTCGAACTCAATATGTGCACATTGTCGATCGAGGTCGCCGCCTGGAGGGACTGCCGGACTCCAAATCCAGCGGGCAGGGTTCGATTCCCTGGTGACCTGTGCTTCTGAGGCCTCGAGTCCATATCAAGATAGCGTCGGCGCTGCGCTCTCTCGCCACGTGTACGAGCGCGGTCGGTCGGATCTGCCAATTTCGCCCATCGCGTCTTGGAAGTTTTAAAAACTAATAAAACTGTTTTTTACCTTGCAAAACCGCCAAATGGTTAATATCGTCGAGGTCCTGTGAGCCTCCAACTCACTCAGTACCTGTCGAATTTCGACGACTCCCCTCATTCGACGAGGGGTTGGGCAAGGATTGGCACAAACAACGCCAATAAAAGACACGGAGTGCCATTGAGAGGGGCACCAAGCTGGGCGCGGAAGCGTTCCAAGTTTCGCTGGCGCTGAGCATGGTCCTGCCGAGCGTCATATCCAGCTCCTTCGAGGGGCTACTCGATGTTTGCGGCTCACCGACGCTCGTGGCCGATCTCGGGAGCATCTGGGAGCGCGCAGTGCAGGCTTGGTCGGGGATCGATCTCGCACCGGAGACGTTCTTCGCCTTTCTCGCCCGGAGAATCGACAGTGATGCGGCCGCCACACTAGGCACGCTCCGCGCAGATGACCTCTACCTACTCTGCGCCTATCTCGAGGGAGTCAGAGGCGCCGCTGCGCTCTTCGAGGCACACTATCTCTTGCCGGCGAAACGGGCCGTCCAGCGCTTGCGAGCGGGCGATGATGAGGTTGCGGAGGTGATCCAAAGTCTGCGTTGTCGACTACTTTTAGATAGGACTGTCGATCCTGGGCGTCGGCACTACGTCGGCAGCGGCAGTCTCGTCTCGTGGCTCTGTGTCTGCGCGGTGCGGGAGATCTGGCATCAGCGACGCCGCGACCGACGGACGTTAGGGCTCGGCGAGCAAGCCCTCGAGGCGCTGCTCGCCAAGGACGACGATAACGAACTCGCATACCTCAAGCAGCTCTATCGCCGTGAATTTAAGGTGGCGTTTCAGGAGGCGCTCGCCTCCCTCAGTTCAAAGCAGCGCAACATCCTCCGCTATCATGTGTGCAAGGAACTCAACATCGCCGCGATCGGGGTTATCTACGGTGTTCATCGCGCGACTGTGGCCCGTTGGATCGCGAAGGCCCGCGATGAGCTACGCGAGCGGACCCGTGACGGATTAAGTCGTCGAGCAGGGATCGACCGCTCCAAGTTTGACAGTATTCTCCGTTTGATCAACAGCCAGATGAACATGAGCCTCCAGCGGTGTCTGGAATGAGCCTGTTTGCCAAGGCTGACTCTTGGCGTGCAAGCGGTCGCCGTTCACATTCGTCATCGGCGAATGTCTACTCTGAGTCGGGCTGTTTAAACGAGGGGGAGATCCTCGAGTTCTTCGCGGGGCGTTTAGAGGAGCCAGTGCGCGAGGCGATCGAGCACCACCTCGACGCATGCCCGAGCTGCCTCGATCTCGTCGCCGACGTCGCTGCGGGCATCGCCGGTGCAGCCCTTGACACCGGAGCTTCGCTCTCGGCGTTGGACACCGACTTGCGGGCAAAGGTAGCGACTCTGGACATGCCCCTGTGGCCGGATCTGGACTCTGACGAGCCGGCGATCCTCCCCTGGGGGGCACTCATCGGCGGGCGCTACGAAATTCGCCAAATCATCGGTGTCGGCGGTATGGGTATTGTCTACTCCTGCCTCGATCGAAGCCTCGAGCGGGAGGTCGCGCTCAAGGTCCTCCGCGATCGACCCTCGACGCAAGGCGAGGTCGTCTGGGCTGAGGAGCGTTTGCTCGGTGAGGCGCAGCTCCTCGCCGGTCTCTCACATCCCAACATCGTCGTCGTGTTTGACGTCGGTAGTGATGACGGCAGGGTATTCATCGCGATGGAGCTGGTGCGTGGCAGGACTCTTGAGGCGTGGTTGGAGGCCTCGCCTCCCCCCTC
>CAYYUP010000157.1:0-8017 GCA_964474905.1 uncultured Nannocystis sp. | reverse complement strand
CCTGGTGGGCGCCCGACTCGACCGCGGCACGCTGGTGGAGGGCAGCTCGTTGGTGCGTGCCCGGGTATACCTCCCGTTTTGCGGGTTCCAGCGCAGACCCAAGGGGCTCAGGAGGTCGTGCAGCACCTCGCCCTGGGGTAGCTCGGCCGCCGCGGGGAAGCGGGCTCGCGCCCGGCTTTGCACCTCCGCAGGTGAGAGTTCGCTGGTCAGGAGTTGGGCCGAGAGGTCGATGATCCGCGCCGGATCCATGTCTCGCGGGTAGATCTCAAAGCGGCTCGAGAGGGCCGCGCTCTTGCTGGCTTCGGTCGCGAGTTCGGCGAGGCGGGCGCGCCCTAGACCCGCGAAAGGCGTACCTTGGGCGGCTTGCTCGAGTGCCCGCTCGACCTCCCCCGATGCCGCCAATGGATTGCGCTTGGCGAGGCTATCCGCGAGGCGTCCGAGCTGGCGGATGGAGGCGACGTACGTGGGATCCCGGGCGATCCAGATCGCACCATCAGGGCGGGCGATGTAAAAAGATGCGCCCCCAGGATCGTCCCCGAGGGCGGTGAGCCGCGCGAGGATCTGCCAGAGCGCGGCGGCGCGTTGCCGGAGGATCGTCGCGGCAGCATCGGCATGCTCGAGGTGTTGGGCGAGGGCGTCGGCGCTGCGCTCGATCGGCGCAGCGCCGCCGAGTTCCTCTAAAACCTGCTCTGCGACCCGCATCAGCGCGGGCACAGCGGCCTGTTTGCGCCACTCGCTCTCACCCAGCTTGAGCACCTGGTGTACACGCTGATGGCTGACGTTTGCCTGGTTGGCGACCTCCCGGTAGCGCACGTCGGTGCGGCCGCGAAAGGGATCATCGAGGCCAAAGAGCTTGCGGAGGATCTCGCTTTTCTTGGTTTTGGAGGGCGGCAGGAAGAGGTCGAGATAAGCCTCGAGCGAGAGCAGTTCGTCGACGACCTCGCCGTCGGCGCGCTCCTTGAGCAGCCGCAGCAGCACCCGGGTGCTGACACCAGCACGCACGAGCAGGCGCTCGATCTGGATCCCCGGAGCCGCGGCGACGGCCTGCAGAGTCTCAAAACCCGCGCCGTCGAGGGCTTTGACGAGCTTCTCGGGTAGGCCTGTGCCGGCTACGTAGAGGGGCTCACCCCGGAGACCCGTGAAGAATGGAGGGGCGTCTGGCGGGTGGAGTGCAGAGCCCCGGTGCTGCTCTAACCAGCTCTCGCGGAAGTCGAAGATCTCGCGGGCGACCTTGCGACCGATCCCGCGGATCGCCGAGAGGCGGTTGTTGGGGAGATCCAGGAGCTCTTGCATGCGCGAAATACCGGCGCGCTCGAGGGCGTTGGTCGCCCGCACAGAGAGTCGGAGCTCGCCGAGTGAAGACTCTGTGGAGATCCTCGTGAGGTCCCGCGGTCGATGGTCGGCCGGTCTTGGGGGGGCGCTGGGCGAGGCTGTCGAGCGCTTGTCGCTGCCCAACATCGGCCGATAGCGAGGTGCCTCAAAGGCGGCGGTCCAGGCGTTTCGCATCTCGCGGGCACTGGCGAAGCGCTGGGCGACGTCGGCCGCGAGCGCCTGCTCAAAGAACTCGACCAAGCGCTCGCGAGCGTCGGCGTCGAAGCGCTCGACGGCGAGGACAAGCTTGAGATCAGGAGCGACGAGAGGCTGACCGATGCCGCCCCAACCAGGTCGCCGCCCGGTGAGAGCTTCGTGCAGGGTGATCGCTGCACTCCAGCGGTCAGCCGCGGGATCCCAGACGCCGCGCTCCTCGAGGTAGGGATCGCGGTAGGCATCGGTGCCAACCTTGAGATTGGTGAGCGCGACCTCTGCGAGCGAGAAGTCGAAGAGGATCAGGCGACGGGCTTTTTTTTGCCGGGCGCCGATGCCGAGGTTGCCGGGCTTGATATCCCGGTGGAGGATGTGCTCTTTGGCGAGATAGTCGAGGGCGCCAAAAAGATCCTCGCCGTAGCAAATCGCGTCGTCGACGTCCAAGGGACCGTGCTCAGAGAGGTGGCGCTGGAGGGTCTCAGAGCCGGCGAGCCCGAGCAGGAGGCAGGTCCGCTCGCCGAAGATCAAAGTGTCACGATAGGGGACGATCGACGAGTGGCGGAGGCCCTTGAGCAATGCCCCCTCTGCACGCAAGAGATCATCGTGATCAGGGCCCAGGCTGACCTTAAGGGCGTGGTGTTGATCGTCCCGCTTGACCTCGATCACCCGACTCGAGCTGCCGTGACCGAGCACCGAGAGCACCAGCCAGCCGTCCTCTAGACGATCGTTCGCGTGGGCCTGTAGCGGCGATACAAACTCCTCGCGGTCTCGCTCGGGCTTGGTGTATTCGGCGAGCAGGCACTCGTACCAGACATCGACGTCGTCGATGCGGTTTAGGCTGATGAGCTCCGTCGCCTCGATGATCGCATCCCGGATAGTCTCGGGGACCTCGTTTGAGATGCCCCACGGGTCGAGGTGTTGGAGCGTTGCGAGGATCCTGTCGCGGGCCTCGAGATCGCGAGCCGGTGGGACCCCTGTGAAAAGGAAGAAGGCGAGCGCGCCGAGGCTAAAGACGTCGGAGTGCTTGCCCTGACTGGAGGCATCTAGGCTGAGTTCGGGCGCCTGATAGACCGATCCGGCGGAACTCAGGATCTCGGTCCTGTGCACCGTGGGGGAGACCGCTGCGCTAGCGCCGAGCTGGAAATTGATGAGCCTGGTCTCGAGCTGACCGGCGGGAGTACGCCGGACCAACACCGACTCGGGGGCGAGCCCCCCGTGGAGGATCTCCTTGCGGTGGCAGTGGGCGAGCGAGCGGCTGATCTGCTCGAGGATGGCGAGGCGATCGTCGAGCGAGAGCTTTGGGTGCCGATGCAGAAAGATGTCCAGGCTCTCGCCATCCGCAAACTCATCAAAGAGGATGGTCGGTCCTTGGCGTTCGTCTGTGTAGTACTCGTGGACGTTGAGGATGTTGGGAAATTGGCCGATTTCGTGGAGGAGCTTGACCTCGCGTTCTGCCTGCCGGCGGCAGGTGGCCTGCTTCTCACTGCTGGATTCTGGGATCCGGTAGATCCTCGCCCGCCGCTTGATCTCAGGCATAGAATCGTGGGTGGCCACGTAATCCTGAAAGCTGCGTCCGTCGCCCAGGTGCTCCCCGAGCACGTATTGACCGACCTTGTGCGTACCGCTGCGCGCCTTGAGTCCGAGCGTTTCAAAGGCGCTGACGAGCGCCCTCATCTGCGGGGTTGAAATTCGTTCTTTGGGCAGCCTTTCGTTGCCGGGGAACTTGCCGTGCACGATCGCATCGCGGAAGTTTGAGCGGCTGACGACAGCGATCCGGCCGGCCCCGCGGAGCTTGATGTGAACGTCCGGAGCGCTGAGAAAGATCAACGGCTGGACCCAGGGAGCCCGGCCTTTGAGCACCCTATCGAGGCGGGAGCGCAAGACCTTGCATTTGTGATTGATCAGGCTGAGGGGGGCTCGAAGCGCATTACGGCGGCCATCTGGGGCGGTCCAGGTCCAGTCGGCCTCATCTCCTTCGATCCGCCCGGGGTGGCTCTTGATCTCGACCAGGTAGATCGCGGAATAGCCGATCAGGAGGAGATCGATCTCGTGGATTGTGCCTCTTCCGGGATCGATGAGGTCGACCAGCGCACGCCCCTGGAAGGGATCTTTGCGGTCAGCGAGTTCGGCAAAGGCAAAGTCGACCGCCTCGCGCTCCCATGTGTAGGGGCTCTCCCCGACGGTCACGAAGCGATCGTTGATCCGCGCCATTAGACCGCTCCTGCGAGCGTTTTGGCCCAGCTGAGGGCGTTGGCGTTGGCGTCGTCGGTGGTGATGAGAGTGGCCTTAGCGAACGACGCGTGTGGTTGTTCGTCGACTCTCAGCAGCAGCGTGTGCCCTGTGGAGCGCAGGAGTGCACTCGCCAGGGCTGCGAGGTGGCGGGCGGCGGGGCGCTCAGCAACCACGAGCACCTGTTCGGCCCACGCGAGATCCTCGCCCTCGGCGAAGGCGAAGATGAGTGTGGCGATCGCACTTGCACCGGCGACGACAAAGCGGCTGGTCGGCGTGATCGCGGGGGCTCCGACCGGAGAGAGCTCGATGTCCCACGCCTTGGCGATGCTCTCGATCAGCGAGATGAGTTCGGGTTTTGCCGGTTGTTTGCTGATCTCCGTCCACAGCTTGCGGGCGATCAACGGCTCGATGCCAGCCCATGCGGGCCCGAAGGGTTCATCGTCGGCGACACCCTCGAGGCTAAAGACGACGCGAGGCGCAAAAGCGCGCGTCCATTGGGCGTCGGCGTCGCGGAGAAGCAGATCGATGCGCTCGCTGTCCCCACTCAAACTCGCTGTAGTGCCGCTGAAGCTGCCCCAGAGCGCGTCGGCTTCGGGACCGAAGCGCCGCTTTTGTTCGTCCTGCGCGTCGCAGAAGCGCAGCGCGTGCAGGGCTGCGCAATAGAAAGCTTCTCGATCACCGTCGTGGACCTTCTGGCCGTGCATGTGGGCCGGAGGATATCACTATGGGGTCTGCAAAGCGGAGGCGATCGAGGTCTGTCCAGTATCGAGGACAGCCTCTTTGCGGGAACTTTTGCGGCGAACGCAGCGTTAGGAGTGCAGCATGACCAGGCGAAAGCGGAGGAACAAGAGTCGATGGGGTCCGGTCGGTCGACGATTTCGCCGGCGAGATCCGATCGAGGCTGCATTGGAGTTTGCGGCGGTCGAGGCAAAGGCCGGGCGTGAGCTGCGGGAGGCGCTGCACCGAGCTGGCGAGGCGATGGTGCTGCACGGCGAAGTGCCTACTGCTGAGTCTGTCGTGAGTCGTTTTATGATGCTTGCTCAGGGAGAGATCGACATCGATGATTCTGCTGTCGCCTACTCCTGCTATTTGCTGCTGAGAGCACAGCAGTCGTGGTGGTCGGGCATGCCGGTAGATGCATTGCGAGCTTTTTGGGGCCCAACGGCTCGGCGGATAAGCGCGGGGCAGCATCCCATGTGGCTAAAGCAGATGCTCGCCGCGCAGGCCGTTAAAACGGTCGAAGCTGTGAGGACGTTGGATAGTGTCACTCGGAGCTTCTTTGTCGCAGACGCAAAGGCCTTGGTTGCTAGTATTTTCTGTGAGGGTCCTGATGCGGATGAACGCGAGCTTGGCCTTGAGCTGATGGCAGAGCAGGTCGAGGTGATGAAAGAGCTGTTACTGCGCAGTGACTCCCATGATCTCAACGATTCTTTCGGCAGCATGTACGGGCAGGCGCTGAACAACCTGGCCCAGAGCTGGTCCGACCGGATTCAGGGGGATCGAGAGAGCAATCTCAGGCGTGCGATCCATTTCTACAAAGAGGTTATCGAGTTGCCCGCGAGGAGACGCGAGCCCGCCCGGCTCCGGTGGTCGCTGCATTACCTGGCGATGCGTGAACGCGGGCTTGCCCTGACGATCGAGGATGACGCCGAGAAACGAGAGCTTCTCGAGTCGGCGCTCGCTCACCACGAGGAGGCGAGCAAACTTCCCGGTGAATGGCCGGGTTCTCCTCCGGGGCACCTCGAGGGCACTACCATGGCTCATTTTAGCGTGCGTCTCGATCTTCTCGAGGCCCGCAGCAAAGCCGGTTTGCTGGACGAGACTGACGCTGCGAGGAGTATCGTGGTTCTCGCGGATGAGATGCTCTCCTGGATGAGCAGGGCGTTCTCTCGGAGTAAATCGCCCTTTCAGATCACGAGAGACCGCTTCCGACGGGCCCGCAGCGATGCGAGGGTAGTTTTGGGTTGCAAGCCGGAGGCGCCTGCGGATGAATCGGCAAGCGTCCTCGAGATTGTCGAGTCGCTCGCGCGAAAGATCGCCCGAGAGCGCCCCGATAGGCGAGCGGTTCATCTCTCGAGGGAGGATGCTCGTGATCTTTACAATTCGCTGGTCGCCTGGCCAGCGCAGATGCCATGGCCGCGTGAGCGCTGGGGTCAACTCGGGATTCTCATGGGTGCAGTGCACCCATTGCACGTCGGCATGCTCTCTCTCTCTCTCTTTTTGTTGGAGGCAAATTTGTTGATGAGAGCGGCGCAAGATGAGCGGGCAATGCTCATGGAGCACGTGAACCAGGGCATCAAGAACAGCCACGCAAAGATGCGTGCTCCGGACCTCGCAGATGCTCATAGGCGGGCTTTTGCAGGCTCGATTCGGGCATTGGCAAGTGTGGCGTTGAGCTGGTGTGATGACGATGTCGCCCCCCAGCAACGGGCCTACTGGTTTGACCTGCTGGGCGCGGCGGTGTATCGCGCGGACATGGGATTTTACGGGCAGGGGCCGACTGCAGAATTTTGTCCGGACACGGAGGCTGGATGGCGCATGAACCTGTATCGTGCCCGGGAAGAGCTCGACCGATGTTCACATATCTCGATGCTCGAGGAGGTGCGCAGGCTACCCCCGGAGCGGCTTGGGGAGGACATCGACATGCTTCGTGAGGGGCTGCAGAGCCTCATCACAGCGCTCTCAACGATCACAGATCTAGACCCAAAGGAGAAGGTGAGGGGGGTCAATAAACTCTCCAATCCAGAGGGCACAAGCGCCGAAGTTCGGGACGAAATTGGCAAGCGCTGGCAGGTCGGGGTGGACCGGGGATGGGCGCCGGGTTGCGGTCCGACGGTACCCGTGCCAGATCCTGATGAAATTGCGAGCTGGCTGCGGGACAACCGGGATGTAGGCATTCTGCTCAATGGTGCATTTGTTGGTGTGGTGGGCATATGCACGGGCTGCGCAGGAGAGCTGGTTTCGACCGACCTCCTCGGGGAAGAAGACCCATCAGCGTTGGCCAGTAGCGTTGCGGAGTACAGCGAGAATCTGTATCAGGGGGCCGGTGGTGAGTTCGACCCGGAGTCTATAAAGAGCTTTAATAACGCGTTGTCGGGGCTGCTGGAGGGCGAATTCGCAGATCGTGTGGGCACAAGGTTGCTCGCTTGGGCCCGTGAACACCGGCTCCGTGCGCTGCTTGTGCTCTCTCGCGGAGAAGTGCGCCTCGTTCCCTGGGGGTCGCTGCAAAGCGAACACGGGCGGACCCTCGGGGACGTTCTCGATATTGTTCATGTGCCGACACTCGCGGGCTTGGGGGCCACTGTAGAGGCGAACAGCGACAAAATTTGTGCGTATATCGGGGCCAAAACCGGCGAAGATCGGGGGCTGGACTTCGGTCGCGCTGCGATAACTCCCCTCTCCGAGGAAGTCGCAGGTCCGACGAAACGCGCCGACTTCGAACGCATGTGTACGGATGCTGGCGTTCTGCGAATATTTACTCATGCCAAGGCGGATCTGTGGATCGCATCTCGCTCGAGGCTCTACCTAAATGAGGCACAGCAGAGTAAATTTCCGTACCGGGCATTTGAGGTGGGCATGCTCGACCTCCGACATTGCCGACGGGTCGAGCTTTGGGCATGTGAGTCGGGCTTTAGCAATGATAACCTCGGCGATTTGCTCGGGCAGGACGAAGCGCTCGGTCTCCCGGGTTTCTTTCTCCTTGCAGGAGCCCAAGTCGTCATCGGATCCCTGTGGCCACAGCCGGCCGACTCCGCGGCGTTGATCGCCGCGGGTTTTGCTGCTCGTTCGGTAGTGGCGGCAGGAGCTCGTGCGGATGCTTCGGCGCTCGCACAGGCGGTACGCGCATACCGTGAGGCGGTGGCGGAGGGCGGAGTATTTGAGCAGGGCGTGGCCAGAGCGATCCGCGAGCATCTTCGGGCAGGTGATAAAAACCGCGTGCTCGGAGAGGCATTTAGGCAGGGCTGGGAGGATGCCTACCAGACGATCACCGGAGTGCACGCAGAGCTGCCCGAGTCGACTTGGCACGCCTATGAGGAGCGAGGGAGGAGCGTATAACGCAGCCTTCGTGCGCTCAATGATACTGAAGTTGCCGCTAAGATCGCTGCGTATGTGAGGGATACCGTGGCCCCAATGCGAGAATCCTGGAGGTGGTCAGGATGGCGGGTGATCGCCCGTGGGGAGGCATTTGTTTCGCAATGAGCTGCGGTCGATGCTGTGTGCACCAGCGACCGCTTGGTCGTGGGGGGCGACATGGTGTGGT
>CAYYUP010000156.1:5133-8041 GCA_964474905.1 uncultured Nannocystis sp. | reverse complement strand
TTCAGGGTTTCACTTGGCAATCGAGAATCCGTGACCGTTGGGGAGGGGGGCGAATCATCGGCGCTGGCCGCCTAGTTTTCAACGCAAAGCGGACGCGGACCCCCCCCAAAAACGTCAAGCGCCACGGTCTCGTCAGCAGCGTGCGTGCAACTCAGGGGGTCGCGTTCACCGGCGAGGAGAGAGATCTCCTGACACCTGCCAAGACTCTCCAGTTCTAAATATCTGCCATTCCGTCGTAATCCTGATTCTAGACGATGCGCCAGGCAATCGCTACTGCATCGCCGACAACGAAACCTACTTGCAGCTGCCCCAACTGCATTTATTGGACTTGCACTGGTGCTTCTTGGTGCAGCCTTTGCCCTTGGACTTCTTGGCCTTGCAGGTCTGTTTGCCGCCGATCGGATTGCCGCAGTACTGGCTGCTGCTGCAGTCCGAGTTGGACTTGCACTCGTCCTTGGCGGCGCAGCTACCCCATGAGCAGCGGTTGGTCGAGCACTGAGACTTCTTGGTACACGCCTGCCCTTGGCTCTTGAGTGCCTTACAGGTGGCTTTTCCGCCGATCGGATCGCCGCAGTACTGGTTGTTATTGCAGTCGCTGCTATCGCGGCATTCATCGGCATCGGCACACCGACCCCACGCGCAGCGGTTGCTCTCGCACTGCGAGGCCTTCGTGCAAGCGGAGCCGTGCGGCTTACCATCCGAGGCAGGATTCGTGGTGTAGGTCTTTCGGCTGACCTGCTTGCCCACGTTCTTCTTTGACTCGGACTTCTCCCACATAACGACAAACGCTTCAGGCCCATCGTTGCGCAGCTTGTCGGTGTAGCTCTTCTTTAGGCCGACCGCGTCGAGCTCTTTATGCCAGTACTTCATCATGCCGACGTGGGTCAGGCCCTCGGTGATATGACTCCCGTACTTATGCAGCTGGTCCTTGCCGCCGCCTAGGTCACGGCCGCAGTTCTCCAAGGTTCGCGAGTGCACACCCTCGGTGATCGTCGCGTAGTCGAGCGCGTAGCCGACCGTGAGCCCCTTGTCCATCAAATAGGCGAGAATCTTGGCGGTCTCGGTGGCGGTCTTGGGGCAGTTGGTGGTCACCCCCGAATTTGCGTAGTTCTTAGCATCAAGCGGCCCGACCCGCACGCCGAAAAAGCCACCGGTCTTGCGGACCAGCTCGATCTCCGAGTCGTCAAAATCGTACTCGTTCGGCCCCGGTGTCTTGAGCTTTGACGTGCTATTGGCCACCAACATCTCGTTGGGATTGTTATGCAGCGCGTTCATCGGGTAGCCGCCGAAGTCCTTCGAGATATCGTTAATGTCAAAGCGCGCGCGCGTCGAGATGTGATCGATGTTGACGATCATGCCCTTGCGCATGGCCTCTCGAACCACCCGCTCGCCGTCGCTGGAGAGGCCTAGGTTGTTGCGCTCGACGCCGTGATCCATACGGCTCCCGCCCGAGCCCGAGAATCCGGGCGGTTTGGGATAGGCTTTAAAGCCGTTAAAGTAACCTCCACCGCCCCCAAGGAAATAGGCCGCGTAGTTGACCTCGGACAGGTCGCTGTACTTCATGACGCACTTATCCGTCAGCTTGCTGCCCTTAAATCCGCCGTCTCCACAGGTATTGTCGCAAAACTTATGACCGCTCGTGCCCTTGAGAGGATAGTCCGCAACGTAGTCGTCGACGTAAAAGCAGCCCGCCATGGCCTGGGTCGCACGGATGACCTTGCCGCCCATCTCGGTCTTGGCTCGGTAGATGTCGGCGCCCGCGAGGCGACTGGAGACCTTATGCGCCAAGTAGAAGGTGCGCACGCCAATATCATGGTAGTGGTTGAGCCGGTTGACGGGATCGAAGGTCTGGTTTTCGGCGCCAAATGCATAATCCGACTCGACACCTAGGACGATGGCGAGCTTGCCGGCCTTGATGATTCGGCGGGCATCGGCCGCCGAGTAGGCGACCTCCATCCACGAGGAATTGGCCGTAGCCCAGCCCTTGAGGGCGTTGATCTGGCGGTCCATCGATTTGACGGTATCGCCGTGGCTGCACGCGTAGCCATCACCACCAGGCCCACCATTGCCTTTGTTGGCGTAGTAGAGCTGCTCACACATCGCCTCGCTCTCGACCGCAAATGCGACCATCAGCTTGAGCTTGGCGTCGCTCGTATCCTGGGCGGCAGCTTTGATCCACTGGGTGGAGTAGCGGGTATGCGAGTTGCTGCCGTGCAGCGGCCCCATGTGGCTCTTGTGGTCGCCCATATCGCTGCCGAGCGCTCCGGTGGCGGCCGTAAAGCTGCCCTTGACCTCGCCGTGGTCGCACTTGCTACCGGCCTTGCAACCACCGCAGGTGGCGGTATAGCCCTTCTCCATCACGCCGTTTTTGTAGTTTCCATTCTTGCCCGTAAAGGCGTAATTGCCACCAAACGCCATCGGGTTGGTCGGGTGCTCATGCGTCAGCACGTAACCACCGCGAATTTTGTTGCCAAGAGAGGATGGCACGCCCTTCTTGCTCGGGATCTTACCCATCGGGACGGCCCTCTTCATCGGGCCCTTGACCTTGGCCGAGAGCCCAGCCGCAGCATTTAACATGGAGAACGACTGCCCCGGTGTGGCCTCGAGATCAGCCCCATCCGGCTCACTCTCGGCCGAGCTGCACGCGGCGACGAGCAGCCCCCCAAAGATCAGGCCGGCGAGGCCGCGCGAAACAGCTCGCGAACTATAGCGATTGGAGTGCGCTTCGCGCGGTTCGATGGACACGGGATCGGGGGACATGTACGTATGTAGAGACCGGACCCAGCCAACCGGATCAGATTATTTTTGCTCACGGATCCAGGGCCTCCCGGCCCTGCGGACCGCGCCCCGCTCACAGCCACTCCGTGCACTCGACGCGGACCACAGGCGCACAACCGCGACCTGTCCG
>CAYYUP010000156.1:0-5033 GCA_964474905.1 uncultured Nannocystis sp. | reverse complement strand
CAGCCCGATCCTCGCAACGCCGCGAGTGCGACTCTCGATTCAACATATAATGATAGTTCGGCCGAAACAATCCCGGCACAACGCACGCCCGCTGCCGAGGCTTCGTCCAGCGCGGCCAAGAGCATGATAGGCTCGGCCTCCAATGGCCAAGGACGATCAGACCGGCGGCGACCATCCCGGACAAACTCCAAAACCGACGCGAACCGAAATCCGCGGGGATCAGGTCCTCGGCAACAAGACAGAGCAGCACTACCACCCAGCTCCAATGCCTGGCGGTCGCGCCCCGTGGCAGCCCTCGTCAGCGGTGCAGGCGTACATCGATTGGCTGGGCAAACAACAGTTCCAAGCCCGTTTGCGGGGAGTTGGCGGCGATGACATCTCGCTCGACCTGAGCGAACTCTACATCCCGCTCAAGTTCAGCCTGCGCACCGGCAAAACCCCGACGAAGTTCGGCGGCCCCTCGGATCACGAGCGACCCTTCGAAGGCCAGGACTTTGCGATCACCGATCTCTTCGTTCGCCTTCGGGGGCAGCGCTTTCAGCATGCGCTGCTCCTGGGCGATCCGGGCAGTGGCAAAACCACCGCATTGCGCAAGCTCTCGCAGATCGTGCGCGACCAGGCGATGCGGGCCTGCGCCCAAACGACTTCATCGCCTCTACCCGCGCCTCAGCCCGCGCCCTCCGACAAAAGCACGCAGCTCGTCGCCGACAGCTTGTCGCCGAAGACGCTGCCGATCTTCATCCCTCTCCGCGAGTGGAACCACAGCCCGCACCCGGGCACGCTCAAAAAATTCGTCACGCGGATCCTGCTCAAGGACAAGGCCGTCGCCGACGAAGGGAGTGCGGCGGCGCTGTGGGAACACAGGCACCTGCTGCTGCTGCTCGACGGCCTCGATGAGATCACCGAGCCCAACGCCCGAGAAAAATTTTGTAAGTTTCTCTCGCACCAGCTGCAAACCCACTCCGGTGATCCTCTGCATGTCATCGTCAGCTGCCGCTTCGCCGGCTACGACGACCATCGCGGCCAGATCCGACTGGTCTCCGACAAAAACAAACTCGGCCGGGTCGAGCTCAGCCCACTCTCGCTCGAGCAGGCGGAACAACTGATCATTCGCTGGTTCACGGAGGTCGCCAACAAGGGGCATCTTGAGCACGAGATCGCCCAAGAACGCGCAACACACCTATCCAAGGCGCTCAAGGATCCCCGCTTCGCCGATCCGCGGCGGGCGATGTACGCGACACCGTTGATCCTCAACCTGCTCTGCGTCATTTACCGTCGCGGCAGCATCCTCCCGGAGAGCCGCGCCGAGTTTTACGAGACCTGCCTGGCGATGCTCCTCAAGGGCTGGCAAAGCGCCAAGACCGACGATAAGCCCGGCGCGACCGCACCGGCGCTCGGCAAGCCGCTCCTGCCCGGCAAAGATGCACTCGCGCTCCTGCGCCCGCTCGCCCTGCGGCTCCACAGCAATGCAGGCAGCAACACAGACGAGGAGACCAGAGAGCAGATCCATCGCGAAATTCTGCTCAATATCCTGGGTGAGGGCCTGGAGGGTCTCAGTCAGGCCTACAACTCCAATGGTCAGACCCTGCGATGGCTCGACGAGACCTGCGGCGTACTCAAAGAACTCGCGCCCGGTCATTTTGGTTTCTTTCACCTCGGGATCCAGGAGTACCTGACCGCTGTGCAGATCGCGAGGCTCGGCGAGAAGGAGCTGCATACACTCGCGGATCATCTCGACAATTCGTGGTGGCACGAAGTGATCCTGCTCGCCGGCAGCCTGCCCCAGCACAGGGCCTTTGCACCGCTTATGAGGCGACTCTTGCAGGTCGCCGATCTGAGCGACGAGAATCAGTGGAAGCTATTGCGCAACTGTGTGCTCGAGGCCGCATTTGATCCGACTCCTTTTGTCGAGCGTCTGAGCGCAGAGACACTCGACAAAGCGCCGCGCTTGCTCGCGCTCCTCCGCCTGATCCAGGACCAACCGCACCCGCAGCTGCTCGACGCGCTGCGGACCCTCGCAAAACGGCCTGATGTCGATCCCGGGGTCCTCGGCACGGCCAACCAACTCGTATGCAAACACTCGCGCACGGCCCCGGCAAATAGGACCTACGACGTCGCGATCGTCAGTCTCGAGGATGCCGAGCCCCAAGCCCAGCAACTCCTCCAGAAGCTGCGTCTGGTCGATTCGCTGCGGGTCTGGCCGAGGACTGGCGAATCGCCCCTATTACGCAGAATGAGCGATTTCGCACAGGATGATTCGCCCGCGAAGGATTCGCCCAAGGCCGCAGCGACGATCATCCTAGTTGTGCACACCTGCCTCCTCTGGGCTGGCAAAGAAACGCTGCTCTGGTCTCGGCTTAAGAATTTCCTGGGGGGCAAAAAAAACTTTCTCGCGATCTTCGCGCCCGGCGGAGGTGCCACACCCGGCGAGCCGCCCCGGAAGATGAAGCAGCTCGACATGCGAAAGGGCTGGCAAATCGACACACTTTGCCGTCTCTTGCAGCCCTCGCAAGACCCGACAATCGACACATCTGCGGGCGGCAAGCCAACGCTTATCGCCAGACTACATACACCCACAATCGAAAAGACAATCGGTCTACGCCTGCTCTGGGTGCCCGGTGGGACCTTCATAATGGGCAGCGATGAACTCAATAGCGACTCGCGACCGGCGCATTTGGTCAAGCTCTCGCCCTTCTGGATCGGCGAGACTCCGGTGACCAATCAGCAGTACCGCGTATTCGTCGAAGCGACTGGCCATCGCCAGCCGAGAGCGTGGAGAGATCGTCGTTTCAACGATCCGCAACAGCCGGTGGTCACTGTGAGTTGGGCGGATGCAGTTGCCTTCTGCAAGTGGCTCAGCAAAGAATGCGGCTGGGCTGTCCGTCTGCCGAGCGAGGCACAATGGGAGTTTGCTGCCCGCGGCGAAGATGGCCGGACCTATCCCTGGGGTAACGAGCTACCGGATGCGACCCGTGCTCACTTCGGTCAGGGCAATGGCGCTCCAGCGCTGGTGGGCTCGTACCCGGCTGGCCGGGGGCCCTTTGGGACCCTGGATCAGGCAGGCAATGTCTGGGAGTGGTGCGCCGATGTTTGGGATCCAGAGATCTACGATCGGCGACCTCGACCCCCTGCTGTGAAGGTCGATCCGCCGGTGCACTCTGGCGGTGAATCTGATCGACATGCGATCAGGGGAGGTAGTTGGTGGGACGATCGCGGCGCGCTGGCGGCCGCCTACCGTAACTGGGACTGGCGCGTCAGCGTCGACGCCGGCGTCAGCGGCTTTCGTGTGGTGGTAGCGCGCGAGCCGGTTGATCTTTGATCTTTGGCTCTTCGCAGGAGAACCTCATCGCAGAGAACAACCTCCGCAGGCGTTCGGGGTCCAGGGGCGAAGCCCCGCAGATCTGCATCAGGGCTCTTCTCTGCTACATGCCTTTCGCGACATACACCTTGCTGTTTGAGACGACCGCAAACGTCTTGCCATCATCTGCCAGCGCAAAATAATGGTCAGCGGAGACCGGATACCCATCCGGGTCTACGAGTTTACAGAGGTCCTGCAATTCACCGGTTTGGACATTGATTCGAAAGGTAACAAGGTCGGCGTCGTCCTCTCCGTATTGGGACCAAATCCAATCGGGCGCCCCCGGTTGCTGCGCAAACCCAGAGACATTGGGAACGTCGGGAATCTCGGCGATAAACTTGGATTCCCCCGACTCTACAGCAATCGAATAGAAGGGATAGGGGCCAGGCTGCATCGCATTGAACCACGGCACACCGTACAAAAAATCACCACTATTCGAGGGTATATGATGGTAAATCTCGGTTTCGAGCTGCTTTAGAGGACCGCCCTGCGTCGATACGAAAAACACATTCTCATTGTACGAAGAGAACGCCAGCCAGTCCCCGTTTCCCGACACCTTCATGGTCGGTGGTCCCTTTGCCGACAGAACGACCTGGGGCTCACCGTCAGGTGCTCCATCTGGCAGCATTGCCATCCGAGAGATGGATGTCTCACCATTATATTCTCTTGTAAAGAACAGGCTGTCACCGCCTCGAGAGAGCGGCCCGTTATTCAGTTGTCCCTCGTAGTAGTACTCCGTCGCATATCCTTCAATCGCGACACGCGCAAGTCGATCGGGGGAGTTGCTCTGCTTGTACAATATATGCGTACTATCTGGACTGAACGCAATTCCCTCGATCGGAAATCCATCAGGCAGCCTTGCCACATGTTCACAGGCAGGAAGTCCATCTCCTCCAGACGTCGATGACGTCGATGACGTCGATGTTGAGGAAGCTGTGCTCGGATCACTCGACGAGTCGTCGGGTGTCGTCGTCCCGCTTCCGTTTGTGGATTCCGTCCCAGTACCGGAGACATCATCACCACACCCTGTCGAGACAGAGAACACGAGCGGCAAGACCATGGAGGCGATTCGATACGACATCCAATAACGACGTTCCTTGCCTTGATTCTGTTCAACGGAGTCGTTCTAAGCGCTCAACGGCAATTCTGTCGTCGGGAGAGCCCGACATCGGGCGTTTCTGGGCCCGCTCACTGGTTCGGCTTGATCTCGCGACACAGCGTCAGCGGCAGGGCGACCGCGACCGCGACGCACTCACGAACATGACCGTCGCGTCGACACAAGGACCGCGCCCTACCCAGCTGCACCTCAAACAATTCCTGGGACGAGGGCGATCCACAGGCGCGACGGATCTCAGCAACCGGACATCAGAGCCGCCCCCGAACAAACTTGGATCGCGAACCAAGCCCCGTAAAGCACCGCCGCCCCCGCTCACCGGCTCTCTTTTCCGACACCGGAGAACCTGCCGAAAGCCACCGACCCTCTAAACAAAGCCCCGCAAACCACCGCTGCCCCCGCACGCCGGCTCACTATCGACGGCTTGGAGGATGAGCTGCTGGGACAGGCGAGGGGGGGACTCGCGAACGAGTCTAGGACGTGCATCGGCCCCTTTAGGGGTCGACGCGCGCTCCGACCTGTCTGAGGAGTGGGGCCCCCCCTCGTCTGGCCTCCGCGACA
>CAYYUP010000155.1:0-8117 GCA_964474905.1 uncultured Nannocystis sp. | reverse complement strand
CTTGCTGCTGATGAACCTGCTGCTGCACGGGGTGGAGGGCGCGGTGCACCTGGGCGATACGTTGTCATCGGCGGGCAAAGAGCTGCCCAAGGTAGATGTGATCCTGACCAATCCGCCTTTTGGTACCAAAACCGGCGGTGGTGCGCCGACCCGCGATGATTTTACATACCCCACCAGCAACAAGCAGCTCGCGTTTTTGCAGCACGTTTATCGCGGGCTTCGGCCCGGCGGTCGAGCGGCGGTGGTGCTGCCTGACAACGTGCTATTTGAGGCGGGCACAGGCCAGCAGATCCGCGCCGACCTGATGAACAAATGCGAGCTGCACACGATCCTTCGGCTGCCGACCGGGATTTTTTATGCGGCCGGGGTCAAGACCAATGTGCTCTTTTTTACCCGCGGCCCCGCCGATAGGGATAAGAAAAATACAAAGGCGGTGTGGATCTACGATATGCGGACCAATACGCCGACCTTTGGCAAACGCACACCGCTGACCTTTGGCCATTTTGCAGAGTTTATCCGCTGCTTTGGCGACGACCCCTACGGCCGCTCAAAACGCAAAGACGTGGGCGAAGAAGGCCGCTGGCGCAGGTTTACAAGGAAAGAGATCGGCGAACGCGGGGACAATCTAGATATCTCGTGGCTGCGCGATGACAGCGTCGAACGGGTCGAAGACCTTCCAGAGCCCGATGTGCTGGCGGCGGAGATTATGGGGCATCTGCAGGTGGCGATGACGGAGATGGAAGCGCTTGCGGAATTGTTGTCGGGTAAAAAAATCGAAACTGAGGTGCCAACATGAGCAACGACCTTCCCAATGGATGGGCTCGCGCCAAGGTTGGAAATGTCGGGCATAGCCAGCTTGGCAAGATGCTGGATCGGGCCAAACGCACGGAAGGGACCCCACACCTCTATCTTAGGAACATAAACGTCCGTTGGTCTTCGTTCGAACTTTCTGACCTGCTGGAGATGCCCTTCCTCGAAAAAGAAGTCGATCGCTTCTCAATCCTAGATGATGATGTTCTGATCTGTGAGGGCGGTGAGCCCGGAAGATCCGCCGTGTGGTCAAATGGCGACACGAAGATCAAATTCCAGAAGGCCCTACACCGAGTGCGACTATTCGGGGGGATTGCGCCTCAATGGCTGGTGCATAACCTTCGCTTAGACGCGACTACGGGGAAGCTCGAACGTCACTTCACGGGCACAACAATCAAGCACTTCACAGGCCGAGCCCTGAAAAAATACGAGTTCCCGCTCCCGCCAATCAACGAGCAGCATCGGATCGTCGCCAAGATAGACGGGCTTCAGGCGAGGGCGAGTCGGGCGCGGGAGGCACTTGAGGCGATTCCGGGGTTGCTGGGTCGTTTTCGGCAGTCGGTGTTGGCGGCGGCGTTCCGGGGCGATCTGAGCGCGCAGTGGAGGGCCGAGCACCCGGACGTCGAGCCCGCCGCGGTGCTGCTCGATCGCATCCGCGCCGAGCGAAAGACCCGCTGGATCGAGGCCAAAGCCGAAAAAGCCCGCGCCCGCGCCGAGACCAAAGCCACAAAGGCCGGCAAACCCTGGACCTCCAAGGACAACCAAGCCTGTCTCGCCCGCGAACGCACAAAAGCCGAGAATCAAGCCGACTCGCGTCGAAGGGCCGCTCACCGAGGCGAAGTCGCTGAACACACCGCTGAGAGTCTGAATTTCGCCGATCCCCCCGCCACATGGGCTGTTGCGCGCCTCTATGACATCCTGGAACTCCAACCTGGATACGCGTTCAAGAGCAAGTCGTACTCGGAGGACGGCATCCGTCTATTACGTGGCACCAACATCATCCCGAGAGGCATTCGCTGGAGCAGTGTGGTGTTCATCCCTCAAGCAGATCGTCAGGAGTACATCGAATATGAACTTCATGAGGGCGATATTGTGATAGCGATGGACCGCCCGCTTATCTCGACAGGGTTAAAGATTGCCCGTTTGTCGGCAAGCGACACACCCAGCCTCCTTCTTCAGCGCGTTGGAAGATTTCTTCCTCACGGAGAGATCGATAGCACATTCCTCTACTACTTCCTTCAAGGCCCAACGTTTCGCCATCAAATCGCGGGACAGGCCACCGGAACCCAACTCCCACATGTAAGCGGCAACGACATTGAATCGTGCCCAGTTGTCCTTCCCCCACTGAATGAACAACGGGTAATTGGCCTCATTCTCGATGTGATGATGCGATCTATTGCTCAACTTCAAACCACGCTTCAGGGCAACACAGATAGCCTCGAAAAGCTCAACCAATCCATCCTAGCAAAAGCCTTCCGTGGCGAGTTAGTCCCCCAAGACCCGAGCGACGAGCCTGCGAGTGAGCTTCTCGCCCGGATCCAGGCCGAGCGTGCAGCCGCCGCGGCCACCAGCAAAAAGCCCAAGCGCTCCAAGAGGGACGCGGCCAACAAGACAAGCTCCAAAAAGGCCGCCTCTCGCGAATTGGCATAGGCGCAGGCATGGGCCTAGGCACAGGCACAGGCATACGCATACGCACAGACACGACCTCTGATGAGCATTGCTCGGCGCAGAACAAACTAGGCACCGACCGCCCTTGCCTCCTACGCCTTTGCTCGCGGCGGCTTGCCCTGGAGGATGGCTGTTGAGATCGGGCTTTTGCTCTCGAGCGTTTCATCGGCTTGGCCCCTGCGCACCTGATCAAACACCAGACGGGTCGCCGCAAGGGCCACATTCAGGTCTTCTTTGCCTTTTTCGACCTCGACAAGCATCGCCTCGGCCGCCTTGATGATCGTGCGAGCGCGCCTATCGATCTCGACCATGCGCTTTAGGGTACCCTCGATCATCATCAGGCTGCGGTCGAGCTCTGCCCCTTCGTCCGCGCCCTGCTCCCCGGATTTGGCCCGGGAGGCCAGGGCCACCACCAGCATCAGCGCTGCGTAGAGCCAGGGATCGGTCGCCGGATCATCCGCATCCCAGACCACGAGCACCCGTTGGCCGTAGCGAACAAAGCGGGGAAATGCCTCGGGTGCAACATTGCGAGAGAGCACAAAAAGCCCCGTCTCCGCCTCGCGGTTGCTGCGGGCATCGTCCAGCTCGTCGAGGGCTTTTTTGACCGACATAGCGCCCTTTCGTTTGGCCTCGATCACCACCCTGACCCCGGCAAAGGCGCTTTCTTCGGTAAATGTGAGCACCACATCGCCGACCTTGCGACCGCTCGGCGAGAGCGTCGTGCCGGTCGCGTCGACCAGCAACTGGCCGCTGCCACCCAGGCGCTCGCTGGCGAATTGAAACACAGCATCCTCAAAGTTCAGGCCACCGACCACACCACTGCGCTGTTGCTCGCGCTCCTTCTCCAGGCGCTGCACGGTCTCGCGCACCTCTTGATTGAGCACTGCCATACTCCGCCGCATCTCCGACCAATGCTCGGACTGCCGCTTTTGCTGGCCCTCGAGCAAGCGGCTGATCGTCGCCTCCAGCGGCCCCAAAAGCGAGCCCGGGCCCGTCGGACTAATCGCCGCCAAAAGACTCCGCTGGCTCACCTGCGACTCGCGGAGCAAGCGACTGAGCAGCGAATCTTTGTTGTTGGCATCCAGGGCCGCCGTAATCGCCGCAAGCCGCTGCTTTTGGTCGTCACCGGCGACCTTAAGCTGGCGCCCCAGAGCGGTCGAAAAACGGCCGGCCGCGCTGCTCTCCACCATCGGATCGAGCGCTTCGCCGATCGTCTTTTGGTTGTCTGCGAGGATCGACTCGACCTTGGTCGCGAGCATCTGGATCACGCCCTCGCTGTGCTCGGGATCCAGGCTTCGCATCAGCGGACCTATCTTCGACTCTAGGGTCTCGGCAAACGAACTCGTAGGACCCGTGCTCGCCGTCAGCAAACGACTGAGCGAACCATCGTCGGCAAAGAGCGCATTCAGGCGCGCCGTCAGCTCGCCGCTAGTGGGATCAAAGTAGTGGCGCAGCCGCTCTTCAACCTGCTTGCCCTGCAGCTCCACATGCTCGCGAAGCTCGGCCCGCAGTTTTTCGATCAGCTCGCCGCCGATCTCCTCGAGCCGACCCGCCTGCGCGCTCGCCTGCGCCGAATGCAGCGCACGCAAACCGATCTTCCAGACATCCGCCGCAATCGACGGCCGCTGCGCGCGGGATACACCCTCAAAAAGTTCAAGACTCTCGAGGCGCGGATCTTGAAGACTCACCTGCACACCCTGGGCGAGTTTGACGGTGGCGAGAAGTGGCCCTTGATGATTGAAATCGTTCATAGTGCGCAGTTTTAGAGCAACGATCGCGCCATACCTTCAACTATTTGATATTGCACACTATTGCAAAGTTTGCGGATGCATACGTCTCGCAAATTAGTAAATATTTTTGCGGAATAGTAAAAACTCTTATGCGCCGAAGGTCGCCACAAAAGCTGCAAAAAAAGCCCGCACCGACTCGCATTATGGTCGCTTGGTTGGGCATGACCGACCTGCGGGCGGCGCAGGAGGGGCCCGACGCGGTTGGCCTGGGACCTATCGCCGGCGCGCTGCTCGAAACGCCCGACCTCTACCAACGCATCGTCCTGCTCGACAACTTGGCGCCCGACGACCCGCGGGTGCCGGCTTACCGGCGATGGTTGGCCCAGCAGAGTTCGGCGAGCATCGACCATCGCCGAGTCAAGCTCCGATCGCCGACCGATTTTGGCGACATCTACCGGCGCGCGATCGAGGTCGTCGACGACCTGCAAAAGCGGCAGCCAAATGCCGCGCTTACCTTGCATATCAGCCCCGGCACCCCAGCCATGACCGCAGTCTGGCTGATTTTAGGAAAAACCCGCTACCCCCAGGCAACGCTGATCGAGTCCTCGCGCGAGCACGGTGTAAAGGAGGTCGCATTCCCCTTTGATCTCTCGGCCGAGTTGATTCCCGATCTCCTGCGCAGCTCCGATGCCGCGCTGCTGCGACAGAGCAGTGCACCGCTGCCGGCGAGCCCCGAATTTAATAGGGCGATCGTGCACCGCTCCGAGGTCATGGTGCGGATTGTCGAGCGAGCTCGCCGAGTCGCGCTGCGCTCGGTGCCGGTACTCCTAGAAGGCGAAACCGGCACCGGCAAAGAGCTTTTTGCCCGGGCCATCCACCAAACCAGTCCGCGCAGCAAGAACCCCTTTGTGCCCGTCAATTGCGGCGCATTGGCCCCTGAGCTGGTCGAATCAACGCTCTTTGGCCACGCCAAGGGTGCCTTTACCGGCGCCTCCGCAGCGACCCCGGGCGTCTTTGAGGCCGCCGATCGCGGCACGCTCTTTCTCGACGAAATCGGCGACTTGCCGCGATCGGCTCAGGTCAAGCTACTACGTGCACTCCAAGAGGGCGAGGTCACCCGCATTGGCGAGAGTACACCGCGCAAGGTCGATGTTCGAATCATCGCCGCGACCCACCGCAATCTCCCGCAAGAGGTCGCCGCTCACCGCTTTCGCGAGGATCTTTTTTATCGACTCGCAGTCGCCGTACTCCACCTACCACCACTGCGCGAACGCGATGGCGACCTGGGACTGCTGATCAACCATATTTTAAAACAGCTCAACCAAGAGCTGGCCTCCGAGCCCGGTTTTTGCGAACGACGTCTAACGCCCTCCGCCCGCAATCTACTGCTTCAACAGCCGTGGCCAGGAAACGTGCGCGAACTGCACAATACCCTGCTACGAGCAACGCTCTGGCTCGACGGACCCAAGATCGGCATCAGTGCGATCCGCGAAGCGCTGCTACCCCAAGTAGCACCCGAAAAAAGATTTGGCCAAGGCCAAGGCCAAGGGATCCTCGGTCGCGAACTAGGCGACGGTTTTGAGCTTCGCGCCCTGCTTGACGAAGTCAGCCGCAACTACATCCGCCGCGCCCTCGCCGAGACCGGTGGCATCAAAACCCGAGCCGCCAAAGAGCTCGGCCTGGGCTCCCATCAAAGCCTCTCTAGCTGGATCTCGCGTCTGGGGATTTGAGGCCCGCCCGATCACGAGATCGGCATGAACCGCTCCGACATGAAGGGCCCCTGCTCGTCGGGCCAGCGTGACTGGAGGTTGCAGAGCACCCGATGCTGCACAGGCGAAGGGTGTGGATTGACCTGAGTGACGGTGACCACGAAATTATCGAGCGAGAGATCGAGCGCTGCCAAGTCATCCACAAGGAGATCAGGGATATACCCGAGATTAACCTTGTCCTTTGACCTCAAGATCAATGCACTTCGGTTGAATTCGTTTTGCACGTCTCGCATGACATAGAGCCGCGTACCAGGGACAAGCTCCGCGATCCGCTCCTCGGCAGAGGCTGGTAGGTGGCGGATGCCTCGCAACAAGAAGTTCCACGCACAGGAGTTCGCATCGCCATGGGGTGCTGCATAGATCTCGAGCCGATCGGTGGCACGCACTCCACCGCTGCGAGCCAGGAGCGCGAGGGGATCCGCGGTCTCTACGGAGAGACCCAGCTCCGTGACATATCCTGCGTAGTCTGGCCGGTTTGGCGGCATGACCCTATTCTTGAAGAAAGGGAAGAGTTCGACACCCAGGTATGTCTCCATGAGATCAGGGAAGCTGTCGAATACGATGAATCCCTGCTCTTGCGCCGCCTGAGCACCGCGGATATATCGAAACTCGTAGAGAGTCCCCTCCCGCTGGATGATCTCCCGCAGCCGAGCAACTGGATAGATGCCACGTCGAACGGGGTCCTGCCACGCGACAAAGAGATCGGAGTGAGTTGGGCTCATCGTGTTGGCCGTTCTGCGCAGAGCATGCGTTGATTTTCAAGCAAGAGCTGACAGGCAAATTCCTGCGCCACGCCGCTCATGCGTTCAGGGTGCACCCGCTGGATGATCTCTCGCAGCGCATCCACCGAAACGCTCGCGACGCGCGCCATCCACGCCCTCTGGGAGCCCGGAACTCTCGCGGAAGCCGCGAGGAAAGCGGCCAGCGGTGACAGAGGCTTGGCGGCAGAGGGGTCTGCATAAAGCGCCGAGCGAGCCTTCCGCGCGTAGCCCGCAACCCGTCTCTCGGTCAAAAGGGTCCGCCGTTTTTCATCGAGGAGTTCACGGCCGAGGCTCGAAGCGTGGTCGTACGTCGGCGCCAGCGCCACCTGCCCGTTGTATCGAAGCAAACCCCAGTTCTCATGATGACGGTCCGTGTTGCCGACCAGCGCGTCCAGAGCGAGATAGCCGACAAACACGTGAGCAGCGTCCATGCCAAGACTCTCGGGCGAACCAGGCGGCCGGATACCTGGGAGCGCGACCACACGCAGTACGTTCTCGACCGTGTGAGCTCGGACTCGCCAGAACTGCTCGGCTGGATACTGCGGATCCTCCGCGAGCAACAACTCGTTGCCGTGGATTAACTCGCTCTCCCCCACGAAATCAAGAGAGACGCAGCCGCGCTTGCCCTCGCTCTCGGCAAGTTCGACATGCGCATGCGGAAGACCGAGCAGCGCCGCGACCTCCGCGGCGACCTTCTCAGCCCAGTCCTCCCCTGTGTCTGGCCGACACAGCTTGTAGAGCCATTTTTTGGCACCGGATTGGTACCAAAACTTGAGCTTTGAGCCCATCTGCTCGTGCTCTCGCTTGGCTCGGCGATCAACACTCTCGATCTCATACAGTTGCGACCCCACGAGTGCGCGGTAGCGTATCACGCGGAAGGTGCCCACGGAACAGAACCGTCACTTCCGGCGCGACATCGACACCGCGCTGATCCCGCTCACAGGATCGATCACCGCTCACTCTCATCCCATGCATGATAGGGAACTCCGAAATGCTGGTGAGTCCAGGGTGCGGCTGCGCAGACTGCAGGCTCAATGGACACACCGTCCGATGCCTGTCCTCGACGCACGCCGCCCACGCCGTCGACGTGACGGTCTGCTCCAAGTGTGGCGGCCGGATGAAACCCTGAAGACCTTCACCGATCCCCGCGCCATCGCCGAGTTCCTCCATGGCGCCCCCGCGCCGCCACGAGCCTGTCCTCCTGGACAGTTGTGGATGTTCGCGTAAACGCGCACAGATGGGTCGCGCTCGGCTTCGCACGCCCAACCGTCGACGTCGCGTCCCGAGGCCAAGCCAGCTCGGTGATCTGGCCTACGAACGCATCAAACGAGATCGAGACTGCGATCGACAGCTAATGGTCCGCGGGATCAGGGAGCCGT
>CAYYUP010000154.1:0-8156 GCA_964474905.1 uncultured Nannocystis sp. | reverse complement strand
TATTTGGACCAGGGGGACACCGAAACAGCTCTTCAATGCTCGTACATGCTCTTCACGTTTGCACAGCCTCTGCCCCCGGAGCTGCTCCGGAGCTTGGAAGACCAGGCCAGGGCCACTCTTGAGCAGAACGCAAAGCCCGCCCTCTCGATCCGGGCAGAACTCATCCTCATACGAATTGCGATCGGCAGTCAGCGTCTAGAAGAGGCCGAGCATCACCTCCAGCGGGCCTTCGAGGCGATCGAAGATTCGCCCGAACTCGCTGTTTTCAAGCTCGATGCTCAGAATCTCGCAACCGAACTCGCCCTTCGACAGGGAGCCCTTGAACGGGCCCTTGAGCACGCCCGATCGCTCCTGTCGCTGGCCGAAAAGGCCGAGTTACCGGTCGTCGAACTCGCCGGTCACAGAGTGCTTGCACGTGTTTTGCGAATGCAAGAGTCCTACCTCCCCGCTGCCATCGAGATTGACAAGGCTATCGATATATCTATTCGTCTCCAAGATCCGGGTATCTTCGCTGATTTTTCGGGACTCGAATTCTATGCTCGGCAATTAGGCGATCTGCGAGTCGCAGATCTACTCCTCGCATATTTTGGTCAGGTTTGGGTCCGCGAGATCCCCGACTTCGAACAGACATGGTTACACCCTCGAATGAAACAACTCGAGGCGTCTGGCCTGCGAATCCCCACTCGGACCCGCACTCTTCACAGCCTCATCGAGCGATTCTTGCACGCAGCAAACGAGCAGGAATCGCAGGAGGCCATTTGCGCAATCGCCGCAGAGGCGACTCGGCTCGCCGAGGAACTCGCTCATAAAAACGTCGATCTCTTCGACCCTCACACCTGGTCGAGGCAGCCCACTCCAGACAAATCCTTGCCGAGCCCAAACTCCACCGCTCGCGACAGCTCGCTGCCCGCCCCAAAACCCGCACTCGCCAAAGCCGACCCCAAAACCCACAAGGGCGACCTCCCGTCGACGTAGCCGCCCAGCCTCTAGTCACGACAGAACGGGCACTGGGCCCAGCCGAGCAGGCTCGCGAGCTTCGTCCCGGATGGCCGCGAACAAACCCGGCAGGATCAAGATACAGTCGCCCGGGCGAGCATCCGGCAGCTCTTCGAAACAATCAGCCCACCGGTATGCTCGTGGCATCCGTTGCCGGAGAAGTCGACGAACCTTGCAGCTCAGCCCCCTGGGCAATAGAGCGTGAGCCCGCCCTCCTCTGTGCACTCGAATTCGAAGCAGGGCTCCTCCGCCAAACAGCCGCAGATCAGCTCTTTACTGCAGGCCTCTGGCAACGGCTTGCACGAATAATAGTCGGGCTCGCCGACGACGTCGCTAATGGAGACCTGGCAGTACTGGGTGGCCCCATCGCAAAAAGCGTAGCCGCAGACGAAGTACTCCGGGGGCGGCTCGCAGCCCCCCGCAGCCGAAACGTCTGAGCCCTGTCCATTGGCGACACACTCGTTTGAGTGCGTCTCGCCGTCGCAGCCGCAGACCGGGGCGTATTCGGCATCACATGCCTCGGGACTCGGCTTGCAGGTGCCTTCGTCTTCGCCTAACGCACCGCAGGAGTTCGCCCTCCAATCGCAGTACTCGCCCGCTCCGCAGGCACGATCGCTGTCACAGCTGGCGCCGTCCGTCTCGACGCCAGTCGAACCTGTCGTGCCATCTGTCGTCGCTGTCGTCGCTGTCGTCCCGGTGCTGCTGCTCGACGAGCCCGATCCCTCACTAGCGCTGCCCTCCGTGGTGGTGCTGCTCCCCGATGTACTCGACCCGCTGCCCTCTGTGTCACTGTCGCCGGTGGACGCGGAGTCCGATGCGCTGCCGCTGCCGCTGCCACTACCGATGATGATGCAGCCGCCACCCACACCTATCAGCGCGAGTGAGAGGATCGAGGACACATATTTAATTGAAGTGCGCATGCCCAACCCTACCGCGGAGGGTCGCTCAAATGCGCCCCGTTGGCTCAGGAGAAGCATGACGCGGCGATGTCGCTGCGACGATGCGCACGCTCCCAGAGGCGACAGGAGTCGCCAGGGCTACACTCCCGGATACACCCTCTGTATGGCCTCCGACGGCCGTATCGCCGCCCTTGCCGAGATCCGCAAGCGCGGTGCGAACGGACGTAGTGCAAGATTTGTCGGCACGGCGGGCTGTGGTTAAACCCACTCCCGCCAGGCCACTCTCGGTCCCGACAATCGACACATCGCGGGCGTAGAGATCGAGACTCCAGCTAACGCTGCGAGCGGCGGGTGAGCGCAACTGCAGCCCGATCTGCCGCGGCGGCCCGGCACCCGGCGGCGGCACCCGGGTATCGTCGAGTTCGACGCGCGTCATCTCCAGTTGCCCGTCGGTACCCTCCTGCATGCGATCCACAAACCATCGCTTGAGCTTGAATTCGGCGCAATCCGCCTCGGCCTCCTCTGTCCAGACCCGAAAGATCGCCTCGCGAAAGAGATCACCTGTAGGGAATGAATGACCGATGTCTCCGGCTGAGATCGTCGCCTCGATGGTCACCTGGCCGCCGCGACGGTGGGCACGGACGTTTACAAGCACCGCATCCGCGACCCGATCGCGGTCGTACATTCCCGGAAAGCGATGGCTGCGGTGGCCCCCGACCTCGGGCATATGGCACTGCTGACAGCTGATGCCCGCACGACCGGCATCACTGCGGGCCCATTCGCCGACCGTATCTTGGAGCCAGCCCGCCGCGTAGGGGATCTGCCGCGGATCGAGCTCTAAAGGCGTGAAAAAACGGAACTGGTGGCAGGTATCACAATTTCCTCCAGATCGCTCGTTACGGGCATTTGAGGCTCGATCTAGGTTCGTTTCCGTCGCCCCAGGTTCGCCTCCGTGCACAAGCCGATGGCAGGTCGCGCAGTCGATGCCATCCTCCGCCGCTGCGCCCTCGGCACGCCCACCTGGCAAGACTTTTGGCGCATGGCAGCGCACGCACACCTCGGCAGGGGCCGCACGGTACTCCTCTTGAACCAGCGGATCGGTCCATGCCCGCGCGTGACCGGAGCTCCGCCACTCGTCGACAATCGCCGGATGACAAGCGGCACAGTCCTCCGCACGACGCCCCGCACTCGCCTCCAGGATCGGCGCGGCCGCGGAGATTTCGACAACCGGACCGCAACCGCTTTGCAGAAACAACAGCCCCACCATCAGCCCAGGAGCTCGCACCAACATCGAGCAGAGCCACACCGCGCAACGCTCTCCTGCGCTCACTGATTCGATCCTGCGTGCCCGGCATTTGGCGCGTGCACACAACCGGGCGCGACCACAGGCGCGGGGCCGCGGATCGAGAGTTCGACTCGGCGGTTTTTTGCCCGCCCTTCGGCACTCTTGTTGCTATCGATCGGCCTGTCTGGACCAAAATCGCGGCTCTCCAGGCGATCTCGTGCGACCCCCTTCATGATCAAATACGCGACCACTGAATCCGCCCGTTGTCCGGTAATCGATATCCGACGCATGAGCTCGGGTACCCGATCATCGCTGTGCCCAGACACCGAGATGCCGACCGCGGGATGGCGCAGGAGCACCTCTGCGATCGCATCCAGGCGCGGGTAGGACGAGGGTCGAATCTCCGCCCGCTGCAGGTCAAAACTCAGGCCCAAGATCGGGCCCAGAATCGCCGCGATCTCGGGATCGTCGCCGGGGTTCGGCTCGGGACATCCATCATCGTCGTCGATGCCGTTTATCACCTCACAGAGGTAAGGGCAGCGGTCCTCCGGATTTAGAATTCCATCACCGTCATCGTCCCGCAGGGGACAGCCATCCGGTGCCAAACCCGGCTCGTCCGGGCACTGATCCGCCGCGCCCAGGATCCCATCACCGTCGCGATCGACGGCCCCCCTGTCCGCGCCAGCCCGACTCGGAGCTGCAGATTGCACACTCCGGCCCTCCTCCGGATTCCTGGTATCACAGCCAAAGGGGCCCGAGAACACGATGAGAGCGAGGGTCAAGGCACCCACACACCAGTGGTGAGATCGCAGAGGCATCGGCGCTCGACACTACCACTCCAATGCCCCCGGATGCCCGCGTAGCAATCGGCCTGCAGCTCTTGGCGGATCGACGATTCGTTCTTGCGCGCTGGCTCTGCCCGCTTGCGCCGAGCGTTGGCCCCCGAGACCCCGGGGATGCTCTGGATCTGATGGCCGATCTCGTGGGCGAGCACATCGGCCTGGGCGAAATCACCGGGGGCGCCAAAGCGCCGCTTGCGATCGCGATAAAAACCGAGGTCGATGTAGGCCTTGTGATCGGCGCCGCAATAAAAGGGGCCGACCGCCGATCCCAAGACGGCCCCCACGCCCACCACCCCGCGATCCTCGACGTAGGCACTCTTGTGCCCTCGCTGCCGCTTCATCACCGCGGAGGGTAGCTCTGATCGCCCAAGCGCGTGCACTCTGGTCGCCGACGGTGCACTCTCATGGGGGATGCAGCAAAGGCGTACACCACCGCGAGGCGTTCCCTCAAAACGCCTACTCGGCCTCCTTTGTGCATTTTCGCTGCCTCTGAGCGCGGCTGCGGACAGCTCCGATGCGGTCGCTGCCGATGCGGTCGCCAACATGTCCCAAAGTACAGCCTCGGGCCCCGCCAACCGGCACGCCGCCAAGGCGCTCGCGCTCCTCGACAGGATCGACAGCAACCTCAAAGAGACCCGCTACCAACACCGAACAAAGATTCGCTCCCGCGAGGGCATCTACTACTGGGATTGCTCGGCAATGGCCGCCTACATTCTCGCCAAGGTAGCCCCCCTTGCCCGCACAGCGCTAACCCGAGAGCGCCCGGTCGCCCGCGATTTTTACAAGGTGATCCGCCAGGCACCGACCCGCGGCCACGAGTCGGGCTGGCGACGGCTGCGGCGAATCACCGACGTGCGCGCCGGCGACGTCTTCGCCTGGAAACGACCGAAGGACTTCCCGAGCAAGAGCACAGGCCATGTCGGCTTTGTGCTCGAGGCGCCCACCCCCGCTCCCGGCAGGCCCGGCGCCTACTTGGTCAGGATCGTCGACGCAACCTCCCTACCCCACCAGAACGATACCCGCGATCCCGAGGGCGAAGGCGGCTTCGGCCACGGCACAATCCTCTTTGATACCGACGGCGATGGTCACGGCATCGCCTACGGGTGGTTTGGCGAGCACAGCCGCAGGCTGGTCGAAACCCCGATCGCCTTCGGCAGGCTGATCCGCTGAGGATCCGTGATCAGTGATCGGCGATCGGCGAACGACCGTTAACAGCTCATCGTAGCGAACTCGTCTCCGGTGATTGTTCCGCGGATGGCGATCATCAAATCAGTACACTGTACGAATACTATCTAGAGTGCATGAGCCTTCAGCCCCGAGATGAGCCCAATGCGATCACCACGAAACTGTACCCAGGCCTTAAGTACGGCGAAGTCATGCTTTTACTAGGACTCGATGCACGGGTCTCCAGGCGGATCGATGGGCGCTTTTTCGGCCCCAGAACGGAATTCGAGCAAAAACGCTCTTTTCTAAAAACTTTTTGATGATTACGACTCAAGGGTAAACAAAAAACGGATCTCTAAATCATTTTACCGCTAGGTTGACGGGGTGAGCGGCTAAGCGCAGCCTCTACGAATGAGGATGTCCACGCCGCACTAAATCAAAAAATTGCCTGCCAAACGAAATATCGGCGCGATGACCGCCCACTCTCTCTTGGACAACAATCCATGGGCCGCCCAGTAGGCTACAGCGCACTCATCGCAAGGCACTCGATCCCGTGTGTGCCACTCCTCCGTGTCGCCGAAATCTCTGGCGCCAGTCGACACGTCACGACGAAAGTTGGTCATGAGATCGAGAACTTCCCCACCGCCTACCATCCTGGCGAGCGTGACACCGACCACCTTCTCTTCGCGTTGCGCTACGAATCGCTCAGCCTCGAGGTGCTCCGTCGCGCCCTGCCACACGTTGACGCCAAAGAGATCACCGCGGGGATCTTCGACAAGCCCACGAGCAAGTACGTAAGGCGCCTATGGTTTCTCTACGAGTGGTTGCTGAACACAGCGCTCGACGTTCCTGATCTCACGGGAAGACAGGGCAGTTATGTCCCTGTTTGCGAGCCGGACAAGTACTTCGTGCACCCGGGTGTGCGCGTCCGCCGGCAGCGCGTGTTCAATAACCTACTCGGCACTCGTGATTGGTGTCCGATTGTCAGGAAGACGCAGACGCTGCAGGACAACCGCAAGAAGCAGCTCGACAGGAAGGCTGCCAGCCAGATCGACAATGTCGACCCCGCGATCCTCATGCGAGCAGTCTCCTTCCTGTACACAAAGGAGACTCGCTCCTCATTCTTGATCGAGCGAGAGCGGCCTGGCCAAGAGCGAGAGGAACGCTTCCACACCCTGCTCCGAGAGGCCGGCCGGATCAGCTCGCTCGAAAAGTCGACCCTCCTCGATCTTCAGAACGCGATCGTCGACGAGCGTTTCACCGCAACAAACTACCGAGACGACAATGTCTACGTCGGCGAGAGCATCAGCCTGGTACGAGAACGCGTACATTACGTAGCGCCTCGGTCGCAGGACGTGCCCGAGATGATGCAAGCACTCCTCGACTTCTCGGCGCGTCATGTCCAAACCGGCCAATCACTCGATCCCGTCGTAGTGGCGGCCTGCCTCTCCTTTGGCTTCGTCTTTATCCACCCCTTCGAGGACGGGAATGGACGGCTTCACCGCTTCCTTATCCACTACGTGCTCGCGCGAACGGGCTTCACACCTCCGGCGATCATCCTCCCCGTCTCAGCCTCGATCCTCAAGGATCAAGCGGGCTACGACACCACCCTAGAGGCGTTCTCCGCCAGGGTGAACCGCTGCGTGCAATACAAGCTCGACTCGACCACCGGAAAAATCTCGATCGAGAATGAGACCGCCGACCTCTACCGCTATCCCGACATGACAGCCCAAGCGGAGGCGCTCTACGGGTGGATCGAAACCGCGATCGAACGAGACCTCCTCGACGAAATCAATATCATCGAACGCTTTGATCGCGCCTCCGCCTCACTGCAAGCCATCGTCGATCTGCCAGACCGACTGCTCCATCTCTTCTTGAGGTGCACGTTCCACAACGCAGGAAATGGCTATCGCTTGGCGCGCAAAAAACGGCGCCTCTTCGCGATGCTCTCGGACTCAGAGCTCATCGCGATGGAGGAGGCCGTCGCAGAGGCATTCTCCTCAGAGACATGGTCGTCCCGGGCAAGTAATGAGCCCCCAGCGCGGACATTTGGAAGTAAGGAAACGGGGCTCACGGAGTTTGACTTTTCTCGTCCCAGAGTCCTTATGGACAACCTCAAAGCAGAGCCCAAGGATCGGTAATGCGACCAGTCTCAAGGGTCACCTTCACTAGGACGTGCCCAGCAATCCCTGATGGACGCGCGAGTGGAGGCGACTCCAATCTGAGAGCGATATCGACCGACGAACGCACCACGATCGACTCCCGTCGAGTAGGCCAGGCGCCCGGCCGAAGCCGGGCACCTGCATCATCGCTCTATCGTGCAGAGGAGCACGGAGCCTCGGATTCTAGCGTCTCCCGCGGCCCCCGCTCCCACTCCCGCCACCACTGCGGTCTCCTCCGCCGGAGCGACGTCCGCTACCTCCTTCCGGATGAGCCGGGTTGTTCGGGTTCTTCTGGTCCGCTCGATTATCCCGGTCGTGCGCATAATCGGAGTTGTTCGGATTCTTCACATCCGAGCGTTGATCGTTTGGCGTGCGATTTCTATCGTTTGACATGTTCGTTCTCTTTCAGAGCCGCACCATGCGGCTCTGATAATGAAGTCCGCTGGTGATCGAGATCGGCTCACCGCCACCGCCAATGCTTCGCTGCACCAGGAATTCAGCGGTTTTTCCGTGCCCCTGAGCATGTGACCGCATGCGCGGTACTATTTACTCCCATTCTCTGGGAGCTGAGCCGAAACACCCTGCCGCCAGACTAAACCAACAGAACGGTAAGTACCTATGCAACAGACCCACGCGACGCTCGACCCCTTGATCCAAGAGAACTGGCCGAAGCTCAAGCGCTTCTTCCGCGCGAAAATCCCAGAGCCCGACTGCTACGATCTCGTTCAGGAGACCCTCCTCGTCTTCGTCAAGAAGAGCCGCGAGAAGGTGCTAGAAAATCCCAAGGCCTACCTCTGGGGGATCGCGC
>CAYYUP010000153.1:0-8169 GCA_964474905.1 uncultured Nannocystis sp. | reverse complement strand
AGGCGGAGGCCGAAGCGGAGGCCGGACAAGGAGGGCATCACTCTCTCAGACAGGTCGGATCGCGCGTCGACCCCTAAAGGGGCCGATGCACGTCCTAGACTCGTTCGCGATGCCCTCCTCGCCCGACCCAGCGGCACGTCCTTCAGGCGGTAAAGGGAGCCGGCGGGTGTGGGTAGTGGTGGTTTTAGGGGCAGGTCTGGGAGCGCGTGCTTCCCCTGCGGTATCTCAGGGCTCTGGCAGGAGAGCTGCAAGCGCCTGGATCGCGGGAACGTCCGCCTGGGCCTCGAGCATGGTGGGTACGATCTGTGCGGCGAGTCGATGCCAGACCTTCGGTCGCATGTCGTCAGTGAAGAGTGCCTGTGTGACCGCCTGATCCGCGACTAGACGAGCTGCGAGCGGGCCTAGGCGGATATCGGTGGGATCCTGCGTCGCGGCGGCGAGGAGTAGGCCAAAGACAGCGGCGCTCCACATCCAAGGATCGTCGTCATCGTCGTCATCGTCGTCACCAGCGTCGGCTGTGCCTTCGACCATCGCGAC
This sequence comes from uncultured Nannocystis sp., assembly GCA_964474905.1. Taxonomy (GTDB): domain Bacteria; phylum Myxococcota_A; class Polyangia; order Nannocystales; family Nannocystaceae; genus JADJRG01. Next base: position 7,632 of record CAYYUP010000153.1, on the reverse strand, counting down.
AAAGAGGCCAATGACGGAGCGGAGCGCGTTCCGGCCGAGCTCAATGCAACTCTCTAGGAGGATGATGATGTCAGCTTCGGAGCACTCGGAAAATGGGGCGCTGCCCTCAATGCAGAGCAGAGTGCAGGCGAAGGCGCGCTCCAGGTGATCGACATGGGCACCGCTCTGCCAACGGGTGAGTTGTAGGACCTCTTGCGGGTGCCACTCCAGAGGATGCGGCACGAGCCCGCTGTCGATGATCTCTGTGAGCACGGCGCGGTGCTTGCCGGCGCCCGTCGAGTAGTCGGCTTGGGCAATAGATTCGAGGATCTCAGGGGTAATTTGAGGGCGTAGCCAATTTAGAAGCGCCGCCGCATCGGCGTGCCAGCCTTCGAGGCGGATGCAAGTACCCGCGACTTCATCAGGAACTAAACCCGCAGGGGCGATGGTCCTGGCGGTCTCGGCATCGTCGAGCCAAAGCCGATATCCGCGGGCAATTCGCAGGCGCTCACTCGCGTCGCTGGAGAGCTGGAGAGCCCGCTGCAGGCGTCGACCTAGCGCCTTCTTGTCGCCCTCGTAGTCGCTGCTCGCCTCGGCGATCTCTAGCCAGTCGTCGACCGTTTGAGCGCGCGTGTCAGCGACGCGTAGGCACTTGGTGACTTCGTCGGAGCTTGGAAAGTGGCAGTGCCAGGCTGCAACTATCGTTAGGAGGCCCTTTACGCTGGCAGCGATCGAGGCGCCGCGCTCTAAGCTCGCCCGCACACCGTCGGTGTCGTCGCGCTTTGAGTAAGTGTTGGCGATGGTCCACCAGTCGTGGCTCCGCTCACTGTGCTCGGCGAGCTCTTCGGCGCGTCGAAGAGCTGCGTCGGCAGCTTTTTCATCGCCCAGGAGCTCGCGCAGACCCGCGGAAATCGAGCAATGATCGTCGACGTCGGTGGCCTCGGCGTTGGCTTGGTCCAGGCAGCGACTCGCACTCTCACGGTCCGTAAAGTCCGCGATCCAACCCTCGGCGAGCAGTTGCCACATGTAACCAGCACTGTCGTCACTGGCCATAAAGGCATTCTCGCAGGCGAATAGGGCCTCGCGCGCTCGCTGTGGCTCTGCCATCGAGAGCCATAGCGTCGCGGCGTTGCGGTAGACCCATAGGCTGCAGTCGTCGGCGTGATCCAGCGCGAACTCGATGCAGCGGCGAGCGGCAGTGGTATTGCATGCCCGGTGGTGGAGGCCGGCGATGTCGAGGAACGATTGCGCGTGGAATGTCGCATCGGCAGCGGCGGCGCCCTCAGCCTCGTGCAAGAGGGTCTCCTGTCGCTGCTGATCAGACTCGTCACGGGCGGCAGCTAGCAGATCGGTCACGGTCATCGGATTCATAACAACTCAGTATTGGCAGGACTCAACTGTTAGCTCGATGGCATCGTCCCTGGGGGCCGATCAGCGCTCTCAGGAGCCGAGAGACAGGGCTCTAAGAGCTTTAACGCCGGATCGATCATCATCGCTCGTACCGCGAATCGACTGAGGTGAATGCCGTCCTCTGTCCATGCGCGTTTGGGCTTTTTGCTGCCCTTGAGCTGGACACTTTCGATGTATTGTCCAGGTGCTGGGCTGGTTTGGTCGTAGAGCGGGATGTAGTGGGCGTCGCCGTCAAAGGCCGCGATGCGCTCCGCGAGCAGGGCGTCGATCACTGGCCCCATACGGCGAGAGTTGCCCTTGGGAAAGGCATTAGGGCCGATCCAGATGATCCGGCGGTGGCGATCTTCACCGGCCATCAAATCGAGGATTGTGTCGATCCGCTCGGCGTAGATCTCTCGCCACCTTGGGTCTGTGATCCGCACCCATTTGTTGCGCCCGGCATTAAGCGGCTGGGCGTCGTTGGTGCCGATACTGACGACGTAGACGTCCGGGTCGTAGTCCCTGTTGATCGACGGAATTTCGGCGATCCAGTCGTGGTAATCCGGCCTCGCAAGGCCGCTCGCCGACTTGCCCCACTTGCGGTAGGTGACCGCCGCAAAGCGCTGCTTTATCTGGCGTCCGAGCATCGGCCCAAGCAAGCTGCCCATCGACGATGAGCCGATGCCGTAGACAAAGTGCTCTCGCCCGCTCAGCGAACAGCCGAGCTGAGGCGGCGCGGGCGGTTCGTCGGGTATGTCGGGTATGTCAGTCGTCGGGGGAGTGGCGGGTGTCTCGGTCTTGACCGCGGTGTCGACGGACGTATCGGGCGTATCGGTCGTGGTGGGCGGGTCGACGGCTGGAGTTTTTGCCGCAACCGGGGGCGTCTCGCTGGGTACTTCACTCGCCCTGTCGGGTTTGCAGGCGGCGACGCAGAGTACGAGTGCGGCGATGATTCCTGCGGGCGAGCGGTGCACAGATGGGTGTTTGCCAAGCGAAGCCTTCGACGTCAACCAAGGCGGGCTGGCGGGCGGGAGAGCGCATCCCTCCACGCAGTCTTTTAGCCGTCGAGTCGGTGCAGCGAGGACCAGGGGAAGGTCTGCCAAAAAGGTGTTTTGACGCCGTGCTCGTCATCGGCGGCGATGATGAACCACGGGGCGCTCGAATCCGGCCGGAGAACGTGGAAGTTTTGTGCGGGCATAAAGCCCTGGCCGAGCAGGAGGGCGATGCGCTTGTCCTCCGCCCGGGCGACGTCGAGGATCAGAACCGCGTGGCCGGGGCCGCCGGGCATGACAAAAAAATCACCCGGGCGCAGCTGCTCGCGGCGCACGCTTTTGGCCTGGCGGGCGAGCGACCCGGTGTTTGCCCAGGCGAAGACACCGTCGAGATAGGAACGCAATGCGCTGTGGTTGGCCGTGCGTCGGCGGCCCTTGTGTTGCCACTCGATTTGCTTGCCAACGAGGACGATGCGCTCGCCCTTGAGGTAGCGGGAGAAGGGCAGAGCGACCCCCGATGCCGAGCGGTACGAGTGATCGCGCTTGCCGGTTGAGAAACGCCATTCGGCGTGCAGACGGACGATCGAGTCAGCGCATTGTTGGAGGTCGCGCGAGCCGATATCGATCGCCGCGACGGCGGCGAGGTTTTGGTGATCCGGATCGAGGATCGTGCAGCCCGAAAAGCTCGCGACTGCGGTGTGTTCAGGCGCGAGCGGCAGTGTTCGCAGAAATGCACCAAAGCTGTCCGCGGGCAGATCGACGCGGCGAAACCCCGCGGGCGTAGAGAAGCGCTGGTCGAGGGTATCGGCGACCTCAGAGGTGCCGTCGTCGAGCCAGGTGTAGCGTGCGAGCAGCTCGGGATCTGGCGGAAAAGGTGCGCTCTCGATGTCAGCCGCGACCGCGAGCGGTGGCCCTGAGGGAGTTGCGGGAATTGTCGGGGCAGTCGGGGCAGTCGGGGCAGTCGGGGCAGTCGGGGCAGTCGGGGCGTTCGGTGAAGCTGGCTCTGTGGGCGGCGCGGCCTCGTGTTCGTCGGCACCGCCATCGCAGCTAGCCTGGGCGAATACGGAGACGAGGGCGAGCACGAGGCTGAGTGGGGCAGGGCGTGGCACGGGTCCGCCAAGAATAGCGCCCAGCCCCGCGAAAGGCCCGCGGCTCCCGGGCCTTTTAGTCCGGCAGTGTTAGAGCGCTTTGCGGGCGATGACGACGTATCGCGTCGATGGGCAGCTATCCGCCCAATCCTCGATGAAGTCGAGGCTGTAGGCGTCGTAGAGGTCGACCTGGCCGCCAAAAGCTCGCTCGAAGTACATCCTGATCCGATGCATCGGCGGCAGGAAGCGGCGGTGCTTGCCGGCGTAGTTGATCTCCATCGTTTCGCCCTCAAAATTGAGGTTGATGATCTCGCTCTCCTGGAAGACTCGCCCTTGATGCTCGATGAGTTTGGGCGTGCGCAGCGAGATGATCTTGCGATCCTCGGAGTACATCACATTGGGGTACCAGCGGATGTGGTCAGGGGTGATGAAGTCGCCGATAAACCAACCGCCGGGGCGCACGATCGATGCGGTCTTTTGCACGGCCTCCTCGAGGCGCTCGTGGTCGAGGTAGTGGAAGACGTTGAGCCCGCTGAAGGCGATGTCCCAGAGGCGGATGCTCGGGTCCAATTGCAGCACATCGCCGACGTCAGCCTGGATCCGGCGGCGGGCGACGTTGACCATCGCCTCCGAGATGTCGATCCCGTAGAGCTGCTCGTAAGGGATGCCGAGCTCCTTGATCATGAATTCTTCGACCAGCGCAGTGCCGGTACCCAGCGAGATCAGCGACGAGCCCGTGAGATCGACAGGGTACTCGGCGTTGAAGAAGCGCAGGTACTGGGCCATAAAACCGTCGAGGCAGCGCTTGCCGATCAGCTTGTCGTACATATCGGCGTACTTGTGGAAGTCGTCGGCGGCCCGCAGCTCCCCCTTGAGCTCGTTTTGCAGTGCGGCCGCCTCCTGCACTTCGCGACCCAGCGCGCGCCAGTAAACCGAGTTGATCTGATGATCGGAGCCATCGGTGTGGGTCTCCAGGCAGCGCAGGAGTTGGGCGTGCTGTTGGGCCGAGTAGGTGTCGGCGATGACCGCCGCGAGCTCCTTGCCGGAGTTGTTGACACCGCGATTGTCCATCCTGCGCAGCCGTCGGACGAGCTCGACCATATGGCGGAAGCGGGTCGGGAAGTCGCCAGCGATCCCGTGCTCGACGGATTTTACTTCGGCAGCTGGCAGGGCATAGAAAACGCCGCCGTCGACCCGCTGCACAGAGCCATTTTCCAGGTCGAAGATCCGAGCGTCGCCGGTGATACTGTCGAGATCTTCGCGGGTGCCGTAGACGTGCAGGGTTAAGAAAAACGTGTCTTTGGTGGCATTGCCCATCTGGTGGATGAGCGAGTGACCGACGCCGACAACGTCACGGACCTCGACCGTCCAGCGTGCGAGCGTCGAGATATACCCGTCCTCGAGGCGAAAGGTCGCGTGCTCAGCGGGGCCGAAGATCTGCACTGCGCCCCATTGCGTGTGCCCGTGGTCGTGGATCGCCGAGTAGTCTCCGGGGCGCCACGACATCACCATGATCTCAAAGTGATCGCCCCGGTAGACCAGCTGGCGGCCGTAGCTATCGCCAACGGGGTGATCAAAGTCGCCCCAGGGCGCGAGGTCAGTGGGCTGCACATTGGCGTCCATGACGATGCGACGGACCTGGCAGGGCCGCAGGTCTCGCTGGTTCTGGAGGTGCTCGACGATGTAGTGCAGAGAGGCAGGCAGGCCCTCATGTGGAGCAGATGTAGCGGGGGGGGCGGGGGATTTGGTGTCTGTCACAGTTGACTCCTTGAGTCCTTGATTCGTCCGTGATGTAGGTATGTAGGTACGTCGCTTCGTCGGGAGGGCTGGCCGTGGGACGATCGTCGGTGCGGGCATGTAATCATAAATGCCGCGGTCACGCGAAGTCGCGAGTTGCGTTTGCGGAGGGGGCCGAGGTCAGCGGCTTGGATTGGGGACGCGGTGTGTGTCGAGCCAGCGGCGTAAATCCTCGCGGCGATGCTCGAGCGCGAGTTCTCCAGCGGCATCTCGTGTGAGGGCTCTGTCGATCACCTCACGTGCCTGCGGGCGTGTGTTCTCTGTCCGCCAGAGCATCGTCGCGTAGGCGATGACAGCATCTGCGTAGTGCTCGGGCTCACCACCGATTTCCTCGTAGACCGTCAGCGCCGCCCGGAAGTGTTGACCGGCGGCATCGGGGTCGCCCATTGACGCCGCGGCCTTACCTGCGATTCGGTGCAGCGAGATCATAATCGGCGTCGCCTTGCCGTCACCTAGGCCGGCTGCGAGCTGCTGGGCCTCCTCTACGATCGCCGCAGCGGCGGTCGGCTGTCCCCGCGAGAGTGCGATCTCCGCGCGTAGCCCGAGGGTCTCGGCGAGCAGCGGTGAGTCCTCGCCGTAGACTTTGCGCTTGATCTCGAGGGCGCGGTCGACATGAGGTGCTGCGCCCTCAGCATCGCCGAGGGCGAGCATTGTCGCGGCTATGTTGTTGTGCGAGTTCGCGGTTGAGGGATGCCGCTCGCCGAGCGAGCGGATCTTGATCGCCAGTGCTCGTTGATGGTGTTCGAGCGCCTGGGTGGGCGCGCCCAGGCTGTCGGCCAGGGCGCCCAGGTTGTTCAGGGCGATCGCCACATGGGGGTGGTCGCCGCCGATCTCGGCGACGAAGATCCGGATTGCCGCCTCGAGGTGGACCTGCGCCGCGTCGAGTTCTCCGAGATCGGCGAGCGTCGAACTCAAGTTGAGGTGAATCGCCGCGCATTGGATCGTCTGGGGGCCGATTTTTGCCTCGGCGAGTTCCAGAGCCTGTTCTTGGCGAGCGCGACCGCTGTTAAAATCGCCGCGCTGGGCGAGCACCAAACCCTCTCGATCGAGGCGCCGGATCTCGAGCAAATCCCGCTCACGGTCGGGCTTGATCCGCTCCAGCGTCGCCGCAGCGAGTCGCGACCAGAGCAGCGCCTCGTCAGCCCGGGCCTGACGAACGCCGACGGTGTAGATGAGTTCGATCATCGCGTCGCTTGCCAACCGATCTTGGCGGCTCGAGAGCGCCAGCACGGCTGCATCGATCAAAACAGACTCTGCCCCGTCGATGTCGCCATTGCGGTCGAGCAGCTTGCCGCGGAGGACGGTGGCCTCGGCCAGCACGGGTGCGTAGTCTGTGGCTTCGGCCTCGGCCATGACCGGCGGCAGGAGTTCGAGACCCTTCGCAGCTTGGCCGGCATTGAGACGGGCACGGACGCGTGCGAGTCGAGCCGTCACATCGTCGATCATGCGCCGGCGAGCGATGTCCTCCGGCAGGTGCACGCCAGAGGTCAGGGCCTGCACATCAGCGCAGCGATCGAGGGGCGGCAGGGCGCCCACTGCTCGTTTTGCCCGACCGACGATCGCCGCTTCATCGCCGGCATCGGCGAGCACCTCAGTGAGTGCTGCGAACTCGATGATATGTCCGTCAAGACAGGCCATGCGAAGGTCCATCAGCTCCGCAGATTGTTCGTGGTGGATCAGGGTCGACTCGCAGGTATCGACGCGCATCGTCACCCAGGCACGAGTATAGTCGTCTAGATCGCTGCGGAGGGAGGCCCACGTCGAATCGGCATAGGGCAGGTCACTCTTGGCGAAGCTTGTCGCCAGCTCCTCTTCAACGTCCGTATCCCAGATCCCGACGAGGCGATCCCTCGCGCCTTGGCAGGGCGGAGCCGCGGTTGAAGCTCGTAAGGCGGCCCAGGTCATCGTCGCACTGACAGCTAGGAGGATGCCGACAGTTGTTGCCCAGATGATCTGCCGACGGCGACGACGCCCGCGATGCAGTGCCTCGATGAGCTCACGCATGCTCTGGGGTCGATCGTTGGGATCGGGACGGAGCCCGCGGAGCAGCAACGCGTGCAGCCAGCGCGGGATCTTGCGGTCTGCAGGCGGGGGTCGAATCGTGCCATTTGTCAGCGCATAGATCAGACTGAGACGACTATCGACATTATATGGATGCTGGCCGTAAAGCGCCTCCCACAGCGCGACACAAAAACAGAAGAGATCGCTGCGCGCATCGACCTCAGCACCCACATGCTGCTCGGGAGCCATATACGCAGGTGTGCCGACGATCGCCCCGTCTTGCGAGAGACCCGTATTCGTCTCCGAGATGCCCGCGCTGCGCAGAAGCTTCGATGAGGTATATGAACTCCGTGGTTGCTCGCGCTCCGTCTCGCGTTCACTGCCGT
>CAYYUP010000152.1:0-8212 GCA_964474905.1 uncultured Nannocystis sp. | reverse complement strand
TCGGTCATGCCGATGATGGTTGTCATCGGCGTACGAATCTCATGGCTCATATTCGACGTGTGCGCGAAACGGCCGATAGCGTCGTGTTTGCTGGGGTTTTTGTCGTTTTGGGGGGGCGGCTTTCGGTCTCGCGTTGGGGTCGATTTGGGATCGATAATTCGCTCATGTCAACGGATCGTCGAGCGAGAGAGCGTTCCGTCGCAGCAGAGGTAATCCGGGTAGTGCTACTGGTATCGCAATGATCGACCCGCCCCTGGAACTCCTGGAATTCCTGGAACTCATGGCCCCTGATCTCCAGGACTTCGTCCGTGAAGTCGTATTTGTAGAAGGAAATATTGTTCCGATGCTGCTCAAGAATATGCGAGATGATTATCTCGCTGCCTGAGCCCATTACACGCCCATTCTGTACTAGAGTGGCTCATATGAAGCCCTCTCGTGTGTACTGGTTTGGCCTCTTTCTGGTGTTCGCTTGCAATGGGGAAGGTATGCTGTCGTCGTCGGCAAGCGTAGCTACGAGTGAGACGACGGATGGGGCAACGAATACGGTCGGTAGCGAGAGTCCCAGCACCGGTCCCAGCACCGGTACCGATACCAACATCAGCACCGGCACCGGTACCGGCACCGGTACCGGCACCGGCACCGGTAGCGATACCAACATCAGCAGCACGGGAGCTAGCGGCATCACTACCGGCACCGGCACAACTGGTGTGACTGGCGGTCAGGCGACGACCGGCGATGCGACGGATTCGGGATCCTCATCCGGGAGTTCGTCTGGGACCACCGCGGCGAACGGTATGGAGTGCGCTGCGTCGAGCGAGTGTGAGCCGTACTTTCTCGCCGATGGACTGGGAGACATTAGCGAAGTCGAGTCTGGGTGGCTGCATTGTAAGGATGGCCTTGCCAGGTACCGTGAGGCTCCCGTCGACTGTGCCGAGCCGGTCTTTTTGCCGAAATGCCAGGGCAAATGGGGGTCATGCACAGTTGATACCGACTGCGAGGGCAGCGAAGCATGCGTCGATGTCTATGGCTATTGTAGATGTATATCGCAGTGCATGTCCGATAGCGACTGTGCTGACGATGAGCTGTGCCTGTGCGCAGCCGCGACGGCGGGCTCCGACTGGATCTCGAGTCGTAATACCTGCATCAAGGCGGACTGTCGAGGTCGCGATGACTGCGATGATGAGTGCGGTTGTCAGGCCTCGCAGGATTTTTGTGGATATATAGTTTCGGCCCATTGTCATACTGAGATCGATATGTGTGTGGACAACGGTGATTGTTGGAATGGAGGCGGTGGCTGCTCCTTTGACGGTGAGCAATGGAGCTGTATGGAGTGGGGATTTTGTGAGTAGAGCGTACGCCGTCGGGAGATCCCATCGGACAGATGAAGGCGTTCTACTCGCCCTCAGAACGTGTGTTAATGGGCTCTCACAGAGGGCGGTGCAGAGCTTTGCGCTGACCCCTGCGGGCACGATCTCTACCCTCGATCCTAGGGTTTTTGCGCGGTTTCAAGGCTGATCATGCGGCGCTCGAGATCGGCGAGCTTGGTCTGCTGAGATTTCGACCTTCGCTTCGGATAACATACTGACCCCGCGGACCGTCGGGCATGGACTCGCTATGTGGAGTGGAAGATTCAAGACCGAAAGGCCAGCGGATCAGACTGGGATGCCGACGGCTCCCCTCCGGATGTGGTTCTCACACTCAATGCGCGAGGCAATACCCGGTCGTCGCCGAAACGCCAAACCTATTCGGTCGAGTGGCAGATCGATCCGCCTCTGCAAGTCGAGCCGGGAACGAGGGTTTCGCTTCACGGTATCGACCTCGATCTCGTGGCTGACGATCCCATCGATACACTCCACACAGATGTGAGTGACATCTACGAATTCGAGCACGGGCGGGCGAAAGCCTTCTTCAAGAGTGGCGGCGCCTTCATGCTCGGCACGTGCATCCGTCCGTAGCCCGGCCCTGCGACTCGGTGTTCGCGGCGGGTGCCGCTGTGCTCCGTTGAGGATATTATTGCCGCAAATGTACAAGAAGGGGTTTTCTCGGTGCAGGAACCGAGGTACCACACATGCGACAACTATCCTGAGACAGATCGTTAATGGCGGCGAAGAACAAGCTCGACCTGTCCGGTCTCGACTACCCCGGCCACCCCGGCGGTCGTCGTCACCTGGAGCTGGCGCGCGAACACGCGCGCGCGGACCTGCTGTACCTGTCCAACCATCTCGGGCGTGACCACCGTATCATCGAGGCCGTTGCTCGGACGAGAGGCATACAATTGCCCGACGGGTTGCGCACTGCGACCTATGATCAATTGAGCGCGGCGGCGGCACGGCTGCGACGCGAGCATCGTGGCCATTTATTTGCCTATCGGGCCTATTGTTTGCTGGTCACCTTGGGCTTGCCCGCGGCTTGGGTCTGGTATCTACTCAGCCTGTCGCCGGCCAGCGCTGCGCTCTTTGGCTTTTTGTTGGTGACCTACAGCTTCAATGTGTTCCATATGCGCCACCACCTAGGCGGACGTTTGTACAGCGCAGATGCCCCACGCCGGGCTGGGTGGCCTGCGTGGCTGGACCGGGTGACGGCGCCCTGGTATCGCTTCATCGATGAGACCTTCTCGGTGACGCCGGGCGCCTGGACCCGACAGCATCAGGCCTCGCACCATATCTTCACCAACCACGCGACCCTGGATTACGATGTGCGCAAGCCCTATCCGGTGCTCCGTCTGCACTCACAGCAGCCCTGGCGCCGCTATCATGCCTGGCAGCATCTCTACGTCCCGCTGGTGCTGGCAGTCAATGGCCTGAGCTTTGCCCTGGATAACTACTGGCAAAAGGGCGGGCGACTGGGTTGGCTATGGCTACACTACGCTCTGCTCTTGGTGCTGCCGGCGTACTTGCACGGCCTGGGTGCGGCATTGCTGAGCTATCTGCTGGTCGTCGCTGCGGCCTCGCTGTTGACCGGCTACCTGTTTCAGGTATCGCACAACGCCACCAGCGTGATGCGCTGTGCGGAGACCCGTCAGCCCTTGCAAATATGCTACGACGATTGGACCCGACAGCAGGTCGAAGAGAGCGTCTCTTACGGTGGTTATCTGACTACGTTGCTGTTTGGCGGGATTAATCTGCAGACTGAGCACCATGTCGCCCCGGCGATGGAGCCCTTGCTGCTCTACTTCTTTCAGCACGACCTCCGGCGTGTCTGCGCCGCACGGGGTATTGCCTATCGCCGGCTGTCGGGGTTGACGGCTGCGATCGGCGAATACCACAGGCGCCTGGCAGCGCTCGGGCGGCGGCCGTCGTCCAAACCAGAGCGCACGGGTCTGTAGATCGACCTCTCACCCATGCGTGGGTACATGTTGTGGAGATCGAGGAGTTGTGATGATGGCGACTCAGTCTGTCGTCGTCTTGTTCGTCTTGTTCGTCTTGTTCGTCTTCTGCACGCAGCACGCCGCATGACCGATGCGATCCTGAGCGACGAGGCCGGCGACGCAGCGCATCTAGCCGTGAGACCGCATCACGAAAGTCGCCGACGGATCTCGCGAGCGTCACCTCCATGCGATCCCGACGGCCGGACGACCTGGGCGAGCGCGCGGACAAGGGCCTAGAAGTAGGGGCAGTGGCGACAGTTGAGTACGGTCCCGAAGAACTCCGAGGTTCTCGCAAGCGCCGGGTTTGCCCGAGTAGGCTTGCCGATGATAGCCTCTCGCGGCGCGATGGGCCCGGTTCGGATCAAGAAGTATGACGAGCGTCGTCCGCTCGAACGGGTTGACGGGCTTGATGCGAGCCCGGCGTGGCGACGGCGACATGGCCGGTCGTGGCAGATCCGGTGGAGCAGGGGCGGATCGGGTGCGGACCTGCGAATACCCAGCGCGTGGTAGGAGATCCATGGCGACCTATACGACACTTGATTTCGAGACCGCGAGGGAGCTGCTGCGGCCCTATCCGCTTGGTGAGGTCTGCGTGTTTGAGGTCATTGAGGGGGGCGCCGAGAACTCGAGTTTTCGCATCCAAACCGACCTGGGAGATTGGTGCCTGACGGTCTACAACAAGAAGTCGTTCGCCCAGGTCTCGCTGCTGGCGAAGATCTACGAGAGACTGCAGGAGGAGGGCTTTCCGACGCCAGAGGTCATTCGCGCGGGGGAGGCCGTGGTGACGCGTTTTGGCGACCGGCCTCTGATCGTCAAGACCTACATCCAAGGAGAGGTCTCCAGCCACATGAGTGAGGAGATGTGCGCAGAGCTCGGGCATGTGCTCGCCGTGCTCCACGAGATCGGCCCACCGAACGGACTTCCAGTGCAGCACGCCTATGGTGCAGCCTCGTTTTTCGCGATCACGGAGGCGACGATTGGCGATCCTTTTCGTGAGTGGCTCAGCGAGAAGGCTCGCTTTTTGGCGTCACGGATTCCCGACGATCTACCGCGGGTCTTTGCCCATGGGGATGCGTTCTACGACAATGTCATCTTTCATCAGGGGCATCTGGCGGGGCTGATCGACTTTGAGGAGGCTGCATTGTTGCCGGCGAGCTTTGATTTGGGCATGGCAGTGTTAGGTACTTGTTTCACCGGCGAGCGTTTGGAGGTTCGCAAGTGTGCGGCGCTGCTAGCCGGGTATCAAGCGCGGCGGTCGCTTGGCCATGCCGAGCGCGAGCTCCTGCCCGTGATGATCGAGTACGCCGCGGTCGCGACTGCATTCTGGCGCTTTCGTCAATACCGCTATATGCAGCCCGAGCCCGACCTCCAGGACCACCACGCAGAGATGGTCGCCCGAGCCGACTTTGTGCACGCGATGTCGGCCGCAGAGTTTCTAGGGGGCGAGCACGGATCCGAGAAGGCTAAAGACGCTTGAAGAACTCAGCCCAAGAGATCAAGGCGCGGCTCGCTGCCGACAAATTTGCTCTGCTCTCGGGCGCCGAGGTTGTGGTTCCAGCGGAGTTTGAGGCCGAGAGGGCGCGTTTCTTCGGTGAATGGCAGGATCTAGAGCTGGACCGCTACCTCAAGGGGGGTGCGAGATTTCGCCGGCGGCGTTTTGCATGGTTCTTTTTTGACGCGGCAGACGAGCGAATCTCGCGGCACCCGGTCGAGACCTATTTCCAGTCTTCGGGGCTGAATTCGTACAGTGGCGGCATCGACCGTTCTTTCGCTCCGCTCTCGCGGGCGAGTGGCGAGAGCCCCTTTCTCCACCATCTGATCCGTTTTGATTTTCACCAGCTGCCGATTCCCGCGGAGCGGCACGCTCAACGTTGGACTGTCGATGTGCATCAGATCCGGGTCGAGGTCAACGGCGATGAAGAGGGTTTACCGACCCCGGAGGGCATGCATCGCGACGGTGACGATTACGTATGTGCACACCTGATCGCCCGGAAGAATGTGCTCGGTGGAGAGAGCAGCGTCAGCGACGATGACGGCAAGGTCCTTGCGCGGGCGACCCTCTGCAAACCCCTTGATACGTTGATCGTCTGGGATCCTTTTGTGCTCCACGGGGTTACGCCGATCGTGCCTCGCGAGTGCGGTACACCGGCCCTCCGCGATATGTTGTTGATCGGCTTCCACCGCCGCATTCTCCCCCCAAGCGAACGTGCACAGCGCGGTTAGGGGGAGGCAACGAATTGCATCAAGGGATGCAGCCGGGCTCAACCCGGGAGCATCTCGCAGACCAAGGGGTCGCCCTGGGCTGCGTTGTTCTCTTCGACGCACTCAAAGATGATTCCGGTGCCGTCGCCGATGTCATCCACGGTGACTTCGGGGTCGTTCATGGCGAGCTCGGAGGCTTGCACCGTGAAGACTACGACCTCACCCGTTGTGCCCGGCGGGATCGGCCCCAGGGTCACCTCGGTGCCGAGCACAGGCCCACCCATACCTGCCCTGAGAGTCAGGGAGATGCCCGCCGGTGCTTCTACATTGCCGGCGTTGCGCACCCGGGTGGCGATGTAGGCGATGTCGCGGCAGTCGTCGCTGCAGGAGCTGAGAACTTCGGCGAGCAGGTCGATGTACTCGCCGGGGGGCAGGCCGATGTCCGCGGATCGGAAGTTGTTGTACTTCGGCCAGTTGGCGGCGGCGACCTTGGGAATTTCGCCGAGGTTGCCGACGTTGGTGATCGAGTAGGCGTGCTGGTTCCAGACTTTGCGGCCTGGGGGCCAGGTATGGTCGGCGTCGCCGTAGACCGTGATCGCGCCGATCGTGTTGTTGGCGGAGTGGTGAGCCAGGATGATCTCGACTTCGCCGTCATTGTCGATGTCGGCGACGACTGGGTACTCGAGGATGGTGCCGCTCTTGTGCGCGTCGGAGGAGAACTTGACCGAGCCGTCGAGGCCCGAGAAGAAGCGGATCTTTTGCTCGTCGGCGAAGAGCACCTCGGGGTAGCCGTCCATCTCAAAGTCGAAGAGGCTGGGACCCGCAGCGCCGCTGCTGTCGGTGATCGTCGCGGTCCAGATCACGTCGCCGCCCCACTCCATGGCGACCAGCGAGTTTTGGGCGGCGAAGAGGAGCTCTGGGATGCCGTCGCCGTCGAGATCGTCGATCGCGGGTGGGCCCATGTTGCCGGGGTAGCTGAGGGGGCCCCAAACTTCGGAGCCGTCGGTCTCCATGCCGACGACGGTCTTGCCGGTGACCTTGACGATCTCTCCTTCGCCGTCCAGGTCGAAGTCGGCGATCGCGACCATGCCGTCAAGGCCACCATTTTGCCAGATGATGTTGCCGTCGACGTCGTAGGCAGCGTTGCCGGTGACAAGCTCGATCTGACCGTCGAGATCGAGATCGGCTGGCACCGACATCGCACCGTAGCCCGCGGTGCCCCCCTTGCCCATGTTGCCGGTGGCGATCAGGTTTCCTTCGGCGTCGATGATGAGCCGGGCGACCGTCACCTCTGCGAGGCCGTCGCCGTCCATGTCGACGACCGAGGGGAAGTTGTAGCCGCTGGTCGCAAAATCCGGACTCTTGAGACCGCCGAGGCACCATTTTTCCTGGCCGGTCTGGCCGTTGAGCGCACATACGGTGCTTTGGCCGGCCGTGATCACTTCGGGCCAACCGTCGCCGTCGAGGTCGCCTAGGGCGATGCCGCTGCCCGCGAGGCCGTAGGAGCCCGGGGTCTGCCAGGCGACTCCACTGCCGTCTCCGAGGAGGGCGATGACAGCACCGCTCTGGTAGATCAGAACCACCGGCATGTCGGTCGGATCGATCGCTCCCGAGTTATTGGTGTCGACGATTTGACCGGCGGCGACGGGGCCTGCGTAGGAGCTAGAGCCGTACTTCCACTCGATCTCGGGGTTGAAGGAGCCGATCTGCAATTCGACGTCGCACTCTTCGTTGAGTGGCACGTCAGCTGGCTCAAAGACCGGGTTGGGGTCGCACTTCAGGGGCATTCCGGTGGTGCTGGAGGTGCCGGTCGTGCCGGTCGTCGTCGGGTCGCCGGTCGTGGATGAGCCGGTTTGGTCGGTCGTTGAGTCGGTCGTGCCGGACGTCTCGCCCTCGGTCGCGGACCCACCCGAGGTTGTCGTGCCGGTCTCGCTTGCGCTCGCGGTCATCGTCGGTGAGGTCGGATCTGTTGTGCTTGTATCCGCAGTGGCGGTGGAGGTTGCCGAGTCGCTGTCGCTCTCGGCGATATCGTCGCCACAGGCGATTAACGTTGTGATGCAAAGGAGCGCGCGGAGTCTCATGGCGCGTCTCCTACCACGCCCAGCGCAGATGAGGAAGTACGCAGAAGGGTTGTTTATGTATTCGGGAACGAGTCGCTGGCGACGAGCGGCTAAATAAGTACACCGGCATCAAGAGAACAAAGAGGCGATTCACCCGACGCAGAGTGCTCTGAAAAGCGAGAAGATGTCGGTGATAAGAAACCTGCGCCAATGACGTGGGGGGCTGCTTGCCGACGTGACCGACTTGGCCGCGACAAAAAATGCTCAGCGCACCTCTGAACACTGCCTATCCGCCGATCTAGCCCGGCTAGGGGGCCGCGGGTACGATCGGGGATCGTTCGCTCGCTGCCCAGGCCCGCAGCCCTCCGTCGCACGACAACACTAAGGTGGGGCGGAGTAGAATGAGATTGCCGCTGAGGGGATGATTTGGGTCCGATTTGCCAGATCGGGATCCACAGGGCCGAATTGTGCCCCAATTCGGGGAGCTACACCGCGATCAGGCAATTGTGGCTCATATTCGCCAGAAACGAGGTCTTCGCGAGGTTGGCGGCTTCGGCTCGTTCTTTGGCGGTCGCGAGTGTCT
>CAYYUP010000151.1:0-8295 GCA_964474905.1 uncultured Nannocystis sp. | reverse complement strand
GGGAGCGGCTCATGGCCGAGGCTGTAGGCCTGGATGATGGTGGCCACAGCCCGGGTATTGATCAGCAGCTCTAGGCGGTCGTAGTTGCTGCCGTCGTCGCAGGAGCGGTGGTAGCAGGGGTCGTAGGGACCCGTGATGCCGCCAAAATCGGCGACCTCAGCCTCGCTTTTTTGACCCTCCGCACCGGTGAAAATACCGCCCGAGGGCACGCCCGCGGCGATGAAGGGTCCGTAGTCCGAGCGACCATTAAAGGCGGTTTCGAGGGTCGCCAGGTCGAGTTCGTCGTAGGCCTTTGCGAGTGCTGATTCGATCTCCGCGGAGCCCGGCGGGCCGACCTCGCCAAAGGCCGAACCGTCGCCGTCGTAGAGGAATCGCGAGCTGTTTGGCGAGGCGATCATGTCGAGGTTGAGGTAGAGCGCGATCGCCTCGATGGCCGCGCTTGGCAGTTTTTCTACGTAGTACGAAGATCCCAGCAGACCGAGCTCTTCGGCCCCCCAAAATGCGAGGCGCACCGGCTGTTGGAGTTCGCAGCGGGCGAGCTGAATGCCGAGCTCTAGGGTGGCGACGCTGCCGGATCCGTTGTCGTTGATGCCGGGACCGACGGGCACCGAATCGAGATGGGCGCCGATCATGATCACGCCGTCGTCGTTGCGGCCCGGCAGCTCGGCGAGTAGGTTTTCGGT
The DNA here is from genome assembly GCA_964474905.1 of uncultured Nannocystis sp. Classification (GTDB taxonomy): domain Bacteria; phylum Myxococcota_A; class Polyangia; order Nannocystales; family Nannocystaceae; genus JADJRG01. The sequence goes on along the minus strand of CAYYUP010000151.1, from coordinate 7,612 downwards.
CCTGTTGATGACGACCTGGGCGTCGATGATGAGGTGTAGTTGAAGGCCCTCATCGGCGATGGAGATGTCAGCGAATTCGGCCCCTAAAGCGTAACTAAGGCCCAATGTTGGCAGTTGTGCGGCCGAGCTGAGTCGCGGCGAGATCGCCTGCTGACGATCATCGGTGTCGCCTTGATTAAAGATCAGGAGGCCGACGGCACCGGCGGCCGCGGCATTTTTCTCTTTTGTCTGGTAGGTGCAGGCGCCTCGCTGGACCAGGGCGATGTCGCCGCTCGGAAAGCCGACAAAATCCTCCTCTTCGCAGCCGCTGTTGCTTTGATTGCCGAGGCCGAGGGAGAGGTCGACCGCTGTGACCGTGCTGCTGATGTCGCCTGCTGCCGAGAAAGGGGCGACAAAAAAATCGATGCCGTTGACGTAGTCGACCGGCTCGGGGCTGAGGCTCGCGAGGATCGCTGGTTCGCCGACCTCGAAACTCTCGATGGGGAACTCTTGGCGGCGGGTACTGTAACCGGCGGTTTTTAGCAGCCCTTCGACGTAGTCGAGGGACGCGGTGTATCCCTCGCTGGCAGCAGCCCGGTTGCCGTCGTGGCTCGCAGCGATCGCCGCGAGTGCATCCATATGGGCGACCAGTGCGGCCTCGGTGATCGCTTCGGGCAGCGGTGTCGGGCAGGCGGGTGCTGGCTCGGTGTCGCCACAGCGGAGCGCCGTCGCGCTGGTGAGCAGAGTGAAGAGAGCGAGCGGAGCTTGTCGGCGGACGAGAGGGCGACGCACCGGCGGATCCTAGCACATGGTGGATCTGTTACATGTCCCTTGGGTCATGTAATAGAGAACTGCGATGCAGGTGGGCGTTTGTGGCGGAGCCAAGATTTTGCGGCGAGTCTCTCGCTGTGTTGGGTACCTTGCTTCCTTCGAGAAGAGGCGGGAGGATCCCTTGATCGCTCCCTCACGCCACTCTGCCTAGGTCCATCGCCAGATCTGGGCAGACAGCGGGTGCGGGCCGCAGATGTGGATGCGCTCTACGCGCAGGAGCGCGGAGAGGGGGCTTGCGTCTGGGCTCTGCGGTCGCGCCTGGGCGCTGCGTTTTCGAGTATCTTGCGCGCACGTGACCACCGAGGAAGTACTCGGCGGCGCGACGATTAGACCGGGAGAAGTCATGCGCAGCGACCTCGATCCGTCCCTCGCCCGCCTGTTCACCTCTACGCTTGGGCTTGTCCTCGTCAGCGGGCTCGCGGGCTGCACAGGCAGTACCGGCGAGACCGGCGATATCGTGCTCTCAGGTTCGGGTAGTGACAGCGCCGGCACCATCAGCGACACGGATACCGATACAGGGACCAGCAGCGGCTCCACAGATGCGTCGAGCGATTCGAGTTCGACGGGCGAGCCAACGACAACGACAACGACAACAACAACAACAACGACCACTGGCGAGACCGACGGGAGCTGTCTCGAAGGACAGACAGCGGCTTGCTACTCGGGTCCCAATGACACAGAGGGCGTTGGCGTCTGTGTCAGCGGCCTGCAGACCTGCAACGCCGGCTCCTGGGGCCCCTGTGTGGGCGAGGTTGTGCCGAGCACCGAGGTTTGCGGCAACGGTGATGACGACGATTGCAACGGCGATATCGACGATGACATCGACGCCGACATGGACGGGTGGACGACCTGCGGCGGCGATTGTTGCGATGTTGCCGGCGGGGTTTGCCAGGATCCGGAGCTGGTCAACCCTGGCGCCTACGAGTACGTCGGCAACGAGGTCGACGACAATTGCAACGGCGAGGTCGACGAGGTCGCAGTGACCTGCGACGGCGATTTGGCGAGTGACGCCTCCGATCCTCTCGACTACGCCCGGGGCATTGACCTCTGCCAGTTCACGACCGAGTCACCCAAGGATCCCGAGGACAGGATCTGGGGAGTGATCAGCGCAGATTTCACCTTGGCCGACGGCAAGGGCTCGCCAGAGGCCGTTCAGAGGTCGCTGCGGCCAAATTTCGGCAGCTCGATCGCCAAGCAGGCGGGCTCGCGGATGGCGCTTTTCTCGAGCGGGCACGCGGCGGCGAGCAAGGATAAAAAACCCGATTACGCCGGCTTCCAGACGGGCGTGAATCTCAAGACCTCGAGCCTCGCGCCGCCCGATTGGGTCGCCGCGAACGGTGGCAAGCTACCGAACCCGCCCGGTTGTCTGGCGCCCGGCGAACTCACGGCCAACGATCCGATCATGCTGACGCTGCGGCTGAGGGCGCCGACCAATGCGAAGTCCTTTAGCGTCAAGATGTTCTTCTTCTCCGCGGAGTACCCAGAGTGGGTGTGCTCGGAATACAACGACTTCTTTGTCGCGCTCCTCGACTCTGAGAGCCCTGATAACCCCAGCGACAAGAACATCGCGATCTATGACGACGGTCAGGAGCAATGGCCGGTCGGCGTCAACCTGGTAAAGGTCGCTGACGGTCTCTTTACCGCCTGCCAGGACGGCACGGTCGGTTGCCAAGAGAAGGGCATTCCGGCCTCTTCGTACGAGGGTTGTACAAATAGCTCGATTCTCCTCGGCACCGGTTTTGATGAGCCCGATGTGGTCGGTTGCGGCAGCGGCAAGCAGGTTGGCGGCGGCACCGGATGGCTGACGATGGACGGTAATGTCAGCCCAGGCGAGGTCTTTGAGCTGCGTCTGGCGATCTGGGACTCGGGCGGTCATCTCTTCGACTCGCTGGTGTTGCTCGACGATTGGCAGTGGTCGATCGAGCCGGCCCAGCCCGGGCTGGAGCCGCAGTAGAGTCTGCGATGTACGTACGAGGTCGTGTTTGCACGGCCTTGCTAGATGTACAGACGTACGGACGTACAGACTTACTCGAAGAGCCTGAGCTGGGTGCTCTCGGCCTGGAGATCGACATGGGCTCCGCAGGCACTGAGCCAGGTTTGGCCTGCGCCTGTCCAGGTTGGATCGCCGCGGAGGAGGATCGACGGCCGCTCGCAGGCCTCCCAAAAGCGGAGCAGTGCGCTGCGATCGGCCCGGCCGGGGCAGCAGACCTCGCTGATCTCGATTTCGTTGGGCCTGCCGGTTTCGGCCTCGCGGGTGTCGCTGCGGGTTGCCGCCCAGCGGCCGATCGCCCGGGTCGCTAGTTCGCCGCCATCGACGATGATCACCGAGCTCACTCGCCGTCGTCGCAGGCTTGCGGAGGGCACCGCATCGATCGGCCAGAGGGCGATTTTTGCGTCGTTGTCGGTGCCGCTGAGCAGCGGTAAAAAGCGCGGGTGGGCGGTAAAAGGAATGCCCTGCAGGCAGAGTTCTGCGACCTGCACAGCAGCGACCGCGGAGGGCACGAAGATCGCGACATCGGCACCGAGCGCGTGCAGGGTTTTGAGGTCGGAGGCCAGCAAGGGCGTCGCTTTTTCGTCGGCCCATTCGGGCTGGGCGCGGAGCAGCAGCCAGTCGCAGGGGGTCGGCTTTGCCCCGGATCCGAGTGCCCAGGTGTAGAGGCAGCGGGGGGCGCCGCCGCGGGGGCGGAGTGCTAAGGAAGCGCCGCCGCAGGGCAGGCCCGAAGGCAACGCTTGCAGCACCAAACGGCCGACCCCAAACTCGCGCTCGTAGTCGATGAGAACCGCCTGCGCGAGGCTGTGCCGTTGATCCGGTGAGAGGTTGGTGCGTGTGAGGGAGTTCAGCAGTTCGCGGTGAGCGATCCAGGGCCCGGGGGTAAGTTTGCCCATCGCTCCGAGATGCGAGAGGAAGGTCGTGCGTCCGGGGGCGGCGGCGTCGATGCTCAGGCGTTCGCGGGCGAGGATCCGGAGCACTGCGTCGCGATCGATCGGCATGGGCGCCTGAGCATAGCGCCGCCGGGCTTGCTTGGGGGGCTCAGTGCAAACCCTGGGCGAGCCCGCTGGCGATCGCTCCGGAGGCAAAGGTCGCGAGGTGGTTAAAGAGGACCAGGAGCGCCATATCTGTACCCTGGCCCCGCCACCAGCGGTAGCTCAGCAACAACAGAATCGGGAAGAGTGCGTGCAAGGCGATGAAGATGGCGAAGGAGATCGACGGGTCGATCCATGCCAGCCCCCAGAGCACCCAAGGCAAGAGGGCGTGCACGGGTAGACTGATCCGGGCGACGAGGTGCAGATCGATCGCGGGGCTCCGCTCTCTCGCGCCGCTCTTTTCGATGTTGTTTGTCATCTCGACGTGCCCGCCCCGGCCTGTCTTTTTTCTTGATAAAAAAGATACAGCATGTCCGCCGACCGACGGATCATCAGCGTAAACTATATATAGATTAAGCGAGTCAAGAGGCATGCAGAAGGAACATTACGCGACGTCAGTGCGTACATGGATGTGTACGTGAAATTTGCTTAATCGTTGCGTTGATCGGGTGTAAATTCTTCGTATAGAACAACGTTGGTGCAATCGGCCCTAAAAAGGACATCGATCTGCGCTTCACCGCACTTTATAGGCGTGGTAAAAGATCATGTGGGAATTGTGATTTCAGCTTCTCAACCTCAACCTCGGCCGACTCCGGGCCTAGCGCAGCCCCGTGGATGCTGCCGGCCCCAACGACGGGCTTCGCTGGCTCCCATCGGTGTGTACGTAGCCTTGCTCCTCGTCAGCTGCGCTGGCGGAGCACCAGAGAGCTCCGCCACCGGGGTGTCATCGTCAACAAGCGCTGGAGTGACGACGACCGCCAGCACCAGCAGCACGGGGGAGACGACGGTGAACACGGACACCGCGACGACCAGCGAGCCGACCAGCGAGTCAGGCGAGACGACGGGCGATACGAGCGGAAACACCTCACCTTCGGACGATGGCGAAGCCCATCTCTTCGTCGCCTACACCGGTGACACGCTGCACATTGCCCGGGTGGCCGCGAAGGGGGAGGTGAGCCTCTACGGACCGCCGCTCGGCGATGCGCAGCCCCCGGTTCTCGAGGTCGGGCGGATGCTCCAGAGCGACAATGCCGAGCGCGTCTTGGTCCAGGACAACACCTCTCACAAGACCCATGCCCTACGCGAGGGTAAATGGGAGGATTTCTGCGCCGACATGGGCGCTCAGTACTGCTACGCCACCTCTCCAAACCCAGAGCTGACGACCCTCATGCTCAACCGAAGCTACAACGATCCTGCAGGTGATGGCGCAGTGCTCATCACCTACGAAGGCGACGTAAAAACGCCCGATAGCGTCCGCACCGTCTACCACTCGCCCGATGGGTGGATCGCCTTTGTGTCCGTGGTCGACCACGTGATCGAGTTCTTTCTCCTCCGTGAAGACGACACCATCGAGTCGATCGAACGACTTCCGTTGGAAATGCCGCAGCGCGCTTTCGGAGAGCACCTCCTGACGTATAGCAACGATTATTCGCACCTTTGGTTCCGCCAGCCGATGACCAATGCGCGCGAGGAGGTGCTCTGCCCGGACGAGAGCCTCCCAAAGGCCATCATCGTCAACAGAGCTGCCTACGAGCGCTGCGCGGACGACCTCTTCGTGGTCGGGGATGGGTTGTTTCAAGACACTGGGAATGACCTCATCGGCGACTTCAAGGACGCTCGCCCGCTCTACGTCGAACCCGGGCGCTACACCTTCGCTCAGCAGGCTGACTGGCCCACTCTGACCGCCCAGTGCACGATCCTCGATCCGAATGGCACGTTGATCGCGAGCGAAGTCCGAGCCTTCAAAGAGGTTGATGGCTGGGTCTCCTACCCGCTCGTCCATGTCTACGGCTGGTCGGCGACCGACGATCGGCTGGCGGCCTACGTCTCGTTTCGACTCATGGGGCTCGCCCACACCGACGTTACGCTCAGCGAAGAGCACGGCATCTTCGTCTGGCGTGAGGGCCAGCCCGCATCGTGGTTCGAGCTCGATCAAGCACCGACCAACGATCTCGCGGCCTCCCCTGTGTGGTTCCCGGAGTCCGCCGAGAATGTCTTTTGGGTGACCTCTGATGGGCGCCTGATGGGCTTCGACTATGCCTTGCAGGTCCTCGAGGATCGCTCAGGCGACCTCGTGTTTCAGCCCTTCGTGTATTAGGCGTCTCTCGCTGAGGCCACACATGTTTGGTTGACCCGCTCTTGGGCGAGGCCGTGTGCCTCGCCTGCGCGGGTCCGCAACGGGTTCGAAGAAATTATTGCCCGTGGTCGTGTACCAAACGAAGGCTCTTATGTGCATATCACTGTGGGATGATGTTAAGGTCGAGGCCGCCGGGAAACCAGTAGGAGCCAGAACTCTGGACACCGTAGACGCTGAGGCCGACCTTGTTGCTCGCCGTTATCCGGTGAGTGCCGTCTCCATCGTTGGCGAGCGGGACATGCGCGACGCTGAAACCAGTGTCGCCGATGGGCGACCAGGTGTCGACGGATTTACCGTCGAGTTCAACCACGGAGTTAGCCGGTGCAGTGATATCAGCAAAGTTGGCGGTCCAACTGGGCGCGGCGAAAAAGAGGTACTCGTCGCGGTACTGTTTGGCGGGGACCGCGAGGACCATCGAAGGGTCAGAGATACCGTAGCCGGCGGTCTCGCCGACCATGAACTGGGCGACCATGATCTTTTTGTTTGCACTGACCTTGAAGGGGACCGTGAGCGAGTTGACCATGGAAAAATCACCGGCCTTCGCGAGGTAGGTTTCGGCGTCTAGGCCATCGGGGTCAAGAGCAAAGGTGGTGTCGTCCTCAGTGGCGACGATCTTGATGATCTGTCCCTTTAGCTGCTTTGTCTTGGATTTCTGGATCGGCGGAGCGATGATATACTCTTTTGCGAGACTGTCGATCGGGAACATCGCCTCCTCCAAGTGATCACAGGATGCCTTGAGAAAGGGGACATTCGTGCAGTCGTGGCCAGCGAACATTTCGATCGGCTTGTCAGCGCTGACGATGGTCCCGGTGACGTCGCCCCCGGTGTCGGTAAGGACCTGGAGGACGTCGCCGGCATCGAGCATAATGACACCGGTACCGTCGGCCGCGACGCCGCCACCGGGCTGGATCTTATTGCCAGTTGCGGAGGGCTTGAGGGTGATGGTCGTGCCATTTTGGCTCGCGACGATAGCGTAGAAGGCGGGCAGCTCCGTCAGGTCCCAATTGGCCCAGCTGACCGCCATGTACTCGGTACGCCAGGTATTGACAGGAAGGAGGAGCGAGGCGTCGTTCGAGACCGCTGCGTCGATCGGTGTAAATTGATACACGGTAACGGGGGTGTCCGAACGGACTCGGTACGCACCATCGGTGACCATAACGGAGGGGCCCACCCCTTTGGTCAGCTCATCGACCCAGGGGAGTCTGATAACCTGAACGGAGTTAGCGGCGATATCAGCGGTCTTGACCGTGTTCTCGCCTCGGGTGATCGTGACCTTGGCGATTTGGTCGGCGGTATTGGCGACTGCAACGGCAAACTCATCCTCCGGTGCGGTGTTGTTGCCGTCGTACTGCTGGGTGACGGTGGCGTAATAGTCGCAGCCAATGTAGCTCAAGCCAAGGCTGGCGCAGGAGCCGACGCACTGGCCGAGTTCTTTGTCGCAGCTAAGCCCCTGTAAGGCGTCGCAAGCCTCCTCGGAGGAGAACCCGCCCATACCATCGCAGACCTTGACGATGCCGTCCTCGCAGATCACATTGCCCTCCACACACAGACCATCGGAGGTGCTTCCCGTGGAGGAGGAGG
>CAYYUP010000150.1:0-8398 GCA_964474905.1 uncultured Nannocystis sp. | reverse complement strand
TGCATGTGCACTTGCGACCCGCGTAAGTTTGCGCGACTGTGGCCGCATGGCTCGCTCTTTCGCGCCCGCGTTTGCCTTCGCCTTCGCCTCCAGCCTTCTCCTCCCGAGTTGCTACGACGGCAGCCTGTGGGATGAGCTGAAGGCGAGTGCAACGGACTCGTCGTCGACAACGGACTCGGACTCAGACTCGGACTCAGACTCAGACTCAGACTCGGGCGTGGACACGCTGACCACCGCCTCTGCTAGCGGGGGCATGACTGCGGGCGATACCGAGGGCAGCACAGGAGCTTCGGGCTCCGAAGGTGGTTCGACTGGATTGCCGGTGATCCCAACGGTTGACGAGGTCTCGATCGTGCCCGACCCGCTCACCTTTAGCGGCTCGCAGCTCGTCCGCGTCTACGCCCATGACAGCGAGGGCGTGCGCATGAAGTACGGCTTCGATCAGGTCCAGGGCGAGACCTCGATCGAGCTGACAGAGATCGAGCCGGGCACCTTCGAGGGAGTGCTCAAGGTCTATACAGGCTTTGATTCTGGCATGCATGAGATCATGCTCTCGCCATGGCGAGATGGCGGGGCCAACGAGGGGGAATCGTTTTTTGCCCCGTACTCGATCGACCTCCAAAAACCCGGAAGCGGTGGTTTTTGGGAGGTCAGCGAGGCGACAATGGGCGCCGGTCAAGTCGCGGCGATGGCGGTGCTACCGAACGGCGACATCGTTGAACTGCTCACGGTGATCGCTGACGACACAACTCGTTGTGTGCTCCGTCGGCGAGAGTCGGGCGGCAGCTGGGGTATCGATGATCTCATCGACGTTCTGCCCGGTGTCGACTGCCAAGGGATCGACATCGAGGTAAGCGATGACGGCAGGCTTGGACTGCTGATGAACCGCAGTGTCGGCGGCAAGTGGAGGTGGTCTCTGACCAAGATGTCGGCCTGGGGAGCCGATCCAAAATTCGTCAACAGCGGCAACGCCGGAGAGGTCGCCTACGCACTCGCCGAGTTCGACGGAACCCTCGCGGTCTGCGGCTCAGCACCAACGGGTGAAGCAGACCTGACAGACGCGATGGTGAGAGTCTTTCGGCCGGGTCTTCTGGGACAGATGCAGACGTTTGATTACAATCCGGAGAATGATCCGAATGGCGCGCACACATACGGCGAAACGGCACGTGGCTGTGCTTTCATGGGTGAAAAGGGCGACGAGATCCTGGTTGTTGGTGATGCCTTTGGCGAGCATGTCAAAGATAAATTTCATCGAAACCGCCGCTTCGATCTCATCTACAAACTCAGCAATAACAGCGGCGATTTACTGTTCACCGATCCGGGGCCGGGCTTGCAGAGTGTCGCCGTCGACGTCGATGTCGACGACGAATCCGGTCGCGCAATCGTTCTCGGTTACATTTGCGAAAAGAACTGCAAACCCGAGGGCCAGCTCTGGCTGCTTGAGGATGGTGAGCAGGTCTGGCAAACACCGATCGGCCCGCATCCGCTCCTGCTGCTGAGGCCCTACGCCGTGCGCTGGAGTCCGGCGCGCTACTTTGTTGTCGCGTCCGGCGATCTCGAGGGCGCAGGCACGGCGTTTCTCATCCGAGCCTACGCGCCCTTTGAGCCCGAACCTCTGTGGACTTTCTCTCGCAAGAGTCTGGGCAATTTCAACCTGGCGCTAACGCTGGCGATCGGTGCCTACGGAGAGGTCTACGCGGGGGGATATGCCGCCAACAGCTTTCCCGCATTTGCGATCATCTACGGCTGATCCAACGCCGATGCTTACCGGGGGATCGGCGACTCGCAGGCTTCTTCGACCAAGTCCGTGGCGATATCAAAACCAGGGCTGAGGTCCTTGGCATCGCTGCTCTGGATGTGCCAATAGGGAAATAATTTAACCAGCTCACAGTGCCGATCCCACCATGGGCACTCGGTGTTGCCGATCAGGAGCATGATGACCGCCGTGGGATCACCGTGCTTCGCGGCGACGACGGCCTTGTACCACTGCAGGGGGGTTCCCGGGCTGTCGACGTCACCCGTGCCGGTGCTGAGCAGCGTGACCATCAAGAGCGCATCGTCGCGAAGAAAACCTTCGTTGCAACCGCCGGGGGCCCTCAGTTCAGGCGATAGGGCGCTGACAAGCGCCTCTGCAGTGTTGCTGTCACCGGAGATGCCGACCTGAGCGATGCACGAAAAAGTCTCGCTGAGGTTGCTCTGGTCCTGGGTGAGGTAGCGGCGACCGCCGTCGATCTTGCAGGGTTTGTTTGAGGCAAAGCCGCCCGCGGGAAAGACCGTGCCGGCACCGATGGTCTCATCGCACTCGCTGATGAGATCGAGCTTGTCGCAGGGGTATTCGCTCACCGTGCAGCACAAGAAGTCTTGTGGCCAGCCATTTTTAACGCAGCAGTCGTCCCCACCCATGCAAGTCAGGATGTCCGGACAGGCTGCAGTGCAATACGAGAGCCCCCAGCGATCATCCGCGTCGACGACCATGATGTGATAGTCGAAGCCCGCGAATTTGGTGGCGATCGTCTCGGCGAACTTGGGCAAGGCGGCTGCGATCTCGGGCTGCATATCGTCCAGAAGTCCCGCGGCCGACATCACAAAGAGGAAGTCGATCTTGCCCTTGCAGCCGACCGGTACGAGGCTGCCAAAATCATCGCCAAAGCCGACATCTTGAACCAGGCCCGTGCTCGTACTCGCCGCTGCACCTGTGCTCAAATCGCCTGTAGTGCCCGTTGTGGAGGCATCTGTCGCCGAAACCGTCGAACTTGCCGAAGCCATCGAACTCGCCGAAGCCGTCGACTGCATCGACGTCGAAGACCCTCCAGCGGATGTGCTGGTAAGCGTAGTAGGACCCGTCGATGCGGGCTCGCCGGTGCTCGTTGTGCTCGCGACGACTGGAACGTTGCATGCGCACACAAAACTGAGAAAAAAGGCCCGCCGCATCACGCCCAAGCCTACAGGAGGAGCATCACGAAATCGACTCTGCGCTCGGTAGACATGTCACGAATGAGCCCAACGAAACCGCCGCTTCGATCTCATCCACAATCCGGGGCCGGGCTTGCAGAGTGTCGCCGTCGACGTCGATGTCGACGACGAATCCGGTCGCGCAATCGTTCTCGGTTACATTTGCGAAAAGAACTGCAAACCCGAGGGCCAGCTCTGGCTGCTTGAGGATGGTGAGCAGGTCTGGCAAACACCGATCGGCCCGCATCCGCTCCTGCTGCTGAGGCCCTACGCCGTGCGCTGGAGTCCGGCGCGCTACTTTGTTGTCGCGTCCGGCGATCTCGAGGGCGCAGGCACGGCGTTTCTCATCCGAGCCTACGCGCCCTTTGAGCCCGAACCTCTGTGGACTTTCTCTCGCAAGAGTCTGGGCAATTTCAACCTGGCGCTAACGCTGGCGATCGGTGCCTACGGAGAGGTCTACGCGGGGGGATATGCCGCCAACAGCTTTCCCGCATTTGCGATCATCTACGGCTGATCCAACGCCGATGCTTACCGGGGGATCGGCGACTCGCAGGCTTCTTCGACCAAGTCCGTGGCGATATCAAAACCAGGGCTGAGGTCCTTGGCATCGCTGCTCTGGATGTGCCAATAGGGAAATAATTTAACCAGCTCACAGTGCCGATCCCACCATGGGCACTCGGTGTTGCCGATCAGGAGCATGATGACCGCCGTGGGATCACCGTGCTTCGCGGCGACGACGGCCTTGTACCACTGCAGGGGGGTTCCCGGGCTGTCGACGTCACCCGTGCCGGTGCTGAGCAGCGTGACCATCAAGAGCGCATCGTCGCGAAGAAAACCTTCGTTGCAACCGCCGGGGGCCCTCAGTTCAGGCGATAGGGCGCTGACAAGCGCCTCTGCAGTGTTGCTGTCACCGGAGATGCCGACCTGAGCGATGCACGAAAAAGTCTCGCTGAGGTTGCTCTGGTCCTGGGTGAGGTAGCGGCGACCGCCGTCGATCTTGCAGGGTTTGTTTGAGGCAAAGCCGCCCGCGGGAAAGACCGTGCCGGCACCGATGGTCTCATCGCACTCGCTGATGAGATCGAGCTTGTCGCAGGGGTATTCGCTCACCGTGCAGCACAAGAAGTCTTGTGGCCAGCCATTTTTAACGCAGCAGTCGTCCCCACCCATGCAAGTCAGGATGTCCGGACAGGCTGCAGTGCAATACGAGAGCCCCCAGCGATCATCCGCGTCGACGACCATGATGTGATAGTCGAAGCCCGCGAATTTGGTGGCGATCGTCTCGGCGAACTTGGGCAAGGCGGCTGCGATCTCGGGCTGCATATCGTCCAGAAGTCCCGCGGCCGACATCACAAAGAGGAAGTCGATCTTGCCCTTGCAGCCGACCGGTACGAGGCTGCCAAAATCATCGCCAAAGCCGACATCTTGAACCAGGCCCGTGCTCGTACTCGCCGCTGCACCTGTGCTCAAATCGCCTGTAGTGCCCGTTGTGGAGGCATCTGTCGCCGAAACCGTCGAACTTGCCGAAGCCATCGAACTCGCCGAAGCCGTCGACTGCATCGACGTCGAAGACCCTCCAGCGGATGTGCTGGTAAGCGTAGTAGGACCCGTCGATGCGGGCTCGCCGGTGCTCGTTGTGCTCGCGACGACTGGAACGTTGCATGCGCACACAAAACTGAGAAAAAAGGCCCGCCGCATCACGCCCAAGCCTACAGGAGGAGCATCACGAAATCGACTCTGCGCTCGGTAGACATGTCACGAGCGAGCCCCAGCAAAGCGGCTGCGACCTCTCTTCTTCAACTCTTCAACGCCCAGGGTGAAAACAACTGCGAGCCGCACTTCATCTACGCTGGGCCCTCAGAGTTTTTCATCGACGTCGGCGTCGACCTCGATGACAGCAAACCAAGTGGCTGAAAAGCCTGCAAAAAGAGCTGCGAATTCGAGGCAGGCTCAGTCCGCTCGTGCACGCATCGGCTTGCACAGGGCCGAAGCGCTGCCGCCCACCGAGTGTGCTGGAGTCGGGGCAGAGGGCTGCGAATGCGGTTGTCCGAGGACTGCTTCGTTCGAATTCGCCAATTTTGCAGATTGCTTGCTAGATGCCACTCAGACGCATAAATAATAATTTGACCGTGTGAAAAAATGGGTCATATAGTTTTCATCGATGCCAAAGGGGTTCTCAGAGGAGGAGCGCGCGCGGATTTTGGGGCGCCTTATCGAGGTGGGGCGGCGGAATTTTCAGCGCTTTGGTCTGCGGCGCACCAACATCGCCGAGTTGGCGGCGGGTGCTGGCATTGGCAAGGGGTCGTTTTATCTTTTCTTTCCGTCGAAGGAGGCGCTCTTTTTGGCGGTGCACGCCGCGGACGAGCCGGCGATCCGGGCGGCTTTTGTCGCCGAGTTAGAGGCCCTTCGAGCGACGCCGCGGGCGATGGTCGAGCATTTTTTTGCCCGCCAGCTAGAGATCCTGGGGGAGCTGCCGCTGATGCGGGTGATCAGCGATCCAGTGGAGCTAGAGTCGCTGATGCGCAAGCTGCCGCCGCAAGAGCTCGCCCAGCACATGGCCGAGAACCAAGAGTTTTTTGTCGATATTCTCCGGGCTTGGCAAGAGCAGGGGCTGATCGGCGGCGCCGATCTGGGGGATGTCGCCGCGATCTCACGGGCTCTGGTGGCGATGAATCTGCATCGCGATCTCATCGGCGAGCGCTTCGCGGGCGTCGTCGATCTTTTGGTCTCGGGGGTGGCCGCAGCGCTGGTCGCTGGCGGTCGGGGAGGGGCGAGTCATGACAACGAAGACGAAGACGAAGACGAAGACGAAGACGAAGACGAAGATCGCGATTGAGGCCTGTGGGTTGCGTTACAGCTATCCGCGGGCGCGGGCCGAGACTTTGCGGGGGCTCGACTTCAGCGTGCGCGAGGGGGAGATTTTCGGTTTTCTCGGGCCCTCGGGCTCTGGCAAGAGCACCACGCAGCGCTTGCTTATCGGCAGTTTACGCGGCTACGGGGGCGGTCTTCGGGTTTTTGGTAGCGAGGTTGTGAAGCTCGGGGCGGACTACCGCGAGCGGATCGGTGTGGTCTTCGAGGTGCCTAACCTCTACGGCAAGTTGAGCGCGCTAGAAAACCTGGAATTTTTCGGGGGTCTGTACGCGGGGCCGACCCTCGATCCCTTGGCGCTCTTAGAGCGGGTGGGTCTGGGCTCGCACGCCGACCAGCGCACCGCGACGTTTTCTAAGGGCATGAAGATGCGTCTCAATTTTTGTCGGGCGCTGCTGCACCGGCCGCGCTTGCTTTTTTTGGATGAGCCGACCAGCGGTCAGGATCCAACCCACGCCCAGCTGCTGCGCGACTGGATCCGCGAACTCAGGTCCGAGGGCGCGACGATCTTTTTAACCACCCACAACATGCACGAAGCGGAGGAACTCTGCGATCGTGTCGCGTTTATCGCCGGTGGCGAGCTGGCGGCGAGCGGGCGTCCGCGCGAGCTGATGCTGGCCGGTGGTGAGCGTCTGGTGCGAGTCGAGATCGCCGAGTCTCTCGAAGGCGGGGAAGCGGCGGAGGTGCGCGAGTTCCCGCTCGCGGGGCTGGGCAACAACGAGGCATTTGCAAAGCTGCTGCGTTCGGGCCGGGTGGTGTCGATCCACAGCCAGGAGTCGAGCCTCGAGGACGTCTTTGTCCAGAGCACCGGGCGGGCGCTCGGATGAGGCTTACCACCTGCATTGCCAACGATCTGCGCCTGCAGTGGCGGGCTGGTTTTTACACGGTCTACTCGCTGATCGTCGCTCTTTATATCGTCACCCTGGGTGCCCTGGATCCCTCGCAGCAGCGGCCGGTGGTGACGCTGATGATCTTCATCGATCCTTCGGCACTCGGCTTCTTTTTTCTCGGCGGTCTGATGCTTTTTGAGCGCGGCGATGGGGTGCTCTCGGCGCTCTTTGCCGGGCCTCTGCGGGTTGGCGAGTACATCGCGTCCAAGGCGATAAGCCTGACCGTGCTGGCGCTGCTCTCGTCGTTGGTGTTGGCGCTAGGGCTGGGTTTGGGCACGCATGTTGGCGCCGGATCGTTGGTCCTGATGTTGCTGGGTGTTGGCCTGACATCAACGATGATCACTTTTTTTAGTATCGCCATAGGCACTCGCCTGACCACCGTCAACCGCTATTTCTTTGGCGGGACAATCCTCGCCTTGCCCCTAGTCGCACCGATCTTTGACTATGTCGGTGTGGCTCCAGAGGGTCTTGGCGATGCGCTCGCTTGGTTGCCGGCGGCGCCCGGGCTCGCGCTTATCGATGCAGGTCTCGGGGGCGCACAGCTCTCGCCGTTCGGGATTATGCGGGCAGTGGCCCTACTTGCACTCTGGAACGGCCTGATGTTCCTCTGGGCGCGGCGATGGTTTGAACGATTTGTCACCTGGGGGCAGTCATGAGCAGGATTGGTAAGCCTCGCTGGAGTCGCTGGAGTCGCAAAATACGCGTGCTGCTGGTGGCGGATGCCCGCAACATCGCTCGAGAGCCGCCGCTGTGGATCAGCGTACTGATGCCTTGGGTGCTGGCGCTCGGTCTGCGCTTTGTCATGCCGATGGTGAGTTTGGTCGCGGCCCCGTGGGTGGATCTCGAACTCTACCGAGTGCATATTGCGGCCTTTTTGCTGCTGATCCCATCGATGATGATCGGCTGGGTCGTTGGTTTTTTGCTTTTGGACGAGCGCGACGAGCGAGTGTTCGCGGCGATCGAAGTGACGCCGCTAGGCCGGGGCGGTTTTCTTCGCTATCGAATGGCGGCGCTGATGATCGTGGTCGCGCTGACCTCTGCTGGGGTTCATATCTGCGCAGGGTTGGTGCAGATCAGTCTGGGTGCAACGCTGGTGGCGGCTTTGCTGGCCTCGCTGAGCGCACCCCTGCTGGCACTCGGTTTGGTGGCCTTTGCCGCCAACAAGGTCGAGGGTCTCGCGATCGCCAAGCTCGGCTCGGTGCTGGTGATGCTGCCGATCCTGGGCTCGCTAGTAGGCGGGCGTTTTGCGAGCGTCGGCCTGGCACTGCCGGGGGGCTGGGCGCTGCGAGTGTTAGAGTTAGAGTTAGAGGGAGCGGGTGCGGAGTCGGCCGGTTCGGTGGTCGTGCAGCTGGGCATCGGTCTGGTGCTGGCCACGCTTTACGGCGCTTTGCTGCTGTCGCGAGCGGGTCGCAGAGTTGAGCGCTAGCGTTGTCGGCGAAGCGAAGCACTTTTCCTCGGGCAGGGGCGAGGCCGTTGTCGAAAGATTGTACGAGGTAGAGCCGTTACAAGACTGTACATACTTTAATTTGGTTTGGAATCGGAGCTGGGGTTGATTGTGGTGAGAATCCGGTAGCCGTGGATGTCAGAGGCCGAGGCGGAGAGGCTGCGAACGCAGTCGCTCGGGGGACGGAGGCCGTTGCGGGAGAGGCAGAGGCCGTAAGGGGAGAGGCGGAGGCCGTTGCGGGAGAGGC
>CAYYUP010000149.1:5919-8460 GCA_964474905.1 uncultured Nannocystis sp. | reverse complement strand
GCTGCTGCTGCTGCTGCTGCTGGTCTCTGGGCCGGTGCTTGTTAGCTCGTCGTATGTTGTTGATGTGCTGCTCATGCTCGAGTCGCTGCCCGAGTCTGTGTCGCTCATAGGTATTGGGCCCCGTCGACAGGCATTGCTGAGCAGCGGGAGAGCGAGCAAAAGGCCTAGGCGAGAGAGGGCGAGCTTGTGTCGACGGCGCCCCGGGGCCTGTGGCAGGGGCTCTGAGCTTGCGTGGTTGTCTCTTGTTGTGGTGCGCAATGATATTTTGTGCATGGAGGTCTCCTGGGGAAAGGGAGTGGCTACTTTGTTGCCGGGGCGATCTGAAAACAATAGAGGTGAGCCTTGAGTTGGCAGGGTTTGGCTGATGAGATGGTCCAAGATTGCGTTATATCCGAGGAGCGTCCGAAGCGCCCCGAATTGCTTTGGCTGGATGAGGTCCAGCCAAAGCAGTTCGTGTTGGTGTAGGGGGTACCATCCGTTTGTGTGTCGCTCCACACCTCCGCATTTATGTGCTGTTGGTTGTACTCGTCTCGGTTGATCGGTGCGAAGAGCACTCCATCGGTCAGATCCTGCCAACCTCTCGCGATGCGAGTATGATCTGTGAGGAGGAAGTCCCCCCGAAATTCGGCGAGGTCAAAGCGCGAGTGCGGTCCCTGTTCCGTGTCGCTCAGCCAAGCACGATATGTGCCGCCGAGCCCCTGGTCGTCGGCCATCTCCTGACAGATTGCGTCGGCTCGCTCGAGTCCGGTGAAGTTTTTTTGGAGATCTTTGCTTACCGGTGTTAGGTTGCCTAGGTAAAGTTTACTACTGATAAAGACGGTGAACTCATGCTCGCACTGCGAGGTACAGCCATCGAAGTCTTCGAGGTTTCCATCATCACAGGACTCGATGCCCTCGTGGACAACGCCATCGCCGCAATGGGCGAACACACAATTTCGACAATCGTCGGTAGGCTCCTCGTTCCCATCATCACATTCTTCATTGAGATCGAGCTCTCCGTTGCCGCAGAGTGGCTCCCCGGTTGTGCTCGAAGCGCCAGTGGTGGTGGTGGTGGTGGTGGTGGTGGTGCCAGTGGTGGTGGAGGTGCCAGCGCTGGTTGTGCTGCTTGTTTCTTCGCCGGTTGTGCTTGTCGTGTTGGTGGAGGTTGTGCTTGCGGGGCTGCTGCTGACGTCGCCGGTGGTTGTAGTGTCTACTTCGGTGTCCGACGCGTGCTCTTCGCCCGTGTCTTGGCAACCGGCGCTGAGCAGACAGAGGCAAGCGCAGAGGGCGACGCACGAGGTTTTCAGCCGATGCTGGGGGCCGCGGAGCCCTCGAATGCATCTGTGCTGAGTCCAAGAGGGCAAGGGCTCACCTGAGGTGGAGCGAGCGGGTCGCGAACTGTTACTTTTGGATGTAGGATGCATTTTGGCTCTTTTCTTTGGGTCAGTAGGTATGGATTGTGGGTGATCCTGAGATCAGGGGGTAACCTGAAAACAGTAGAGGTGGGCTTTGTTGTGGCACGGTTGGTTTGTCGTATACGACCAGCCGGTGTCTGTCCTTGAGGTGTTGCCGACCCTTGCCGAAGCGGGATCGACCGCGCTTGTCCAATCAGAGCAGGGCTCGCTGGAGTAGGGCTCGCCGTAGGCCCAGGTATTCGTCCAGACCGCGACTTCTTCGTGTACTTCGCCGTACTGATCTAGGTCGATGGGCGCCGAAATCGCGCCGTCGGCGAGATCGGGCCAACCCCTGGCAATTCGCCCGTCAAAGAGGCGAAAGTCGCCAGAGAAATTGTCGAGACCAAAGCGAGTAAGAGGTCCCTCCTCTGTGTCCGCGAGCCATGCTAAGTAGACCCCAGACAAGCCGGCGTCCTCCGCCATCTGTTGGCAATTGGCGTCCGCTCGGTCGAGGCCTGTAAGTCCGTTGAAGCTCGTCGGTGTGAGGTCGCCGTAGAAGGCGATGCTACTGACAAAGACCATGAATTCGTGCTTGCATTCTCTGGTGCAGCCGTCGTAGCTGGTGATCCCGCCGTCATCGCAGTCTTCGTGATCCACGTAGACAAAGCTGTCCCCGCAATGGGCAAAGATGCAGGTGCTCGGGCAGTGGTCTGTGTCGATAGAGTTGCCGTCATCACATTCTTCTCCCGGGTCGAGCTCTGAGTTTCCGCAGAGCAGGTCGGCTGTTGTGAGCGAGTCCCCCGAGTCGCCCGAACTGGTAGTGCTTGTAGTGCTTGTGGAGCTTGTGGAGCTTGTGGAGCTTGTAGAGCTTGTAGAGCTTGTAGAGCTAGGTTCGCCGGTCGACGCGGATGAGCTGGTGTCTGCGCTATGGGAGGAGTTTTGAGTACAGCCGCCGAGAAGCGCGCCCGCGAGGAGGGGTCCTGAGAACAGTAGGGACAGCGGTAGGGGCAGCGGTGTGGGCAGGTTCTGCGAAGCCGCTCGGGCGGGCCGCGCTGCGGGGTATCGCTTGGCAGCTGTCGCCGCGCTGCGGGTCATTTGTCTGGTTTGATCGGCCTGAGTTGCGGGTGTTTGGGTCATTCTGTAGCTAGGTTTGGATTTTGGTGTACAG
>CAYYUP010000149.1:0-5819 GCA_964474905.1 uncultured Nannocystis sp. | reverse complement strand
CGAGGGCGTCTGACGACATCCAATTGGAGCAGTCCAATGGGGGGAGCGGAATCTCACCTGTTGAGGTTGTATTGGTCCATGCGCGAGACGGCATGGCTACTTCGATTCCATTTTCGTCGTACGAAATTTGATACTCGAGCGCGGCGCCGAGAAGTCCTTCTTTCCATCCGATTGCGATGATTTTGTCATCGTTTGTACTGAGAAATCGCCCATAAAAATCATGCAGATCACTGAGTCGAGCGAATGCGCCGTCGTTCTTGCTGCTGAGCCATGCCATGAATTGGCCGGGCAGCTGTGCCTGGTTCGCTAGCTGCTGGCAATGCGCATCTGCGAGTTGAAGTGACTCGGAGCCTTGGGGATGGTTGTACGCCTCGTCCGTGCTCTTGAGATTGCCTAGAAAGAGAATACTGGTGACGAACACCTTTCTTGTCTGCCACGTGCAATCCTGTGAGCAACCGGGATCATCTGCAGGTTCGCAGTCCTCGCCCTTGTCGGGCATGCCATTGCCACACAGATCGCCGTCGGTCATTGTCGATTCGCCCGATGTGGATGGATCTGTCGTTGTCGAAGAAGAAGAGGTCGACGAGGAAGAAGAGGTCGACGAGGAAGAAGCGGTCGACGAAGATGAAGCGGTCGACGAAGAAGCAGAGGTCGGCGAAGAAGAAGAGGTCGACGAAGAAGAAGAGTCGCCAGTGGATCCGTCTGTGGTCGCGGTAACCCAAGGAAATGGCGCGTCAGTGGTCTCAGCGGCACTCAATAGGCCAAAACAGCCGCTGGCCGAGATGAGGAGGTGCGCCAGAAGTAGGCACCCGAGGGGGCGATGAGTGTTCATTTACCGGATACTTCCGTCTTGGTGGGTTGGTCGAGTGTGGTCTCGGTGCGGAGGTAGGTCGATCAAAAATCAACCCGGAGAGAGCCGCCGCCGAAGGTCGGCGTGATCGTGATTTGCCGGTGTTGTCCGGCGACTTTGTAGTTAGCTCGTGGGCCGAAGGCGGTGCTTGTGCTTGTGCGCCTGCGATGTGGGCGCGCGAGGGGGGACAGAAAAACACTCGCAGCGCCGACAAGCAGACCCCCGCCGAGGCCGAGTAGGCCCGACGCGAGGGAGAGGCGCGAGGCCTGATTCAGGACGTCGTCGGCCACCGTTATGTCGACATCCCAGCTGGCTCCTTGGGGGTCGTTTAGCCCGTTTTTCGGGGCTTCAGCCTCGGTTGTGTGCCCCCCGTAGATTTGCCTGTAAGACCTTGTAACGAGGACTGTGCTGATGCCTACGGAGATCAGGCCAATAGTGCCAGGGATCGCGAAGTAGCGTGCTTGCACACTCGTGCGGACCAGTATTGCGTGGCTTGTAAGGCCGAGCGATGCGCCGAGCAGGCTGGCGCCGAGGGGCCCGAGAAAGAGGCTTTTACTGACAACGCATTCGCGTCGCAGTCCTTGTTTTTGAAGGTCGTTTTGGGTGGAGAATCCAGCCGCGAGCGGCTCATTAGTCGGGAGTGGTGTACATGCATCGCGATTGATGAGTCCCCTGAGTCCGGGGGGCACTGCGCTCTCGACCCGCGGCCCATCGCTGCGCAGCATGTACGCACTCGGCACAACGAGCCCTAGGCCGGCTAGGCCGAGTGTGGCGCCGCTGATTCCCAGGCCACGGCTGAGGTGCAGGCGTGGGTTGTCGAGTGGCCGCGGCTTGCCTGCCGGCGCATCGAGGTTGAGGTTGAGGTGACGATCTGTGTTGGCGCCCAGCTCGAATTCACCGTGGGCGACAGTGGCACCCCGACTGTCCTCGACGTGGTAACGCCAGCTGCCGCTGCGCAGGGGAAGGCGCAGCGTGCCCTCTGCCGGCAGGAGTAGCTTGCGGTTTGCCTCGATTCCGGCCGCATCCTCGAGATGCAGAAAGCGTGTGCCCACGTCGTTTGTGCGGTGTTGCCTGGGCGGGATCTGCGAGATCTCGAGGGTGCCCTCTTTGCGAGAGAGAGCGAGGCTTGGTGTGCGCGGCTCGCTCGCCAGAGATCCATGGATCTCGATCTCGATGCTCGAGGGCGCGTAGCCGGGGTGTAGATCGAGCAGGGTGATCCGCCAGCGACCGGGGCTGAGAAAGAGTCGCAGTGCACCGGATGCAAGTAGGGCCTGCTGTGGGCCTAAGCGAATCGCCTGGAAGGTTTCTTTGGTCTTTGAACTCGAGGAGGATCCGCTTGGTACCCGGGAGAGCTGAAGGAGTTCGATATGCGAATGGTCTACGTACGCACCGGTGGGTTCAACCGCGAGATTGACCTCTGCGGTTCGCTTGTAGGCCTCTTGCAGATATGCGAGAGCGATGTCGAAGTCATCGTCCTTCGAGGCTTCGAGCATGGCAACATAGCGACGCCAACGCAGGATTGCCCGCGTGTCGTCATTCGCGCTGGCCCAGGCGAGTGCAGCGAGATGCAGAAGCTTTGTCGGTGGTGCGCTTTGCGGTAGCAAATATTCGGCGTAGATAGCATCGAATGCGAGAGCGGCGGCTCGCGCTTGTCCGCTGTAGAAGAGTGCTTTGGCCGCCTTGATCCCGGCTTTGAGCTTGGTCTTCTTCACTTTCTTGGCTTCCCCGGTCTTCATTGTCATATGAGGGCGATTTGTGTGGCGGTTCGCGTCTGTTCTCTGCGAGACAAGCAGCTCGGGTTCCGAGGCTTGGGCCACGCGATCGCTGGTGATCCCCACGAGTAGGTAGAGCTGTGCGCCTAGGAAAATCAACTGGATGGAACGAACTCGCATGGTGGGACAGGTGCTCAGAGCACAGGCTTGCAGTCGGTGGGGCAATTGAACGGAGTTTCTCCGCGATCGACCTCGCAGGTACCATTGGTGTGGCATGCGGAGGGGGGGCGATCGACCACCGATGGAGCTCTTTTGAGGGTAGGGTACGCGTCCCAGGAGCTGGGCTCATCGCTGTCGCGCTCATCGCTGCCTGATTCGGGTGAATCGGTGTCGTGAGGTACCGGTCGCAGCTCGGGGAGCCCTTGAGTTTGATTGTCCGTATCGCTGAGACCACGATTGTCGCTGGTCGTCGTTCTCTCTTTTGCTACGTTTGTATACTTTCTTTTTCTCCGCCGTCGCTTGCGTCGGCAGGAGGCGGTGCCCAGCTCTGCCTGGAGATTCGCGAGTGCCGCCTCAAACGTCTCGAGATCGGCGCCGCTGAGCAGGCCCGTGTGCTGCCAGCGCAGGCGCCGGTGGCAGTCGATCAGCAAGGTCGTCGGCAGGGGGGGCTGCTCATCGGGTTTATCCTCGATGATCCCGATTTCGATGAGTGCGCCGCGAATTCCTCCGTTAAGCCCGGAATCTTGAACAAAGGCCGCAGGTGGCGGACCGCCCAGATCGCTGTAAAACGTGCGAGCCTCCTCGATGCTTGTTGTATTGTCGACGAGGACCGGTACAAAATGCACCTTGTCGCCATTGTCCCGACTCAGCGCCTTGGCGAGTGTGCGTTGCAGGTCAGGCAGCTCCTGTTTACAGGGCTCGCACCAGGTTGCCCAGAGGTTGAGGACCGTCACCCGCTGGGTCTTGATCGCGTCGCGAAAGTCTTCGATGGAGGCGACCTCTTGATCGGCGGCGAGCTTGCTCATTCGAAGCCCGAGTAGTGCCCCTATTTTTTGCCCTGCGAGAGGGAGATCTTCGTCGATATCGTTGTCGTCGCTGCCGTTGCCATTGTTGTCTTCGTTGTCTCTGTCTTCGATGGAGTGGGCGTTGCCTCCCGTGGGGATCGCCTCGGGCGCGAGCAGGCTCGTACCAGCCCAGATTACGATGCTTGCGAGCAGCAAAATCGGCAGTCCACGGGTCAAAAATCTGCGAGCGAACCCTGGCCCTTTTTGTGTGGAGATCTCTCGCACGGCTGAGGTCGCGAGGGGAACGAATGTGCTTTCTCCGGTTGCCATTATAGACTCAGTGGGTGTTGGTGGTCGACGGTGCTGTGCACGGGTTGGGGATGACAAAAACGGCTTGATTGAGCACGTCATCGCGCCATTTGCGTTGGCGCTTTTGGCGTCGTGACGAGAGGCCTGTGGTTGCAGCCTCAAAGTCCTCGAGGTAGTCGGCGAAGAGCTGCTCGCGTTTGCTGTCCCAGAGGATCGAGCGAGAGAGCGATAGATCGCTGTAGCTCGTGTTGTCGTGCTGCCATTCGTCGCCGACGTTGGTCTCCTTTAGGGACAATGTGTCGGCTGTGATACCGGCCTCTTTTGCCGCCTGGTTGAGCAGATAGCGGGCCTCTTGGAGGCGACGGAGACCGATTTCGTCATTTTTATTGTTTCCGGCTTGGGCACTCGCAGTGCCGACGAGAATGACCGAGCTCGCCCCCTCAAGGGTTCGCATCAGCGGCACGAGCTGGTCGATGTAATGCGCTCGTGTTGTGTTCCACCGGGGCGATTTTCCCTGACGGGCGCGACGGCTTGGTTGGCCAGAGTCGAAGTGCAGAGCGAAGGAAGTCTCGAATTCCCGGAGCAGTCGGTTAAAATCCTCGCTCGCGATCAGGAGCTTCTTGAACTCGGCCTGCGTGCATTCGTTGGAGTTGTCACACTTGGCCTCGATGCTCGCAAAGAACTCCCGTACGCTCTTGTCCTCGCAGACCTGGGGGCCTAGGTCTGCCCTGCGCAGGATTCCATTTTTGCAAACCAGGCCTTCGCACGTCTCGCTATCGTCCGTGCATAGATAGCCGACCTTGCAGCGTCGCGGGCGTATACTCTTGATAATCGGCGTGCAAGCACTCTCGAGACAGACGTGGCCTTGGGTGCAGTCTCGGTCATCCAGACACTCGCGGGCTTCGCCGACGGCCTCGAAAACAAGAACGCCCAGGAGCATCATTAAACAGGAAGAAAATAGCGCGAGTGCTTGAAGGAGCCGAGCCTGGCGTCTCTCGGGGAGGTAGATTTCGTGCCGTGTCATGGGCCCTTGTCGAGAGGTACGTGGATGGCGAGGGCCTCCTGGACCTGGTCTCGTGCCAGGGTGATGGTGCGGTCGATGGTGGGGTAGCGCTTGTGACCGCTCAAACGGATACCCAAGCGTAGGGGGGCGCCTTGCGAGTCAAAGAAAACCAGGAAGGTCGCGGGCAGGCCGTGCACCCTCATGTTGGCGGCGGCATTGGAGCGCTCGATCACACGGTCGAGGGAGGGGTTGCCGTCGTCGCTGTTGCCAGTGGGCTTGATGCATCTCTCGAGATCCTCGCGGAGCTCAGCGATCTCAGGGCCTAGGCTCGCGGCGACCGCTAAGAGATGGGCTGTTGTGAAGGCCACGTCGTCGTGCCTGTCGCTTTGCCTGATCTGCTGCCGGTGTTTGAAGAGCGCTGTGACGTAGGCGAGGCCGCGCCCTGGTGCGAGACCTTCGAGACATTCGACGGCCGTGGCGGCTTGGCATGAATTATGGGCCTGGGCACTCGGTGAGCTGAACCGACCGACTGGATCACATTCGTGATCGCCAGCGACGGGATAGACCGAGAGACGAAAGCGACCGCCCCAGAGATCGACGACGTGCGACCAGTCGCGGAAGGCCGCGGCGCAATGCTCACATGCGAGGTCGACGAAGAGCGCGAATTCTTCGGAGGCACGTGCCCCCTTTGGACCCGAAGTGTGGACTAAAGAGCTCAAAGGCAATCCTTCGACGGAGGCGATGCAGCGGGGCTCGACGCCGACCTCTAGGGCCGCTTGCCGGTAGACGAGCATCTGCACCATGGTGGCCGCCAAGAAGAAGAGGCTGCTGAGCAGTAGGGTTGACGCGCGCTGGGTTTTGGAGCGCCAGAGAACCCGGAATTGGTGGCCTTGTTCGCTTCTGGCGACCAGCAACACCGAGAGCAGGATGGCTAGGTTGAC
>CAYYUP010000148.1:6191-8595 GCA_964474905.1 uncultured Nannocystis sp. | reverse complement strand
CCAGAGGAGCGCCCGCAGCTCCTCCTCGCGAATCTCTAGTTTTGGGTCCGAATTCGATGCGAGCGTCTGTGGCTCCTGCACAGCGGCCTGGTAGGGCAGAAGCTCGCCAGAGTCGATCGGCCGGCGATGGGCAGCGAGCCATCGAAACGCGTCAGCATCCTCGCACCATTGCGCACGCGGAATGAGCAATGTATGTGTAAGAACGGTACCCCGTCGGGGGGCATTTTTATCCGGCCAAGTGCACGCTAAAGCGTAGTAACGACCGCAAGGAAATCCGGTATGATAGGCGTCGAACTGAGCGTCTGCGGGCAAATAGCCGGAGAGATCGCTGAGACGGTCGATCTCGTGAAGTTCGCTCTCGTGGATATCCCCCCCCCTCGCCAGGAGATGATGCCCTCGCGCATAGCCGTGTAGCGTCTGCGCGCAGTTCTCCGGGTGCTCTGTCACGGGTCCCCGAACATCGCGACATCTCCGAAGAGTGCCCATCGCAGCGGCAGGCCGAGATCCATTGATCTGTTGATCTGTCCGGTCACATCGACATGGTCGACAAAACCCCCTGATTCCTGGGCACGATCGAGATAGCGCTCTTTGTAGGCTGGATCCCGAAGATCTCCGCCTGTGCTCGAGAGACCAAATACCTGCACATCTGCGGCCTGGAAGTTACTCCACAGATAGTCGACGAGCAGGGGCATATGATGATTGAGGTACATCTTGGGCCCCGCTTCTCGCCACTGCTCGTCGATCGCGTCCCAGGCAGAGAGCACCAAAGCGATCCGCATTTGCCCCTCAGGCGGACGTTCTCCTGGACAAAGGCCGCGTGCGCGCTGGATGAACTGGAGCAGCTCGATAAGCGCGAGCATGGTCGGGATTCGCATCGGCCCGCTGTCGCCGTCTTGCCGGGGGGCGGGCTCATCTGCGGCGACACCTGGACCAAAGACGGTGCTCGGCTCGCTGCCAAAGCGCTTTAGCGGAGGCTGGGGCGGCGGATTGATGGGAGCCCGCGTGCGCAGGAGCGGCAAGGGGGTGATCGATGAGGGCTGAAGAAATAGCAGCAGCGCCCCGGACTGAGCCTGCCCCTGCCACTGCGCAGACCATCCCCCAACACGATCCTTGAAAATGCGCTCGACCTCCTCGCCGGCGTAGTCACCAATGCTGAGGGTGAACTCTGTCGTCTTGCCGTCAGCGTCGCAGTACTTCAGCGGTTGCGATATCGAGGAGCGCTCTCCTAACTGGGTCCGCTGGGGATAGTTGCCATCGAGCAAAGGCTCTGTCAGTCGCTCGATCGGACGCGCATCAGGTGCCTCGCCATTCTTCTCGAGCCCGTTGAGGCCTCCTTCGTCGAGGGCGTCGAGGGCATCGAGGAGAGTGCCGAGATAGGTCGACTTACCGCTCTCTGGCCCACCCAAAAGAGCAATTTTACGCTCGCTCATCAGTCTTGCCTCCGGCGATGGGCGAGAAAAGAATGAAACGCGCCTTCCGGCAGTGGTACGCAGATCGGCAGCCAAGGTGCTCGTTTGTCGATGGCGCCGAGCACATGACCAAAAAGCTCGGTGACGCCCTGCGGCTGGCCCTCTTTGGGAATTGCGCTCACCGCGAAACACTCGCAGGGGATCGCCGCATCACGGGCCCGCCCGAGCGCCTTCGTGATACGGGGGGCATACTTTTTGAGAAATGCCCTAGGCCCGTCTTCGAGCTTCTCGGAGGGCAGATCATCGATCTTACTCACCGCCACAATCACCGGCGGGAGTTCGCTGGCGTCGACGCTCTTGATCGTGTCAATGAGTCGACTGAGCATGCGGGCCAGACTTGAATCGAGCTTTCGACCGCCTGCGCCGACAAGCGCAGGCCCGTCAACCACGAACACAAAGGCATTGCAGCGGCGGAGAAACGCCATGCGCGCAAGCTCAGCATTGTCGGCAAAACTGGCAAACTTTTCGAAGTACTCACCTGCAATGTCACAGAGCAGGAGATCGATAAGGCGATTGTCCTGTGCATCCCGCGGGCGAAGGCCCAAATGCAGAAAAGCCCCTCGCTCCAGCCCCTCGCTCTTGGAAGTGTGCCCAACCATTTGGCCGTCGCTGTGGCCATCCCACTGGCTGAGTTCGTGGCCGAGGCTTTGAAAGGCGAAGAGGCTTCGACTGGCCGCAAAGCGGTAAGGAAAATCTACACACTTACCGTCCGCAAGCAGGAGAAAGAGCGAAGTCAAGAGACATGTCTTGCCTGCTCCGTAGGGACCGACAACCCCGACGACGCGCGCCGGGCTCGACCTCATCAAGCGATCTGCCTCGGTCTCGCTTAGGTGTCGGCCAGACCAGGGAGCTGCGTATGCTGGCGAGCCCGCCGGCGTCGCTTTGACGGGCGACGCAACCCGCTCATCAGGGATTGGCGGAGCCTGCGGTGCCGG
>CAYYUP010000148.1:0-6091 GCA_964474905.1 uncultured Nannocystis sp. | reverse complement strand
CAAGATCAGGACAGGTCACCAAGGGATTTTCATGCGCTGCGCTGCGCGCACAGACCCCTCCATCCGCCAAGGTGCAGTCGGGATTGCTGCACTGGAGGGGCTTGATTGCCTTTGGCAGGCTCATGTCGAAGATCCTCGCCAACGACGCTGAAACACCAGCTCACGGAAAATCCACGCGGCCCACTGTCCTGCATCCAACTCGGCATCTTGTGGAGCACCTAGGGCATTCTTCAGGTCGTCGTCGGACACTGTGGAATCTGCACAAAGCCGAGTCACGGGGAGACCTAGGGCGTCCTCTCGCACCAATTCTAGAAGGTCGGCCCCTAGCGGAGGATCCTCCGGGTGCTCATTGATCAGTGGTCGGAGTTCGCGTAGCCATTGCCACAGGGTCTTTTTCTTGGAGGGGCTGTGACCGAGACTGAAAAGGGTCTCTTGCAGGTAGGATGCGGAGGGCTCAATCGGGAGATTGCACGCTCGCTCGGCGGCCTCCCGCGCTGCGAACCATAGGGCTTTTGCCGGGTCGTCGATGCGGCGAAAGGGCTTGCGCGCGAGATGGCTGTAGCGGGCTTGTCCCCACCAGAGGAGCTCGCGGAGCGGAGCTTCTTGGGGAGCTTGCAGGCTCTCGACTGTATATGCGAGTGCAGCAAAGGTATTCCGAGCAAATTCCCTAATTCTATCCGAAAGGGCAGCAGTGTCTTTTTGTATCGACTCACCAGATCCAAGTGTCATTACTATCGTACTACTATCATAGTCACGGATACGGAATCCTTCTTCAAGCTTGCCCACCCGATGTTTCAAGAGCGCGTCGCATGCAACCGACAACTTCGAAAGATCAACCGTGTCCTCCGAGCCCCCCTCCGAAAGACCCTCCGTCGCTCGTTCATCGCGCCATTGGACAAGGCGCTTCTTTTGCTGCTCCCGCCCACGGAGTTGTTCCCATGGCGACAGGAGCGAGGACACAATGCCTAAATTATCCGACCCCTCCGGCCAGCAGGCGATCAGCATCGCTTGCAGCGCTAAGAGGTGGGTTTCGGCTGTCCCTGCAGAGGACCACGCGGGGTCGACGATCCGCCAAAACAGGCCCAAAAGCGGGCGTTTGGCGGCGCCTGGCTTTTCTGGATCGAGGAGCAAGGCCTGCGCACCCCGCACGAGCGCGGCAGAGCCCGA
Source organism: uncultured Nannocystis sp. (assembly GCA_964474905.1). Lineage (GTDB taxonomy): Bacteria > Myxococcota_A > Polyangia > Nannocystales > Nannocystaceae > JADJRG01. The sequence goes on along the minus strand of CAYYUP010000148.1, from coordinate 4,924 downwards.
CCCGAGATGCTTCTTTAGTGCGGCGAGGGCCTTCTTCTGAGCCTTCGCCTCATCGTTCGAGGGCCTCATTCCCCAACTGCGCCAGATCTCGCTCAGGGTCGTGCTGGTCGTCATCGCGGGAGGTTGTATCGAAGCGCGCAAGACTTCGATAGTGGTAGAAAGAGACGCTCATGGAGCCCGACTCCGATCAGGAGCGCAAAACGCGCAAAGACCCACTCGAAGACCGCGAGAAGCGCTATTTGCGGCTCGCCATGGGCCTCGAAGAAGAAGAACCCGCGCCCGATCCCCCCCGCTTCCGCGACGGACAGCCGATCCGCGCCGGTTACCGCATGGTCTCCAAACCGGGAGAAGACGTGCACATCGAACCCGAGTTCGCCTGCGCCCTCGCGGCGGATCTCGCCAAGCCCGACCTCTGCCGGCTCTTCGATCATCTTTGGGGGGTCGATTACGCCCTTTGGAAAAAACTCAACACCCACCCCTCGGCAGAGCTGGCCGAGCACTGGCAACGCTCCCTCGGGCGCCGACTCGTTCACGATCAGAACTTCCTCAAGGATCTGCGTCCAGGTTCCGGGGTCGAGATCGACCTCAAAGACCTCTGGGCCGCGAGCGGCGCGGAGACCCCTCTTGAGCGAGGCGACAAAGATAATAACAACAACTCCAAGGGGCAGTCCGGCTGGCTCGATCTCCACGCATCCCTGCCCGGCGAGGCCATGAGCCACTGGGTGCCAAAGCGAGGGCCCGACGATGCCGCGACGGCCTTTGCCCGCCTCGAGCGCGGTAGCCCCCACTCGCTGCGCGGGGCGGCGATCGGCTGGCTCCTCAACCGAGCGGTAGACCGCCGTAGGATCGACCTCGCCGGTGTTCGCCAGGATCTCCGCGAAATCCTGCCCGCCCGCTTGGCGCTCGCGTTGCAAGACGAGACCGACCCGAGAACCCAAGAACACTTCACCGCACGCCTAGAAGACGAGACCGACCCGGGAACCCAAGAACACTTCGCCCCACGCCAAGAACACTTCGCCGCACGCCTAGAAGAGGCCACTCTCCGACACGCGGCTTGGATCATGGAGCGAGAGCAGCCCAACAAACCGGGCCGCATCCGTCGCGCCTGGCACGTCGCGCGCTGGATGCACGGTTGCTTGATCCGCAGCCCAATTACGGCGAGCGACGAAGAACGGCTGCACGCCGAACTTGTAGCCCTCCTGCCCCCAGAGAATCCGCCGCTCAAGGCCGATGACGATCCCCTGCACCCCGCACGTTTCGTCGGAAAAGACGGGCTCAGGATCGAAGATGTCGCGCTGGTTTCTGGCGTCTGGGTCCACCACGGTCGCCAGGGGCGACACCTCACGCCAACGCCAACGCCGCTCGTGCACGCATTGCGGAGGCTCGCCGAGCGCTGCCTCCGAACAGGCGAACGCGATGCCGAAGCGAGCTTTGCCCGCGCGCACTCGAATGAGCTCGGCTGGACCGCACCACATTTTGCGCCCCCTTGGTTGGCCCGCTGGCTCCTCACCGAGTGGCACCTGCCCTGGCTCACACGGGTCGGCGACAGGGTCGTCTCGGAGTGCCTCGAAACCCTCGAAACCCTCGCCGAGGATCCGCGCTTTGAGTGGCTGGCCTACGTATGGCGCAGTGAGGGCCACGAACTCTCGGAGGCCCATCGAGACCGCGCTTTGCACGCTTGGCGCAGCCTCGTGCGCAGCCCCAAGGTTTCACCGCAAGCGGTCGCATCGATGGCAACGGGGCTGCTCCGCGAGCTAGATGCATGCGATCGGCAAAACGCCCTCGGCCATCTCGAAAACGCAGCTGCTGAGTGGCGCCCCTTTCTTTGGGATGCCTGGGTCGAGGCCGCCCTTCGTCAAGGTCACAACCTCACTGCACTCGCTGAGCAAGGCCTCGGCGGCCTCGCCAAGCTGACCAAAGATCGCAACCTCGACCGTCAAGCTCGCTTGAATGCAGCGCTCTTTCTCCTCCGACGAGCCGCTGCACTACGCGGCCACGACCTCGGCGCGAAGGCGCTGGAGCAGCTCCAGCAAATCTCGACACAACCTCCCTTCAGCGATCATCAGGGGCTCCAACGTGAACTCCGTCGCCTTGGAGTCCGATGACCGGCACCCTGCGTTGTTACTCCTTTCACTCGGTCAAAGGCGGCGTTGGAAAATCGACGCTCTCGACGATCCTGGCGCTGGGCCTCGCCCGTCGCCATCCCGAGATCCAGGTCGTTCTCATCGATCTCGATCTTACAGGCACCAGCCTCAGCGACGTCCTGCCGCTCTGCGCTCCGCGTTGGTCCGCAGACAAACTCGATCTCCGCAAGGCACCGGACAACGGTTTCTTTTCGACCGACGAAACTGCAGAGCGGATCACAAACCGCAAGCCTCAACTTCCTGAGCGAGTCCCCTACCTCAACGACTTCTTGCTCTGGACAGATACCGACTGGTCAACCGACGACGACGTCGTACCTGAAGCTCTTTTCTGGGCCCTCGACGGCGGTCCAAAAAACCTCCGTGTTATCCCCTCTAGCGCGTTGCCTGCCGATCTCGAACGCATCATCCCAGTCATCTTTGACGAGGAGCACGCGCCTTTTCTCGAGGCCCGAATGGAGGTCCTTCTCGACGCGATGATGCCCGACGAAGGCGAGAAAAAAATTGTCGTCATCGATACTCCTCCGACAATTCCCGGGCTCTCCCGCAGCGTGATTAGCCTCGCCTTCCGGCTCGGTCGCGAACCCAAACGCGCCCTCGCCGATGACGAGTACATGCCCTCGCGAGTCGAAGCAGGCAGAGTGCACTGGCAGGTCGGCATGGTTCTCAGCCGCGATCGGCAAGACCTCTGCGCCGCCGAACGTTGGCTCGCCCTGGTCGAACCCGATGACCAAAATCTCGTTCGGCTCATCCTCAATCGCCTGCCCTCCGGCGAACACGAGCAGATCCAAGAAGACCTCTTTGGCGGCGCGACGGGGGCCATAAGCCTGAGCGATCCCGAATTCCCGACACTCGCGAATTTTCCGAAGAGAAGCCTGATCACCGAAGAGTCCGACCTCGCCTTCTTCCACCGAGAGAGCGTGCTCCCAGAGGATGTCCACAAGCTCGTCGACGAACTCGTCGGAGAGCCATCAGGAGAGCCCCGTTGAGTTCGCCGTTTAGGTTTGTTCGACGCGTGAGTCATTATCCGCGATATCGGCTGCCACCTGCAGATGATGCTCCAAACTCCCCTAAGTTGGTTCGCCGCGTGCCGATCCGACCCGGTCGTTTTGTCCTGATGGATCCCAACACTGATGGACCCGCTTGGCAGATCCCTGCGAAGTATTTTGGCCCGAACGACGTCGTCACTCCCATCCGTCCTGCATTCTATCTCGCCCACGTCGAAGACGTTTCTGATGGAGCATTCGTACGCATATGGGAGGTCCCCACCGGCGCACTTGGGACTACAACACTGACCCAAGAGCATCTCGATGGCCTCTCGGTCGTGCCCGGAGATACCCTGCAAATCTACACGTGGCTGGAGATCCCCAAGGCCGATCCTGACGGTTTCGGCGAGCCTGTGCCCCGTATCAAGATCGAGCTGACTCCACGCGATCGAGCCAATAGCTACGCGACGGATGAAGAGGGCTAAGGATGAGTCTCCCAGCCCCTGACCATCAGAAAAATCGTCCGCCCAAGGCTGCCGACTTCGACCCAAGTCAGCTCAGCCTTTTAGTCTTTGGCCCGGGCCACGGAGAAGCCCAGGTGCTGATCTTTCCCGATGGCTCACTCGGCGTTATCGATGGGTGCCGCGAGCCTAATAATGGCGATCCAACCGGTAGGGGAGATCCGGTTCGCGAGTTCATCAATGATTGGTTTAAGGGGCAAGCAAACCCGCGACTCCGCTTCGTTGCTCTAACCCACCCTCACTGCGATCACTACGCGGGGCTCGGTAGGCTCATAGAAGCCTATAGTCCTATGATCCTAGAATTATGGCGCGCGCAGATCTCCGATCACTGGGGTGATGCTTACGTCGAATATCGGGATAAAATCGAGCCAAACCAGGACAAACTACCAACAGCCGATGATCTCACAGGGCTCGAACGCGTATTCGGTGCATTCAGCGCGCGGCGGTGCAAGACAAAGGTCCTCGGCGCCCCCAAGCTGATGTTTTCAGGTACTTTCTGCGGCCATCGGCTATCCATTCGTTGTGTGGCGCCATCACTAAATGATATTGATCGGACCCAACAGGAGCTCTTCGATCGCATTCACAATAAAACTACGAAGGCCCGGGGTAGATTCGATCCCAATCACACAAGCGCTGCTCTTGTGATCGAGTGGCACCGCAGTAGGATCCTTCTTGGCGGAGATCTTCTCTGTGGGAACAAGCATCTAGAGGGGTGGACAGCAGCATCTCCCCTAATCGCAGAAAAGAAATTCCAGGTCGTCAAAATTGCCCATCACGCATCCAATGCAGCACAGGACTTCGACTTGCTCCGCCGGCTCGATCCAAAGTTGAGCATCGTAACGCCTTTCAAGCACGCGGGGGGAAAGAGCCCTCCGCGCCCTCAGGACATTAAAGACCTTCTCAACATTTCTAAGGTAGCGATCACATCGCCGCCAAAGTGGCCTTCTGACCCACAGAATCCACAACCTTGCGAACCAATCCCGCAACGCCACAACGCGCACAGCCACAACCACATCCTGAAAATTGAGCCTCCGCCACGCATGAATAGTACTGTCTGCGTTTCACTCAACCCAAATGGAAAGATAACCAAATTCCTGCTCACCGGCGAAGCACGGCGCTACCAAATGACATCAACACAGTAGCTGTCACAGCGCAGCGCACAACTACCCCTATGACAACAGTTCGCCGCCAAGCTCCCGATAAAGCGCAACCGTCCAAGCGTTCACCAAAACCCGCGACAAAAAGCTCTCGCGGACCGCCGCATCTTCGATCGTGC
>CAYYUP010000147.1:0-9144 GCA_964474905.1 uncultured Nannocystis sp. | reverse complement strand
AGGCCGATCAAGGGAACGCTCTGATGCTGCATTTCGGCCTGCCCGTGCAACTCCGAGAGGCCGACCGCAATGCGGACTCGGACTCGGACTCGACGAGGGCAGGAGCCGATCCAATCGGCAGCACCGTATCGACGTCATCCAGCTGATCTGGGGAGAGCCTGTCCATTGACCTAGTTTACGGCCGTGCATCCGCTCACGGGACGGCCGTTTCTCCGTCTACTCAATCGCCCCCCCAGCGCCATGGATGCCGACGACAATAGCGATCTCCAGCTGCTCCTCTGCGACGGGAGCGACGGCGCGCCGGTTCTCGAAGAAGGACTCAGCGAATCCGCTCTGAGCGATGCTCAGGCGCCCGAACAGGGACCCCGTGGCAAGGACTCGATGCTGCTCGAGGCCCTCCATCGCGACCCAAACGACCTCGGCGCGCAACGCTGGGCGGTGATCGCCCCGGAGGGTGCCGAAGGGGACCGTCGCCTGGCGGCGATCGCCGAACTCATCGACCACCGCCGCGCACAACAGGGGGCAAAGCCGCGGATCTACCGGGTCCCGCCAGCGATGGATGCCTTCGACTCGCTGCGCTGGAAAAATGACGTGCTCCGCAGCGAAGAGGTCGCCCTAGACGAGCGCCCGCGCTACCTGCTTATCCTCGGCGATCTGCACGAGGTCTCGCTGGAGCTGCAACACGTGCTCGCCAATGGCTCCTTCGTCGGCCGCCTCCACTGTCCGACGATCCAGGGCATTCGGGCCTACGCCGAAAAAGTCGTCCGCCACGAACGTGCACCGCTGGTGCCACGGGCTCGTCCGCTCTATTACACCGCACAGGACGGGACCGCCGCGGTCGGTATCGGCTATCGCCACCTCATCGAGCCCTGCATGCGCATGACTCGAGACCTCAACGACCGGGGCAAACTCGACGCCAATGCCCCCGAGGAGATCCCCTACAGCGACTGGGGACCGGACGAACTCTTGGCGATGACGAGCGCGCCGACGCCGTCGATGCTGCTCTCCCTCAGCCACGGTCTCGGGGCGCCGCGAAGGGGCTGGCGTTCGCCCGACGAGCAAAGGGCACTCCAGGGCGCACTCGCGATCGGACCCGACGGGCCTCTCGCCGCGGAGATGGTCGAGGAGACCCCCTTCCTGCCCGGCGGCGTCTGGATGTGCGTCGCTTGCTTCGCCGCAGGCACGCCGCCGCACAGCGCCTATCACCCGTGGCTATCGCTCCTCGCCGAGCACGGAGGCGCCAGCGGGGCTGCACTCGCAGCGGTCCTCCGCTCGCTCCCCCAAGAGGGCGAGCGCCCCTTCGTCGCCGCCCTGCCGCAGGCATTGCTCGCCAACCCAGAGGGACCGCTCGCCGTGATCGGCCATATGGACCTCGCCTGGACCTACGGATTCTCCGATCCAAAGAGCAAGCGGAGCCGGGCGTCGCGGATGCTCGCGGCCCAGCGAGCGATTCTCAGCGGAGCCCGGGTCGGCGTCGGCCTAGACGCACTGATGCACGCGTACCGCGAAACCAACGACGAACTCACCGCCCGCTACCAGCTCCAACGGGACGCCCGCGCCCGTGGCCGTGCGGATCCGGTGACCCCGCGGCAGCTCGGCACCCTGTGGATGCAGCGCAATGACCTCCGTGGCTACGTTCTCCTCGGTGATCCCGCAACCAGGCTCGGGATCACCGGGCAAGCGCCACTAACAATAGAGGCCGCGGAGTTAGCAGAGACAACGGCACCGAGCGAGGCGGCAATCGATCTGCGGACAACGGTCGAAGAGATGTCCGAGTTCGAGCCTATGCCCGACAACGAACCCGATTCTGGGTCCGAACAAATGGCCGGACCCGAGACCGAATCCCAGCCCGAATCCCAGCCCGAGCGCCAACCCGCGCGCCCGCCTCAGCCCACTCCCGAACCCGCGACCGAACCCACTCCCCTGCCCCAACCCGCGCCTCCACCTGCGCCCGCGGCCTCGTCCGCAAGCACTGTCGAGACAGCGGCCCAGACAGCGGCCCAGACAAAGACCCCGCAACGATCCACTCCCCCCAATACAGGGATCCACCCAACACACCGAGAGCCTCCCATGGAACACGAGCCACCGACCCGGACAACGCACGCGAGTCCACCGACGTCCAGCGCTCCGCCTGCGAGCGCAACTTCGGGAGCACCGCCGGTCGAGACCGCTGCGTATCCGTCTTCGCCGCCTGCGCCTGCGCAACCTCCCTCGAACCGAACCGCCTCGGCCTATGGCGGTGCCCCAGTTCAGCCTCCTGCGGGCGCTGCACCCTACGCCGCGGTCGCTCGCCCTCGGACGATTGAGAACCCTGAAATTGCCCTGCGCGAGCGCGCCGTCCTGGCGATGTTGCGCGGCGACGAGGCCCCCCGCAGCATCGCTTCCCGCTTTGGCCTACCCTTAGAAGAGATTTTCTACTGGCTCGACGTCTACCGCGAAGCCGGCAGGCGGGCGCTCGCGGGCTAACGAACTTCGCGACGCCCATGGACTCGCGCAATTGCCCGGCGGATTGCAAACATTATGGATCAGCGCAAGGCCGCAGCAAGGTTTCGCGCAGACGCACGATTTCGTTATTCGACCACTCCATGAGGGTCAAGCGAGCCCCCTCGCCACCGCTCCGAGATTCGACAAGCGCAGCGGTCTGCTGGTGGCGAAGCCCCGCTCGAGCGATGAGTTCAGGGCTCGCGAGTCCCCCGAGTTGAGGGATCTGCTCCCACGCCTCGAGGATCCGGCGATAAGGATCGTCGACCCCTACCAGCCCATCGATCGTCGGCCCCCAACTGCCAGTATCAACGAGACACAACTCATCATCCTCACTCCACGCCGGCACATGACTGTAGGCAAAGAGCACCGCTGCTGCGCCTAGGCGTCGAGCCTTCTCTCGGAACTCGCGCGCCTCGGAATCGAGCAAACTCCGCAGACCATCCGCATCGGTTCCCGAGCATCGGCCCAGGCTATAGGTGAATAGCCTTAGCCGAGCTCTGTCGAGATGGGGATAGTCCGCCGCTGCGAGCATGAGTTCCGGATCGAGTGCGGCGACGAGAGCCTGGCGCTCCTCGGGATCGAGCACGACCTGGCCCAAAAGAGCTATGAGACGGACCCACGTCTCCCGCTTAGCGCGCCCTCGCGCGCATGTCTCGTGACTTCGGAGCACGAGCTTGATCGCCGTCGGGTTGACCGCGAGTGCGGCGAGCACGGCTGCTTCGCAGTCGGGGCGCAGTTGCTCCGCGAGGCCAACTCCGTAGTGCAATCGCAAGGGGTTGAGCAACTCCACCACCAATCGTCGCCCAGCATCGTTGGCGAGCGGCGAAGTCCGAGTCACGAGCACCCGCACACCTCCGCTTTCGACCACAGTCGGAACCCCGGCGACGGCAAACGACACTCGGCCCGAGCCGGCGAGAGAGACCCCGAGCCCGGTGACAAATAGGCGCTGAATCGCCGACTCACCGAGCTCTCTGTCATCCTCCCCCGGGCGCACAACAAGCTCGCCCCCGGCGTCGACAATCCTCCCCAAACTCGCGAGAACACTCGCGTCCGCCGGACCGTCTATACACCCGCGCATCACCGCGAGCACATCCGAACTGAAACTGTCTCTTCTGGCGATAAAATCGAAAGTGTCACCATTAAGAATTACCCGGAGCGGCGACGATCCGAGATGTCGTAACAGTGCGATCACAGACCTCGCGCTCTCGAGTGACCGCGCGTCCGCGCGGCACCCCAAATGAAGATCGCTGAGAATGAGAGTCCGCATATTCGCGCACGGCACGATTACCGAGCCGATGACACCGAGTGCCGTCAACCACTCGACGGGTAAAGCGCGCATTTGTGACGGCCACCAACATCTTGAACAACGGCTTCCCAAGACAACGTCACCGAGGGATAATCCGACTGGCCCGCTGCACCTGTATCTGCATCGAGTATCGAGGATTTGATGGCATCGTTGTTGGATATATCGACATTGGAGGTTCCTGCGCACCGAGCCCCACGCGCCCGCCGGTCACAGATCCGGTTGACCATCGCCCTCCACCCAGATCTCCGCCGGGTCGGCGACTGGGCCGAATTGCCCGCACTCGAGGCTGGCAAGCTAACTCTGCTCTCGCGCCGAACCCCCGAATTTTTCAGCCCGGATGGCAGGCCCACTGGACCGCTCGGAGATCCCTATATCAGCCGCACTGCCCTGCATCTCACTCGCCACGGCAAAGGCCTCCGCATCGCCTGCAATGGCTATCGGACCGCCCTCCGGATCTGCACCGGCACCGAAACGCTCGAGGGCGCTACCATCGATCCGGCCGCGCTTGAGCGCGGTCTGAGCCTGACGCTCGGCGAGCGAATCGTGCTCCTCCTTCAACGTACACCGGTCGTCAATGTGAACCCGCCAAAGTACGGTCTTGTCGGCGAAAGCCCGGCGATCATCGAGGTCCGCCGACGGATCTCCGAGGTCGCGGGCTTGCCGATTCCGGTGCTCATCCGCGGCGAGTCCGGAACCGGCAAAGAACTCGTCGCCCGAGCGCTGCACGCGGGGTCGCCCCGAGCAGCGAGACCCTACATGTCGATCAACATGGCGGCCCTGCCGGAGCAACTCGCGGTCGCCGAGCTCTTTGGCCACGCCCGCGGCTCATTCACAGGTGCGGTCCAAGCTCGCGACGGCTACTTCCGCGAGGGCAACGGCGGAACGATCTTTCTCGACGAGGTCGGCGAAGCGTCGGTCGAAATCCAGGCCGCGCTCCTGCGTGTTCTCGAGACCGGCGAGGTCCAGGCCCTTGGCGGCGGCGCGACAAAACGCGTCGATATTCGCGTCCTCGCGGCGACCGACGCCGACCTCGAGAAGATGATCCTCGAAGGTTCCTTCCGCTCCGCGCTCTACCACCGGATCGCCGCCTACGAGCTAAGAGTGCCTCCCCTGCGCGAGCGCCCTGGGGACATTGCTCGCCTCTTCGTGCATTTCCTCGAGGTGGAGCTCAGCCTGGCCCGGCGCAACGATCTCTTTGAGCAGATCGCAGCCGACACAGCCGAGGCCCTGCCGGTCATGGTGATGGAGCGCCTGCTCGAACATACCTGGCCGGGCAACGTCCGCGAACTCAACAATATCACCCGCCGGATCGCAGCAGCTCTCTGCGCCCGCTCGGATGTCCGCGAGGTTGTCGCAGAGCTCAACCGATCGGCCTCTGACGTGATCCGGGATGGGCCTATCGGCGAAAACGAAAACGAAAACGGACCCTCGAACACAGCACAGTTCACCGTCGCCAAGCGCCAAGAAGACACCTCAAGCACCCGACAGAGCGCCGCCGCCTCGAGCCAACCGGCGAGCTTCTCGGATGCGGCTCTTATCGCCGCGCTCGAAGACCATGCCTGGAACATCTCCGCGACCTCGCGGGCGCTAAAAACCTCGCGTAGCACCCTCTACTCGCGGATTCGCCAGTGTACGGAGCTGCACACCGCGAGCGACCTACCGCACGAGCACCTCCTGGGCCTCCGCGAGCGCCACGACGGCGACCTCGCGGCAATGGCCACAGAGGCGCGCGTCTCCGTCCGCGCGCTGCAGCTGCGAATGCAAGCGCTCGGCCTCCTCTCCTCGACCTGACTGAGGTAACGAGCGCTCTCGGGCGCAGGCGACTCGACCCCGAGCACACATCCTGGCTGATGCAGGAGCCTGCGCTGCCCGCATTGTACTCCCAGTTCGCACTCGCGGCGTACGCAGCCGGCTCGAGCACCGAGGGCGAGAAGCAAGCCCTGCGAAAATAGGTCCCACGGGCGGGATCATCGAGCGCCGGCGCCAGTTTGCCGCCACCGTAGCGGTCTGCGAGGTAGAGCGCGATAGCCGAACTCTCGGTGATCACGACGTCCTGATCGATCAGCATCGGAAGCTTGCCCATCCTGTTTTTTGCCAGCAGCGGGTCTTAGTGTCAGTACATGTTGAAGCTCTTCCAGCATTCGCAGTAGCCACATTCGCTTATATTCAGTTCCGACATCGAGCCAGCGGAAAATAGGGTCGGGAATGGCTATCATATCTGCGTAGAGCGCCATGCTCCGCACGGCTCTAACCTGAGGGTTAAGTAAGGTCTTCGTCCCTCCTAGAACCAGCTTAAGTCCCAGCGCTTGTTGGCTCGCTTGGTAGAGAAGCGATCCAGATTCTTTGTAGAACTCCTTCAGTTGTGACAGGGCTCCCTCGCCGGCGGCCATCACCTTTCTGGCGAGAGCTGTGTCCGACTCGAGGGATCTCCTCAGTGCGTTGATAGCGGTTGGGAGGTCCTGTCCCTTTGTAAACAACTCAGGCCTTGAGTTGTGTATGCGCAAAAAACCTCACTGAAACCGCGGAACAATGCACGCATTGCATTGACGGTCTGACGTGTGCTGAGCCAGCGGTGCCGGCAATGCCCCAGGTACCGGCAGGGCAATTGATCGCCGAGCCGCCCGCGGAGGTCGAGCCCTGCGAGACCACGATAGAGAACAACCGATCTTCATCCACCCGCCGCACTTCGAGCAGACCCGCGACGGCATCTCGACCGGTCACCTACCTGTCCTCGTGCTCGCGGATCTGGGCATTCTGGAGGCCGTGGCTAACGTAGCGGTAGGTGCAAGCCTGGTCGTCCGTGTCGAGCGGCCGGGCCCAGGGCGTTGTCGAGCAGGCGTCCACGCGCGGCCAGTCGCAGCCCTCGTGCACACCCACGAGCGGACAAGCCGTGACCGAGCTGACCCCGAGCTGCAGCTCCGCCCGATGGTTGGCGAGGTGCAGAAGCAAGATCGCGTCCCGCAGCCGCGTATCGTCCGTTTGGCTGATCAACCGTGCCCCGCTGACGTAGAGCGGCAGCGCGAAGTCATCAAGCACACACGTGGCCACCGGCACGCGCAGGTAATCGTGGACGAGCTGGGTCGAAAAACTCCTTGGTGGTCGCCGGCAGGAAGGCCAGCAGAGAGAGCGGACAAAAGCGGGCCCCGGCGACGCCGTGACGCAGATAGGGCAGCCGCGGGGGCAGGTCCTTCACAGCGGCCGCCACAGTCCGTCCTTCTCACGGACCAGCGCACCGCGCTCGACGAGCCGGTCGATGACCACGTCGACGTCGCCGCGCGTCGCCTGGCAGCCGTCGCGCTGGTGCTCGCAGCCGGCCACCGGACAGTGCTCGCGCACGCGCTGGTGGGCCTCCCAAACCTGGTCAGCGTCGGGGTAGTGGCCGAGCGCGCGCAGCTCCTCGCCTCGCGCAGCGATTACGGCAGTGTAGGTGCAGTGCTCGCCGCGCTCCTCGTCGAGCGCGACAAGGGCAGCGCTCAGCTGCTTGAACTGATCGAGCAAAGTTATCCCGGCGAGGACCAGGCTCGCACCCGTGCCGGCAACCCCGCTCATGGCAACCAGAGCCGCGACCCAGCTCTGAGCGATCGCCACCAAGGCCGCGCGCGTGAAGTGGCTGACGCGGAGCACGACCTTGCGGCGCTCGAGCAACATTTCGAGCTGGCCCGGGACCGGCTCGGGGACTTCCGTGGTGATCTCCGCGTCCGGGAAATTGTCGCGCAACCACTGAATCCACGCCAGCGGCACCGGTTGACTGTCGTGCTCGGGTTGGCCGGTGAGGTCGCCGAGGCTCGTGAGGACCCACTGAGGTACGGACGCGTCAGACATCGGGTCCAGGATAGCGTGGGAGCATCGGCGAAACCCGCTATAATGCGCGTCCCCGTCCCCGTCCCCCGTCCCCAAGGTAGCCTGCCAAGCCTAGAGTTAATCGGCACTGGCGAGGAGTTGATCTTTGTCTCATACCTTGGTGAAAACGATACCTCCGTGCTCAAGATAGATACAAAAACTGGGGAGACCAACGCTGAGATCGTAACGTTTGGTCTCTTCACTTCTCTCGCTATCGGTCCTGCTCAGATTCTCCTCGGGAACCCACTTGATACAGGATTGAATGACTTTCTCCACCTCGACTATGCTCTAAATCCCTTGCCCTTGTTTGGACGAGCAGGGGTGATGGACCTCGTGGCAGGAGAGAGCCGAGTCGTCACCATGACCGCGTCCCTATCTGGCTGGAGCATCTCTGCATATGACTATCAAGGGACGATACTTTGGGGGGAACACAATCCGGACGAGACTTTTCCGCGGGGCATCGCTCAACACGAGGATGTCGTATACGTTGCTGGCTCAGAGGACGACTTGGTCAATGGACACGGATATATCCGGAGAATCAACGGCTTGACAAGTGCCGCCCTTCCGCCCCTGTGGACCGCCGATATCGGGTCTGCATCTGAGTTGCGCCTTGTCGCGACAGACGAGCTGGGGCGTGTCCATGTCGCAGGGAGAGTCCGCATCAAAGAGGATGTCCATATGGCTTCAGGGTGCTTTTCTCCCACAGGAGAAGTCATCTTTCTCGATGCCTTGGACCCGGCCCAATACTCCGATGCTCTTCCTCGTGATCTCGATGTTGAGGGCGATCTTGTTGTTGTTGCATATAGCAAGATCGATGAAGGAACGGAGAAGGTCGGTATGCGTGCAAGCTCTGTAGGCGGGGATACACTCTGGAACTACGTTGTCGATGGAGGCCCATCAGCTGCAACTGCGCTTGGTCCGAATGGGGCGCTCTACTTTGCGTACGAAGTTGACTCCAAACACTCACGCATCTGTCGTCACGAGTCATTGTGAACACACACCATAAGTTTATCACTATCCTGGCCACTATCAGCGGTGGTTGTTTGTCAGAAGGCTCTGCCAGTCAGCAAAGAGAGAGCCTCAACTTACGGTTCCACAATGTGCGCTTGGTGTCACCAAATCCTGACGGAGCCTCCACCGCGCCTCGAGCAGTCTTTCGCGACAAGGCTAATTATGCAGATGTGTTGCCCGCTGATACTCGGATGCGAATGACCTACTGTATATCGCGAGCGCCCGGCGACTTTGAGTACGACAGCGAGTACGACAAGGTCGGCATCGGGGGGATCCTCGACGAGGGTGGTCATTGGCGCCACAAGGCCGAGACTCCGATGACGTTGTGGCGGTCGTGCTCAGCCGGAGTCCGCGATCAGGCCGATGAGCACTGCGCGGATCCTCGGGAGGGTCTCGGTATGTCTCAGGATAGTTGTCACCTGCCCGCGCTCGCGACCTCTGTCCGCAACCCCCGCAAGCCCGCAGGCCCTGGTCGGCAGCCAGCCCGCGGACCTGTCCCCAGG
>CAYYUP010000146.1:1868-9319 GCA_964474905.1 uncultured Nannocystis sp. | reverse complement strand
AGTGCGGATGCTTTGCACGGAAGATTTCATCGTAGAAAACCCTCGATTGTGCAGTCTCTGCAACGCAGGATCTCTGCGAGCGAGCGTTCATTTTTCGGCAGTCACACCTCCAGGCCGACTGCACGCATGAGCTCTAGGGCATTGCTGCGACGGACGATACCAGGGCGCATTGTATAGTCGAACTGGAGGCGTCCATCGGCGACCTCATCCTGGAAATGAACGTTGTTTGCGCGTTCTCCAAGCTCATTTATCGCCTCGGCGAGTGCCAGATCATGGGTCGTCACCAGGCCCACGGCATCTGCTCTTACGAGGGCGTGGATCACTGCTTCGGCACCGATTTTGCGATCGTGCGAGTTGGTGCCGTGAAAGATCTCGTCGAGCAGGAAGAGCAGTGGTGGCGGGGCTGCATGGGCGCTGTCCATCAGCGAACGCAGGCGGTTGAGTTCTGCATAGAAGCGCGAGCTCGCTTCGCGTAGGGAGTCCTCGACGCGGAGGGTTGCGCCGACGGCGAGCGGCGAGAGGCGGAGCTTGTGTGCCCGGACCACGGCGCCGGCGAGGGCGAGCACGACATTGATGCCGACGGTGCGCAGCAGCGTGCTCTTGCCCGACATATTGGATCCGCTGATCATGAGGACGCGCAGCGGTGTGCCCAGGTGTACGGAGTTGGCGACGCACTCCGGTAGCAGAGGGTGCCTGAGCCCGTCACCGATCAGCAACGCACCGTCGTCGGGGTCGCTGATCTGTGGCAGCGAATCTGCGGGGTGTTCGTAGGCGTAGGTCGCGAGGGCGATCAGCGCTTCAAACTCGCTGAGGGTGTCGAGCCAAGCGGCGATCGAAGGGCCGTGACGTCCGCGCCAGCGCTCGATCGCCAGGGCGCAGTGCAGCTCCCACATCCAGGCGAAGGCGAGCGGTGCGAAGAGGCCGTTGCGCCGAGCCTCTAGCCAATCGGCGAGGCTGGCGAGTGCGGCGATCGCCTTTGCCCCGGCGATGCCATCGCTGACCAGGCGTGTCTGCAGGGCGCAGAGGCGAGGGTCATCACCGAAGTCTTCGCGACCGAGACGGGCGAGCAAGAGGGCGACGACGGTGAGTTCTCGGCGGGGCTCTTCGATCGCTTTTGTGACCGCCTTTGTGGCCTGGCCCAGGCGACGGCTGAGCAGCGCTTCGATCACCAGGATGGTCGCCGCCGGCAGCGGGCTGAGGTCCCAGGCGAGCCAGAGTGTGACGGTGGTGGTGGCGGCCAGGGCCATGATCCAGGCGAGCGCGCGCAGGCGTGTGCGAGTGGCGGGCGCGAAGCGAGCGGGGGCCTGCGCCCAGTCGAGGAGGTGTTTTGGGTCGACGGTGATCTCGAGGTCGCCGCCTAGAAGCGCGAGGTCCTCGCGCAGCGTCAGGCGCCCGCGGAGTTCGGTGCTCGCGGCCTGGCGTTCGCGGATCTCGGGGGGCGTCGCCGGTGCCAAGAGCCAGCTCGCGAGTTTTGCCTGGCCGCCGCCGGTTCGGGCGGTGCACAGCAGCGTGAAGAGTGAGGCCTCACCGAAGAGGTCGAGGTCGACGGCGTAGATGTGGCGCTTGGGCACCAACTTTTCGCCGCCCGGTCCGTCCTCTTGCCAGCGTCCGTCGATCCGTCGCAGCGCTCGATCGTAAAAACCGACCGCGAGCAGGGCGCGGGCGTGGGCGCGTTCGATGCTCTCGTGACCGATGGCGATGACGACAAAGATCAAGAGGGGGAGCAGCGACCAGGGCAGGGGTATGAGCTCCGCAAAGCCGGCGATCAGGCAAGCGATAAAGGCCGCAAAGATGAGCACCCGCAGGCTTGAGATCCGGCGGCTGCGCGCCTCAAGGGCGAGGGCGGCAGTCTTGCGGAGTTGGCGGAGGCGCTGGTACTCGGCGCGGGGGTCCGGCATCCGGGGCATGATGCGTTATGTGGGCGAGCCGTGCAGCGGAGATCCGCATCGGTGGCAGCGCTCGTGATCACCGCACTGCAGTCACCGATGCAGTCGCGGCTCAGAGGGCTTTGAGCCTGTAGAAGGGCGCCTGGGTCGGTCCGTAGACGATCTCGGTCAGGGCGTGCTCGTCGATCGAGATGTCTGTGAGCACCGGTGTCCACGGCCCCTGCTCGCTCTCGCCGGCGAGCAGCTGGTAAGTCTTGCTCGGATCCAGGAGCGTCGTCGAGATCGTCAGGGTGGCGTCGCCTTCGTCCCAGTGCACGGTGCTCGCTCCCCAGGGACGGGCGAGTGGTTCGCCGACAAAGAGCCCCTCGCCGGGCCAGGCGACGCTTTTCCAGTAGGCCTCGATGATCGTTTGGCCGCGAAAATAATTGGCCACGAGCACCGTCGTGTCGGGGAATTTTTCGGGGTAGTTACAGGGCTCGACGACCGTGCCGTAGCTCCCGCTAACGCCGGCCTCGAGCCACTTGATCACGCTCATCTGGCTGCTGTCGGGGACCTGCCCGCCGTAGGAGGTGAGGTGATCGGCGAGCGCTCCGGGCAGGTAGTCATTGCTCGCGATCTCGCCGACGTTGGCGAGACCGGTGAAATAGAAAAGCACGTTCTCGGTGTCGGCGATCAGGTTTGAACCCATGCCGTCGGCGTTGTCGATATAGGTGAGAGCGAGGTTGTCCTTGTCTTGCCAGGCGTCGACGGTCGACATAAATGCGGGCCAGCGGATGCTGCGGGCCTTGTCGGTGGTGCGCACGAGGTAGCCGTCGCCGGTTGGAAAGGTATTGTCGGCGGAGATGCCCCGATCGATCAGCGCCTTTGCGTTCTCTTCGGAGGTCGCCGCGAGGCTCATCGCCAGGCGGATCCCGAGTTCGCTGTAGGGCAGCTCGACGTCCGCAGAGTAGAGGCCCGACGGTTTTGTCGGGTTGCAAGGAGTCGAGCAGTAGGCCTCGTCAAAGCCGAGCGCGAAGGCCGAGGTGATCGACATGCAGCCGACGCGATAGGGGGTCGTCCAGGTCAGGGCGAGCGCTTGAATGTCGGGTCCTAGGGCATCGTCGACGGTGGTCTTGAGACCCGCGAAGATCTCAGGCGAGAGCGTCTTGCCGAGCGGGAAGGAGAGCTCGATTCGGTTCTCTGGGGGGATCTGGCGCGCCTCCATGTAGTAGTCGGCGATCGCGGTTGAGAGAGGATCGTCGGTATTGACGAGCACAGCGAGTTCGGCCGGAATAAGGCCCTGTTTGGGCATGAGCACGGTCGGCTCGTCGGGTATCTGTGCGGTGTCGGAGTCGGAGTCGGAATCAGAGTCGGAGTCAGAGTCGGAGTCGGAATCGGAGTCGGAGTCGGAGCTTGTGCTTGTGCTTGTGCTTGAGTTTGAGTTTGAGTTCGAGTTCGCGGTGCTGGTCGAGGTTGAGGAGGCGTCGCTGGAGGTATCGGCGCTATCGCTGGCGGAGGTGGCCGACGTCGTGTTGTCGGTGGCACTCGCGGTCTCGCTTGTAGCTTGATCGTCGCTCGCACAGGCGAGGGGCGCGAGCAGAGCGAGCGCGAGCAGGGCGAGGGGCGAGAGGCCTTCGATCGAGGGAGGTGCAGACGAGGGCAGCGGCATGGGGGCGCATGATAGCGCCTCGCGGTCGTAATTATGAGGTCTTGCGGGCCTATATTGTGCAGGTCACCGAGATGATCTCTGTGCCGTCGCAGTTGTGCTTGTTGAGCGTTTGGCTGTACCAGAAGCCGTCGTCCCAGTCGCACCAGTGCCAGACACCCTTCTCGTCGAAGTTTGTGCAGGGGTAGACCGATCCCTTGGGCGCGTCGCAGTTGCGGGGCCCAAGGCCTATCGACGAGAAGCCCGCGAAGCCGAGTTGCTCGCACCAGAGCGGGTAATAGGTGTTGCCATCGGTGTGCTTGCGGGGGACTCCCCCAGAGAGCAAACCGTAGCGGATCTCAGGATTTTTACAGGTCTTGCCGCCGTTGGTCACCGACTCGCAGCGTGTGTATTGCTCTTTGGTCCCGCTTTGCAGGCACCAGTCGGTGTTAAAGGTATTGCCACATTCGAGCTCTAGGATGCAGTCGAGGGTGCAGCCATCGCCGCTTATAGTGTTGCCATCGTCGCATTCTTCGGTGCCTGTTTGCAGGTGTCCGTCGCCGCAGGTGGCCACCTTGCAGGAGGCGAGACAGGCCGCATTGTCGGCGTTATCCGGGCCCAAGTCGCACTCTTCGACGTCTTGTTGGATAAAGCCGTCGCCACAGGTCGCGAGTTCGCAGGAGGCGAGGCAGGAGGCATCATCGGCATTTTCTTCGCCCGCATCGCACTCTTCGACGCCGTCCTGGATAATGCTATCACCGCAGGAGGCGAGAACACATGCAGGCAGGCAACTGTCGGTTTCGTCGTCGTTTCCGTCGTCGCAAGCTTCGCCCTCGTCGACCTTGCCGTCGCCGCAGGTGTTGATGCTGCAGTCGAGGGTGCAGCCGCCGCCCTCATCAGTGTTGGCATCACCGTCGTCGCATTCTTCGACATCCTCCTGAATGTTTCCGTCACCGCAGGTCGCGAGGCTGCAGTCGAGGAGGCAGGCTGCGTTGTCGGCGTTGGCTTCGCCGTCGTCACAGGCCTCTGCGCCGGGCAGGATAAAGCCATCGCCGCAGGTGGCGAGCATGCAATCGGGTGTGCAAAGGCTGTCTTCGGCGTTATCTTCGCCCTGATCGCATTCTTCACCCGGGTCGATGCTGCCGTCGCCGCAGAGTTCACCGCCGCTGTCATCACCGCCGAGCGATGAATTGCCACCGCTGAGCACGGGGTTTGTCGTGCCTACGCTGGCCTCAACGCCAGAGGAGCAGCCCGCGAGGCCGATAAGGGCGCAGGGCAGCAGTAAGCGCAGCACGGTCCAGGTTAAGCGCGGATAGGCCATACCTTTAGATTGAGGCATGCACGGGGTTGGCGCCAACCCCGTGCTGCCGCTTCGAGTTCGAGGTCTTGAGATCGCGCCTTTTCGCAGTGAACCTATTTCGCGCGGGAAGCTGCGGGCCGTCGGCCGGTGATAGGGGGGGCTTAGGAGCGCGGTATTCAGATTGCTAGGTCCGGCCGCGCGACCGCCCGCGGATCCCAAACGCACGGGGTTTTAGGCCTCTGCGCGGCTTTGGCTGCGCCTGTGCACCGATGTCCAAAGTCGACAATGGCAGTAGCGCAGAGCGACCGCGGAGCGATTGGCAAGGGTTGGCGGGGCGGTGATCTTGGGCACGATTTTTCCGGGCGGTATCCGGGGCACAGGGTCGCGGGGCGGACGGCCGGGTCTTCAATGGAGGGAAGGGGTTGAGGAACCTGCGGAATCCTCATGCGGGGTGACACTTCGAGGAGTGCCCCCGACGAATTGTATACAATTTCGACATTGTTGCGTTGTCCGTAGTGTCCTCATTTTGAACTCACGGTATTTTGGTACTTCGGATCGCTGCGTGCACTGCTCCCTCGGTTTGTACACTGTCACCAGGTCTGCACTCATCACTCATCACTCATCACCGCGAAGCGAAACGGTGATGGATGAATTCGCGCGATTCAGGGAGTTTCGGTTTGCTGCGGTGATGTCGGCGCTCAGAGGCGACTTGCGCGGCCTGGGACCTGTTCTTTGTCCTCAACTCGCGCTGCGCTGTGGGGGGCACTCGGGTAAGCTCATCGGCGTGGCGGTCAGGAGCGAGCACGAGAAGCTGAGATCCGGGGCGGGGCGGGGCGCCGCGCTGTTGTTGTTGGTGATCGGGGCGCTCGCCTGTACTGCTGGCATGGGGGATACGGACACGCAGGGCACGACCGGTGCGACCGGCGGCGATAGCTCGAGCACCGGAATGTCGCAGCTGCCCCCGGTGCCGGTGGCCCACGCGGAGTGTGAGCAGGGGCCTGTTGTCGATGGCGGTCGATACTCGGGGAGCCTGCGCGAAGTGCCGCTTGGGGTCGGAATTTGCGGCGTTGAGGGGCCTGTGACCTACCTGCATGTCGCCGCCGAGCTCGACGTGGACCTCACCGTCAAGGTCAACGCGACAGGTTTTACGCCGCGCCTGAGCATCGCTCCCAATTGCGTCGCGGCTCAGGAGTTGGTCTGTGGCGAGGGCGTGGCGGCGATCGAGCTCCGCGATGTCTCGGCCGGCACGTTGCTCACTCTGGCCGTGGGTAGCGCAGCGGACGATCCGGGGTTGATGGTGCCGATGCCAGAGCCCGGTGAGGCCGATCCTCTCGAGTTTACGGTGGACATCGGTTTGCGGCGGATCCTCGCGCTTGGCGAACGCTGCCTGCCGGAGAGTCGCGGTCGTTGCCCGGCGGGCTCGGCCTGTGCGTCGCCCATGGGTGAAGATCCCGCGGACCTGGCGACGTGGATCTGCGATCCGCTACCCGGGGATACCTGCGCGAATGCCGAACTCGTCCTGGTCGACGCGCTTAGCGGCGAGATCATCGTCGATCTCGCGACTCTGCAGACAGATGCGCATCAGCATCTGTGCACCGGCTCGGGTCTGCGTGAGCGGGTTTTGCGCTTAGTCGTGGACGATGATGTGGCTCTGCCACAGGCGGCTTCGCTGGTTATCGAGACCAAGGCGAAGGTCGGCCTTGCGGCACGTGCCCCGGGGTGTGCGGCCGAGGCCGAGATAGCCTGTACCGCACCGGCAGAGGGGGTTGTGCTGACGATTCCAGATCTTCAGGGTCTGCTCGAAGGCGGCGCGGACCCCTTCGTTTTTGTCGAGTGGGAGCTTGGCGACGAGCAGGGCGCCGAGGAGCCGATCTCCCTCGCCTGGGCGATCCTCGGCGAGTGAGGCAGGGTTGGCCCTTGCCCGTGCGGTCTCCGAACGCAGTCTCCTGAAGGCGAGGGCGCCGGGGTCGCACGGCCAATTTGCTCGCCCTGCTGGCTTGCTCGTTCGAGCGCATGGGCCTATGCTCCCGCGCCAACGAGTCACCTATGGCAAGCCGTCTTTTTACCAGCGAGTCCGTCACCGAAGGCCACCCCGACAAGATCTGCGACAAGGTCAGCGACGCGATCCTAGATGCGATCATCGCCGAGGATCCCGCTTGCCGGGTCGCGTGCGAAACGCTCGTCAAGACCGGTTACGTCAATGTTGCGGGCGAGGTCACGACGACGACCTACATCAACATCCCCAAGATCGTCCGCCAGACGATCCACGAGATCGGCTACATCAGCTCCGATATGGGCTTTGACGCCGACTCCTGCGGCGTGCTCGTGGCCATCGAGGGTCAGAGCCCCGACATCGCGATGGGCGTCGATTCCGGCGAGAGCAAAGAGCAGGGCGCCGGCGATCAGGGCATGATGTTTGGTTTCGCCTGCACCGATACCGACGAGCTGATGCCGCTGCCGATCAGCCTCGCCCATCGCCTCACCCGCAGTCTCACCGAGATCCGCCGCCGCGACGGTGCCGACTCGTTCCTCCGCCCGGACGGCAAGTCGCAGGTCACGATCGAGTACGTCGACGGTCGTCCGGTTCGGGTCGATACGATCGTCATCTCAAGCCAGCACCGTGCGGACGTCGAGCAGGGCA
>CAYYUP010000146.1:0-1768 GCA_964474905.1 uncultured Nannocystis sp. | reverse complement strand
GCGAAAAAGCGAAAAAGCGAAAAAATGAGGGGGCGAGGCTTTGGGCCTTCGCCCTCTTTTTTTGTGGTTGGAGTGCAGGACTTCGGGGCGCCGTCGCCTTTGCGCGATTGCACAAAAGTAGTACGAGTGTGGATCGACTTCGCGCCGCTTTGGTGGGCGCGTTTCTTGGTCTAGCAATGTGGGCTGCTGGTATAGTCTGTGCCCGCATTGCTGCATTGCGGTCGCTCTCGACGAGGCTGATACGTGACCCATGACTGACTCGATCACCCGCTACGATCTCCCCCAATCGGCGATTCCCCGGCGTTGGTACAATATCCAGGCAGACCTCCCGCGGCCCTTGCCGGCGGTACTGCACCCGGGTACGCACGAGCCTATCGGGCCGGCTGATCTTGCGCCGCTCTTTCCCGCGGCGCTGATCGAGCAGGAGGTCAGCACCGAGCGGTACATCGACATCCCAGAGGAGGTCCGCGAGATCTACAAGCTGTGGCGGCCGACTCCGCTCATTCGCGCTCGTCGCCTCGAGAAGGCGCTCGATACCCCTGCGCACATCTATTACAAGTACGAGGGCGTCTCGCCAAGCGGTAGCCATAAGCTAAACACCGCGGTTGCGCAGGTTCACTACAATAAGGCGGAGGGCGTACAGGGCCTGACCACAGAGACAGGTGCAGGCCAATGGGGCACTGCGTTGTCGATCGCCTGCAACTTTGTCGGCCTGCCATTGGAGGTCTTCATGGTCAGGGTGAGCTTTGAGCAAAAGCCCTACCGCAGGGTGATCATGCAGAGCTTCGGCTCGACCGTGCACGCGAGCCCGAGCGAGAATACCGAGGCGGGGCGGCAGATCCTCGCCAAGCATCCAGATACCACCGGTTCGCTCGGAATCGCGATCAGCGAAGCGGTCGAGGTCGCGGTGAAAAGCGGTGGCCTCAAAAAGTACGCGCTTGGCTCAGTGCTCAATCACGTGCTCACGCATCAAACGGTGATCGGCCAGGAGGCACTGGCACAGCTCGAGCTCGCCGGTGAGTTCCCGGATGTGATTGTCGCCTGTGCGGGCGGAGGCTCCAACCTCGCGGGCATTGCGATGCCCTTCGTGCACCTCAACCTGACGGCGGGCAAAAAGACGCGAATCCTGGCGACCGAGCCGGCAGCCTGTCCAAGCCTCACCCGTGGGGTCTACGCCTACGACTTTGGTGATGCCATCGGCCTGACGCCGCTGATCAAAATGCATACCCTTGGGCGGGGTTTTATCCCGCCGCCAGTGCACGCGGGTGGTCTTCGCTACCACGGCATGGGCGCCTTGGTCTCGGCGCTCTACGAGCAGGGTCTGATGGAGGCGGTATCCGTTGGCCAAGTCGAGACCTTTAAGGCGGCGATGACTTTCCTGCGGGCGGAGGGCATCGTGCCGGCGCCTGAGCCCTCGCACGCGATCGCCGGGGTGATCCGCGAGGCCCTAGAGGCCAAGGAGGCCGGCGAAAAGCGGGTGATTCTCTTTCACCTCTGCGGTCATGGTCATTTTGATATGTCGGCCTACGACGCCTATATTTCCGGTCAGCTCAGCGACTACGAGTACCCGCAAGAGCTGATCGACGAGGCGATCGCAGACCTTCCAAAGGTCGACGAGCCAAAGCCCGCTTCCTGAACGAGGGCGGGGTTCCCAGCCAGCCTCGCGAACTCCCGGTCAGATTAGGACTTGCCGGACTTGCCGGACTTGCCGGACTTGCCGGGCTTGCCGGGCTTGCCGGGCTTGCCGGGCTTGCCGGGCTTGCCGGGC
>CAYYUP010000145.1:2036-9407 GCA_964474905.1 uncultured Nannocystis sp. | reverse complement strand
AGCTGCATTGCAACGCAGCAATGTGCACAAGTATGCTCTCAAAATTTTGACTGACTACTACACTACCGTCAAAACAACGTTGAGGGTTTACGGAGTATTCGAAGCCGACGCACTTCAAGTACCGGATAGACGACCTCCAAACGCCCCCTACTTTCGTACCGCCGGCTCTCTTATTACAACCCCCAGACCCGCCCCGGCTTTCGTACCGCCGGCTCTCTTAACACGGCCTGGAGGACTAGCTGCTGGGACGGGCGAGGAGGGCCCCGCGAATGAGTCTAGGACGTGCATCGACCCCTTTAGGGGTCGACGCGCGTTCCGACCTGTCTGAGAGAGTGGGGCCCTCCTTGTCCGGCCTCCGCGACGGCCTCCGCCCTCCCCCCCTACGGCCTCCGCCCTCCCCGACCCAATACACTCAGTTCAAAAGCTGACAGGTCTGCAGATTACTCTGCGAGAGGCCAGCGATCACCTCGCCGGTACGGGCGACGAGAAAGCGAATCCTCGCGTCGGTGGTCTCGGCGGCGAGGCTCTCTTGAAGGGTCTCTACCTGGGCACTGCGACTTTGGGTACAGACTGGTGCGCCGATCATCAGCTCGATGCTCGGCAGCAGCGCGCTCACGGCATAGGAGAGAACACGGGCGTCGCGCAGCGCCAACAGGCCCTCGATCATCTCGCCGTCATCGGGACATAAAGAGGCGACACGCTCGAGCTGCGCTTTTAGGATTTCGAGGGAGCGCAGGTCGCTCAGTGCCTGCTCGGGCAGGGCGATCGCTTCGACCTCGCGAAACGAGTGGCGCGGCTCGAGTTCGCGAGCTAGGCGGACCCGGCCCAGGCCCTCGAGGCGTATGAAGCGGCGCCCATCGGGAAAGCGGTGATGGGCGAGCAACCGGCCGACGCCAAAGACCTGCTCGACCGGCGGACGCCCGTCGTAGTTGGCCTCGTAGCCGGGTCGCAGCAGCGGCACGCCGATGTGCAGACCGCTGGAGAGCACATGATCGACGAGTTCGAGGTAGCGAGGCTCAAAGACATTGAGCGGCAACATCATGCCCGGCAGGAGCACGACGTTGGGGAGCGGAAAGATCGGCAACGCCGAGAGGATCTCGGGTGGCGGCTTGGTTTCTGGCTGGAGCATGCCGATTTGTCGCGCATCAAGTGTGGCGCGGATTGGGGTGCCCGTCCACTTGCCCAATCAACGACTTGTCCCCGGATCGCCGGTAACATCTTCGGCTCCCCCCACTCCGCCCGCGGAGGTGCAGCGCTGCATCGATCTCGCCGGCACAGACGGGCGCAAAGGCTCCCGTTTGATGCTCAGCATGCATGCCCTCGCGACCCTCGGCGCCTGACGCTCACATGCGGTACACGCAGCGGTCGAACTCAGCGATAGAGCTCTGCTTGGAGATCGCGACGGGTGAGCAACTCGCCCCGGATCGAAGACGTCGTCACATCTGTCTCGTGTTTGTTATCGGGGATCGCCAGGCAGGTGTGACGGCCACGCATCACACAGCCGGCGCCCCGTGCACCTAGATGCTCCATCAAGGCGTCGACGACGTCGTTGCAGGCCCGCTCCTGCAGCGTCAGTCTGCGGGTAAAACAGGTGACGAGATCTGCTAGGCGACCAAAGCCGAGAAGCTTGACCGCGGGCAGGTAGGCGACTGTCGCCTCGCCACTGTAGGGCAGCAGATGATGGGGGCAGAGGCCGTGGTAGGGAATCCGCCGGACGACGACCAGATCGGTCGCCGCTTCGCCCTCGACGGGATCCCCTAGGATCTGCGCCGGGTCCATCGCAAAACCCGCGAGAAAATGCTGCTGCCAGACATCCGCGACCCGCTGCGGCGTGCGTCGCAGGTCCTTGTGCTCGAGGTCTAGATCGCAGGCCCGGAGGAGTTCGGTGACTGCAGCTTTGATCGCCGCGCTGCGGGGCTCGGGCTGTGCGTGCAGAGGATCCTTGGGGGTCACAGCGTGCTCAACAATCTTCGGAGGCTAAGCCCGCAGACTCGGAAACAGAGGCGGAAACGGAGACGGAAACAGGAGCTGCGGTAGGAGCTGCGGCAGGAGCTGATTCGGCCTCGGCGGGCGCCGCCGACTCGTCAAACGCGGCCTCGGCCCTGCGACCCTCGGCCAGCCAGGTCAGGCGAAAGCCGGTCGGTGGCTCTGCCGGCAGCCGCTCGCAGCCCGAGCAGCTCAGTTCGTTGTCCATGTCGGTGCACTCCGAGCAGATCGCGAGCAGCTTACGGGTTTCATCGAGATCGCCGTGCAGCTTGTTGAGGACCTCGATCTTCTGCTGCAGACGATCGATCTGCGAGGTGATCTCTTTGGAGAGTTCGCGACACGCGTCACGACCGCCACTCACCCGCGTGCGAATGCTGAGCAGCGAGGTGATCTCGTCGAGCGACCAACCCGCCTCGCGCAGGCTGATAATAAAATTCAGGCGCGACAACTCGGAGGGTCGAAAGAGGCGATGACCGCCGCTGCTGCGGGTCGCGTCGAGCAGCCCCTCTCGCTCGTAATAGCGCACGGTTCGCGGCGTGCAGCCGCTCCCTTGAATCATGTCCTTTAAGGTCAGGAAGTTGCCAGCCCGCTTCGCCATAGGAAGAAACGCTGACGGATGCTCCCTTGAGTGTCAATCCTCCGCCGGCGAACAGAGTTAGGGTGAAGCCGATGCTGAGCGACCCACAAGAGCCCCAACAAGCCCCGATCGCCCTGGTCACAGGGGGGGCGATCCGAGTCGGAGCGGCGATCGTGCGCAGCCTCGCAGGGGCCGGCTACCGGGTCTGGATCCATTTTAATCGCTCGCAAACAGCGGCGCAGGAGCTCGCCACATCGCTGGGCACGGCCGCCGCCGGCATCGTCGGTGCCGACATTTCGACAAAAAACGCCCGTCAAGGTCTGATCGCTCGGGTTCTCGACCCCGCGGGACCTGCGGCAGGGCATCTGGACCTGCTGGTCAACAGCGCCGCCAGCTTTGAACACGGCTCCTTCCTGGGGCGCAGCGATGAGGATCTCCTCCGTGTGCTCAACCTCAACCTGGTCGCACCGCTCTCGCTCGCCCGGGGCTTCGCGCCGATGCTCGCCTCCAGAGGCGGATCGATCATCAATATCCTCGACCTGGCGGCCAGCCAGCCCTGGCGCGGCTACGCCGATCACTGCATCGCCAAGGCCGGCCTGGCGATGGCCACCCGGGCGCTCGCGGGCGAACTGGCCCCCGATCTGCGGGTCAACGGAATCGCCCCAGGAACTGTCCTGTGGCCCGAAGAACAACGTTTCACAGGATCCAAAGCCCGCTCCCGGATCGTCAATGGCATCCCGCTCGGGCGCATCGGTGAAGCCGACGATGTCGCCCGGGCGGTCCTTTATCTCGCCCGTGAGCCCTTCATCACAGGCCACACCATCATCATCGATGGCGGCCGCTCGGTCGCCCGGGGCAGCACTCTCTGAGCCCAGCAGGATCCGCACCAGGTGCTTGACCCGCGCAGCTCGGGCCCCTATACCTTGCGGCCTTCACCATGGCTGCACCTGAGGAATACGCCGACAACCTGGGCAAGGGCCACGAGCCCGTGACCCCTCCCGTCAACGATCACCGACCCGTTCTCGGTCGCCCCCTCGAGGTCAAGGTCGACGAGCGCGGCGTTGAGCGAGCGATCCGCAAGCTCCGCCGGCTGATGGCCAGCGAAGGTGTGCTCCGCGAGATCAAGCGTCGCCGTCACCACGAGAAGCCGAGCGTCAAGAAAAAGCGCAAGCTCCGTGAGGCCGAGCGTCGCCGCAAGCGTCGCCAACGCAAGCGCACTCGCGACTAACCGCGGCCCCCCAGAACGTAGTAAGGATCCGCCACGGACGTGGAGACGCTGACATCGCCCCGGCTGAACCCCTGCTTGGTGGTCCAGCGTCTGATGGTCGGCACAGTGCCGCCGTCCAACGGTATTACACGTTCCGTCATGGCCCCCGAGGTCGAGTCGATCCGCTGCGTCTACGGCGTCGGCGATGAGCCCACCGAAGTTCCGGCGGGCTCATGTTTTCGACCGGTCTATACGATCTCGATCCCGGTCGCCCGTTTGGGCGGCCTTGATCACGACGACATCTACGAGTTTGATGGCGCGTCGATGCTGACAACACTGCAGCAGCGAGCAAAGCTGCGGCGTTGGGCGATGCGACTCGAGTTCGACGTCGTGCAACCACAGGAGTCGGCGACCTCCGCCGAGCTCTACGTCGAGGCGCCGCCGCAGGTGCCGATGAGATTGCTCGGCCACACGGGTTACGGCATGCCCAACCCCGGCGGCGGTCGAACGCTCAAGATCACCACCAAGCTCGCGCACACGCCCGAAGCTGTGCTCCGCCTCGCCGGCCCCTACCACCTGCTCTTTTGCGACACCGATCCGCAGAGCCGTGACCCTGCCGGCGTCGAGAGCCCGCAGCTCACCATCAAGATCGGTCTCAGCGAGTTCGAGTTCGAATCCTGAGACGAGCCGCCGCCGCGGGTTAGACTTATCCGAAGTTGGCTCGTCGTCGCCCCTCTCGTCGCCGTCGCCGTCGCCGCGGACGAACCCTCCTGAGCGCGCTGCTCGTGCTTCTGATCGGCGCCTACGGGCTCTGGGGATCTCAGCTTCGCAGCCTGCTCGGGCTCGGTGATGGGGCGGCTCCAGACAAGGGCATCGCTCTCCGCCTGGTCACCTGGAACCTGCGAAATTTTCCCGGCAAGCACCAGGATCTCGATCTTCTAAAACAGCGCCTCGAGGGCCTGGATGCCGACATCATCGCGGTCCAAGAGATCAAGCGACCCGAGGCGTTGCAGGCCCTCCTGCCCGACTACAAGCTGCTGATCTCAAAGGGTGGCGGTCGCGGGCACCAGCGCCTGGGAGTGCTCTACAGGCCCGCCCGTGTCGAGCTCATCGGTGAGCCTCTGGAGCACAAGCAGCTCAGCCTGCGCGGGCGGGTGCGCCCGGCCTTCTCGGTCTACCTCCGCGCTCGCGGTGGCGGGCCCGATTTTCACCTGGTGGTCGTGCACCTCAAAGCGATGACCAAGGGCTACTCGCAGCGCGAGCAACAATGGCCGATGTTGGCGGCGATCACGGCTTCACTCCAAAAAAGCGAACCTCGAGACAGCGACGTGATCATCGTCGGCGACTTTAATACGACCGGGCCCGCAGGCGGCGACACCGCAGAGGAGCTGCAAGCGCTCGAGGCAATTTTTTCTGAGGCCGGTCTGCGACGCCTGCCCTCGGCGCGCGGATGTTCTACCTATTGGGACGGCAAGCGACGGGACGCCTGGCAGGAGCCCTCGCTGCTCGATTTGATCTGGATAGGCGATCTCACAGAATCCGTGAGCGTCGACGCCCAGGCCCGCGCTCTTGGGCACTGCGCTCGCAACCGCTGCGAAGCCTTCCGCTCGACCAAGGCCTATCCAGAACTCGATTTTGAGACCGTCAGCGACCACTGCCCAGTGATCCTCGATTTGGCGCTCGCAGATGACGATCCGTAGTTGTGCACATCTCCAATGGCGGCCCCCGGGTCAGCGCGAGCGGGCACGCACTTAAGGCTTTGAAGATCCAAGGCCGGGCCTAGTCCAAGGACCGCGAGCCCGCCGATGATGTTCTCCACGAACCTTGCAAAGCTAACCCCCTCGAGGGCACGTGCATTTGCCTCTAGTCGTGTCGACCATCACCCCGCAGGCCCGCAGAACCCCAAAACCTTTGCGAAGTTCGGGGGGCCGTGGGACCATCTTGCGGCTCCACCCCATCAACGTGGCCCTACGCGGTCCAGTGGAGAACCCCCGACACCTCGTAGAGGTGCTTGACCACTAGGAGCAGCGAAACGACATGAACACCACAAACGGTAAATTTTTTGGACTTATGGTCTCTGGCCTCGCCCTTGGCCTTGGCGCAACTGCAATGCAGGGCTGCGAACAGGCGGACAAGCTCGCCGAGTCGTGCGGCCTAGTCTGCCCCGACCAGGGCATCCTCGAGGGCAACGCCAGCATCTCTGGCATCGCCAGCATGGACGCCTTCTTTGGCGCGGTGCTCGACTACTCAGCGTCGATCAACACGGTCAACGTCAACATCCGCGGTGAGCTCGACGCAATCGCCATCGGCGTCGGCCTGGAGCCCGGCGCCACCGGTGCTGAGATCAAAGCAGGGATCGACGCCAAGCTCGCGGCCTACATCGACGTTGACGCGGGCCTCAAAATCTCGGCAAAGCCGGCCGAGTGCTCGGCTTCCGTCGAGATCGCTGCCTCTGCGGCGGCCGAGTGCGACGTCGAGGTCGAGCCCGGCTCGGTCGAGGTGCAGTGCCAGGGCTCCTGTGCGATCGACGCGAGTGTCCAGGCCGACTGCGCCGCCATGGGCAACCTTCGCTGTGAGGGCACAGCCCCGAACCTCGAATGCACCGGCACCTGTACCGGCGACTGCAACCTCGACATCGGAGCCACCTGCGAGGGCACCTGCCGCGGGACCTGCATGGGTGAGTGCTCAGTCGAGGGTGCCAACGGCACCTGCGCGGGCGATTGTGAGGGCATGTGCGAGGGCACCTGTGAACTCACCGCTGGTGGCTCGTGCGGTGGCAAATGCGAGGGCTCCTGCGAATGGGATCCCGGCATGGTCGAGTGCGAAGCGGGCCTAGAGGCCCACTGCGAAGCGGCAGCCGAGGCCAACGTCGAGTGCTCGGGCAAATGCGAGGGCAAGGTCGAGCCGCCCAAGGTCTCCGCCGAATGCGAAGCCACCGTCGAGGCCAAGGCCGAGGCCAGCATCGAGTGCACGCCGCCCTCCATCGACATCTCCTGGCAGTGGAATGCTGAGGCCGGGGGCAACGCTGATCTCCAGGGCGAGTTCAAGGCCTGGGTCACCGGCTTCAAGGGTCAGCTGAGCGGCCTCCTGGCGGCGACCGCCAAGGCCGAGATCCTGGTCGACGGCATCGGCAATCTGAGCAGCGCGGCCCAGGCCGCGGTCGGCGGTGCTGCCGCCGACCTCCAGGCCAGTGGCGATCTCAAGGTCTCCATCGGTGCCGGTTGTGCGGTCCTCCAACTCGGCAACGTCGCCGATCTCCTGAGCGCCGCCGGTGGCGAGCTCAAGGGCAGCCTTGAGGCCAGCGTCTCGATCACCGCGATGGCCGGCGGCTGATCGCTGCTCTCTTCGCGAACAAAGGAGCTGTCCTTCGGGGCAGCTCCTTTTTTATGTGCCGCAGCTAAACCTCCGGCCACAGAATTATTGATGTCGCGTCCACTCAATTGGACACACGCCATTCACAGGGTCATTGATACCTCAGCAACTGCGAGCGGGCGGAAGCCCAATGGCCCTCAAAGCCGCAATACAAACACCGGTCGAAGCTCCGGCCTCCAGATCGCTCAACGTACATGTACATCGAGACATGCACACAGCAGCGGCTGAA
>CAYYUP010000145.1:0-1936 GCA_964474905.1 uncultured Nannocystis sp. | reverse complement strand
CTCTCCAGCATGAACTCAGCCGTTATCGCTGATGAAGGTTTCGCCGGTAACCTCCACGGCCGCGGCAAGGTCATTCGCATCCTCCGTCGGCAACTGCACGTTATTCGTGATCTTGAGCGAACCGTCCACAAGAGTCATGTTCGCGAGCCCGCCGAGTGACGTGAGCACGCTGTTGCCGATGATGTTCAGGTCACCGACGATCGACGTCACGCCCTCCAAGCCGGCAAGCGAACTCAGGCTCTCGTTGTCATAGATGTGCAAGCGTCCGCCCACCGAGGGAGCGAGCACCATGCCCGCCATATCGACGAGTGCTGGATTCCCGCGAATGGTGAGCGACCCGCTGATCTCCGTCAGGGCATCCAGCCCGGCGACGGACTTCAGCGATGGGTTGAATTCGAGGTCGATGTCTCCGGCCGTCTCGAGTGCGCTGAGGCCCTTTAGATCTGTGAGTGCATCGCAATTATTGATGGCGATAGCACTGGTCTCTTGGAGGGATGACAATCCGCCTAGATCGGTGAGTACTGGCAGCTCAAATAGCCTCAAGCCCTCGGGCAATTGTGTGACGTTGGCGATCCCCGACAGCGACTTGAGCTGCGCACCAGCGACCGAGAGCTGCCCCAGAGTGACGAGCGAAGGCAGCGGGCCGGCATCGACCAACAAGTCGCCCGACACGAGGAGGATTGAGGCCTGCGCCAGGGCGTCGAGGCCGGCGAGGTTGGTCGCACCTGTACCGCTGATATCAAGGATCTCGACCGACGCCAGGTTTTCTAGCCCGGCAAATGAAGTCAGCGCGGGCAGGCGGATCAGGTTGATTCTCTCCGCAGACTGCAACTCGCCAAGGGCCTCGATGGACGCGAGTTCGGCACAGTCCCAGATTCCCAGAGAGGTCGGACTGACGGGGCCCAGACCGTCGAGCGTCTCGATCCCGAGCTTGCGCAAAACCACCTCTTCTACGTTTTCCAGCGCCCCAAGGCCGCTCAGGTCGGTCAGGCTCGGGAGTTCTCGCAAAAGGAGTTTCGAGAGCTGGGCCACATTGTCGAGCCCCTCCAAACTCGTCAACTGCGGTAGCCCTTCGAGGATGATCGAGCCGTCCACCTCAGCGAGTGCCGACAACGCAGTAAGATCGGTCACCTCGAGGTTTTTGAGGGTGAGAGAGCCGTCGATGCGCCGCACCGACTCCAGAGCTTCGAGCACACCTGAGCAGGCCACGCCGTCGACGAGAAGCGGCCCTTCGATGCACTCGATGCCCTCCAACTGCTTGAGCGCGGCCGGGTCTGATCCCTGAAAGATCGCGCTCCCGATCCAGGCGACGCCCCCCTCCACGCACGTACCCAGCGCTGGCGGTCCACCTGTACCGCCGTCACACAGCCCGATCTCCTCGCTTCGGTCTAACCCGCCGCGCATGCACTGCCAGCGGTCCCCAGCGTCCGGCATGCCGAGGCAAGCCTCGAAGTACTTCGGGCTCTCGATCTCGAGCCCGCTCGGTTGGTCCATGCTCGATCCGAAGTTCTCCCACTCACACTGACGGGCCCACATCGCGCCGTCTCTGCGCAGGTGGAAAACTCCGGCTTCGCCCGAAAAATCGCCGTCGAGCCATGACTCCCAGCCGTAGGTCCCAGGAGTGCGGTCTCGAAGCGCCGCGAGGGTGCAGTCGAGAGCCTCCTCGTCGTACGCGAGTTCATCGAGTTCGGCATCGCAAAACAAACCGTCAACACATGATTCGATCACCGGACCACAATCTAGTGAGTCACTCGCGCAGTACGTCACCGAGTACAGCATCGAGCTGATCCCGCACCACTTCGGCACGAGCCACTCCCCACAGGCCTCCAAGTTGCCGTTCTCGCAGGTATCAATCGTGCAACCGCACTCGTGCACGACCTCGTCCGAACCGCCTTGGTCCGTGCACATTTCCGTGTCGGTGTCGGTGTCGGTGTCG
>CAYYUP010000144.1:0-10102 GCA_964474905.1 uncultured Nannocystis sp. | reverse complement strand
TCTCGGACTCCGCCACCGACACCGACGTCACTGTCACCGCCACAGGCACCAGCAGAACTGGAACCAGTACCGATCCCAGCACCTCCACCGCGACCACTGGCACCACGGACCCCTCGGGTACCGCTACAGAGGGCGAGACCACGGGCACCACGGGCACCACGGGCACCACGGGCACCACTGGGTCGACGACCATGCCGGTCACGACCACCGATCCAACGACCTCAACCTCCACCACCACAGGCAACAACTGCCTCTGCGATCCCGGTGAGATCAGCATGGAATGCCTCGACGGTGACCAGCTAGAGTGCGCCGACGACTGCCTCGAGTGGCTGCCCAAGCCCTGCGGCAACCAGTCGACCTGCATCGACGGCGAGTGTGTCGACCTGCTCTGCAACCCCGGGCAGAGCTACTGCCTCGACGACAACAATACGCAGACCTGCAACGACGACGGCATGGACTACGGCGAGCCCATGCCCTGCGGCGACAAAGAGGGCTGCTACGACGGCGAGTGCTTGCCGCTCTGCGAGCTGGTCAAGAACTCCCCGAGTTCGATCGGCTGCTCGTTCATCGGCAACCGCATGGACAACTTCTACTCCAACCAAAACGACTCGCTGGTAGTCGGCAATACCTCCGCCGACAAGACCGCCAACGTCCAGCTCTACGTGGTCGCGCCCGGTCAAAACAACGAGGCCGCGCAGGGCGCCCCGGTCGCGATCCCGCCAGGCGGCACCCACACCTTTACGATGACCAATGCGCCGCCCTCCAAGGTCTCGATGCTCCGCATCGGCGGCGTCTACCGGGTCCAGAGCGATGTGCCGGTGATCGCCTACCAGCACTCGCCGATCGGTCAGATCTTCACCAACGACGCGTCGATGCTGCTGCCCGAGTACGCGCTCAAGTCGAACTACGTGGTCTCCTCGTGGGTCGACGCGCTCGGCGGCTACCCGAGTTACTTCAACGTCGTCGCCATCGAAGACGGCACCAAGGTCGACTGGACTCCGCCGATCGCCACCGCTGCGGGCAACGGCGTGCCAGCGGTCGCCGCCGGCCAAACCGGCACAGTGATGCTCAACCGCTTTGATACGCTCCAGGTCCGGGTCGCCAACAGCCAGGACGTCTCGGGCACCATCGTCGACGCCGACAAGCCGATCTGGGTGGTCGGAGCCACGGTGTGCACCAACGTGCCCGATAACAGCTGCCTCTACTGCGACCACATCGAAGAGCAGATCCTGCCCCTCGACTACTGGGGCAAGGAGTACGTCGGCGCCCACTCGCCCGACCGCGGCAACGAGAAGCACCACTGGCGGGTCTATGCCGGCGAAGACAACACCACGGTCACCACCGAGCCGCCCCAGCCCGGCACGCCGATCGTGCTCCCCACCAAGGGCATGTACAAGGACATCCAGGTCTCCAACGGCACGTCCTTCGTGTTTAAGAGCGACCAGCCCTTCCTGCCAGTCCAGTACCTCGAGAGCCAGACCTGCGGCGCTGGCACAGGCGACCCGGCGATGTACCAGATGATCCCGGTCGAGCAGTTCCTCAACAGCTACGCGTTCGCCACCGGTACCGGCAACTACCCGCTAAACTACGTGCAGATCATCCGCCAGGCGGGCGGCGCCGACGTCATGGTCGACGGTGCAGTCGTCAACAGCTACGAAACTATCGGCAACTACGAGGTCTCTGACTGGAAGATCGAGCTGGGCTCGCACTTCGCCGAGAGCGCTGACTCCTTCGGCATCGTCTCGGTCGGTTATTCCAACGCCACCTCCTACGCCTACCCGGGCGGCCTCCGCCTCAAGGTGATCAACCCGCAGTAACCCAAAAAACCAAAAAACCAAAAAACCAAAAACGAAGGGGGTGACTCGTCACCTCCATCGAGGCCGACCCAACCAACGGGTCGGCCTTTTTTTTCCTTTTTTTTCTTCTTTTCCTTCTCTTTATCCCTGTCCTCAACCCACGGTATCGAGCCGACTAGGGCCGACGGCCGACTAGGGCCGACGAAAGGGGCGATCGTTCGGAGCCAGGGGTCGCAGCAGATGCTCCAAGCCGTTGGTCTTGATCTCGAGCATCATCGCCATTTGCTCGCCGAGCTTGCCCCGCGGAAAACCCTCTCGGGCAAACCAAAGCAGGTACCGCTCAGGCAGCCTAAGGAGCAGCGAGCCCGCGTACTTGCCAAAGGGCATTCGCGCCTGCGCGAGGTCGACGAGCACCTGGGAATCGAGGCGTGGCTGCTCCATCGGCGCCACCCTACCAGGCCATCACCCACAGGAGCTGCACTGCAGATCGTCGCGCTCCGGGCCGAGCACGCCCCGGGGCAAGCACTCCCCGGGGCACGCCCGCGAAGACTCGCCCGCGAAGACTCGCCCTCGCAAGCTTCGCGCAGTGAGCCGAGCGAGTCCTCACTTGGCCCGCGAGAGTTCGCCTTGGAGGTGCTCGTAGTGGGTCTTGGCGTCGCGCAACAGGCCGTGTGAGTCCTGCAGGCAGCGCACAACCTCGTCGAGGTAGCCATCCGCAGAGGCCGACCAAGCCCGGTTTAGGAGGCGCTCGCCGCCGGCGAAGCGGGTCATCACCTCGGCGTACTCGTCGAGGCCAAAGGCCGGGACCATCGACTCGCGAGCGTCGGCAAAGCGGGCCATGGAGTCGACCATGTCTTCGTCGATGCGATCCTTGACCCCGTAGACGTCGACCTCTTCGCCGTCCTCGACCAAGCCCTCAAGACAGCGCACAACAACACTGAGAGCGGCGTGCATGGTCGCCAGATCCTCGTTGACCTGGTGCTCTTGGAGGAGCGCACTCTTGGCCGTAAGCCGCAGCAGGACGATGCCCACGAGCCCCATCGCCATCGCCGCGCCGTAGGCCAGCCAGGTGATCTCGCCGACGTGGGAGACGCTGAAAAAGGAGGTCGCGAGCACGCCCGCCCACATCAGAATGTGTCCAAAGAGACGCATGGCTCAGCCCCCCCCCGCCCCGGCGATGACCGCAGACATCGCCTTGCCGACGCCCACCAGGGCCTCGCCGACGATCAACCCGGCCGCCACCGGGATGCCGACGTTTTCGGCGAAATCACGGCCGTACCGATGCTGCACGCCCATACGCGCCAAACAACCGACGGTGTAGGTCATGACAATGTGGAAGGGCATGTAAAAGCCGAGGCCGATAAGCACGCCGATGCCACCCAGGCCGCTCATCGCCATCAGACCGCCGATGCCCGCCCCCGCGGCGTAGCGGAAGGCCGGCACATCACCACCGATGATGCCCTCGATGACGCCCGCGAGCGCGGTCGCCTGGGCGGCGGGAAGGCGGGCCGAGCCGATGGTGTAGGCCTCGTGCAGCACGAAGATCAGCGCCATCATCAGCAAGGGCCCGAGCCAGGTCGCGAGCAACTGGGCGATCTGCTGCTTGCGCGGCGACGCACCCACCAGGTAGCCCGACTTGAGGTCGAGCATCATGTCGCCGGCTTGGGCGATGGCGACGCAAATCGCCGCGCCAACAACCACCGACGAGATGATCGTCGACACCGAGCCCAAGCCCGAGGCCACCAAAATCAGGATCGTCACAGCGATCAGGGTCATGCCGCTGAGCGGCGACCAATTTGTGCGACCGACACACTCGGCGACGATCACCCCCGCGGCCCAGATCCAGAGGGCGCCGAGCACCGCCATCGCGATCGCGTGGCCGATGGTCATGTCACTGGCCGCAAAAAACGCGATCGCCACCAGGGCGAGACCCCCAAAGGCGATCGCCCCGTAAAGCAGGCCGATCGGCAGCTCGTCGTGATGCCCTCCGCCCTCCGCCTTGGCCTTGGCAGCATCCTGCATCGACCGCAGGGCCGAGCGGATCAGCGGGAAAGCGGCGATGATGCCCCCGACCGCGGCGCCGATCAGAATGCCGATGCCGAGCGGACGAAAGAGCCCCGCACGCAGGGGTTCTGGCCCCTCGTGCACAATCGCGAGGATCTCCGGCGAGCCCGTAGCGGCCAACAGCGGCCCCAAAAAGAAGTAACAGATGAAACCGCCGAGGCCGAAGTAGAGGCCGCCCCGCCCGGATAGAAAACCTGTGCCAACGGTCAGCAGCGACAGATAAAAGGTGAGGTTTAAATAGGTCGGAGCACCGATCGCATTGCCGAGCGACCAAGCCTCGACGTCGCCGATGAGCACGTGCACGATCCCAGAGACCGCCGCCCCGCCGAGCAGCAGCAGCGCCTTGCCGGAGCCGGTGCCCGACGAACGCAGGATGGTCGCAACGGCGATGCCACCGGGGTAGGCCAGGCGGTTGAAGTCGATCATCTGCTTGCGCAGCGGGATCACAAACGCGAGGCCGAGGATGCCGCCGGTGATGCAGGCGAGGATCATCAGCAGCGGCGAGAAGTCGGCCGTCCCCGGAAAGGTCTTGTCGAGAATAAAGAGCGCCGGAACCGAGAACATCATGCCCGCAGAGGCGCCGTTAACCGCCGAGGCAATCGTTTGGTTGATGTTGTTCTCGACGATGCTGCTGCGGCCGAGGATCCCGCGAAGAATGCCCCAGCCGAGGATCGCCGCGAGCTCGGAGCCCTCGATCGAGAAGCCGAGGATCAACGCCGCGTAGCCGATCGAAATACAGATCAGCGAGCCGATGAGATAGCCGACGATCAGCGCCGTCCAGGTCAGTTCGGGGTAGGCACCGCGGCGGATAGGTCGGCCCTGCGCGTCGCAGGTAGTGGCCTTTGGGGCCGCATCGCCGGCCTTGGATGGGGGAGAATTGTTCGGGGTCGCAGTCAAGATAAAAGCCTGTCCATCACCGCCGCGCAGCATCGTAGCGGAGATAGCCGCTTCCATGGGCCAAAGACCTCGATTATGGTGCGCATGCATGATGCCTGCGGCCAAGAGGGCAGCGGCCAGGTCGGCCGCGAAGTGGACCCGAGCTGGCGTCGCCTATTTTGCGGTCGCGACAGCCCTGCTGATCTGGCCGCTCTACCCGGCGCTCGGCAATCGGATCGAACCGCGTGTGTTCGGCCTGCCCTTTTCGTTGGTCTACGTGCTTGCGGTGATCGTCGCCAACACCCTGGTCCTGGCGGCGCTCTACGGTGCCCGCGTGATCGACACCGGCACGGACCTCGACGAGGACCTCGACGAGAACGGAGAAAACCTCGAGTGAGCGGGTTTCAGACCTACCTCGCGCCGACGGTGATCTTTGGCTACCTCGGCATCGCCTCGCTTATTGGCGTGCTCGCGGCCCGTCGCGGTAGCGGAGGTGCGACCGATTTTGTCGCCGGTGAGCGCTCGTTTGGCCCGCTGGTCATGTACTTCGTGATGGGGGCGACGGTCTTTAGCGCCTATGCCCTGCTCGGCACCCCACAGCGCCTGATCACCAAGGGCTCGGACGCCTTTTACATCCTCGCCTACGGCTCTGTCGGCTTCGCGCCGCTCTTCTTTTTTGGCGCCCGCGTCCGCAGGATCGGCGCCCGCCAGGGCTTTGTCACCCAGGCCGAGCTCATCGGCGCCCGCTTTGACAGCCGCCGGGTCACGGCGATGATGGGCCTCGCCAGCCTCGTCGCCTTCCTCCCCTACATGGTCATCCAGCTCAAGGGCGCCGGCATCGTGATGGAGGCGGTGATGGGTTGGCCACCGCTCCTCGGTGCCTTTGTGGTCTACGCGGTGGTCACCGGCTACGTCATCGTCGGCGGCATGCGTGGCGTCGGCTGGACCAACGTCGTCCAGGGCGCTGCGATGCTAGTGGTCGTCTGGATCCTCGGGC
The DNA here is from genome assembly GCA_964474905.1 of uncultured Nannocystis sp. Classification (GTDB taxonomy): domain Bacteria; phylum Myxococcota_A; class Polyangia; order Nannocystales; family Nannocystaceae; genus JADJRG01. The sequence continues at coordinate 4,369 of CAYYUP010000144.1, read as the reverse complement.
TCACCGTGCCCCAGGCCCTGCACGGCGGCGTCGGACCGATGCTCGACCGGGTCGCCGCCGAGTACCCGCAGTGGATGACGCTGCCCGGCCCCGATAGCGCACCCACAACTCCCTTCCAATACAGCTCCGAGGTGCTGCTGTCGGTCCTCGGCTTCTCGATGTGGCCGCAGGTGTTCATGCGCTGCTTCACCGCCCGCTCTGCGCGGCTGGTCCAGTTGAGCGCCGTGCTCTACCCGACCTTTTTGCTGTTTTTGGTGCCGCTCCTGCTGCTCGGCTACGCGGCCCTGCTGCTGCCCGGGGCCCCGACCGACGAAAACGTGCTGCTTTGGTTGGTCTCGCGACCCGAACTCGGCGGCGTCTCGGGGCTCTCCTTCACCTTCGTCGCCTTTGCGATCCTCGCGGCGTCGATGTCCACCGGCGACGCGCTCATGCACGGCGGCGGATCGATCCTGGTCCGCGATGTGCTCATGCGCGGCCTCGGCTGGCGGCTCGGCGAGGCCGCCCAGCTCCTTTGGATGCGGGGCACCATCCTCGGCCTGCTCGCCACCGGTCTCGGCCTGCTCGCCGTCGCCGACCAGGTCTCGGTGGTCGATCTGCTGCTGCTCGCCTACGCGATCCCGATCCAGTTCCTGCCGCTGGTACTCCTGGGACTCTACTGGCGACGTGCGAATCAGCGCGCCGCCGAGTGGGCACTCGGGCTCGGACTCGGCACGGTGCTCCTGCTCTTTGTCGCCTCGCTGGTCGCCCCCGGGCTTTACGCCGCGCTAAACCCCTTGGGGCTCCAGATCGGCGTGATCGCGGTAACCCTCAATTCGGCCACCTTGGTGGTGCTTTCCCTCCTGGCCCCGCCCATGGCAAGGTCCCACCTCGAACGCTTTGAGCTGCGATGAGCCGGAGACAAAAAAACCCCCGCACGCCCCAAACCCGTGGCACAAGCCGCCGCGGTCCTGCACTGGGCCCCGCGCTCGCCCTGGTCAGCCTCGCCACTCTGGCCCCGGGCTGTGAGCGTGCGAGCGGCCGCTACGACCACGCAGATCGCCCCGAGCAAGCGCCGCGCATGGTCGGCGACGTGCCCAAGGTCGCCGACCAGGTCGCGGCGAGCGAACGCTCGGTCACCGTGGACGCGGACGCAGCGGCCGAATGCGGTCGCGGCACCGGACGCAACGCCGACGGCGTCTGCATCGGTCTGGCTCTGCTCGAGGTCGGCGGCGTCCAGCAGGTGCAGATCCCGGGCGGCACCTTTGTCATGGGCCACATCCCGCGCTCCTACGATCTTCGCCTCTCGCGCGAGAGCGCAGCCGTGCGCTGGTCTGGGCAACCCCCCCGCTACGCCACGGTCAAAAGCTTTTGGATCGACCTGCACGAGGTCTCTGTCGGCGCCTATCGCGAGTGCGTCGAGGCTGGCAAATGCAGCCCCGCGATCTGCCCAGAGGGCTCCATCGACCCATTGGCGGGGCTTTCCACCGAGATCTCCTTGGCTCATCCCCAGACCTGCGTCAGCCACTCGCAGGCCGAGACCTACTGCACCTCCCTGGGCGGGCGACTGCCGAGCGAAGCCGAGTGGGAATACGCCTCGCGGGGGCCCGACGCCCGTTTCTATCCCTGGGGCAACGAGATCAAGGACGACCTGCCCCCCGGGCTCTATCCGGTCGGCCGTGTGCGCAGCGATAGCAGCTACTTCGGGATCCTGGGCATGGGCACCAACGCCACCGAATGGGTCGCCGATGCCTACGATCCAGACGCCGGCTTCCGCTCGTTTCTCAGCGGCGAATTCCGCGATCCAGAGGGCCCCTCGGCGCTCGCACGCGAGGCCTGGGAGTCGGCGCTCGCCTGCGGGCAGCCTGCCGCTCGCGGCTGCCAGGCGGATAGCGCCGCCCGCGAGCGCTTCGTCATCAAACTCTCCCTCGCCGGTGCCCGTCGTGCCTCCCGCGCGCACATGCCAGCCCATCCGCCCGCAGCCGAACTCGAGGGCTGGTCCGAGCTCGCGCAGCACGAACGCCTGGGTTTTCGCTGCGCCGCCGATCTGCAGGCGGGTCGAGACACAGCGCTCACAGTGCCCGCCCCCACCGCGACGATCCCCTTCACCCGCATCGAGGGTGACCTAGAGCTTTTCGGCGGCGTCGTCGAGGCGGTCTCCAAAGCCGAAGCCGTACGCTTCTGCGAGCTGCTCGCGCTCGGCAGCAAAGATGCGCCGATCACCGGCTGGCGCCTGCCGACCTTCGCCGAGGTCCAGCACATCGCCGGGGTATTCCGGGGCCCAGGTCCCTTTTGGACAGCCGACAGCGCGATCGTTCAGGACGACGGCACCACCTCGCCAGCGGCCGACGCCCCCTGGACCGAGCTACCTGTAGACGATCCCAATACCACTGCGCTCGCGGCCCGCTGCGTTCGAAGCTGAACTCACCGCAGCCTCCGCAACGAGGTGCGCGACGGGCTGCACGGCAGCCCGTCGATGAGAGGAAACTCGCCGCTCGCCCCCGTCTCCAGGGCCGCAGCGCTCGGCAGCCCGCCTGCCGCTTCGTAGGCCGACCGCAGGGGCGTATCAGCGACCTCCTGTCGCCGGATTATCGCTTGCTGCGACGCGCGGGCCCGGCGTAGGCAAGGGGGGTGGATCTCGATGGATTAACAGAGCTTCGAAGCGAGTTTAACGAGCGCGGCTGGAACCACAAGGCCACCGGCACTTTACTGGCGCACATGTTTCTTGGCCTCGTGATCGCCATCTCGGGCTACGTGGTCTTTCTTTTGGCGGAGACTCTGTGGATCCGCGTCGTCGCGATGGCGCTGTCGACCTACGGCAGTCTCGCGGTCGCGACCAACACCCATACCTGGACCCACAACGGCGGCAGCAGCAAGCGCTGGGTCAACGACCTGGTCGGATTTTTTGGCTATCCGGTCTTTGTCAACCTCTCGCTCACCTACTGGCGACACTCCCACATCGTCGTGCACCACACCTCGCCAAACGTGATGGGTGTCGACGGCGACTGCAACTTCCCGCCCTTCTTCGTCTCGACCGACAAGGAGCTGGAGCGCAGCCGCGGGCTCGCCCGCTTCTACTACGAGCACATCCAGGTCTACCTCTTCCCGGTGATCCTCTGGGTGCACACCTTCGTCCGCCAGGTAAAGAGCTGGGCCCACATCATCAGCCACCTCAAGAACCCCAAGAAGCGCCGCCTCCACCACTGGATCGACCTCGGGTGCATGGGCCTCTACTGGGTGCTGTGGCTGGTGATCCCGGCGCTCTTCCTGCCCCTCGAGCACGTCTTCACCGCCCAGGTGATCCGGATCGCTGCGCTCGGCTACCCGCTCTTCGCGGTGCTCGCCCCGGCGCACTACCCCCACGAGGCCGGCTGCGTCAGCAAGGGGCGCTGGGCAAAGGACTTCCTCGCCCTGCAGACCGCGACCACCATCAACTTCCGCACCGGAGTGCTCGGCAACTTCGCCTGCTCGGGCCTCGAGTACCAAATCGAGCATCACCTTTTCCCGAGCTACTCGCACATCTACTATCCAAAGATGGCCCCTTATGTCCGCCGCTTCTGCGAAGCGCGGGGTTTGCCCTACCGGTCGCTGGGCTGGGCTGAGGGCATGTGGAAGGTGCTTTTGATCTTCGGTCGTCCCAAACAAGAGGCGCCGGATCTCGAGACCCTCCAGGCCCGCATCGACCGCCAGGGTCTCTGACCCCGGGTGAGAATCGCGCCTCTGCCCGCCCTCGCCCAACCTGGGCGTAGCGCCGGCTTCGCTGGCAACTGCGGCCGCGGCGAGATCACGCGAGAGTTCGAATCCCCCTCGCCCCGGCTTCTCAGCCCCGACGACCCCAAACTGCCGGGTGCATCTGCAGAGAGCCCGCTACCGCCGATTAGAGACTGAACGCACGTCATTCTCGGACATCGAAGAATCACACACTTCGGCGTCAGCTGTCATTGACAGCCGTCGCATGCTCGCGCACCGTGACCGTGGCTCCGCGAACCTGGAGCGCAATGATCCATAGAGATCCAAGAGAAGAGAAGAGAAGAAATAGATGGGTAACAAATTGTTTGTTGGTGGCCTGAGCTGGGGAACAGACGACAACGCTCTGCGAACCGCGTTTGAGAACTTCGGCCCGGTCACGGAGGCGAAGGTCATCACTGATCGTGACACCGGTCGCTCGCGCGGCTTTGGCTTCGTCACCTTTGATAATGCCGACGAGTGTGCAGTCGCCATGAAGGAAATGGACGGCAAAGACCTCGACGGTCGTGCGATCCGCGTGAACGAGGCCGAGAACAAGCCTCGCCGCAGCGGTGGCGGCGGCGGCGGCTTCGGTGGCGGCGGCGGCGGCGGCTGCGGCGGCGGCGGCGGCGGCGGCGACAGTGGTGGCGGCGGCGGCGGCGACAGC
>CAYYUP010000143.1:0-10312 GCA_964474905.1 uncultured Nannocystis sp. | reverse complement strand
CGCGCTGGCGCGGCTCTTCGCGGCGGAATGGTGCCTCGACGGTGAGGCTCTCCGTGAGCTGGTTCCGCTGCGCGACTACGTCACCGGCGAGCTCTGGCGCAAGCTCGATCGAGTCGAGCTATTCTTGAAGGGCGCTCGCTCCTCGGGCGATTTTGACGATGTATTCGCGCTCGCAAAACTGTCGGATCCTGGGGAATCCCTTGAGCCGGCGCCGGTTGAGCAGCTGCAACTCCAGGTGCAGCGATTGCTCGCCGCACTTCGGCCTCTCGAGTTTGAGGATATCGGGGGGGTCTCACCGGGCGACGGTTTTATCCCGCTCAGGATGCTCTCGGAGTGGGCCTCTGAGGCGATTAATGGTGACCTTGGTGCCATTCGGCTCATTCGCCAGGATGGCCTACTCCAAATCGAGCATCGCGACGAGGCTGAGTCTAAGCCGAATCCGGTTCATCCCGAGTTGCTCTCGCTCATCGGCTGGATGAATCATGACAACAAGATTTTCCGCCCGAAAGACCTGCATACAGGCGACCCCGAAGCGGAGCAAGTACGGCTCAAAGCAGGCGTTGATAAGCCGTCGGTATGGGAGCGGCGTGCGAGCTATGAGCGAGCGTGGACGGAGAGCTTCGCCGCTTGGCTGCGTACAGATCCGGCTCGCGAAGAGGTTTTGCGCGATGCCTACAATCGCCATATGCGCAGTTACGTACGTCGAGAGTATTCGAGCGAGCCCATCGAGATCGGTCGTTGGGGCGGCGAGATTCGACTCGCACCGCATCAGAATGCTGCCGCACGACGCGTCATCGAGGCCCGCGGCGGGCTGCTGGCCTTCGATGTTGGTGTCGGAAAAACCTACACAGGTCTCGCGATTCTCGCACGCGCACGGCAAGAGGGCTGGGGGCAGCGACCCGTTGTACTTGTACCGCCGAGCCTCGTATGGAAGTGGAAACGTGACTTCACGCGCTGTTTGCCGGATTACAGGGTCGCGGTAATTGGTTCCACGCGCAGAGAGCTCTCGCGCGGCAAGAGGGTGGAAGCCGCTGCGGAACGCCTCGCCCGCGGTGAGATCAGCCAAGCCCAATACCAACAGTTGATCACCGTCGCAAAGGCCGACACTCCGCACGAGCGCGCGGCGAAGTGGTCAGCATTTCAGGCCGGTTTGTTTGATGCCGTGATCCTCAGCTACACGGCCCTCAACCTCACACAAGTCGATATCGACACCGCACTTGACTACGCCAAAGACACGCCCGCGATCAGTCGCATAACAAGCCTCCAGGGGCGTGACGGCAAGAAGAAGAGTGAGTACAAGCAAGCGAAGGAGAAAAATTCGGTGAAGGGCTTCGTCATGTCGAAGCTCGAGATCGACGAGCGTCGCGAACTTGACCCAGGGATCAACTGGGGCGACCTCGGGATCGATCTGCTGATTGTCGATGAAGCACAGAATTTCAAAAACTTGTACGCTCCAGAGCCACGCGAGGGCGGGATCCCGAAGTACATGGGGTTGCCCGCAGGAGGCTCTAAGCGTGCTTGGCAGCTTGATTTTCGCGCTAGCTTTGTACGCCAGAGGACCGGCGGCAGTGGGGTTGTGCTGCTCTCCGCGACGCCCGCGAAGAATAGCCCCCTCGAATTTTACAACGTCCTTCAATACATCGATCACGAGGCTTTCATGCGGGTTGGGATCTACGATCCCGAGGACTTCATCGATCGCTATCTCAAGATCGAGAGCCGGCTCGTCATCGATACGAACTTCGACATCGTTCGCAAGTCGGTGGTCGTTGGCTTTCACCACCTCGATGAGCTGCGCACGATCCTCGATCGGTACGCGGAGTTTCGTACGGCGGAGGAGGTCGGCATCAAGTTGCCAAAGCCACGGGTGCAACGGGTCGATGTCGTCATGGATGACGCGCAGGAAGAAAAATACGACGAGCTTGTCAGCGTGATGACAGAGCGCCTGGAGGCCATCGTGAAGGGCACAGGGGCTGGTGCTCAGAAAGCTGTTCTTGGAGACATGGTGCGAATGTCGCTGATTGCGATGCACTCACAACTCGATGAGGGATACGACTGGAGAACTGCCCTCGAAGGTGGAATGGCTCGCCGAAAGATCCCCATTAGTTCGACCGGACGGTGGATGGATCGGGGCTGGGATGTGGTCGATATGGGCGACAGCAAAAAAGACGTGACGATCGAGCGCAATTTGCCGAAACCGGACTATCACTCGCCGAAATTCGCGGCGGTCGCCGAGCGGATCGCTGCACAGCCTGGTTGTGGCCACATCATTTTCTGTGAGCCGGTGGCCTCGCATGTCTGGATCCGTGAGGTACTGGTTGAGCGCGGGATCCCGCGGGAGCGAATCGCGGTGATGAACGCTGCATCTACCGATACAAGCTCTCGGATGACGATCGCCGACAACTTCAATGGCGATGAAGAGGCCGGCATCGAGCCGGTCTACGACGTACTCATCGCCAACAGCGTCGCCTATGAGGGCGTGGATCTGCAGGTCCGAACCTGTGCGATCCACCACCTTGATCTGCCGTGGACGCCCGCGGATCTCGAGCAGCGAAACGGTCGCGCCTACCGTCAGGGTAATACGCTCGCTGTCATCGAAATTCTCTATTACATGGCGGAGGGGTCGATGGACGGCTATCGCTTCGCCGTGATCCACGGTAAGCGGACGTGGCTCACGGACCTGCTCGAGAGCCAAGAGCGCGACACCAACAATCCCGCGGCGCAGCAAGACTTTTCACCGGAGGATATGCTCGAGTACATAGCCCGTGACAAGTCGGGCGTGAAGGAGCTGCTTGCACAGCGCAGAGCCCAACTCGCCGAGGAGGAGCGCGCGCGCCAGGGCCAGAACGCGGCGGCATTGATGAGCCAAGCGGCGAGCCGCTTTCGGAGCGCGCGGCGACTGGCGACAAAACACCCCGAGCGCGCGACACAGCTGCGCAAGGACGCGGAGAGCCGGCTCACGATTCTCGGAAGCGGATCCGGCGATGCATGGCCGTGGACAAGCATCATGTACGCATTTCGTGAGGTCGACGGCATCGTACCCGGGGACGGAAGCTCGCCGGTATTCGAGGGCTTGCGCGTCGTCAGGTCGCGCGAGACGGACGGCGTGATCGAGGCCTTCGAGTTCGGCCGTGTTCTCGATGACAGCAGCATGGGGCGTGTCATCGGGATGCGCCGCGTCGGTACGCCGCACTGGACACTGGTCGATGAGTCGCGCATCAAGGCCCTCGAGATTCGTCCTCAAGACCTCCTGAAAAGCGACGACAGGGGCCGGTGGCCGGTGGGCGAAGAGGCGACCACCAAGAGCGCGCTCTCCGGCGTGATTTCGCGGATGACCGAGTGGACCGCTCTTCGCTGGCGAGGCGCGTGCGAGGCGTTTCTCGATCGGTGGTGGTCAAGACTGGGCGCGACGATCATCGAACAGCTCGCTCGGCGTAGCCGCGACGACCAGCGATTGCCGCTCGTCATCAAGGATGAGCTTCGGCTCAAGGCCGGCCCGGCGCTCCGCGACGGCGAGCTTCTGCCGCCGACCGCGGAGGGTTGGCAGCGCTATCTCGATCTCGCGCCCCGCTCAAGCGAGTCCTGGGCGGCGCTCCGCGATGCCGGCGAGCGCTGGTGGAGTCGCGGGGTCCCGCGTGACCTGCTCGCGGAGGCGCCGGTGCTCGATGACGATACAGCGCTCGCTCGCTTGGAGCGCTCGCTTCGCGAAGCCCACGAGGCCTACGGGACAGGTCCAGGGGAGTTCGCGACATGGCTCATCGAGCATGACTTCGAGGAGGCTGCCGATCACGTGACCACGTACCTGCATTCGCCAGCGCAGGGCCTGGATGCATTCGGTACTGAGTCGCGCCGGCTCATCGACGCTTCGCTCAGCAAGCGATTCTACGCAAAGAAGGTCGTGAGTGCGGAGGGAGTGCCGATCGTGCAAAGAGACTCGGTATTCGACGATGCGGGCCGCACCTTCGTGCTCGTGCGGGGGCCCGATCTCATCGCGCGGCGGGTATATGTCGAAGCGCCGCAGGTCTACGGTGCGCCATATACGGTGATCGCGGGATATCTAGAGGCTGAGGATCGGCTCTGGGACGTGTCTGAAAGCGATATCGACGATATCGAAGCTGTCTGGAGCCGCTACCAAAAGCTCATACGATCTCTGGAGCTGATCCCGGCGTCACTGGAGCGAGCGTACGCGCTGCTCAAGGTTGCGGCAGAAGCGATCAAAGATCCAAAGTGCTCGGGGAGCCGGCGCTCGAAGGCGATCAGAGCGCTACGTGTTGCCCACAAATACTATCGGCGGGCGGCGGACAGGATCCATGAGGGGCGACCGTCGGATGTTCTGACGGCGCTCGCTGCAATGGTGGATCACGTGGCCACCAGCGCCCGCGCGGTCGCTGAGGCCTGCGCGATCGGGGGCAAGACCGCCATGGGTGATCCGGTCAGGGTTGCAGAGAGTGACCGTAAGACGCTGGTTTCGTTTGGCGAGCATTTAATCGATCGCCAGGACTTCGAACCGCGTCCAAAGACCAAGAAGGCCGCCAAGAAGCCGGCGAAGGCCGGAGCATCAGGCAAGAAAACCAAGACCGCCAAGAAGGCCAAGGCCACCAAGAAGACCCAGAGAACCACAAGCGAGGGCAACTAGACAATGGCACGTTCAAGCGACTGGGAGCGTCTGAAAATGGCCGTAGGCGACCCAAAACCAGCATGGCCGATGCCCTCGGTGAAGCCGAGATTTGCAACCTGGAGCATCGGCGGCGGTCGGCCCTTTGGATGCTCTGGTGAGTCGTGCGCGCGCTGGCATGCGGGCATTGATCTCACGCGTGCACCAAATCGGGCAGTCGTCGTTGCACCCGAGGACGGGATCGTCACGGCAGTCGATCGGGGTTGGAGCGGCGATGCAAAAGCGGTCTTTCTCCGCACGGATTCGGGCCTCTTTCTTGTGTTGGGTGGCTTTATTCGCGGATCGTCGGCTGAATTTGGGATTACCCCGAACAAGCAAGTACGCAAAGGGGAGCGGCTCGGTCGAGTGCTTGGCTCGTATCATATGATCCACCTTGAGACCTACATCGGCGATCGCCAACGCACTCGAAATTCGATCTGGCGGCGGGGCAAGCCACCACCGACCGGCCTTCTGAATCCAACGAACTACATCCAGCGGATGGTCGGAGATCGTATTTCATTAGTGCGAACGGTCCAGAGGCATGAAGCGCTGGCGCGACTCGGCCATTACTCCGGCGAGCGGGATGCGCCCTGGGGCAGTGCCTCTGAGGCCGCGACCCGTGCTGCTCAGACGGCACTCGGCATCGAGGTCGATGGAAAATGGGGCCCTGCGACCGAGCGGGCGATCGTCACGGCGATCGCCGAGAACAGGAAACCCGGCGACGATTGCTACCCTGATACCTGTGCCTCGCCGGCGCCTGTCGGCCGGCGCCCCGCAGAATTTCCGGGAGGGGCACGTCTCTGGTGGGGAATTGCGGGCGCGACCGCGGCCGTAGGTGTGGGTATTGGCGTGTGGATGACTCGAAAGCGCGAGCCGTAGGCGCTTCGGAGGGGATAGAGCTGATGGATACGAATGTACTCGAGAGCGCAAGCATAACAATTATACAGAGCATCATTGCGTCTTTGAACGTCGATGGTGACGTCAAGGCGGCGGCGGGCCACCTCTTCGCCTTACGGGTGCGCGATGAGCCGCGAATTGCGTGATCCAGACGAGCCCGAGGAGCCCTTTATCATGTCAGAACCGCGTCCACGGATGAGCGAAGACGATGCCGTCAACTACGCCTTCGATCAAGAGGCGGCGGCCTTGCTCAAGGCCCAACGCCTGCGACTTGCTCTCTGCATGAGCATCGCTGCCATCGCTGGTTTCGGCGCTGGTATATTTTCGACCTACAAGATCGTCTGCTCGCTTAAGCCGCGGCGATAGAGAGGAGATAGAGATATGGCGATGAAGGTCGATCTCAAGAACGTAAATTGGACCGCTGTAATTCTAGAAGCTGCTGTCGAAGCGCGAGATTGCATGCAGGAGCAGATCGAGCAGGACTCGATGGCCGATCAAATGCGTGATTTTATGGGCGGGCAGAGTGTCGGCGACGACGGTGACGACGATGTCGATGATTACGCGGATGGTCGCAACGAGGCACCGCCGCAAAGTGGCAGCGTGCACTCTGTGGCAGCGCCGCGGCCCATGAGCCCAGAGGTCGGCGAACTCCGCGAGCAGTTAGCGCTGGTCGTTGCGCAACTTGCGGCTCAGGAGGAGCGCTTGGCTGCCGAACGCGAGCGTAGCGAGGCAAACAGCCGCGAGCTGCGAGAGCTGCTGCGAGCACTGGTGTTGAACGGTCCAGATCGTGGCCAAGAACAGCCGGAGGAGCAACGCGGGCCGCCAAGTGATGACCTGTCTGAGAAGGCAGGTGAATTGCGTACGGCTGGGGTGAGTTCGTCGCTCGTGGTCCATACGGAGAGTTCACCGAGCGAGGCAGACGCCGAGGTGTCGCCGGCTTTGCTCGCGGCTGCAACGTGGCCGCGCGAGACTGAGGTGCCGACGATCGAAACTGGGGACGCGGAGTCACCGGTCGAGATCGCGACCGTGAGCCCGCCAACTGAGGCAGTTGCCGTATCGCCGGTCATTGCCGCGATCCTACCAACTGAGGCCGCCGGCGAGGAATCACCGGTCACGACCGCGAGCGCGAGCCCGCCAACTGAGGCAAGCGCCGAAGCAACAACACCGGTCGCGAGCGCGAGCCCAGCGGCAGGCGCCGAAGCGTCACCGGTATCGAGTCCGTCGACGGAGGCAGAAGCCGCGCCGACAGCGAGCGTGGTTGAGGTCGCACCGGACGCAACGGAGCGCAATGATCTGCCGATCGTGCTCGCCGCATCGGAGCCGAAGATTGAGACCGAGGAGACAACAGCGAGCTCGCCAGCTAGGACAGCAGAGGCGCCGACCAGTATCGAGACGGAGACGTTGTCGGCGACGATGACATCGCCAGCAGGCATTGAAATCGAGAGCGAGCCCGAAGAGGCGCCGATCGTGGTGGCGACAGCAAGCCCGTCGACCTTTGACGTCTCGAATGTCATCGAGCTCGCCGGCAAGCGGGCCGAACTCGCCGCGGCAAGTCTACGCATTCAGGATCACCCAATGCAAAGAGCGGCTGCAGCCCTTCAATGCGGCGAGTTTTTCACCGCCCGCACCATCTTCACAGCGCTCGAAGCCCGCGTGATCGACAACGGTCTTCCCGAGGGATCCGAGCTTATCGCGATTCGCCGCGGCCTCGCAGAGTCCCAGCTTGGGCTAGGTGATGTGCCCGCGGCCCTATGGACCAGCAAAAATGCACGCCGGCTCGCTTCCTCGTTGCTCAGCAGAGAACCCTGCGAGAGAACGCTCCTCGATTACATGATGGCTTCACGCGTGCGGGCGGTCGTCTTGATCGCCGCCAACCCCAACGGAGCGCTCAAGCTGCTCAAGAAGACGCTAAGCCGCTATGCGAGGGCCAACCTAGCGTTCAAGAATGGCGCTCCGAAGAGAGAGGCAGAGGCCCTGATCGCGCTCGCGAACGGGATCGAAATCGATGCGAGGAGCCCCCGCGATGTCATTCACTAGCGACTTGAAGCCGATGCTCGATGTGATCGAGAAGCACGGCAAGACCCTCAGCGCATTCCTCAACGGCATCGAGTCTGCAGAGAAACGCGGCGACGGCTACACCGCTGCACTCGCGGCGATCAAGACTGGCGCAAAGGCGATGCTCGACGAGAGCAACACCAGTCAATGGATGTGGGCCGCTCGCTACCGCCTCATGGATCTCGTGAGGATTCGGCTCGCGCTCGAAGGCTTCGCCAAAGACCCCAAAATAGCGCTCAAGGGTGCTGGAGGTCGACCGGTCGGCTACGGAACTGCCCAACTATGGGCAGATATGGCCGTCGAGTCGGTCCGCGGAGAATGGCAGGAAGCCCTCGATCGCCGAAAGATGGCACCGGCCGAACTCGTGCTCTTTGCGCTCGGACCTATTGGGATCGTCACCGCCTTCGCGATGCACAGCCCCGAAGAAATCATCGAGGCAGGGGAGGCGGTTGTCGATGCGGTTACCGATGCGGTTACCGATGCGGTTACCGATGCGGTTACGTTCACCGTGCCGCTCTGGTTGAAGGTGAGTGGAGCCGCGGCAGGGATCGCTATTGTCGGAGCATTCGCCTACGGGCTCGCAAAGGGAGGTCAAAAATGATCATGTCAGCTTGTTCGATCAAAGAGTCCATTCGTGAACAGAAGAGAAATAGAAATAGAAGGAAACAGACATGATCATCGCATTTCACAACTTCAAGGGCGGTGTAGGCTCCTCAACCCTCGCCGCGAACACATGCCTGCGAGCGCAAGAGCGCGGCCTCACGGTCATCGCAGGAGCCGCTGACGACAAAGGCGATCTCAAGCGCTGGCTCGAGAACACAGAGATCCCATTCGTCGATCTCAGCCTAGATGAAGTCCGTAAGCCCGCCGATCTCATGATCATCGACATCGTTGCGATCGATGATGTGATCGACCACGCCACTTCAATGGGGCCGATTTGATGACCACCCGTAAGAGGAATAGCATGCAGAATCAATCACCAGATACGATCGGACTTCTTGCCAGAATCATCACCGATCCGCAAGTGGATGCCCGCCTGCAGGAGTGCACGATCGCCTTCGAATCAGACGACTGGCCCTCTCTCTTTCATAGCGTACTCGGGTCTTTCGACGATTTCGTCTGCAATCTACGAGCATTTGTGGAGCATATGTCACCGGAGGAGCGGGAGCGCTTGGAGGCGGAGCAGAAGTTTGAGGCAGACATGGATCTTGCTGCAGCGGCCATCGGTCGACTCAGACACGCGCTCAAGCACCTTTCGACCGCATGATGCCGCCGACGACAAAGGCAATCTCAAGTGCTTGCTGGAGGGCACGGAAATCCTTAGATCGCTCCTCTCCGCCTCGCGTTGCTCCGTCAAACCATTAAAAATAGAGGATCCACCATGAAGCGCAAGAGCCCCGTTGACAGTAGTCTCACGTTGCGGCCGCGGCTACGGTTATTGACCGCAGATGACCTCGCGGACCTCCTCGCCACGACCCGCGGCGCGATCTATGCCCGCCATGCCCGAGGGGGGATCCCTGGGGGGATTCGTCTCGGCCGGACCTTGCGTTTTGACCCCGAAGTGATCAATACGTGGATCACGGCGAACACGGCAGGCGTAGGAGATCGACAATGATCACCCTTCGTCCATGGAAAGGAAAGAAGAGCCAGTATGAAGCTGACATCACCCTACGAGCCCCGGACGGGCGCAAGGTCCGAAAGCGAGTCAAAGTGCCCGTCACAGGCAAGTCCAATGCGGAGCGCTGGGCTCGGGCGAGAGAGCAAGAGCTGCTCAAGCAGCTCCTCGCTCCACCGAAAGCGACCCGAGCACCATCACCAACGGTCGAGGAGTTCGCGGTCACTTTTCTCGAATGCTGCAAGGCAGACCGCTTGGCGGTGAACACGTTGATCAATTACGCGGCCTCCTTGCGGCTTCACATTCTTCCTGTGATCGGGGAGCGACGGCTCGACGAACTCTGTGCTCGTGACCTGATGGAACTCAAGCTCCGGCTGGTCGACAAGGCGCAGAGCACAGCTGCGGAGATCCTCAAGACACTCAAGTGTCTGGTCAACCGAGCTGTGAGCCTTGGCGTGCTCGAGCGTGTTCCGGCGATCGAGGTGCCCCGTCGCGTGCGGCGGGAACCCTCAGCCTACACAGAGGTGGAGGTGAAGGCGTTGCTCGAGGCTGCCAAGGATGATCCCCAAGTGTTGGCGATGGTTCTGCTCGGTCTCGACGGCGGGCTTCGCCGCGGGGAGATTCTCGCGTTGCGCTGGGATGACCTCGACCTCAAGCGCCGGCTCATCACTGTTCGTCGAACCGTGGTTCGCGGCAAGGTGAGCGATACGACCAAGTCCAGAACCGAATGCACCATCGGCCTCACTCGTCGGCTGACAGCTGCTCTCAAGGCGACCAAGCACGATCGCTGTCCGTATGTGCTCGTTAATCGCCATGGGACGCACTGGGCTGAGTACCACATTCGCGCCGTGCTCAAGCGAGTGGTCAAGCGCGCGGGGATCCGCTGGCTGGGCACACATGCTCTCCGTCGTACATGCGCGACCCGCATTGCTAACAATGGTGGCGGAGTCAATGCCGTCGCCGCTCAGCTTCGCCACAGCGGCCTCCAGATGGCGAGTCGCTACGTCGACCGGCGATCCGGTGCTGCTCGCCAAGCGTGCGAAGCGCTGGAGAGATAATGGAGACGCGTTAGTGCGCGCTGGTAACTGACTTAG
>CAYYUP010000142.1:0-10487 GCA_964474905.1 uncultured Nannocystis sp. | reverse complement strand
GTGAGGGCAAAGAGGAGGATCGCAACGGCGAGGACTAGGCGCGAGGCGAGGAGTAGTAGGGGCACGAGTTGTGGCCAGAAGGGGGGGCGGACCTTGAACGAGCCGGGGCCGAAGCGCTGGAAGAGGGTCTTGTAGGAACTCGTGTTGGGGACCGCGTGCACCCCAGTACTGAATGCTTGCCCGACGGATTTGCCGTGCGCGAGCATCGAGTAAAAGCTCTCGCTAAACTCCCGCGCGTCGGCGCTGTCGAGCATCTCGGCGACGCCGATGGTCGCAATGTTTCGGGACTCTGAGAGCGACTTGGCGATATCCGCGGAGTTGCAGGCGCTGAGGATGACGAGCTCGAGGTTGTTCGCGTCTGCAAGGAGCACTTTGAGGGACTCTTTGTCCATGGGATCGGCGAAGCCTGCGTCGCCCTGGAAGACCAGACTGTCTGTCTTGCCGTGGCAGGCGATGTGGATAATGTGGGGATCACTGTCCCAGATCGCCTCGATGATGTCGTAGCGAGAGGCCGCTTGGCAGCGTGTGACCGAGAACTGATCGCGAAGGTCACCCTTTTCGGTGAGCTCTTCGTGCAGCTCTTTGTACTCGGCCTGATGGTTGATTGGTCCGTACTCGGCAGGGGTTGCAGAGATGAACAGAACTCGGGTCTTGGAGGTCGCAGTGTGCACAGCAAGTACCAATTTCGAGAGGGAGTTGGAGGGCTCGATGTCGCGATTCGACTCTGTTGCAAGGCTGCCGGTGAAGGCAGCCTTGCTCCGAACGCGCATGTGTTTTATATCACACTTCCTCGCGGTGTCGACCCGACTTGCCCGCGAAATGCTTATGCATCGATCGCTGGGGCACGCACGCTGAAGTGGATCTTGCGGACTGCATAGCGCAGGTGGCGGATACGTGGCGGTGGTATGTCGCCGAAATCTCGAACCACGGCCGGCGCTTGCTCGAGCAGATCGTGTACTGCGACGATATCGGATTCGAGACTGCGCAGATCGCAGGCCATGTCGCTGGCGACGATGACGAGCGCCATCGGTTGGGCCTCGCGGGGCGGCAGCTCGGCGGGCCAGACTAGAGGGATACCAAAGACCTGGCCAGTTGGTTCGTCGGCGCCGAGGGTATAATGCTCAGAGGGGCGGAGTTCGATGCCCTCGGGCTGCGATCGCGTCAGCACGTGGATCGAACGCGAGATGCCAACCCCGAGGATAGTGATGTAGAGAGGTGTACGTCGCTTGTTGGTCACCCGGACGTAGATCGTGTCTCGAGGCGATAGCAGGGCCCCCGAGAGCGGCAGGCTGCGAGTTTGTCCGTCGACGACCTGACCCCACTGCACCTCCGGCGGCGAGGGCAGCTCGGCCTGTTTTTGCCCGCTCCGTAGACCGAGCAATTCCTGCACTCTTGCGAGCTGATCGAGGGTGGCGACGATCGTTTTGATCGAGGGAGCGGATCCTTGATCGCCTGAGTTGGCGGCTTCGGTCGCCTGGGAGGGCAGGGGCACGAGACGCACGAGGCGGGATTGATCGTCGACGATCTCGACGGTATTTTGAACTGAGCTGGGCACGATGGAGGCCAATAGATCGTCTGTGGGTGCATGATTGTCGGCAGCGAGCATGAGCCGTGGCGAAACCGCGATCGCCTCCCGGAACCCGGGAACCTCTGCGAGCAGCCGTACGGGCAGACGCGTTCGCTCGACCTCGTGGCGAAACGCCCGGGCTCCACTTGGAGGCGCGGTTTTGCCCGGAAGGCATGAGAGACGGAGGTGGCTGATATGCCCGCTGACAACAGTCGCGACGGCCTCGGCCAGGGCGAGAGCGCGATCCGCACGCCCCGCATTAAGGGGCATGACGAGGAATCGATCACCGCTGCGGATGCCCTGCAGTGAGCCGGCCTTGAGTCTGTGTTCGCCACCCGAAGTCTGCAAATAGGTAAAAATATCGGTATGTTGAATGCTCTTGGTCGAGAGCCATCGGCGGCCGATCGGGCCCGCGAGCGAGGGGTTTTGGGCGCTGAATTTCAGCTTGACCAGGCCCTTGACGCGGCTGCCGATCGCGTCCCAGGTGGGCAGGGGGCCGTCGGTGTCGAGGATTTCGCGCAGTACCTCGACGAGTGCCTTGGTCATGACGCCGCCGGAGAGTCCGGAGCCATCAGTATGCTCATAAGCGGACTCAGAGGACATGCAGGCGGTCAGCCGAATGGCGTTTGGGTTGCCCTCGACATAGGCCGCGCGGGCGCTGAGATCGTAGCCCTGCTCGCGCAACCACTGGATGTGCTTGTCAATTTTGAAGAGCCAAGGCTTGTCCGACAGCGCCTTTGGCCGGTACTCACCGCGCAGCATGCTTCCTGAGTGGCAGCAGTCGAGGATCGACGTGACATTGGCAGTTTTGGCGCTGAGCTCCGCCAGGATCGCAGCTAGCTCGGCGCTGAGCACCCCGCGGAAGCTCTGCCGGGTGTGGTCGGTGGGCACAATGTATTGATAAAATCGCGGCTCGAGGGCAGCGTTGTTGCGAGGGGAGCCGTCGCGAGTCGGTGCGCGGTGGTTGGGGTTGGTGACCAAGCCTCCGTGGCCGGAGTAGTAGATCAGTGCGGCGTCGTCGCTTGTGGTTGTGGCGATGAGTTCGCGGAGCCCGGCGAGCATGCCTTCGCGGGTCGCATCGGCGTCGGTCAGGCAGGTGCAGCTAAAGCCAAGGCGCGAGAGCGTGCCCTCCATGAGGTCTAGGTCATGGTGGACCCCGAGTAGGCCGTAGGTCTGGCTTCCGATGAGTAGGGCGCGTTGCATCGTTGTTGGCTCCTGTGGGTCGGCGAAGTGGCGGGGCTGCGTGGCTCCTGGCCTTCGTTAGGGGGAGTCATGGGTGTAGTGCGCCGTGCGGCCGTATCGATCCTAAATTATCCGCGAAAAAATTGGCGGGCCAGGTGGTGGTGAACGAGGCGATCGTAGGATCAAAATATGATCATATCGAATCGTGCATCGATCAGCCCTCGGGCAAGCTCGCGCAGGTATCCCCCAGGGTCGCGGCCAGGGCGGCACCGATGACCTCGGTATAGGCTTTGGTATCGGTGATATCGCCCCAGATCGGCTCATCATCGCCGAATGCGGTCATCATCTGCCAGAGCTTTTGGTTGATGCCGCCGATACAGCCGGGTACCAGGCCTGCAGTAAGGATGCACTCTTCACCGCCGCAGCCGCTCTTGGCGTCGAGCAGGTTTTGTTTGTAGAGGCTCATCGCTTCGGGCGACTTGTCGGGCTCGTCGGTGAGGAAGAAGAGCAGCAGGACCGCGTCCTCGTCGCGCAGGAAGTCACCGTTGGCGGCCGCGTTGGCGGGGTGGGCGACGTAGGAGGCGGCGGCGACCGGCATCTCAAAGGAGCAGCCGAGTTCGCCGGCAGCGGTCGCAGCAGCGGTGAACCAATTTTTAAGTGGCGCCGGATCGGCGTCGGTTGAGGTCTGAAAGTAGCTCTTCCCCTCGTACTCAAAGAGCCGGCCCTGGCTGCCGTTGATCTCGTTGGAGCCCTCGGTGGGCGGTGTGTAGTACATCTCGATGGTTTCAAAGTCGGCGGCGCTTTGGCAGCCGATCGTCGAATCTGGGCAGGCGCAGCCCTCTCCGTTGCAGAAAAAATCGGTGGTCGTGAGGCCGACGTGCACGTCGACACCGGCGGGCAGGTTGTCGAAGATCGCATCGACAAAACCGGGAAAAGCCTCGGCGAGTGCTGTCTGGTAGGTCGCCATCGAGGCGGAATTATCGATGACAAAGAGGATGTCCACAGCGTCGCAACCGGGCAGCTCTGGATCGTCGCCGAGATCGAGCTTGTCGGCGACGGTCATGCTCGAGCCGCTGCCCTCGGTCGAGTCGTCACCGGTCGAATTGTCGCCGGTCGAGTCGTCACCGGTCGAGTCGCCGCTGGTTGAGCCCGCTACGGTCAAGGTCGTGAATGTGGTCGCGGTGGGGTCTTCGGTCATTCCTTCGCCGCTGTTGCAGGCGAGGCCGAGGGCTGCGAGGGTCGCGAGGGCGGTGAGCGTGGGGGACCTTTGAATCACGGGGGGGCAGTATGCCCCGAGTTGGCGCCTCTACACATTTTCGCGCTACTCTGCGCGTGCGCTGCCTCCTTTGATAGCCTTGGCGCATGAGTCTCAACCTCGGCCTGATCCTCCGTGCTAGCGCAGGTGCCCACCCTGATCGCACGGCCCTCGTTCTCGGCGAACACTCGCTCAGCTACGGCGATCTGCACAGCCATGTCCAGCGATTCGCCGGTGGGCTGCATCAGCTCGGGGTGAGGCGGGGCCAGCATGTCGCGCTCTTGCTGCCAAACGTGCCTCAATTCTCGATCGCCTACTTTGGCACCCATTACGCTGGCGGAGCGGTTGTGCCGCTAAACGTGCTGCTGACTGCCGAGGAGATCAGCTACCACCTCGCCGATTCGGATGCCGCCGCGCTCGTGGTTTGGGAGGGCTTTCTGCCGCAGGCCCAGGAGGCCTTCGCCCGCTCGCCTGGTTGCAAGTCGTTGATCGTTGTCAAGGCTGACCCAAAGGACATGAGTTCGCCGGAGGGTGTGCACAACATGAGTGCTCTGATCGCGGGCTCCGAGCCGGTCAAGCTGCTACCGGCGACGATGCCCGACGACACGGCGGTCATCCTTTACACCTCGGGCACCACTGGCCGGCCGAAGGGGGCCCAGCTCACCCACTTCAACATGTTCTACAACGCCCAGTACGTGCGCGATGATCTGTTGGCGCTCGGCGACAAGACCACCGCGCTGACGGTGCTGCCGCTCTTTCATTCCTTCGGCCAGACTGTGATGCACAACGCCGTGCTCCTGGGTGGCGGCCGTATCGTGCTCTTGCCCCGCTTTGATGTGGAGGCTGCGCTTGGGCTGATGCAGCGCCATCGCGTCAGTCTCTTCGCCGGTGTGCCGACGATGTATTTCGCGATCTTAAATCACCCCAAGGCCGGCGATTACGATCTGAGTTCGCTCGATCGCTGCGTCTCGGGCGGAGCGGCGATGCCGGTCGAGGTCATGAACGCCTTTGATCGCCGCTACGAGGTCAACATCCTCGAGGGCTACGGCCTCAGCGAGACCTCGCCGGTGGCGTCGTTTAACGTGCTTGACCAGCCGAAAAAACCGGGCTCGATCGGTCTGCCGATCTGGGGCGTTGAGTTTCAGCTGGTCGATGCCGAGGGTGAGACGATCGAAGCTTGCGGGCAGCCGGGCGAGATCTGTATCCGCGGACATAACGTCATGAAGGGCTACTACAACCGCCCAGAGGCCACCGCAGAGGCGATCGTCGATGGTTGGTTTTACACCGGTGACATCGCGACGCGCGACGAGGAGGGCTACTACTCGATCGTCGACCGCAAGAAAGACATGGTGATCCGCGGCGGTTACAACGTCTATCCCCGCGAGATCGAGGAGGTTCTCTACGGCCATCCGGCGATCGCAGAGGCGGCGGTGATCGGTGTGCCCGACGCGAAGTTTGGCGAGGAGGTGAAGGCGGTTGTCGCCCTCAAGCCCGGGCGAGCGGCGACGCCCGAGGAGCTGATCGCCTACTGCAAGGAGCGCCTCGCGGCCTACAAGTACCCCCGGGTGGTCGAGATCATCGATGCCCTACCAAAGGGGCCGACCGGCAAGATCCTCAAGCGCGAGCTTCGGCAGAGCCCCAGCGCGGCCTCGTAGGGGGGCAGATGCAGCGAGCCCGCGGATCGACATGTGCGACCGCGGGCTCTTTTTGGTGGCCCTGGCTCAGGCGTGGCCCGGGCTCAGGTTGCCGTTGCATCGGCGGGCAGGCTGATGCGGATCTGGATCTCGGGTTTGATCTTGATGATGCCGAGCGGTGCTCGAAAGGGTTTGATCCCGAAGTCGGGCTGGTTGATGGGCACCTCGACGATCTGCTGGTTGCCCTCGCGATGCGAGCTGACGCTGAGCGTGCGGGTGGTGCCGTGCAGGTGCAGCTCGCCGGTGATCCGGATGCCGTCGCCGCTCGGCTCGACCGCGGTCGAGGTGAAGTCGATCTTGGGGTGGCGATCGGGGTGGAGAACCTTCTTGTGGATGTTGGCCTCGATCTCCCGCTTGTCCTTGTCGCTGAGCGCCGAACCATCGAGCGCACTCACGACAGAGAGCGAGTTGGGGTCGAAGCTCGCCTTCAGCGAGCAGCGATCGTCCGAGACGTCGATCGAGAAGCGAGTGACCTGGATCTTGAGGTCGTGACCCATCGCCGCGAGCAGACCCTCCTTGTAGGTGTGGATCTCGACTGTGGCGTTCGTCGCATCGTAGTGCGCCATACTCTAGGCCTACTCGCGGACGGCGGCGACGACAAGCACGAGATTGCCGGGGGATACCCCCTGCAAAGGGGGCAAAATGTCCAAAAATCAGCCTCTAGGGGGCCGTAGAAGGGGAAATCACGGTCTTTTGGGCGACCGGGGGGGGCGTCTTTGAGCGCGTGAGCAGGGTGCGGAGCGCTGTGATCTCGGCGATCTCGAGGGAGGCTCGCATGCGCACGGTCGAGGCTTCGACCTCGAGTTCGATCCGTTCGAGCGCGGCCTCGGGCAGCTTCGCCTCCTTGAGGCGCGTGCGCATGTTGCCCAGGCGGCGCTTCATCTCGGCGGAGATCTCATTCGCGAGTTTTGGGGAGGCCGCCACCATGCTGAGCTCGAGGGCGAGCCCGCTGTCGAGATCGACGGCGCCGCTGAGCGAGCGGAGGTTCTCGGCCTGGCCGCGGAGCATCGGCAGGCGACCTGCGAACCAGATCGATCGATCCGTCTTAAGAGCCAGGAGAGCCTCGCCTAGGGGGCCGGTCGCCGGTGATCGACCGCCGCCGGAGATCCGCTCGCGGAGTGCCGCGTCCCAGTCGCTGGAGGCGAAGACCAAGCGGTCGTTGGCGACGATGTGGCCGATCGCAGCGCCGCCATCGAGGCGGATCGTCGTTTCACCAGCGACGGTCGCGGTGGTCCAGCGGCTCTCGTCTCCCTTAAAGAGCGTATCGCCGACGCATTTGAGGCGCTCTTCGTCGCCGATGCCAGCGCCCTGGAGGCTGGCGATCACACGCTGGCCGCGGCTGTCGACGGCGAGGTCGAGGGTGCGCAGGGTATCCAGGCCCAGCTCGCACTTTGTGAGCGCGTCGAGGGTGCGACGAGCCTCGGGATCGTCGGTCATGAGGCCGTGGTTGGCGTGCCAGAGCGGTGACTCGAGGAGGCGCTGAATGTCGACGTGGGCGACTAATTCGGCCTCTGCCGGCATGTAGGCGAGCTCGGGCAGGTCGATCAGCGGCTTTGTATCGTTGGGCTTGTGGGCTGGCTCTTGAGTCGTCTTTGGGGTCGTCTTGTCGGCGACCGTGTCGGTGTTTGGCGCCTGTTTTTCACAGGTGCAGGCCGGCAGCCCGGCAAAGGCGAGGAGGACCCCAAAGGCGAACGCACGCATCGAGACCTGTATACACCGGGGGCAGGTGGACGCAAGAGAAGGGCAGGGCGGCGGATCAGGTAGGCTCGCTGGCATGGCTGTCTACCTACTCGGGATCGTCGCGCCTTTTGTGGTCATCGGCGCGCTCAGTCGCCTCGAGATCGCTGCGTGGTTTGCCTTGGGCGTCTGCCCGGGTGGGGCGATGGATCAGCCGGCCGCAGCCTGCGGCTTTTTTGAGTTCTTGTTTAGGGTATTCCTGGGCGGCTGGGCGGCGTTTGTTGTCGTGCCGGCGATCGTCATCTGGTGGGCCGTTTGGACCGGAGGTTGGGTCGCTGTGCGTGGGCTCTTGCGGCGGCGTCGCGAGAGAGCGGGTGCCTTGCCGAACAGATGATCCGATCGCTTGTTGCCGCAGCTTCGCGATGACCGAGTTGCAAGCGATACTGCGCGAAGTGCCTGTCAGGGATCTGGACAGAGGTTCTTGATCGGCGGAGCCTGTGCCTCGTCGAATGCATGCAGTTCGATGGCGCCCACGAAAATGTGCGAACTCGGTGCGCCGCAGGCACGTTCTGTCGCAGGGGGTCTGTCTTGGCAGAAGGGGCTATGGCGATACTGCGCGAGACGTTCGTAATGTCGTTGAATGCTGAATAAAGGTCTTTACCGGCGCGGCCCCTGAGCCGTTAAATATACGCAGTGCGGTTTTGTGCGGAGAACGCTCGAAGTTGGCGTTGAGAGCACTGGAACGCATCATCGCGCCCTGATAAGCGGGACCCGGCGAGTCGTCAAGCGGGTACGATAGCGCCGATGTCTGCGTTTAGTCCTTGGTACTCCTGCGTCTCCTGTGTCTCGATCGTGTTGCTGGTGGCTGCCTGTGGCGATGACTCGGGCAACGCTAACTCTGCTTCGACGAGTGCGAGCGTCGGCCTGACGACGACGATGGGCACGACGATGGGCACGACGATGGGCACGATGACGACCGGCTCAGGGGGGGAGAGCGCCACCCTGTCGGGCTCTACGGGTAGCTCTAGCACCACTGCGGGGTTTACCACCGGCGAGACGTCGACCTCGACCTCGACCACCGGGGACCCCTGCGGCGGTTGCCCGGGGGGGTTTAAGTGCAAGTACGACACCTGCATCCCCGATCTTGGAGAATGCGAAGACCACGACGATTGCCCGGGGGATTCCTATTGTGATGTCGACGGCGAGTGCATCCCCTACGGCGTGCCGCCGGACATCATCAATGATCCCTTTTGTGTCAAAGACGATATCCCCGAGGGCGTCACGCCGGTGGTGCAGTGCGAGTGGAACGGGGTCGCGGATGCGAATGATCCGACCAAAGGATCGACGCTTATCTACACGACGCCGATCATCGCCGACCTCAACCTGGACAAGGATCCAAACAAGCTCCAGCCTTCGATCATCGTTACCACCTTTGAGGGCAAGGGCAATCTCGGTCGAATCGGCACCTTGCGGGTGTTTGACGGGCGTACCTGCATGGAGCAGATGCGGGCTGGTGGCGCTGACGAGATGAACGACGACAACCGACCGGCCTACGCTGTGCCCTGGGCGGTCGGTGATCTCGATGCCGACGTGCCAAATGGCGGCCATCCCGAGCTTGTCTCCTACCGCCGGGTCTCGGCCAATGATAGCAAGGGGCCGGTCAACCTCTACGCTCTGCGGGTGGTCTACGAGAACGACGAGCCCAAGCTCGAGCGCATGTGGTACGGCCGTGACTGTGAGACCGATACGGTCCTGAGCTTCGGATCGACACATATGTTGGAGGGGCCGGTGCTCCGGGATCTCAATAATGACGCCTATCCCGAGATTCTGGTCGGCGAGATGGCCTTTGACGGCGATGGCTGCTTGCTCACCGAGTGGGACGCGACCAAGACCGGCATCATGCCGATCATCGACGATGTCGATCTGGACGGCACTGTGGACCTCGTTACTCAGCGTAAATTTGCCTCTTGGGACGTGAATACGAGCGATTGGATCGACAAGCCGGGCTTTATCCCCGACGATGTCAATTACTCGTATGTGCAGCTTGGTCTCGCCGACTTTGGCCTGTACACGGCGATCAATGGCAAGGAGACCAGCCAGCTGCCAGAGGTCGCGGTATTGACGACACCCTTCAATAATTACGGCACCGTTCGCATCCAAAAGCTCTTTGGCGGCCAGCCTGTGTGGGGGCCGATACCGCTCTACTCTACGGGCAATCCGCCGGCCAACCGCGGGGGTCCGATCACGATCGCTGATTTCGACGGTGACGGACAGGTTGAGCTGGCTTCGGCGGGTGCCACCCATTACGCGGTCTACGATCCCGACTGTGTGGCGGCGCTGATGGGCAATAGTCCGGTGGAGCGCCCCGGCGGCAAGTGTGAGCGCACGCCGGAGCAGGAGGCCAAGAACCTGCCCGACGGGGTGCTCTGGATCCAGCCCTCGCAGGATATCTCGTCAAATATCACCGGTTCGTCGATCTTCGACTTTAACGGTGATGGCGCGGCCGAGGCGGTGTATCGTGATGAGTGCTTTGTCCGGGTCTATAATGGTAAGAGCGGCGAGGTGATCTTCTCGGCTCCGGCCTCCTCGGGGACCGGCATGGAGTACCCGACGATCGCCGATGTCGACGGCGACTTTTCGACCGAGATCGTCGTGCCGCGCACACCCTACAACGCGAATTGCCCGACAACCGACCCGCTCTTCCCCGAATCTGGGACCTTTAAGACGGCGACCGGCTTTGTGATCTACCGCGACCCCTTCGATCGCTGGGCGAACTCGCGTCCTGTGTGGAATCAGCACCTCTATTC
Organism: uncultured Nannocystis sp.; assembly: GCA_964474905.1. GTDB lineage: Bacteria > Myxococcota_A > Polyangia > Nannocystales > Nannocystaceae > JADJRG01. Next base: position 305 of record CAYYUP010000142.1, on the reverse strand, counting down.
CGTCACCCATATTACGGACTCGGTCGAGGTGCCGCCCTCGGGCAGCATCGAGAAAAATTGGCTGATCGACGGGCTGAACAACCTCCGGCAAAACTCGCAGGGCAACGTCGGCAAGCTGTTGATCGCGGATCTCACGGTCGAACTCACCGATCTGGGGGAACTCTGTACCTTTGAGGGCGGCATCAAAGAGCTGCAGGCGGAGGTGTGCAATCGCGGTACCAACCCGGTCGTCGACGGTGTGGTCGTGCAATTCCTGGAGACGATGGATCCCGATCAGGGCGTCGACGAGGCGACGGTCGTGTGCG
>CAYYUP010000141.1:0-10497 GCA_964474905.1 uncultured Nannocystis sp. | reverse complement strand
GTGGAGAGCGGAATGAGCGGATCGCTTGGGCCAGGGCAGCCCCGGAAGTCGCCGCAAAGAGGAGTGTGATCAGGCAGAGGGCGATCGCGTAGACGCTGGCTTCACCGAGGGCATTTGCGAGGGCACCAGCGAAGAGAGTCGGCTGCATGGCAAAGAAGCAGATCGTCGCGACGAGGGGCAAGCCGCGGGTCAACGCCGTCGCCTTGGCCCGACCATCTCCGCGGATCCGCCAAAGGCCAGGGATCCAAATAAAGGCCGCAAGCACAGCGGTGAGCATCAGCAGGAGCGCGAGGCGAAGGGCGTGGTAGCGGAGGCTGGCGAAGAGGGCTGAGCTTTGCTCGAGTTGGCCCATGTTGAACTCGAGAACCCGACGCTCGCCATCCCGGCGGAGAAGAATACTGCTACCTGACTCATGGGGCATACGGAAGGTCTGCGCCCCGGTCGGAATCAGTTGGATCTGCGCCCCGTTTCGCAAACGGCCGCGAAGGTTGGCGCCGTCGACCTCGATCGTCAAACCGACCGTCGCCCGCTCGATGAAACCGAAGAGAGAGTGGCGTGGACTCGCGTATTCGTAATATCCGGTGCAGCGAGCGAGTTCGTCAGCCGGCAGTTCGATTCGCGGAGGCAGGGGCAATGCACGGTCGCCCAGGGCCGCTGCGGTGAGCAGGCGTCGGATTCGGGTAAAGGCGGCAGCGGAGTGCGTGCTGTTGAGCAGCATCACGTAGCCAACCCCTAGTTCGCGGTTGTAGGCGTATTCAGAGAGGAAGCCGGGCACACCTCCGCTGTGTCCGCGCATGACCACAGGCCGATCGGCGCTGCCGTAATTTCCGAGCCCGTAAGAGACGTCGAGCAGGTCGTGCGGCAACGTGCCCGAGCGCTCGATCCGGGCGATGCCGTCGTGGCTGACGATCACCTGGCCGTCGTGCACTCCATCGTTTAGAAAAAGCCGGACAAGCTCGGCGAGCTCGCGCGGAGAACTCATCAGAACGCCAGCCGGGCGGTGCATGATCGGCCAGTAGGGAATTGGCGTTTGCGGGCCCTGGTAGCCCTTAGCGAGTTGTTGCTCGCTGGTCGGTGTTCTCTTTAGGGTGCTCGTCGCCATGCCGAGCGGATCGAGCACAAGAATGCGCACCGATGATTCGTAGGGGGCCAGGGTTCGCTCTTCGATGATCTGAGCGGCGACCGTGTAGCCCGGATTGGAGTAGGAAAAGCGGGAGCCCGGACGCCAGCGAGAACGGCGCGAGCGAGGATTGCGGGCGAGCACATCGATCAACGGCATCGTCTCGACACTCGCGGGACCGGTGGTCTCGTTGAAGTGCATATCGTCAAACCCCGCCGTGTGCTCGAGCAGATGGGCGATGGTGATCGGATCGCTGTCGGACCAGGGGTTGTCAAAGTCGACAGAACTGGTGAGATCGGCGAGGTGCTCGTCGAGGCCGAGTTGACCGCGCTCAGCGAGGGCGACGATAGTCATCGCGACGAAGCTCTTGGTGATCGAGCCGACTCGAAACATGGTGTCGGCATCGACCTCCCGACCCAGTGCCGGATCCGCAAGACCAACACCACCGACCCAGCGCACGCCCTCGCGATCGACCAAAGCGACGCCCACCCCGGGTACTTTTTCCTCCGATAGGATCTGGGCGATCGCTGCTACCAGCCCCTCCGGTGCGACGCCGACCGTCGATATTGATGGATCAATCGGGGATGCGCTCGCCGGAGTTGCGATCAGAAGAGCGACGAGTGAGAGGAGCGAGGCGAACGACCACAATCGACTTGCACGCATGCCTTAGGATGCCGCGGGTGAGTGCAGGCTCGCAAGCTGGGCTTTGTGGTCAGCGCCCTGCTTGTGACAAAATACTGATACTGCAACAGCGCGAGGTGCCCGCGGATCTTCCATGTGTCGTTCGCCAGGTTGGAGGACGAGAAAGTGCTACAAGCTGTGTCGACTGGTGGGTTAGGCTTGGAGTTGCCGCTAAACGATGACTTAGCCCGAGACCATCACCGTGCAAATCCCGCCCGAGTACCACGACCGAGAGCAGAGCTACCTCAAGCACCGAGTATTGCATGAGTACCTGAAACTATGGGGCCGCAAGATCGGTTCGCTCGCACGCCGCGGCCCGGTGACTCTCTGGTACGTGGATTGCTTTGCGGGGCCGTGGCAGAGTCACGATGAGGCACTCGGCGACACGTCGATTCACATCGGTCTATCGGCGTTGGAAGAGGCCGGTCGAATCTGGCAGGAGAACGGCCATGACGTGACACTGCGAGCGATCTTCGTTGAAACGGATAATCGGGCCTTCGCACGTCTGGAGCAGTACTTAGACAATCGCGAAGGGGTTGTTGAGACGACCGCATTCCACGGGAAATTCGGTTCTCATGTGTCCCGGATTGCAGACCTTCTCGGTGATGATCCCGCCTTCGTGTTCGTTGATCCGACCGGCTTCAAGGGCGTAGCCATGGAGTACATTCGACCGTTGCTCGCCAAGAGGATGCGGGAAGTACTCGTTAACGTGATGTTCAACCACATCAATCGTTTCAAGGACGACACCCGCGCGTTTCTCCGGGAGCAGATGAAGGCGTTCTTCGGACTGAGCGAGGGGGCGCTCGAGAAGGGCCTTTCCGAGACCGATCTACTACGGACCTACAGAGCGAACCTCAAGTCCAACTGCGACGTGACGTTTGCGGCTGATCTCGCCGTGCCCCATCCAACGAAGCGACGGACATGGTTTCGCCTGGTGATCGGAGGCAAGCACCCAGAGGTTCTTCGAGTGTTCCGCGAGGTTGAAGCGCGAGTCATTGGCGGAGAAGCAGCGTCTATCCGAGCCGGGGCGCGCGACCGCAAGACCGAGCAGAAAACAGGGCAGCTTTCCTTGTTGTCAGGGCTCGCCGCGCCCACGCAGGATCCCTGGTACGCGGAGGCGAACGAGACCGACAGGGCGGCGTGCATCGACGACCTGATCGCGGTGCTGCCGGTGAGTGGCCGGCGGCCGTATCGAGATCTTTGGCCCCCGGTGCTTGAAGAACGCCACGTGACTGAGGGCGAACTGGCATACGCGGTCGTTGCTGCCGCCAAAGCCGGTCGCTTGTTGATCGCACCGGACAAAGGGCGCCGGCGCAGAGCCCAAGACCAGGATCTGCTCTCGCTTCCCGACGAGGACCTCTGATGTCGTCGGGATCGCGGATCGATTTAGCCCCGGTCTTGGGGTACGATCTTGACCATGAGCGACGGCAGTACCATCGAATGGACCGACGCAACGTGGAACCCCGTCCGGGGTTGCACGAAGATCAGCCCAGGCTGCAAGCATTGCTACGCCCAGACCTTCTCGGAGCGATGGCGCGGTACATCGGGCCATCCCTACGAGCAGGGCTTTGATCTCCGGCTAGTACCGGAGAAGTTGACGGATCCGTTGCGTTGGTCGCGTTCGCGAATGATCTTCGTCAACTCGATGAGCGATCTGTTCCACAAGGGGGTGCCGGATACGTATGTGAGCGCTGTATTCGACACGATGATGCTCGCCAACTGGCACATCTATCAGGTCTTGACCAAGCGCGCGCGAAGACTCCGCGAGTTTACTCGGCGTGAGCACCCGGGACTCGCGGAGCACAAGCACATCTGGCTTGGTGTCAGCGTGGAGGACCGTCGCCATGGACTCCCGCGGATCGACGAACTTCGGGAGACGACGGCCGGCGTTAAGTTCCTGTCGATCGAGCCTCTGCTCGAGGATCTCGGAGAGGTGAACCTCTCCGGTATCGACTGGGTGATCGTCGGCGGCGAGAGTGGAGTGGGTGCTCGGCCCATGAAGGCCGAGTGGGCGCTCTCTCTCCGCGATCAGTGCCAAAGTGCAGGTGTCCCGTTCTTCTTCAAGCAGTGGGGCGGTATTCGGAAGAAAGTCGCGGGTCGAGTGCTTGAGGGTCGCACGTACGACGAGCTACCCGCTCTCCACCGAGCAGCCCCTCCCGCTCGCGCCGAGCGTCACCGACGCGTTGGCATTGTCGAAGAGCAACTCGCCGCCGGATTTTGATCGCAGCAACGCTGGCGGGCTCCGTGTCGACGAGCACGGCCGCCCCAACGATTCCGCAAGTTCTAGGCCCATCGAAGGCTACACAACACCGAGCGTCAACCCCCGAACAACCGGACTCCGCCGGTGGGCCCACGGGGAAGCCCTTTCGGTCTGCGAGCGAGCAAAACATACCGAGGCACCCACGGAGCTTCGCGGGGTCCGTTGCCGCGCCGAGAATCCCGTCATCACGGGGGCGCATTTTTTTGCGCCGTGCAGTGCAAAAAAACGGCCTCCTAGGTACCTAGGAGACCGTTTGTTGTTGGAGGCGCCGGGAGTTGAACCCGGGTCCGGAAGCCATCAGGCGGGGCCTCTACGTGCGTAGTCGGTGGATTTGATTTGAGAGCGAAGCATGCCCGCCGACAGGCCCTCCTCGCTCCGATCCCCTGAATTTCGCCGACGATCCGGGGCATGCCCGTCGACTAGCTCCCTGTAATTGCACCCTCTTCCCGACTGGGAACACCTAAGGAGAGGATGTCACCGTTTCTTAGGCGGCGATGGCCATACGGCCGTAGTTGCTGTCGTTGGCAGCTGTGTTTCCTCGATCGTTTTGACGCGGTGGTCGAGGATCCGCGGCACGCAACCTTCGCGTTCAGCACCCCCGTCGAAACCGTAACACCCCCTGAGTGTTGTCCTGTTTGTGTTTGCGGGCCAACCGACGGAGGAGGCTGACCCGGCAAAGCAGTATGAAGGTCGCAGCCCGAGGGCGCAAGGGCCGAACGCTGCAGCCGTTGCGCCCGCGAAGATCCGCGATCGATCCCCCCGGGATGAGCGCGTGTTCTGCGTGATTTGCGTATCCCGCGCGATGTGCGCGATTTCAAACCGCACGCTGCGGCCTGTTCTCGCCGCTTGGCGCGATAGTTGCGAGGGTCGGCCAAGCGCGTACGATCGCCCAGACGCAGCTGCTCGGCTGTGGCCCGAGCCTCTGATGTCCGCCTCCGATCCGCAACCATCCGCCGCCAAGGGTCCGTCTCCGACCCAGAAAGACGCCCCGCAAAAAGGCGTCGGCCGACGGGCGTACGTGGTGGTCCTCGCCGGAGATCGCATGGGCGAGATGTTCGCGCTGGGCCCCGGCATGTCGTCGATCGGCCGCGGTCCCACGGCGGACATCCGGATCAACGACGAGGGAATATCGCGGACCCATTCGACCGTCGTCTACATCGACGAGGTCTACTACCTGGCGGACGCGGGCTCGACCAACGGCACCTTTGCCAACGGCGAGCCCGTCGATCGCTATCCGTTGCACGAGGGCGACCGGATCCAGCTCGGGGCCACCAGCGTCTTAAAGTTCACCTACCGCGATGACACCGAAGAAGATCTTCAGCGCCAGCTCTTTGAGTCCGCGCTCCGCGATCGCCAGACCGGGCTTTTTAATCGCGGGTACTTTCTTAACCGCCTCGAAAGCGATGTCACCGTGGCGCTGCGCCAGGGCAAAGCGTTGACCCTGGTGCTCTTCTCGGTCGACAGCTTTGACGAGATCATCGACCGCCTGGGCACCACCCATGCGGAAATCCTGCTCCGGGAACTCGCCCAGCGGGTCCAGGCGATCACCCGTGAGGATGACGTGCTCGCACGTTACGGCCACGACGTGATGGGCCTGACCTGTCGCTGGGTCGACGCGATGCGGGGGTCACGGGCGGCGATGCGGATCCGCGATGCGGTCGCCCGCGAGCCCTTCATCGTCAGCGGTGAGCCGGTGTCGATCAGCCTTTCCCTCGGTATCGTCGATCTCGGAATGTTGCTCGAGGCGACGGCGGACGGGCTGATCGTCGCCGCCGAAGCGGCCATTCGTCAGGCACAGCGCCAGGGCCGTGGTGGCCTCGCGATCTTCGATCCCGAAAACAACGAAGCGACCCACCACACATGATTATTTGTACAGAGTGCACAATCGGCACAGAGTGCACAATCGGCACAGAGTGCACAATCGGCACAGGGTGCACAATCGGCACCTTCATCGGTGCGAGAGACGGAGCGATCAGATGACGAACGAGCGAAGCCAAGACGAGATCGGCGGGGCCCAAGGTGCTCGGGACCCAAGGGCGCAGGGGCGGGCCAATCGGTCCCATCGGCGGCTCTTCGGCAGCATCGGCAAGCTCGCATCGTCGGTCGGACTTGCGACCTTGGCGATCAGCTTGAGCGGCGCGGCCGGCTTGGCTTGTCGTTCGGAGGGCAAAACACCACCGCTCTTCACCGGCACCGAGGAGCCGTCGACACCGTCGCCAAGCGAGGCTGGGAGCGCAGCCGATCCGACGGATCCGGTGTCCGCTCCGCAGCGCCAACTCTGGTTTTCTGAGGGACCGGGGCGCGAGGCGATCCTCGCCCGTGAGCGCCACGATTACAGCCTCGCCGTGTCGCTGCTCGACCAGGTTCTGGCCGACGCAGGTGCGAGCATCGATGAGCGCGGCGCGGCCCTCTGGCTCCGCGGTCTCGAGGACATGCGAGCTGAGGATTACGTGCGAGCAGCCGAGCGCTTTGCGGCGGCCCGCAATACTCCGGGTTTGGCGCCCGTGAGCGCCCGTCTCCGGCTCCTGCAGGGGCAAGCCCTGCTCGACTCGGGACAACCATCGGCGGCGCTCGCTGTGCTCGAGGGCGGACCTCTCGAGGGGGCGATCAGCGGTGATGGATTGATCGCCAACGCCGACGCCCGCCAGCGCACCGGCGATCGCCAGGGCGCGCTCGACCTCTACACAAAATACATCGGCACCTATAAAAAAGCGGCGCGGCGCCACGAGGCCAAGGCCAAGCTCGCACGCATGCTCGCCAAGAGCGACGATGCAGCAGAACTCGGGCGCGCCCTGGCGCTCTACAAAGAGCTGGTCATCGAGGTGCCGCTCGCCGATTTTGGCGAAGAAGCAGCGGTTGTGATGCCCGGTTTGCGGGCAAAAATTGGCGGTGAGCGGACGCTCTCGAAGGAGCTCGCGGCGACTCGCGAACAGACTCTGGCACGCCTCCGCGGGCTCCTTTCGCGGGGTCGCTACAGGTCGGTGATCGCCGAGGTCGGGGCATTCGTGCGAACCCGCAAGTTGCCGCACAGCGATCGCTGCCAGGCGCTCTATCTCCGGGCGTCGGCGATCTTCAAACAGCGCAAGCGCAGCGAGGCGCGGCCGCATTTTGAGCAGGCCGCCGCCGAGTGCAGACGAGCAAAGAGCGTCGACACCGAGGTCAAGGCGCGCTACCAGGCCGGTCGTGGTCGCTACGCCGCCGGCGAGTATGCACGCGCCGCCAAGGACTTCGAGCGCCTCGCCCAAGACTACCCAAAACACTCCTACGCCGATGATGCCTACGTGCTCGCTGGCGAGTCGTGGGCGGAGATCAGCAAGGACAAAGAGGAGCGTGCTGCCTACGAGGCGGCGGTGGCGATCGGCGGCGACATGGGGGCAGAGGCCCGGCGGCGGCTGGTCATCGGCGCTTTTCTCAGCGAACGTTTGAACGACGCGCTCGCGCTCGTCGAGGCCGGACTGCAGAGCGGCGAGTCCGATCCGATCGAGATCGCCAAGCTCCACTACTACCGGGGCAAAGCGCTTGCAGGGCTCGGCCGCAGCGACGAGGCCGAGTCGGCGTGGATCGAAGCGATCCGTCCGGCGCCCCTCAGCTACCCCTCGATCCTCGCTCTCTCGCGCCTCCGTGATCTCGGAGAGGGACCGCATGCTGCGGGCATCGCTGTGCTCGAGAGCGCAGCTCAGAGCGACCCAAAGATGGGCGCAAGCTCGCTCGATCTTCCCGAAGTACCGGCGGCTCTGCGGGCGAAGATCCTCGCCCAACTCGGCCTCGGCGAAGAGGCCCGCGACGAACTCCGCGAGGCGTCGATCCGCGGCTGGCCTGCAGCCGCGATCCTGGCCCAGGCGGGGCTCTATTCGGAGTCGCAGCGCCTGCTCGGCGCGCTCGGTCGCGGTTGGCGAAGGGCACCGCCGGTCGGCGATCTGCGCAAGCTCTGGGAGCTCGCCCATCCGCTCGCCTTTGACGAGGTGATCCGCGGAGGCGAGGGCACCCATCAAGTGCCGCGCCTCTTGACCTTCGCGATCATGCAGACCGAGAGCCGCTTCGATCCCGGTGCGACCTCATGGGCCGGCGCTCGGGGGCTGATTCAGATGATGCCGGCGACCGCCAAGGATGTCGCCAAGCGGGCGGGCCTCGGCAAGCTCGACCCCGATCGCCTCTACGATCCGGCGTTTAATCTCGACCTCGGCATGCGTTACCTCGGCGGTCTCGTCGGCCATTACGGCGGCGGCGACGAGGTCGTGCCCCTAGCGATCCCGAGCTACAACGCCGGTCCAGGTGCGGTCGAGCGCTGGCTCAAGAAGCGAGGCGATCGCGACTTCGATCTCTTTATCGAGAGCATTCCCTACGACGAGACCCGCAAGTACACACAGTCGGTGCTCGGCCGCTGGATGGTCTACCGCTGGGTCTACAGCGACGGCATTCCGGCCGCCGAGCGTGTGCCCTATCTGCCGGTTAAAATCCCGCAACAGGATGCGAAGGTCGCCAAAGACGCCAAAGACGCCAAAGACGCTAGGAGCGGTTAGCCTCGCCGCCACTACCGGCTAATCGTGAGAGGCCCGCGGATGACAAAGTCGCACTCGGGCATCTCGCGGCCATCCGAGCAGGCCCCAGGGCCCAAAGCCATAAGCGAGTTTTGAGGGCCAAAGAGGGCGAGCGTGCACTCCCACATCCGCACATTGCCACCTATGTGCGCACATTTACGCGGACATCTCGCCAACTAATGCCCGACATCGACCTCACGTACCCCCTTCACGATCAAATCAGCAGAGCTGTCGAGCCCTAACAGAAGCCGCTATCATCGCCTCGCAGGCGCATTATGGATACCTCTGGATTTTCGTGGACAACCTCTCTCTCTTTCGCACTTCTCGTCCTCGGCTGTAACGGCGACGACTCTGGTAGCACCAGCGACTCCGCCACTGATTCGGCTAGCGGCCTCACGGCCTCGGCAAGTAACAGCGCCAGCGAGTCTGATTCGGCCTCCGGCGCCTCCGACTCGGCGAGCACCGGAAATAGCGGCACTGAGAGCGACTCGGCCTCGGCGGGCGTGACCTCGGCGACCACAGCTGGAGGCACGACCACCACAGGGGGCACCGAAACCAGCGGCTCGACCACCGGCGGAGATCCTCCGCTCTGCGGCGACGACCCTCCAAAGGGCTTTATGGGTGCGGTCAATCAGGACTGTGAAAACGAACCAGCTATCGGCATGTTCAACCCGATCGTCGAGTGGCAAAAAACCGCTTGGACCGAGGCCCCAAACTACAACCAAGTGATGATGACGCCGATCGTCGCATTCGTCGATGATGATGACCTCCCGGATGTCATCTTTGTCACATATGCCGGCTCTGGCTATCAAAGTACCGCGGTTCTCCGCGTCGTCTCTGGCGACGGGCAAACGGAGATCCTGTCGATCGCGGATCAGGGCGTACTCGGCTCGTCGGGGCTTGCAGCCGGTGATATCGACGGCGACGGCAAAATCGAGATTTTGGCGTTCGCCGCCGGCAGCGTCGTCAAAGCCTTCGAGAATGACGGCACTCTAAAGTGGACCAGCCCAGGCCTCGCAAACCATGTCGCTTGGCCGCTGATGGCCGCGCCCGCGATCGCCGATCTCGAAGGCGATGGCGACCCAGAGATCATCGTCGGCCGAGCGATCCTCAACAGCGATGGCACTCTCCGAGGCGCGGGCCTCTACGGCACCGGAGCCCCGACCTACGGCAGCACCTCCTTCGCCGCCGACATCCTCAACGACGACGGCATCCAAGAGATCATCGTCGGCAATGCCCTCTACGATCCCGATGGAAATGCTTATTGGTACAATATGCAGGCCGACGGCTATCCGGCGATCGCCGACTTTGACCTCGACGGACAGGCCGAGATCGTCGTCGTCGGAATCGGTACAGTCCGCCTGCAAAACGCCGCTGGCATCGTCCTTTGGAGCGTCACCAACCCAGCCGGAATCGGCGGCCCGCCGACCATCGCCGACTACGACGGCGACGGCCTGCCCGAGATCGGCGTCGCCGGTAGCGCTGGGTACGTAGTCTTTGACACCGACGGCACCATCCTCTGGCAAAATCCGACCCAGGATGCGAGCTCCGCAGTCACCGGCTCCGCAGTCTACGATTTCGAAGGCGACGGCATCGCCGACGTCGTCTATGCCGACGAAATCAACCTATACGTCTATTCGGGCATCGACGGCACGATCAAACTTAAATACGAACCCCATAATAGCGGCACTCTGATCGAATACCCGATCGTCGTCGATGTCGACAATGACGGCCAGGTCGAGATCGTCGTCGCCCACAACAATTTGATCGAAAGCTCCTACGGGATCACCGTGATCGGCGACGCAGATGAATCTTGGCGGCCCGGTCGCAAGATCTGGAACCAACACGCGTACAATATCACCAATATCAATGACGACGGCACCGTTCCACAAACGCCC
>CAYYUP010000140.1:0-10512 GCA_964474905.1 uncultured Nannocystis sp. | reverse complement strand
ACGCTCATCGCCTCGGCATCGGCACAGACCGACTCCTCGGAGGTCACTGTCGGCATCTCGCAGAGGCCCTGAACGCATTCTCTTGGCGAGCTGCACAGACAACCAGAACAGGGGCCATTTAGGGCGCAAAATGGCTGTGCGTCCTGACAACTGCCATTTTCGCAGACCTGTCCCTCGCCGCAATCATCGGCAACCGCGTCGCTACACTCGGTACGTACAGGCGCGAGCCAGTTGCTGGCGATCCAAAAGATGAGCCCAAGAATGATGCCTGCGACCATCATCGCGAGCCAAAGCAGGACGCCGAGTTCGGCATCTGGATCCTCAGGGGGACGTGTTGTGAAGCTTTCTTGAGGGGTCACAATGCAAGGCCTTCCTGGGTGTCGAGGTCGAGGATTTTCTTGAATTTGTCGGCAATGAAGGCGGGATCCAGCCCCCCGGGCAAAACCTCGCCCTCGACCAGTGCCCGCCCCCGGAGACCACCTATGAGCATACCAGGAGCATTCTCGATCCCGGCGGTCCGGCCAAACTCTAAGTGGTGTCGAATCAACGTATCGAGCCGCGGATCCTTCATACACAAATCGAGTTCGCCCTCGCTAAACCCGTGATGCCCGGCAAGCTCGACCAGCTTGGATTGCTTGAAGAACGGCGCACCTGTATCCTGGAGGTCGAAAACCTCCAAGACGATCTCGACTGCATTCTCAGGATCCTCAGCAGCAATGCAATGCATCGCTTTGGCGGCATTTCTAGCGTTATGCGAGCGACCCGCCCGGGTTACCGGAAAGAGGTAGATCGCGATCTCTAGAGAGGGCGCATAATCCTGGTAATAGCCGACAAATGACTTGTACTCGACCCGGCAGTGGCTACACGAAAGATCGAGGAAAAGCGCGCCGATCGCCCGAGCCTCACCTTTTGCAGGGATCTGGATGGAGGGCGCGGGCAGCTCGTCGAGGTAGAACTCGGCCGGCGAGAGAAGAGAGCGCTCACGGGCGTCTTTTACGGCCCCGCGGTAGATCTTTAGCTGGACCGCCGTCGCGGCAGCAAAGGTGCTGGTGATCAGGAGAGTGACAAGCACAGTCGTTCGGTCGCGCCACCACGCGCGTTTAAATACACGCAGAGGCCCGCAACCCCGACCTACAACGATCCAGGCCCCAAGAAACACCCCCAGGCAGGCGAGGTGCAAGACTGTGCATAATTCGCACCAATCGCCCAAGGCAAAGCGAGCCCGAAGAGCCAGCAACACGGAGATCAGCAGGCCACCCCAGCCGAGGGCCATCATCAGAGGACGGCTCGATCTCGAGAGTCGAAGCGGCGCGAGCAGGCTCATGGAGCTCAAGACAAAGAGGACGAGGAAGAACGCGAGGCCGAAGATCGTGACCGGCAACCCGGCAAACTCGGACCAGGAATCGCGGAGGGCGAGGCTGCAGCTCCCGCGGCAGGTGGAGACCGGCGTGGCCACCAGCGTGAAGCTGCTGCGAAACTTGAGTAGGTCTAAAAAAACACTCCACAGCCCACCTACGACGCTGAATACCGCGATGATAAACGCCCCTAGGACGTCCCGGTGGTACGGGCGTTGCGCAGCGAAACTCATGGTGCACCCCCCCTAAAGCAAGGACCGGGCCGACACAGAAAACGAGTGATGCTCGCCGTGAGTCGAGGGGCGGCCCCAAGCTCGTTTGGGTCGCCCCCACACGCGTTTGGGGCCCATGGCCTCCAACAACCGAGGGCTGGAGAAGCTAGCGGAAGATGCGGAGAGTGCCCGAACGGCCGCCATCGAGGCTATACTCGATCGCCATGCTCAAACGACTGACCTGCCCCAGCTGCAGCGCACACCTGGTTCCGCCCGGTAGCGCCGCCCAGGTGACCTGCTCGTATTGCGGGACAACGTCGACGATCGAGCGGGCCGGCACAAAACTGCCCCCAGGAGTTCAGGTCGCGCAGTACAAGATGCCGCGCTGGGCCTATCTGATCTACGCCGTGCCCTTTTTGGGGGTCGCGGTATCGCTTGGAGGAGCGGTTTTCGGGATACTGAGCGGCCAGCCCGTAGGGCTCGCAGGCATTGTGCAATGGGATCCGCAAACCCACTTCGAACTCCGGGAGATCACCGGCGACACGACACCCGATATCATCGGCCGAGTTCGTACCTTTGAAGGCAGCGAGAGCGTTCTCAACTACGCGGCATTTGATGGCCAGGGAGGTCGTCAGCTATGGATAACACCGTCTCTCGGCGATCTCGCGAGCGAGTCGACTTCGATCGCACGGGTCGCCGGCGAGACTCTCGTGGTCAGCAATAGCCGTGGCCAACTGCACGGCTTCACGCTCGCCGATGGCAGCCCCCGCTGGACCGTAAGCCTCGGCGAGCGCGTAAAATACATCTGTGCGAGCACGGCAAAAGAAGCCACGGTCGTCACCGTCGACGAGGTCTCGCGCATCCTCAACCTGACCGATGGCACCTTTCGTCCAAGCCCGACCGATGAGATGCCCGAGGGCTGCGAGATGCCCCAAAAGACAGACAAAATCTACGGCTCCGAGAGCGGCACACGCTGGCCCTCGACCGACGCCGAGGACGGCCTCAAAACACCCCCGGGTACTAAACTCGCTTCGGTCTTTAGCGGTCCAGATGGCTACCAGGTCGCCCTAGGCGTCAAGTCTCCGGGCAGCGCCGTGCCCCTCGTCGTCGTCTTCCAGGGCGGTACACTCCGCTGGTCCGGCGTGATCCCCGAGGGCAATCCGCTGGCGGCCGCAACCGGCCCCGCCGAGCTAGCGCTGATTCAAGACGGTATCTTGGTCGTCTCCTACGAGCTCCTAAACAGCGATTCGGGACGGCGACTTAGCGGCCGCGACCTAGAGAGCGGCAAGCTCCTCTGGGACGTGCAGATACCCCATAGCACCGAGGTTTCCGCAGATCCGTCCCGTCTCACTGCCGATGATACGAAGATCTATATCCCCCATTGGACCTGGCTCGAGGTCATGGACCTGCACAGCGGTGAGCACCTCTATACAATCGGCCGCTGGCGCGCATAACGGCTCACGAAAAGGCCTCCAGCTCCTCGCGAGGCAAGGCGCTGAGACGTGCCAGCTGATCGGACCGTAGTCGGCGAGCCCGCAAGCGCCGTCTCTTCCGACTTCGCTCACTCACCGCAGGCGCGGTAGACATCGACGACCTCGACATTCATGCCCTAGTAGCGACGGCTGTGCGCCTCCAAATAGCTCCAGGCTCTCGTAAATTGAGCGGTCCTGCGCGCCTCTTGGGCGCCCTGGTGGTATCGTCGTTCCCAGTGGCCCTGGGCCCCTCTAGACCATGCTCGCAGACAAACCAAGGCCCCTCCGTAGCCCGCTCACTCTACCCTGGATCGTCGCAACCACACTCTGCGCCTGTTTCAGCGACGCAACGATCACCACCAGCACTTCGAACTCCTCGGCTTCTTCGACCTCAGATTCGTCGTCGTCCTCTTCGTCGTCTTCGTCGTCTTCGTCGTCGTCCTCGTCCTCGTCCTCCTCTTCTTCGTCCTCGACATCGTCGACCTCCTCGACTTCCTCGTCATCGACGACAGGCCCCCTGACATCGTCCGCCTCCGAGACCGGCACGACGACCACCGCCACCTCCACCTCCACCTCCACCACAGGCGACAGCTGCTCGATGCTCCCGCTTGAGTTCGCGATGACCAAGCAGTGCATCTTCGGATCCAGCCTCGCCAGCAAGGATAGCGGCAACGAGCTATGCAGCGCTGATTACGGCTTTGACTGGCGCTGGCTCGAGTTCCACGAGAGTGAAGCCAATGGGTGGACTGCCACAGGGCTCTGGATAAATACGATCGGCGTGGGAGAGCGCGGCTGGGTCTGGATCGACGACAATGATGGCCTGTGCTCGGAAAATGACCACGGCCTGACCTGGATCCGCCCCGAAGGCGACACCTGCAAGGCCAGCTGCACGCCCGGAACCGGTCTCGAAGGATCGGAAGATCAGCCCTATATGGGCGCCTGCAACCCCTATCAGGGGGATACGCCCTGCGAAGAGTGCCGTCGACTGATCTGCGTGCAGGGATAGGTTCGAGAGCACAACCGGGGCAACAAACATTCGCGAATGTTGATATGTAAACATTCACATATCCAAGGGCCACCGCATCGACGGATGCGATGGCCCCGTGCAGGGCACGGGCTAGGCCCCGCCCCGTTAGATGCTGTCGATGATCGCGTTGAGGGTCGCGCTCGGGCGCATGGCCTTCGTCGCAAGCGCCTCGTCCGGCATGTAATAGCCCTTCAGTTCGACCGCCGACCCTTGGGCCTCGAGCAACTCCTTGACGATCGCAGGCTCGGCTGCTGCGAGAGCCTTTGCGGCCGCTGCAAAGGGCTGCTTGAGCGCGGGCGCGTCATCCTGGGCAGCGAGCGCCTGTGCCCAGTAAAGCGCGAGGTAATAGTGAGAGCCGCGGTTATCGAGCTCTTTGACCTTGCGCGAGGGCGACTTGTTGGTCAGCAGATACTGCGTGGTCGCGTCGTCGAGCGTCGCCCCGAGCACCCTGGCGGCGACATGATCGTTGCGCTCGCCAAGGAAATCTAAGGAGACCGCGAGCGCGAGAAACTCACCGAGCGAGTCCCAACGCAGGTGGCCCTCAGCCTCGAATTGCTGGACATGCTTCGGCGCTGAGCCCCCGGCTCCGGTCTCAAAAAGGCCGCCCCCCCGCATCAACGGCACGATCGACAGCATCTTCGCGCTGGTGCCAAGCTCGAGGATCGGGAAGAGGTCCGTGAGGTAATCGCGGAGCACATTGCCGGTCACCGAAACCGTGTCGAGACCCTCCTTGATGCGCTCCAGGGAGAAACGCGTCGCCTCAATCGGCGAGAGGATCTTGATCTCGAGACCCTTTGTGTCGTGCTCACCCAGGAACGTCTCGACCTTGGCGATGATTTGGGCATCGTGGGCACGATTCTTGTCGAGCCAGAAGACCGTCGGCAACCCGGTCGCGCGCGCCCGCGTCACCGCGAGCTTGACCCAATCGCGGATCGGAGCGTCCTTGGCCTGGCACGCGCGCCAGATGTCACCGGCCTCGACTTTGTGCTCGATGAGCGTTTTGCCCTCGGCGTCGACGATCCGAACGGTGCCGGCGCTGCCGATCTCAAAGGTCTTGTCGTGAGAGCCGTACTCCTCGGCTTTTTGGGCCATCAGACCAACGTTCGAAACGCTGCCCATGGTCCGCGGATCAAAGGCGCCGTGCTGCCGACAGAAGTCAAAGACGACCTGGTAGATGCCCGCATAGGAGCTGTCTGGGATCACCGCCTTGGTCTCTTGCAGCTCGCCCGCGGCGTTCCACATCTTGCCGGAGGTCCGGATCATCGCCGGCATCGAAGCGTCGATGATCACGTCGCTGGGCACATGTAGGTTGGTGATCCCGCGATCGGAGTTGACCATCGCCAGCGCCGGACCGCGGGCGTAGGTCGCCTTGATATCGGCCTCGATCGCCGCCTTTTCGCCAGGCTCGAGTTCACCTAGCTTGGCGACCAGATCGCCAAAGCCGTTGTTGACGTCGACGCCTAGGCGCTCAAAGGTGGCGCCGTGCCTGGCGAAGAGGTCCTTAAAAAAGACCCGCACCGCGTGGCCAAAGATGATCGGGTCGGAGACCTTCATCATCGTCGCCTTCATGTGCAGCGAGAAGAGCACGCCCTTGCTGCGCGCATCCTCAACCTGCTCCTCGAGGAAGGTAAGGAGCGCCCGCTTGCTCAGCACTGTGCCGTCGATGATCTCGCCAGCCAGCAACGAGACGTCCTTTAGGAGCGTGACCTCACCGCCCTCCGCGACATGCTCGATGCGTACGGTCGTCGCCGCCGGCACGGTGACCGAGCGCTCATTCGCTTGGAAGTCGCCTTCGCCCATCGTCGAGACGTGCGACTTGGAGTCGGCCGACCAAGCGCCCATCGAGTGCGGGTTTTCGCGGGCGTACTGCTTGACCGCCTTTGGCGCCCGGCGATCGGAGTTGCCCTCGCGCAGCACCGGGTTGGCAGCGCTGCCCTTAATCCGGTCGTAGCGGGCCTTTGTGGCCCTCTGCTCGTCATTTTCGGGCTCGTCGGGGTAGGCCGGCAGGGCGTACCCCTTGGCCTGCAGCTCGTCGATCGCCGCCAGCAGCTGCGGCATCGAAGCGCTAACGTTAGGCAACTTGATGATGTTCGCCTCGGGCCGGAGCACCAGGCGACCGAGCTCGGCAAGGTCGTCCGAGACCCGCTGATCCTCGTTGAGAGAGTCGGGGAAGACGGCGAGGATCCTCGCGGCGAGGGAGATGTCGCGGGTCTCTACTGAGACGCCAGCATGCGCCGCGAAAGCCTGGATGATCGGCAGCAGCGAGTAGGTCGCAAGCGCCGGAGCTTCGTCGGTCTTGGTGTAGATAATCGTCGGCTTCTCGTTCATCTAGGCATCCTCGTGTGTGCGCCGCGCATCCCGATCGCGGACGATGCTGACTAGCACGAAAAGGGCGCCCCTTGGTACCCCGGCCGAAGTCCGGCAAATCACAGCAAGAGCGCGATCTAGCCCCGCTCTGCACAGTTCTCGCCACGCGTCCAGACGTCAGTCGAGGACCGAAATTTGCGCGACCAAAGCGGCAAAATCGACGCCAAAGCGACCATCACGATCGAGGATCGCAGCCCTCCTCGCGAATTCCTCGGCCGTGAGCGGCGGCCCTGGCTCGGCGAAGGCGATGATGTGTCGCTGGCTCGATCCCTTGACCTTAACGATATACCGACGGCCAAATACCTCGGCTATCGCCGACACCTGCTCGGCGTAGCCGCTCTTAAAATGCAGGTTAAAAACCACTGCCCCCCCGGTACCCAAACGCGCGCGCAGATCCTCCAAGAGCGACCGTTTACGCAGGGCCAGGGGGATCCCGCTGTTGTCGGCCCCGGCCGCGTTCGGCTCTAAAAACGCGTCGACATAGATCAGACCGTAGCGCTCCTTGCCGTCGATGATGAAGGCGATCGCATCCTCGGTGAAAATCTGCAGACGCGGCCCCGCCTCGATCCCAAACCATTGCTGCGCCAAGCGCACGACCACCGGATCGATCTCAACCGCGGTGATCTCGACATCCGGGATCATGCGGTGAAAGAAACGCGGCAAGGTGCCGCCCCCGAGCCCCAGGATCAGCACCCGTTCAGGGCGCGGGACCAGCAGCAGCGCCGCCGCTTGAGCCTGGGCGTAGGGCAAGAGCAGGCGATCGGCGTGATGCACCTCGATCGTCGTCTGAATCAGCTCCCCGCCCCTTTCGCGGAGGAATACGAGCGACCGGCGGCGCCCGATCTGCTTGACCTGGATGTGCGAGAAGTCGGATTGAACCTCCTCGAGAACAACGAGTTCACGGCTGAGCGCCGGCGGTCGAGGTGAGGGCAGTGCGTCCTTCGCTTGGCTTGGAGGCGGCGCCGCAAAGACATCGCTAGGTGCCTCGGCAACGCTCGCGCTCTTCACCTCCCGCCGCGGCGCTGCGGCGCCAACACGGGGATCAGCGTCCGACGCCGCAGAGCATGCAGACATCAACAGGAGAGAGCCGAAAGCTAGAACTGTAGGCGCGCGCACAAGCTCGATATACCGCGCCTTCGCCGATCCCGTCAGCCCTCTGCGAGCACCTCGCTAACCCGGTACGATCACGCCCTTGAGACCGCCGCCGGTCATATCTGAGTAGGTGTAGTGGATGTCGGCGATCATGATCTGCTCCATCTCGAGGGTATCGCCGTTGATCTTGAAGGCCCAGCCTGCGTAGTCGACGACCCAAATGAAGCCTTCGGTGTCGATGCTGACGCCGACCGGCGTGCTGCACTGTGGCAGGGTGTGGAACTTGACGAAGGTCTTGTTCTCGCCGTCGATCTCCACGAGGCCACAACCGTAGTTTGCACCGCCGCCGTTGGTCGCCGCCCAGACCCGCTTTTGTCCGTCGATCGCGATGCCTCGGTGACGCCCGTTGGTCCCAGGGATCGAGACAAAGACCTCGGTCTCGGCGTCGAAGTAGGTGACCGGAGCGCCGTAACCGGCGAGCCAGAAGTTGCCGTCGACGTCGACTGTATTGCCGTAGGGCTTGAGGACGCCACCGCCAGACCAGCGCTGAACACCGAGGTTTGCGGTGTTGATCCGGAAGATGTCACCGGTGAAGACGGCGTTGAACCAGAGGTTGCCAAAGCCGTCCATCGCCGCGCCGTAGGGAGCATGTCCTGAGGGCCAGTCTTTGAGCTCGACGGTGTCGGTTTGTACGCCGGTCTCACCGTTAAATCGGCCCATGTAGGCGAGACCGTTGTTGGTGTGCCAGCCGACCCAGACGCTGGGGTTCTCGTACTTGCAGGTGTCTTCGTTAAAGGTGCCCGGCTCCCAAGCGAGGCCCCGTGGGCCGCCTGCGTAGGTCACCGGCGGCGGTGTCAACGAACTCGTCCAGATCCGGCACTCATCCGCGCCAAAGGCGAGTACATCGTCCTTACCCTGCGAGGTCTCGATGCTGCCGTTGTTGTCGAAATCCACGCAGTCAATTTTGTCTGCGGCGACCTTGGTGATCGTGCCGGTGCCTCGGTTGGCGACGACGACAAAACGACCGTCGAGGCTAACCGCGGTCCGCGACGACGAAGCGCCGCCCGCGTTGGCATCGACGGTGTAACGCCCCTCTTCGGTCATCGTATCGGTGGCGATTTTTGAGACGCCTCCCTGGTTGGTATTTGCCACCCAGAGGTAAGAGAAGTCGAAGAGACCGCCATCTCCCATGCACTCGCCGCCGGTCGAACCATCGCTGTCGGTGCCAGTGTTCGTGTCGCTGTCGGTGCCGGTACCGGAACTCGTGCTCGCGTCGCTATCCGTGCCCTGGGTGAGCACACCGCCGGTCGTCGTTGTGCCATCACTCGATCCGCCGCTGGTCTCGGTGTCGCTGGTCGTGCCGGTGGTCGGCGAGGTTGTACCGGTCGCCGATGCACTCATCGAGCCGCCCTCTGACTCGCTGTCGCTATCGCTGTTGCTGTTGCTGCCGCTGCTACCGCTGCTACCGGACGAGATGCTCGTCGCGTCCGTCATCGCCGCGGTCTCGGAGCCCCCAGAACTCGCGCCGTCATCCCCACTGCAACCGCCAAGCCCAAAGCTCACCGCACCCGCTACTACCCACAACGCCGACGATCTAAACATGCTCCAGGTAGCCTATCACGGGGCCGCAGCGCGATGTTCACGAATGGTTGTCAAAACGACAGACGAGCGCATCAGGAAGTCCGCGAGAGCGGAGGCAACCCCACTTCCGCTCAGCCTGGAGT
The DNA here is from genome assembly GCA_964474905.1 of uncultured Nannocystis sp. Classification (GTDB taxonomy): domain Bacteria; phylum Myxococcota_A; class Polyangia; order Nannocystales; family Nannocystaceae; genus JADJRG01. The sequence goes on along the minus strand of CAYYUP010000140.1, from coordinate 1,263 downwards.
TCCACTTTGAGGTCGGCCATCCGGCTCTCACAATCGCGATGCTGCCCGCCGGCTTTTCCCCCTTTGCACCCGCAGAAGCGAAGCCGGAACATGCTCAAGACATGTCGAACCACTCAATCGATCCATGGTCCTGGCCCGTACGCAGATGGTCGAGTCCCTTCGGTTCTCTCGCCTATGTCGACAGCGGCGGCGACGGCTCCCCTCTACTCCTGGTACACGGCCTGCCGACCGCCAAGGAACTCTGGTACCCCCTCATCCCCCTGCTCTTAGCGAGCGATCCGACACTGCGGATCATCGCCGTCGATTTGCTCGGCTACGGCGCCTCCGAAAAACCCACCGGCGGGGTGCATCACCGCGAACAGGCAGCTGTGCTCGATGGCCTCCGCCGCCACCTCGAGATCCCTCGCCTGAGCCTTGTCGCCCACGACCTGGGAGCATCCGTCGCCATCGATGTTCTGGGCGCCTATGCAGAGGGTATTGAGCGCTTGGTCCTGATGAGCCCGCCGGTCTACCCCGACTTTCGCGAGCCCCCTGTGGTCAAGCTCCTGCGGATTCCGGGTCTCGGTCGCGGCCTCCTCAGGATCGCGACACCGCTGCTCTTCGCGGTCGCGATCGGCCGCGGACTATCGCATCCAGCCCGCCTAACCCGTCGTCTCCGGCGATCGATGCTGCGGCCCTATCGCGGCCCCGCAGGAAGAAGCGCGCTCCGCCGCAATCTGCACTGGGGACGGCCGGCCGACGTCTTTGCCGACTATCCAGCGATCATGCACAAGATCGCACTATCGACCCTGATCATCCAAGGCTGCGCCGATCCCTATATCCCCATCGCCCAAGTCGCCCGCCTCCACCGGCACATCAGAGGATCCAAGCTCCTGCTGATCGCCGACGGCGCGCACTTCCTGCCGATCGACACGCCCAGAGCGATCGCGGCTGCTCTCCTGGACTTCATCGACAACCACAGTACGAGTTCGTAAGTGCACCCTACCTAGGACGCACCCGCGCCTCACTCTCGCGAGCCGGCCCTTGCTACGATGCGGCCGTGGACGAAGAGACGGGGGTATACGACACTCTCGACGCGACGGCGATCGGCGAGGCCCTCGACGCGACGCTCTACGCCGACAGCGAGACCCTCGTCCAGACCGCAGGAGGCACGATCCAGGGCGCAGACCCCTCGATCACCGTCGACCGCGGCGGCGTGATCGGCCGCTACACGATCCTCGACCTGCTCGGCGCCGGCGCGATGGGGGTGGTCTACACGGCCTA
>CAYYUP010000139.1:1177-10591 GCA_964474905.1 uncultured Nannocystis sp. | reverse complement strand
ACCCATCACTCGGGCTTGGCTGCTGATGAATGTGCTCGACCCCGAACGCGAGGCGACGAGACGGACTCTCGATGTTCACGTGTCTCGCCTGCGAAAGAAGCTCGGCAACAGCAAGTTGATCGAGACAGTCTGGGGAATCGGCTACCGCCTCGTCGAAGAAAGGAAACCCCATGAAACTACGTAGCCGCCTCTTTCTAACAACTCTGGGCGTCGCTGTTCCACTGTGGCTGCTCATCTCGCTGGGGTTTAGGGAACTCAAAAAAAGCGCGCTCGACGGCACGCTGGCCGCCGTGGCTCGAGCTACATTTTCGGAGCGGGCGGATCGAAGCGCAGGCGATTGCTCCACAGCTGGCGAGCTACATCGAGTCATTCCCCTCGAACAGCCTCGGGGCGCGCCCTTCCCTCGAACGTTGGACAAACTTCGACTCGACGTCTACGCCTACGACGCTCACGGTCACCGAGGTCCGCCGGGTGCACCGAACTTGCCCGAGACCGCGATCGAGTCCGCGATCGAGTCCGGTCAGGCGATGTACTCGCATTTGTCAGGAGATCATGTGATGCGCCACGTGCTCGTGGCGCTCGACGGCGGGCAATGCCCGACGATCTTGGTGCTCGTCGTCGGACCCGACCTCACGCCTGCGGTGGCGCCCATTGCCTTCCTCATCTGGCCAGTATTTGTCGCCGTTGTTGTCATCATGCTCGGCGTGGGCCCCGTGGTTTTGCGTGCGCGACGTTTGACGGCAGCGGTCCGGCGGTGGCAGGCCGACGAAACCGCCGGCTTGCCCTCCGATGCCCGAAGCGACGAACTAGGAGAGCTGGCCCGCGCCTTTCACAGTGTCGCGGTTGAACTTCTCGATCGCGAACGCAACCTGAGGGAGTTCATCGAAAATACGACCCATGATCTCGCCACACCGCTCACCGTACTCCAAGGGCACCTGAGCACCCTGAGCCACGGGCATGACGAGACCGCAGTGTGGCAGGCCATGAACGAGGCCCAGTTTCTTGGCAGTTTGCTGGCCAACCTTGGACTGACAGCCAAGCTCAACTCGGGAATCGTACTCGAGTCCAACGTCGACATCTGCGCGGTCGTTTCGCGGGTTCATGACCGCTTTCGCGGATTCGCAGAGCGCCGCGGTGTCTCTTTTCACTCCGCCTCGCCGGATGAACCAGTCCTGGTACTTGGCGATCCGACGTTCATTGAGCAGGCGGTCAACAACCTCGTGGACAACGCATTGCGCTACTGCGACGAGGGGGGTCACGTAGCTCTTGTGTTTGAGGCGCTCGCGGACCAAACGTTCTCGCTGCGCGTGCTCGACGATGGGCCCGGGTTGACACCGGACGATCGCGAGCGCCTGTTGGCCGGCAATATGCAGCAAGGCCAGGCCCGCTCTCGCGATGGTGAGAGCTGGGGCATCGGCTTGACCATCGTCGATCGGATCGCCCGTCTCCACCGGTGGCAACTCGAGCTGCGGCCTGGGGACGAGGGCGGGTTAGTGGTTGAGTTAACAGGACGCGCTTGCTCTTAATTTAAGACTTAATCGAGACCCGACCGGCGAGGCCTTGGCCCCGTCACGAGAGACTTCGTGATACCGCAGTATGGCCGCCAAGCCTCGAGAAGAGATGCAGGCTGTAGCGATCCGCGCTGTCGACCCAATACCGATCGCGGACCAGCCCCGCACGCCGACCGAGTTCGGCAAAACCGTCGATCGTGTGTTTGTAGCAGTGCTCGCTGACGATCACCTCGTCGGTTTCGAACTCAAAGACTACTTCGCCGACCCGAACCTGCTGCCGCCGAAGGCTGACGAGCTGCATCTCGATTCGGCTCGACAGAGGGTTCCAAACCGCCCGATGGCGAAAATTGTCGAGGTCAAAGTCCGCTCCGATATCGCGGTTGAGACGGCGCATGACGTTGAGATTAAAGGCCGCTGTCACCCCCGCGGCGTCGTCGTAGGCGGCCTCGAGAATGCGCCGATCCTTGCGCAGATCGACGGCGATCAGCAGACGACCGTCTGGACCCCCGAGCGCCGCCGCCTCGCCCATCAAGGCCGATGCCTCGGCGGGAGCGAAGTTACCGATGCTCGAGCCCGAGAAGAACGTGACCACCCTCTCCGCTGGCACCCCCAGATCGGCGATCACCGGCATGCCCGCGGTGAAGTCGGCCACAACCGGCGTGATCGGCAGGCCCGGATAAACCCGGCGGAGGATTGCCGCGCTCTCCTGGAGAAACTCACCAGAGATGTCGATCGGCACATATGCCGCTGGTTCTTCGAGGGCGTCGAGAAGGCGGCGGGTCTTGGTGCCGCTGCCGCTGCCGAGCTCGACCAGGGTGATCCGAGGACCGAGCGCAGCTGCGATCATCGGACCCTGCTGCTCGAGGATTTCGATCTCGCAGCGGGTCAGATAGTACTCAGGCTGGTCGCAGATCGCCTCAAAGAGGCGTGAGCCCTCAAGATCGTAGAATAACTTGCACTCGATCCGCCGCGGTCGAGCCCTGAGCCCGTCGATGACCTCGCGCCGAAGCGAGTGCACACCGTCGTTCGTCATGGTCTCTGTTGAGGTTTCCATCGTTGTCCTTTAGCTCCAGCGGGCAAGACGCACACCGCTCATCTGCCAGCGCGCCGTCGGTTGAAAAAAGTTGCGATAGGTCGCTCGCACATGGCCTGCGGGCGTCAGGCAAGAGCCGCCCCGAAGTACCATCTGGCTCGACATAAATTTGCCGTTGTACTCGCCGAGCACACCGGGCCACTGGCAATAGCGCGGGTAGGCCACGTAGGGGCTCGCAGTCCACTCCCAGACCCCTCCCAAAAGACCCTGCATGCCCTCCCCGCAGAGTACCCGCGGGTGGTGATCGAGCGCAGCCGCATCCTGCCCCTGGGGGGCCCCTGCCGCGGCGATCTCCCACTCGTGCTCGGACGGCAGGCGAGCGCCGGCCCAGCGGGCGTAGGCGTCCGCTTCGAACCACGAGAGGTGACAAACCGGAGCGTCCGCGACCAAGGGCTTGACGCCACCGAGGGTGTAGATCTGGACATCATCGGCCTCTCCTGCCCAGTAGAGCGGCGCCCCCAAGTGGTTCGCCTGAAGCTCGGCCCAGCCCTCAGAGGCCCACAACGAGGGTGTTTGATAGCCGCCGTCGGCGATGAATGCAGCGAACTCGCCACAGGTGACGGTGCGCGTCGCCAACTCGAAAGCTTCGAGCAGCACCCGGTGGCGCGGCCTTTCGTTATCGAAGGCAAAACCAGAACCCGCATGGCCGACCGAGCAGAGCCCCCCGGGGTAGCTCTGCCAGGCCTGCGGGGCTGCTGCGAGGCCGCTGTCCGCCGCCGACGGCTCGTAGGCGGCCTGAAACAAGCTGGTCCCTAAAACATGTTTGATATCGGTGAGCAAGAGTTCTTGGTGCTGCTGCTCGTGCTGAATACCGACGCCGATCACAAACTCGAGGTCCTCGCCGAGCCGGTCGAGCCCACCAGCGAGAAGCCGCCCCATCGCCCGATCGACCGCGTCCCGGTAGGCGTGCACCTGCTCCAGCGTCGGCCGAGTGATCAACGAGCGCTGCGGCCGAGGATGCCGGGCACCGACCCCGTCGTAGTAGGAATTAAAGAGAAAATCGTAGCGCTCGTCGACCGCGACGTAGGCCGGATCTCGGCGGAGCACAAAGCGCTCGAAGTACCACGTCGTATGGGCCAGATGCCACTTCGTCGGGCTGACGTCCGCCATCGATTGTGCGAGTTGATCATCGACCGAAAGCAGCCGAGCCAGCTCGACGCTGCGGTCCCGAACGCGGTGGTATCGCGTGGCGGAGAGGGTCACCGGCAGGACCATAGAGACGCGCTTCTCGACCGTCAAACGGATTCTAGCCGCACCAAATGACCGTGCTGCCAAAGGAGGTCAGGCAACCGGGTCAGCCTGTTGTCGATCAGGTTGAGCCGATGCACTTGGCTGAGGTGTCCCCAGGCCCAACAGCAGCAACGGACGCCTCTGGAGGACACCGCAATACACCGCGGAGTGTGCACGCATCCGTCTTTGCGTCTGCCTTGATGTCTAGAATCATCAGCTCAGAGTCGTCATACGTTCGGCGTCGATCCGGTCGACCGTCCGACACTGCGAGCAACGATCGTCGACAGCAACGATCATCGATTCGCGGGCCCCACAGATCCAACGCAGAGACCCGCCGCGTCCCGCAGAGGTCCGGCCACGTCGCTCGCGGATCACTGGCGATCGCGCAGGCGCTGACGAGCCGCCCGGATTTCCGCGAGGCGCCGCTCAAAGTCCTCTCGGCCTTTGCCAACGCCAATCGTCTTAAAATTGTTGCGAGCGATCTCGGAGGAGAGTTCGGGGTCGGCCTGGATCGCGTGCTCGAGCAGGATGCGGAGGTCTGGATCGAGCTTGGCGATCTCGGATCGAAAACGCTCTTCGGCGACCGCCTGAGCCTGACGGCGAAAACCATCCAGGAGCTCGGCGCGGATGCATTGGATCACCGGATCTGGGGTCCGCCGGATCAGCGGTACCAGCGAATCTTGGGTCAGCGATCGATCCATCAGCGCCCGCCCCAGGCCCGGGTGAAACGAGACCATGTAATAACGCGGACCGTCCGCGAGCGCCTCGTAGGCCGCCCGCAGCTCACGGACAAAATCCTCAAATCCGCCCGGCCCCGAGGGCTCCTGCCAGGCGTGTCCATCGGGCACAACAAAGGTCAGGAGGATGACCTCAACCTCGGGCACGTCGCGGCTGATCGTCGCCACTTCGCGGGCGCAATGGCCCGAACTCGGCTCACCCGCCGGCAGCTCACGCAGATCGAAGAGCGGCCGCCGAATCCTGCCCTGCTCCCGGCAACGGCGGGCGAAAGGACACAGACCCAGGTCCTCGACCACCTCTTCGAGGTAGCGCTCATGCAGCTTTAAGATCTCCTGTGCAGAGCCCCCAGAGGCGTCTTGGTCGGGTTCTCCCATGCCGGGCGCCAGTGTATCCTACGGCGGCTGCGATGAGCGAAGACCGACAAAACCCCCAGCGCAAGCGCGCCCACTGTGCCTACGGCCTGGTCCTGGTCGCGCTCAGCATGCTCGCATCCAGCGGCTGCCACCGTGCGATCGTTCGGGTCGAGACCTCGCCCAACAACCCAGAGGCCGCGCCCGCCGTCACGATTGAGGGAATCCCGTCCCGCGGCAATCGCTGGTCGCTCAAGAGCGGAGTCCCGGTGGACATCGTCGCGACCTGGCCGCAGGGCGAGCAGGTGCGGGCCCGGTTAGCTGTCGAGCGCGACGTCGTCGTTGTCCTCCGCCGCGACGGTAACCCCGATCTCTCCACGGGCGGCTGGTTGCTGTCGGCGATCGGTCCCAAGGGCCAGGCAAACCTTAAAAATTCCGAGGACGAGGGCCGCGACGACGCCGACGACCAGTCCACGCCCGATCCGGTGAGCGAGCCAGATCCCCCCGAAGAGGCCCCCAAAGAGACCACCGAAGAGATCTTCGCCCGCGCCCGGGCGCTCTTCAACGAGGGCCAGCAGGCCTTTGAACTCGCGGATTACGACCTCGCGATCAAGCGGTTCAAAGAGGCCTACGAACTCATCCGAACGTCGCCCACCGACGACACCGCCGAGATCCTCACCAACGTCATCTACAACCTCGCGGTCGTCTACGAGAAGAGCTACGAGCTGACCCCAGAGCCCGAGCGCCTGCGCAAGGCCCGGATCATGTACCGCCAGTACGACGAGCAGATGGCCGGCTTCGCCGAGGACTGGGGCAGCTCGAGCGAAGCCTCGGATGTGCGCGCACGGGTGCGGGCCCTCGACACCCGAATCAACGCCCTACCCCCGGGAAAATAAGGCCAGCCCAGGCCGTTGCCCTGGCTCCGCCACCAACACCGCCGGCCTCGGCGTCTGAGCGACCGGACCTCTGACTGGCATCCGCGGATATTTTTAGGCCTGCGCCGATCTTTGTTGATCGGCGCCGATCTCCGCCGATCTTTGCCCTCCTCCGAGTTTGCTATCCCGTCTCCGCCGATCTGTGCCGATCCGCGCTGATCCGCGCTGATCTTCGCTGATCTTCGCGGATCGCGGAGCTGGCAAAATTGTCGCACTCCTGCGACGATTCCGCGCAACTGAGGATGAGGAACGCGGATGTCTAAAAATCACCCCAAAGGCCTGCCAGTACTCTTCTTTACCGAGATGTGGGAGCGGTTCGGGTTCTACCTGATGCTCGGCATCTTTGTGCTCTACATGACCGACCAAAACCCGGACAAAACCGGGCTCGGTCTCGACGCCGCACAGGCGGCCGACATCTACGGCACCTACCTGGCGCTCGTCTACCTGACGCCCTTTGTCGGCGGGCTGCTCGCAGATCGCATCTTGGGGTACCGCCGATCGATCTTCATCGGCGGCATCCTGATGGGCCTAGGCTATCTCGGTCTCGCGGTGCCCATCGGCCAGGGCGGATCGATGAGCATCTTCTGGGGATCGCTGGCGCTGATCATCGTCGGCAACGGCTTCTTTAAGCCGAACATCTCGACCCTGGTCGGCAACCTCTACGACACCGACCGCTACCGTCCCTACAAGGACGCCGGCTTCTCGATCTTCTACATGGGGATCAACATCGGCGCCTTCGCCTGCAACTTTGTTGCCGCCTACCTGCGCAACAAATTCGACTGGGGCTACGCCTTTGCGGCCGCCGGCATCGGCATGTTCGTCGGTCTGATTTGGTTCGCCTTCGGCCAAAAGCATATCCGCGACGCCGACGTGCTCCGGCCCGTCCAAGAGGGCGACATGCCCACCGGCAAGATCCTCGGCTCGGTCTTTATCCCCGCCTCGATCTTCGGCGCCATCGGCTGGTTCCTGCCGGGCCTGCTCGGCATGGAAAACTTCATCGGCTCGCAGTCCAACGACGCCTTCCTCTTTGCCTGCGTGCCGGTCACTTTTTATTACATCTCGCTGTGGGCCAAGGCGCCAGCCAAGGAGAAGGGGCCGATCGGTGCCCTGCTCTCGATCATGGGCGTGGTCGTCGTCTTTTGGGCGGTCTTCCACCAAAACGGATCGGCGCTGACGATCTGGGCCCGCGACTACACCGACCGCGAGATGCCGATCGTCGCCGTCGAGACCTCCGACGCGCTCGGTATGGTCGAGCGCGTCGACCTAGAGCCCCGCGAGATCGCCGTCGTCGACCTGCACGGCGTGCCCGAACTCGACCCGCAGGGCAACAAGGTCACCCGCCTGGGCCCGGACACCTACTTCGACAACATGCCGAAGGAGAACTGGCCAAAGGAGCCGGTCAAGAAAGACTCGACCTTTGGCGGCCTCAACCTGATCTCGACCGAGCTCTTCCAGTCGATCAATCCCTTCTTCATCGTCATCCTGACCCCGGTGGTCGTCGGCGCCTTCGCTTGGCTGCGCCGCCGCAAGCGCGAGCCCTCGACGCCCGGCAAGATCTCGCTCGGCCTCTTTATCACCGGGCTTTCGACTCTGGTGATGGTGCTCGCGGTCTACGCCGGGGGTAACGGCGCCGAAAAGATCTCGGGCTACTGGTTGGTCTCGACCTATATCGTGATCACCGTCGGCGAACTCTGCCTGAGCCCGATGGGCCTCTCTCTGGTCTCCAAGCTCTCTCCGCCGCGTATCACCTCGCTGATGATGGGCGGTTGGTTCCTCTCAACGGCGATCGGCAACAAGCTCTCTGGGCTGCTCGCCGGGCTCTGGGGCACCTACGACAACAAGGCGACCTTCTTCCTGATCAACTTCGTGGCCTGCGCAATCGCGGCCGGCGCGATCTACATGATGCTTCCGCGGCTCAAGCGAGTGATGCGCGAGCACCTCGGCGAGGAATAAAGGAACAGAGGGATAAAGGAACAGAGGGATAAAGGAATATCCGTGGGCGGTAAGCCCGTTGTGGGCAGCGATGAGCTCGCGGGGGGCCTGCCCGCGGGTGACCTAGCCGCGGGCAAACGGCTCTCCGGCGAACTCGCGACGGTCGCCATGAGGAGCCCAATGCCCCATACCGAGGTTGTGACGGCCATCGAGCGCGCGAGCAGGAGGGCGCTCGCCGCCTACCTGAGCCCCCAAAAGGCCAAAAACGCGCACGTTGAGCCACTGCTGGGTGGCCTTATCAACCTGACCTTTGCGGTCGAGAGCGACGATCGAGCGCTGATCCTCCAGCGCCTCAGCCCGATCTTTAGCCCGACGATCCACGACAATATCGTCGCCGTCAGCGAACAGCTCCGACGACGCGGCGAGCAGAGCCCTGTCCTCCTGATCAGCGCCGAGCGGCGGCCCTTCGTCGACCTCCACGACGCCGGCATCTGGCGCTTGATGACCCGCCTGCCGGGCACAACGTTTAACAGCCTGCGCGGACCCCAGGGACCCGCAAGGGCCCGCAGCGCCGGTGCTCTGATCGCCCGCTTTCACGACGCGCTCGCCGATCTTAAGCACACGTTTAAGGGGCTCCGCAGCGGCGTGCACGATACCGCCGCGCACCTCGCCAAGCTCGAACAAGCGCTGGTCTTGGGGCAGCAAAGCGGCCATCGCCTCTTGCCCGAAGTCACGGCCCTCAGCGCTTCGATCCGCAACGCCGCGGCCTCTTTGCCAATCCTCGACCGCGAACCCAGTGGGGTGGTGCACGGCGACCTCAAGATCAGCAACGTGCTCTTTGAAGGATCGCGGGCGAGCGCACTCATCGACCTCGATACGGTCGCTCGCATGCCGCTGTGGATGGAACTCGGCGACGCCTGGCGCTCGTGGTGCAACCCCGGCGGCGAGGATCAAAGCGCAGCCCACTTCGACCTCCAGGTCTTCGCCGCATCGGTCGAGGGTTATCTCGGCACCCTGCGCGCGCCCCTCTCCGCCGTCCTGCGCAGATCCCTGGTGCACGGCGTCGAGTGGATCGCCCTAGAACTCGCTGCCCGCTTCGCCGCCGATGCGATCACCGAAGATTATTTCGGCTGGGACCGGACCCGCTTTGCCGCCGCGGGCGAGCACAACCTGCTCCGCGCCCGCGGACAATGGGCGCTCTTTCAGGCGACCCTCGACACCCGCGAAGCCCGCGAAACCCTGCTGCTCGGCAGCTCCTAAACCCCGTTTTTGTCGGCGCCTGCGCTCGCTCGAGCAGGTCGATCCACAGGAGAATCGGAGCGTGACCATCATCCCTCCAGACAAAAATATACCTGCTCTTTTCATGCAGTAAATTGCATATCGTTCGGCCTAAAATTCAACCATGTATCATTCGCCTTCGAGATCTCTGGCTCAAATTGATGCTCGTCGGATCCGCACATTGCTCGCATCGACCCATTCGCAACGGACGTGGTCGATCAGGACTTTATGCGTTTGATTCCCCCTTAGGCACCCCATCGGAGTGCACTCACGATTCATGGTACCGGAGAAACCGCGACCCTCTCGCCGACGTTAAAGGTGTTCGCCGCCGGAGTCGCGTTGCAGGC
>CAYYUP010000139.1:0-1077 GCA_964474905.1 uncultured Nannocystis sp. | reverse complement strand
GGAGTCGCTGCGACCCCAGAGGTGGATGGCGCGAGTGCCGCACGATAGCTCGATCACGGAGTTCGCGTCGGTGAAGTGTCCTGCGCGGTGCGGCGGCAGCACCAGGGCGCAGAGGCGGCAGAAGAACCTGTCGACGGTCATGTCCGCGAACGCGGCGCCTCGTCGCGAGGGCGCCTTGAAGTGGACACGGACGCGATTGTTGTCCAGCGCCTCGATGGCATCGCGAGCGAAGGGCGGGCTGGTGCACGCCGGCATCGCTGCCGGTCCTGCAATCCCACGGCCGGCGATGCCTGCTCCGCAAGTGGACGAGATTGCTTCGCAGCAACACTTCGGTCCCATCGGTTTTCCCATATGGTGGATATCTTAATTCTTCCGGATACAGTATCGCTTGGCGCCACCATAGCAGGTATCCTCGTTACCAGCACCAAGCTCACCAATGTTGAAAAGTACCACGATTACAAAATGCTGAGTTATGCGAGTACGCCAATTGAAGAGGTCCAGGTTGTCCTACGCTTTAAGAAAAACAGCAACCTCCATCTTGAAATTTTCGATATCATTTACGAACGACCGGAATCTACTGCCCAATTATTGAAAAATGCTCGGGGTCCTGCGGCAACGCCGGCCCAGAACAGCGACCACTCGATTGTCTTGGGATTAGTCGACGTAAAAAGTCTAAGGAAAACACAATGACAAAATCTTCGATTCAAGTCTACCTTGCCTGTTCCCTCGACGGCTTTATTGCAGGGCCTGAACATGATCTTTCCTGGCTCCCCGATATTGCAACCGAACAAACACCCAAACCTCCTGACAAGAATCAAGAAGCCTTGGAATATGATGATTTCATTAAGGACATCGGAGCCCTTTTAATGGGCCGTAATACCTACGATGTGGTTCGAGGACTCGAAGGCAAATGGCCCTACAGTGAGAAACCGGTTCTCGTCGCAACCCACCGCCCCCTGGATGACAATCCACCCCCAAACGTTCAAGCCATTGAAGGCGAGATCGGTGATCTGATTACCACTGCAAAAGCAAAGGCATTGGAAAAAGATGTCTACATCGATGGCGGGAACTTAATCC
>CAYYUP010000138.1:7945-11214 GCA_964474905.1 uncultured Nannocystis sp. | reverse complement strand
CCCGGCCTCACGACTCTCGTCCCATGTGACCCCCATTAGGGCTGCCAAACTCGTCTATTTCTTCAGGACGATTTCAAACTGTGCCTCAGAGAACTCGCCCGTTTTCGTTAAAGGGACAATTAACGTAGGGTCGCCAGAATTACACCCGTTCCCACAGGGGTCGTTGGGTTTCAAATATGGGTCACCCCGAAAATAGAGTTGGGTGGTTAGAGGAATGAAACCAGGCTTGCTGACAATAAAGTGAACATGGGCTGGCCGTAGAGATTCGCCCAGAGGATATCTCCCGGGCATGATCGTTTCAAAGCCGTACTTCCCCTCGGCGTCGGTCGTCATTTGGCCGCGCAGTCGATATTCTGCCCCCGGCTTGTGATAATTTCCATCCGCATCAGCATGCCAAATATCCAGATGCGCACCGGCGACGGCATTGCAATTTTCGTCCAATACCCGTCCTTCTACCCGGAGTAGCTCGCCGGGTTCATTCGCCGCGGCCAACTTTGTTCGATTGGGCGCTCCGGCCTCAAAGAAAGGACCTTCCACATCTTTCCCGGTGACTTCGCAACTTTTTTCAACCTCGGCACTTGTTAAATCCGAACGATCACCGCTTCCATTCTTGATGTCGGGAGGATTCGGTGTATCGGACTGTTTGGGGGTATCCGGATAATTCTCAGCTTTTCGTTGGGGATTGTCAGCACAACCGACAGTTAGTAGTAGACCGCCAGCAGGTGCGATGGAAATCAGCTTCATAAAGTCGCGACGTGTGTCTTTCTTCATGGGGATATCCAGCGTCTCAGAAGCAGAAAAGATAACAATCTATATTTTCTCAAAACAATAGTGTGCCATGCCTTTACAATCCTCCCCTCCGTTCGTTGCGCTAACAGCGCACAGACGCTCCGGGGGTGCGCCTACCGCTCGTCAGATGCGCGAAATGCCTTCGTCGGCCAACTCACCGTCGAAGCTGAGCCTTGCGACGCGACGTCGGCGGCTGGACGCGCGAGGTCGACCGCGGCGCGACGTCGGCAAGATACGATAGTCTCGCGCCGTGCACTCGCAGCCGATCGCAACCCCCGTGAGCGACACTCTCCTGCAAGAGAGCATCACCTACGCGACCGCCCACGGGATCTGTATGACCCTGCCGCAGAGGGCCGGCGAGACCCTTCGCTGCACTCACGCTCCCTTTTCGCTGCTGCCGACCCCGATCGCCAGAGACGCTTGGCAGAAAGCGATCGCCCTGGGTCCCCTTTTCGGACGACTCGTCGACCGTATCGCCCACGACCCCGACTGGCTGCGGGGCACACTAGCGGAGCTGGGGGGCAGTGATGATTTCACCAACCGCCTGCTCGACGTCTGGGCTCAAGCCCCACAAAGCCAGGCGTTAACGCTGGGACTGCACCGCTCCGACTACATGATCGACGCCGCCAGCGGGCGCTTGCTGCAGATCGAACTCAATACGATCGCATCCTCCTTTGGCGGCCTCTCCTCCAAGATCAGCCGCATGCACGCCTACCTCGCGCGCCGCTACCAGCTGCCCCATCATTCTCTGCCAGAGAACCCCGCAAGCGAAGCCCTACCGGCCGCGATCGCGGCGGCGCACCAATGCTACTGCGCCCAGCAGAAGATCGATCCAGAGCGCGCTGTTGTGCTCTTTGTCGTGCAAATGGGCGAGTCCAACGCGTTTGATCAGCTCTATCTCGAGTACGAACTCTTCCGCGCACACGGAGTTCGAGTCGAGCGTCGCTCACTCGCCCAGATCGATGCGTCGTTGCAACTGGGTCCGCGGGCTCAGCTCGAGATCGGCGACCTCGAAATCTCGGTCGTCTACTTCCGCGCCGGCTACTCGCCACAGGATCATCCGACAGCCCACGAGTGGCACGCACGCGAGACCATCGAGCGCTCCCTGGCGATCAAATGTCCCTCGATCGCCTATCACCTCGTCGGCACCAAAAAGGTCCAACAAGCACTCGCGAGCCCCGGCAGCCTCCAACGTTTTGTCGCCAACGAGAATGAGCGCACACTCCTCTCAGCCTCGTTCGCCGGCCTTTGGCGGCTGTCTCCCGAGACATCCGCGGTCCAACAAGACGCCCTGATGCACCCCGAGAACTACGTGCTCAAGCCGCAGCGCGAGGGCGGCGGCAACAACTTCTACGGCGAGGAGCTGCGCACGCTTTTAGCCTCGCTCGACGAGCACGAGAGAGCGGCCTACATCCTGATGGAACGCATCTTCCCAGAACCCGTCGACAGCGCGCTCATCCGCGATGGCATCGCAACCGTGGGCCCGGCTCTCGCTGAACTCGGCATCTTTACAGCCTACATCGCCGACGGCCCGGCCGATCGCCGCGTGACCGTGCACAACACATACGCCGGTCATATCGTCCGCACCAAGTTCCTCGGCGTCGATGAGGGCGGCGTGGCGACGGGCTTCTCCTGCCTCTCGTCGCCCGATTTGGTCGACCTCGATGGCAGCCAAGACGCGGCCTCAAAAACCGTTTAGCGCATCGACGGCCGCAAAGAGGTCCCCCTCCTCAAAAAAGTCGACCGCGACCAGCGTCGGCATGCGCCCGCTCTCCTCACGGCACAGGTCTATCCGTCCGTAGAGTACATCGAAGGCGTTCACTTGGGCAGCGCCGCTCTGGGTCGGCAGATCAAACTCGCTCACCCAATGATTGACGAGATAGAGCGGATTGTCGACGCTTCCGCGGTTTAGCTCGCAGGAAAATTCGTCGGCATTGGCAAACGCATAAGGGGTGTCCCAAAAGACATGCCATGCGTGGTGATACCAGGTCGGCGGCGGCCCGTTGAACTCCGCACTGACGAGCAAACGCCGGTCTGCTGCGATCATCTCGGCGAGCGTCGGCATCGGCCCACCGTCCCAGGTCCAGACCAAATCCTCCAGGCCTGCGGCGATGAAGTCGGCCTCAACCAGCGCGGGTTCAACATCATCCTGGTAGATGATCACGACAACCTCGCGGACATGGCTCTGCATAAACGCGGCGAGCGTGCCGAGAACCTGCGCATGCGGTGTGCGACCCAGAGCACAGGGCCCGTGACAGAGCACAGTCTCACCGTCGTCGAGGTAGATGTCGAGCAGAAGCCCGCGAACACCAGCATCGAGCTGCGCAGCGACGCCGCTCTGATGATTTGCATTGAGCTGAGAGAAGCCCTCCTCGCGCGCTGAATGCGAGTTGTGGGTCGCCGGCAACGCGACCTGATCGAGCCGCCGATCACAGAGTTCGACGTGACCATTGCACGGCAACACCCCGTCCGTGTCCGTG
>CAYYUP010000138.1:0-7845 GCA_964474905.1 uncultured Nannocystis sp. | reverse complement strand
CTCGTGCTCGTATCAGTCCCAGTCCCAGTCCCAGTCTCAGTCTCAGTGCCCGCGTCTGAATCCGTACCGGCATCGCTCGCTGTCAGGTCGCCCGTACTGCCGCCAACACTCGTCTGTCCGTCACTAAAACAGGCCAAGCCAGAGGCGAGAGCGACCGCCACGAATCTGCGTACCCGCCGTAGGTCGACCATTGTCCGCGAGCCTAACACGCGACGTCGATCGGCGAGCGCCTGCAAACACCCGCCTACGGCCGCCACAAGCCTACCATGAGAGGAAGCTGCGCACCGTGCCTGCCATGCGCCGCTTCATTGCCCTCACAGGGGGCCCCATGAAACACTACGGGCAGATGCGGCGAGCGATTCGAATCCTGGTCTCGGGCTCGGCGTTCTTCGTCTTCTTCGTCGGTGCGGCGGTCATCTCGTGGTTGATGATCCCTCTGCTCAGCCTCAGCTTTGATCCCGAGGTCCGACGACGGCGACACCAAGCGATGGCTCGCTTCGCGACCCGTGGCTTCACCCGCTACATGATCTTAACCAACATGATCGAGACCCGCTGGCCGCCGCTGCCGGCAAACTTTCCGAGCGGCGCCTATGTGATGATCGCCAACCACCCCACGCTCGTCGACGTGACGGTTGTGATGACCCGCTTCCCCGAATTGAGCACCGTCGTCGGCCGCAAGTGGTTCGCTCGCCGAGGTCTGGGCGGCATGCTCAAAGCCGCCGGGTGGATCCCCAGCGTCCCTCCCGGGAGCGACGACGACGACACCGGCTCAACCCTGGACGGCATGCTCAAGGCCCTCTCAGAGGGCATACCGATGATCATTTTTCCAGAGGGCACACGCTCCGATCAAGACCGCCTGCGCCGCTTTCGACGGGGCGCAGTCGAGGCCGCGATCCGGGCAGGCGTACCGATTGTGCCGCTCTTCATCGGCATCAACCAACCGATGCTGATGCGCGGCCAACCCTGGTACGACGTGCACGAAGGCGTCGGTGTGTACACACTCGAGTTTTGGCCGGTGATCGAAACCGCAGGCCAAGACCTGGACGCTCGCGCGCTCAACCAAGAACTCGCAGCCCGCTACAAGGCTCGCTTCGCCCGCATGCTCGAAAGTCGCAAGACCCTCAAGGCTCTCAAGGCCAGCGAGCGCAACTGAGAGGCAACGCCTCTTAGCTCAGCAGCGCTAGCTCAGGGCCGCCAGAGCATTGCCCAGGCGGGGCAGCACTGCGTCGATCGCCTCAAGGGAGACCGCGCCGACGCTGAGCCGGAACCAACCCTCATCCCCCGGGAAACCAAAGGCCTGGAACGGCACAATGCCGAGGCCCGCACGATCGAGAAGATAACGGCGCACGTCCTCGTTTGTCCGCAGGACTGCGCCGTCAGGAGTCGTCTTGCCGAAGGGACAGATTTGCGTCGTAAGATAGATAGCGCCCATCGGTGGAATGCTGTCGATCGCGAGGCCACGCCCTCGAAGCGCCTGAATCCCACGGTGCAGGCGCTCTAGACGATCGGAGATTCCGACCTTGATCACCGAGTGATAGGCCTCGATCGCCTGCGGATCGTCGAGCAACTTGGCGGTGGCCATCTGTGCCGGTCGTGGGGCCCAGGCGCCGACATGACCGATGATCGCGCTCATGCGTTTCATGACGTCCACCGGACCCACCCCCCAGCCAACGCGCAGCCCGGTCGCCGCGAAGGCCTTTGAGATTCCGTCGATGAAAATCGTGTAGCGGGCCATCTCGGGCACCAACTGCGGCGGCGTCATATGCCTGACACCACCGAAGCAGAGCGTCCAATAGATGTGATCGTAGAGGAGGTAGAGCGGCCGCTCGCCCCGACTGATCCGGCCCCGATTTTCGTCGACAACCGCCTCGCAGATCCGCCGGAGACCGTCCTCGGTGATCGCAGTGCCGCTCGGATTAAGCGGTGAATTAAGACAGACGAGGCGGGCCCCTGGGAACTCGGCGATCAGTGCCGCCGGCTCCGGCAAAAAACGGTGCTCGGGACCGCTGACCACTGCCACACCGCGGGCGCCGAGCATCGTCGTGTAGTGGTTGTTGTTCCAGCTCGGCACCGGGTAGACGACCTTGTCACCGGTGTCGACCACCGCTCGGTAGGTCCCGTAGATCAACGGCCGAGCGCCACCGGCCACTAAAATTGAGGCCTCTGGGTAGCGCAATCCAAGCTCGCGTTCGTAGTAACGACGGACCGCCGAGCGCAACTCTGGAGTACCGGCGGAGGGCGGATAGTAGGTCTGCCCCGCGGCCAAAGCCTGCTCAATACCCTCGCGCAGCAGCTCCGGGATCCTGAACTGCTCGGGACGGAAGTCGCCGACCGTTAGATCGCAGATCTCGGCGCCTGCAGCCTTGAGTTCGCGGATCGAGGCGGCGATCTTCAGGATCTCCGAGCCGGTCAATCGACCCGCCACCTCCGACACCCTAGACCCGCCACCGGCAGCGCTGGAGTCGGCGATTTCGGTCAGGTCGATGGGCTTCACGACGGGCTTCATAGGGGCGGACTATATCACTTGAAAACCGGCCAGAACGGCCATCAAATGGCCGTTTTGCGGCGATCTGAGTGTGACTCGAGTCTCACGCAAGCACCGCACTCACACCTCGACAACGCCCGGGTAGAGCCCTCGCACCACGCCCCATCGCCACATCGTGCGGCCCGCAAACCATGCGAAGATCCGCCGACGATGAGCAGCCGCCAACCCTACCTAAACGCGCGCCTCCAGGGCTTCGGCACCACCATCTTCACCGAGATGACCCGCCTGGCGATCGAGCACAAGGCGGACAATCTCGGCCAGGGCTTCCCCGATTTTGACGGACCCGAGTCGATCAAAGAGGCGGCGATCGAGGCGATGCACGCCGGCCATAATCAGTACTGCCGGATGGCCGGAGTGCCCTCGCTCACCCAGGCCATCGCCGCCCACCAGCGCCGCTTTTACGACCTGAGCTACGACCCACAAAGCGAGGTCACCGTCTACTCGGGCGCGACCGAGGCGATCTTTGCGACGCTGCAGGCGATCTGCGATGTGGGCGACGAGATCGTGCTCTTTGAGCCCTACTACGACTCCTATCGAGCGAGCATCGCGATGGCCGGCGCCACCGCACGAATGGTCACCTTGCGCCCTCCGAGCTTTTCCTACGAGCCCGCAGATCTCGAGGCCGCGATCAGCCCAAAGACCCGAGCGATCCTCCTTAACAGCCCCCACAATCCCAGCGGCAAGGTCTTCTCGCAGGCCGAGCTCGAGCACATCGCAAAACTCTGCCGCGAGCGCGACCTCCTAGTGATCACCGACGAGGTCTACGAACATCTGGTCTACGAGGGCGAGCACACGCCGCTGGCCAAGCTGCCGGGCATGCGCGAGCGAACCATCCAAATCTCATCGTCGGGCAAAACCTTCTCGTTTACCGGTTGGAAAGTCGGCTGGACCTGCGCGCCCCCAGCGATCTCGGCGGCGATCCGCTGCGCCCATCAGTTCATCACCTTCTGCACTGCAAATCCCTTTCAACACGCCATCGCCCATGCCCTAGGGCTCGGCGACGATTTTTACAGCGAGCTGGTCAGCGGCTACAAGCGACGACGCGATCGCCTCTGCGCAGGCCTAGAGCGCGCCGGTTTTGAGGTGCTCGTGCCCGCCGGTACCTACTTCGCGCTCACCGACATCCGCCCGCTCGGCTACGACGATGACGTCGAGTTCTGCCTCATGCTGCCGGCCGCGGTCGGGGTCGCTGCGATCCCACCTTCAGTCTTTTACGAAGGCCGCCATGAGGGCCGCCACCTGGTCCGCTGGGCTTTTTGCAAGTCCGACGCACTCCTGGACAGCGCCCTTAAACGCCTCGAACAGTTGCGCCCCGCCACACGCCACACATCGCCATGAAGATCGCCGCTATCCAGTCCAATATTATCTGGGAGGATCCCGAGGCCAACTACACCCAGCTGCGCCCGCAGATCGCCGCCGCAGCGGCCTCGGGTGCACGCATGGTGGTCCTGCCAGAGATGTTCGCCTGCGGCTTCTCGATGGATACCTCGCGGATCACGGAGCCCTTGGACGGCCCCTCTGCAGAATTTCTTGCTGGTGAAGCCCGGGCTCACGGGCTGTGGATCTGCGGCTCGATCCCCGAGCGCAGCGTCACCAAGCAGCCGCACAATACCCTGGTGATCGCCGGTCCCGACGGCGAGCGTCATCGGTACCACAAAATCCATCCCTTCACGTTTGCCGGCGAGCACCTCCACTACGCGGCCGGCCACGAGCATCTGCGACTGACGATCGACGGCCTCCGGATCGCTTTTTTTGTCTGCTACGACCTGCGCTTTGCCGATGAGTTTTGGGCCCTCGCCCCCGAAGTGGACGCCTACATCGTCGTCGCCAACTGGCCAAAGCGCCGACGCATGCACTGGAGCACTCTGCTCCGAGCCCGCGCGATCGAGAATCAAGCCTACGTCGTCGGCCTCAATCGTGTCGGCCTGGGCGATGGCGTTGAGTACTGCGGAGACTCCGCGGTAATCGATCCTTGGGGCGAAACGCTCGTCAGCGCAGCCGGCGATCCGACCGTGCTCTTCGCCGAACTCGACCCCCAACGAGTCGCCGACGCCCGAAAAAGATTCCCTGTACTCGGCGATCGCCGAGCGCCGAACCGCGACACATGAGCAATGGCGACCACCAAGCCCAGGGCGAAGAAGAACGGCGCCTTTATCTACTGCGAACGCAGCTGACGAGCGAGCGACGAGGCGGGGACTAAGCCTGCATCTGCGGCCTGCTTCGCAGCCTTGCTCGCGGCCTGCTCGGCATCGTCATCCGCAACCCGATCTGCGATTCGATCCGCGGCCTGATCCGGACCTTGCCCCGCGTTTGGACCCGGCAAAAAACGACCGTCAAGGAGATGAGAGAGCTTCAGGTTGCCGGTCGCAGCCAGGAGGCTCTCGCGGATCCCGGGCATCGTGCGCTCGAGGTCGGCAAGCAGCGCCTTCACCTGCTTGCGCCGGAGGTTTTCTTGGGAGCCGCAGAGATCGCAGGGAATGATCGGGAACCCTATTTTTCCAGCATAAGCTGCGATATCCGCCTCTGCGCAGAGAGCTAGAGGCCGCACGATCGTATTGCGCCCGTCATCGGAGCGCAGCTTCGGCGCCATTGATTTGAGCTGACCAGCAAAAAATTGGTTGAGCAGCAGCGTCTCGATCAGGTCGTCGCGATGATGACCGAGGGCGATCTTCGTCGCGCCGAGCTCGACCGCTGTGTTGTAGAGGATGCCCCGACGCAAGCGCGAACACAGCGAGCAATACGCCTTGCCCTCCGGCACCTCGCGCTTGACCACCGAGTAGGTGTCGCGCTCAACGATCCGGTAATCGTAGCCCTCAGCCTCGAGATAGTCGCGCAGCACAAAGGCCGGAAAGCCCGGTTGCCCCTGGTCTAGATTGACGGCGACGATCGAAAAGTCGAAGGGCAGACGCCGACGGTAGAGACGGAGCAGGTGGAGCAACGCCCACGAATCCTTGCCGCCGGAGATCGCGACCATCACCCGATCGTCCGCCTCGATCATCTGAAATCGACGATTCGCCCGTGAGATCCGCCGCAGGAGCGCTTGCTCGAGATCCGCCAAGGTTGCCTCTTCTCCGCCGCTGGATAGCAGCCCAAGCCCGCGCGAAGCAAGGCG
Source organism: uncultured Nannocystis sp. (assembly GCA_964474905.1). GTDB lineage: Bacteria > Myxococcota_A > Polyangia > Nannocystales > Nannocystaceae > JADJRG01. Next base: position 2,188 of record CAYYUP010000138.1, on the reverse strand, counting down.
GGCAACACCCGGATGATCGATCACCAACGCATCCCGTATACTCCGGCGCGTGTCGGTGCTCCGCACGATCGTCAGCTCGTCCCGGGCATTGGTGACCGGGGCCAAGGATGTCGCGCGCTTCCGCGAGATCGCTGCGGTCTTTGTCAAGCACGGCTTCGGCTGGTTCATCGGTCAGCTCAAGGTCCGCCGAGAACTCCAGATCGAGTTCGAGTACGAGGGCGCCGACCTCACTCGCCGAGCCGCTGGCAGCGAAGACACCGGCAAGCGACTGGTCGCGGCTCTCACCACCCTGGGCCCGACCTTCGTCAAGCTCGGCCAGATCCTGTCGACACGCCCTGACCTGCTACCCGAGCCCGTCATCGAGCAACTCACGGTCCTCCAAGATCGGGTCACAGCGGTCGAGTTTTCGGCGATCGACGCCCTGCTCCGACAAAATTTGGGCCCCGATTACCGCGACCTCTTCGCCGAACTCGACGAAAGCCCACTCGCCTCCGCCAGCATCGCCCAGGTCCACAAGGCCACCCTCAAAAGCGGCGAGGAGGTCGTGCTCAAAGTCCAGCGCCCGGGCGTACGGCGGACGATCCAGAGCGACCTCAACATCATGCTCGCGATCGCCGGTTACATGGAGGAGGCCTTTGATGAGGCCGAAACCATGGACCTGCGCGGGGTCGTCTCGGGGTTTGCCAAAACCCTTGCCCAAGAACTCGACTTCATCAACGAGGCCCGCAACATCGAGCGCTTCCGCAGGAACTTCGCGGACGAGCCCCGGGTCCGCCTGCCGCTGGTCTACGACGACCTGACCACTACCGAGGTGCTCTGCATGGAGTGCCTGCACGGGCGCAAGTTCTCGGAACTCCTGGAGGCCGGCAACGATACCAGCCCGCTGGTCGAGACCTACTTCAACGCCTCTTACAAGATGCTCTTCGTCGACGGATTTTTCCACGGCGACCTGCACCCGGGCAACGTCTTCGTCCAGGACGACCTGACCTTGGCGATCATCGACTGCGGCATGGTCGGTCGCCTGTCGCCGGCGATGAAAGACAAGCTGATCGACATCCTCTGGTCGATCCTCAACGAGGATTTGCCGGCGGTGGCGCGAACCTTCTTCGCCCTGGCGATCCACCGGGGCCGCGTCGACTACCAGGCCTTCGAAGACGATGTGATCGACGTCGCCGAGCGCCACCTGGTCGGCGTCCCGCTCTCCCAGATCCAGATCGGCGAACTCTTTGGCGAGCTGGTCAAGGGCGCCACCCGCCACAAGGTGCGCATGCCGACCGACTTCACGATGGTCTTTAAGGCGATCGTCACCACCGAAGGCCTGGCCAAGTCGATCGCGCCCGACGTCGATCCGATCGAGCTAGCGCGACCCTTTATCGAGCAGATGGTCGCCGAGCGCTACTCCCCGGATCGGCTCAAGCAGACCGCACTCGCCGATTTTCATATGCTCTCGCGGGTGCTCCGCTCGTTGCCGCAGCAGCTTCCTGCTGTCCTTAGCGACATCCAAGAGGGCAAGATCGCCGTCGGCATCGCGCCCGGCACCCTCCGCCTGCAGGAGGACTCAGCAAGGCTCCGCCAACGACGGGCCCTCCGCACCGCGATCTCCATCACCTGCATGGTCTGCGGGACCTACGCGCTCTCACTCGAGCTGCCTGGCTTTGTCAGCATCGGCCTGCCCTACCTCTCGGCGTTTTTCTACGGGGCTGCGCTGATCGGGTTCTTGCTCGCCCGCTGGCGCTGAGCCTCGTCGGCAGCCTGCGGCTCGATCGAGACAATTTTTTTGCCCGGCCAAGGCAACGCCAAAGGCCTCTAACGGGTCATCCGTGGTCACGATCACGATCGCCAGCGCTGCCATTGCGCGGTCAGGGCTTGCGCGCGACTCCGCACCTCGCTAGCGTGCGCCCCCATGAGCCGTGTTCTTCGCCTGACCCATGCCCTCGCCGCCCTGCCGCTCGCCCTCGGCTTGACCGCCTGTCACGGCGACGATCATGCGAGCGCCTCCAACTCCGAAAGCGCCTCGAACTCCGCGAGCAACTCGGACGCCACCTCTAACTCTGCCTCTGATACCGACCCAGCAACCACCGCAACTGCGACGAGCGCATCGACTGCGACGGCCTCCGCCTCGAACTCCAGCGGCACGGCCACCGACAGTTCAGCCTCCGCCACGGATTCCGACGGCACGGCCACCGAC
>CAYYUP010000137.1:0-11229 GCA_964474905.1 uncultured Nannocystis sp. | reverse complement strand
CCGCGAGGTCGGCCACGAGTTGGTCACGTGCAGGACCGAGTTGGTCGCGGGAGAGTTCGATCTCGGTGAGGCCTGCCTGGGTGTCGATTTGCAGAGAACGGGTGACACCGAGGCGCTTGTAGACCATCGAGCTTTGCTGAAAATGACCCGCTGCGGGGGTGATGTTGCCTTCGGCCAGGTTGAGCCAGCCGAGGCTACTTTCGAGCCAGGCGCGGTAAAGTGAATCATCGGCGGCAAGGAGAGAGTTAAGGTGAGTAAGTTCGGCCCGAGCTGACTCCAGATCACCTGTATCGAGGATAAGACTGGCGGCGACAAGAAAGTGTTCGTAGAGTAGGAGGGAGGAGTTCTGTGAGGGGAGGCCAGCCTTCTCTCGGTAGCATTTTGTGGCCTCCTCTCGTTCACCGCGACAGGAAAGAACGGCGCATTCACTTATAGTCATATATTTTGTCATTGGGTGATCGCTGCCCAGCGATCCTGATGCCGTGCGGAGGGCTTCTTTGATGCTTTCTTCGGCTTCTTCACATAATCTTATATCTAGATAACTAGTAAAAATATTAAATAGCGCAAACGAAATTTGCGGGTGCTCTTCGCCCCCAGACTGACGCCAGAGGTTGATCGCCTCGCGGTAGAGGGAGATTGTCATCTCAAGCTCCATTGAGTAGGACTTTGTCGCGGCGTAATTGTGGAGTAGCAGAGCCTTAAGCTCGTCGCTGTGCTCGATCCGTTTGGTCAAGGAGAGCCCGATGACATGCAGAGCCTCGATCTCGGCGATTCTTCCGAGCCCATAGCCGACGGTGAACACCGACTTCGCGAGCGCCTCGATGGCGATGCGATCGACTCTCGCCTCGATGCCCGCTGCAAAGGCCTTCGCGAGGAGGGGCTCAGCCTCGGAGTAATTGCTCAGCCACATGTGCAGGCTGCCCTCGCGGAGCCTAAATTCAGCGGTGAGCGGCAGGTAGTGGACGCTTTTGACCCGTGCTTCGATGGCGGAGACAAGCTCCAAGCCCTCGTCGTAACGGCCTGCACCCTCGAGAGCGAGAGCTCGGCCCAGATCGCCGCGGAGCGCTTCGACCTCTCGCTTTGCATCGGCGTCATCGGGCAGGGGAAGCGCGGCTAGGAGTGCTTCGCTATCGGTGCAGGCGGCGAGGCTGGGCAGGTTGTGGGCCGCGAGTACGGCGTTCTCGATCGTGCCCGGTGCGGCTTCGACAAGGACGTCGACGAGGGCTGCGAGTTCGCCCTTGCGCTGGTGCAGACAGGCCATTGTTCGGTCGAGAAGCATCGGCGAGGTCTCGCCCCGTTGGTGGGCCTCACAGCTCTGGGTGTGGCGGTCGATCCAATCCTGCGCGTAGGCATCGAGGAGACGTTCGATGCGCGGCAGTGTTGCGGTGGCGAGCGGGTCATTGGTCGCTTTAAAAGCCGCCGCGAGAGTCTCTCGAGGGCTCTCACCCCAGACATCTGCGAGTTGTGTGGAGGCGCCGGAGCAGCGATTGGCGAACTCTGCTCGGTGGCTGGCGAGGCCATAGGAGGCACCGGCGAGCAGGCTTAGGCCGAGGGCGATCGAGCCGATCCACCACCATCGCCTGGAGGGGTTACGGCTGAGTGTGTCGAGTAGAGCGTCGAGGGTGGGCCAGCGATCTTCGGGAGCCGGTGCGAGGCCGCGGAGAAGGGCGCGCTCGATCCACCGCGGCACGCCGCTGTTCACCGGTGGTGGTCGAATCGCGCCGCGTATCGCCTGCTCGCGGATGCTCTTGACGTCGGTGCCGTCAAAGGGCCGTACCCCGTAGAGAGCCTCATAGAGCGAGGCGCAGAGGCCAAATTGATCGGTGCGGGCATCGACCTCGCGACCTTCGTGCTGCTCTGGTGCCATGTAGGCGGGAGTTCCGATCGCGCGGCCGGCCTGGGTGAGCAGCGGCGTGCCCCAGGCGCGTTCGCTCCCCGAACGCGTGTCGTGCGAACTTGATCGGAGGCTCTCTGCCTGGGTCGCTTCTTCGTCCGTGGTGTGTCGTCGGCTGGAGGAACTCAGATCGGTCTCAGGCTGCGGGTCGTCGACGGCTCGAACGAGGCCAAAGTCGGCGATTCGGGCCCGGCCATCGCTGCCCACCAAGATGTTGTCGGGCTTGACGTCGCGGTGCACCAAACCGATCGCGTGCGCCGCTCGCAGACCGCGTCCGACCTCGATGATGACGTCGACGATCTGCCTCCACGAACGATCCTCCTGCTCCCGCCATTGGCGAAGGTTGGCTCCCTTTACGTATTCGAGGACCATAAATAGCTGTTTTTGATGCTCTCCGACCTCGTACATATGGACTACAAGCGCCTCTACGAGGACGAACTCGGGGAGATCTCGGGTTTTTGAGGGGTCGATCCAGAAATCGATCCAGAATCGATCCAACAATAAGGGGATCGCCGGCGCCCGTCGGGTTTTGGTCAGGTGATCGGTCTGGCCTTTGCGGCAGGCTCGTCGGCTTGGTTCAGACCGCGGACGGCGGGCCGGACCGGACCGGGTCGTGGGGGATCGCGAGGAGACTTCGCGGCTCCGCGGGCAACATAGTTGCTTGGACATATCCCGTGGATTCAGTCGATTGCGGCGAGTCCAAGAAAGATCCGCTGCGAATCACGGTAGTAGACTGGCCCGAAGAGCACTTGACATCTGCTGGTCCCTCGCAGAGGTCGAGAGATCGACCTTGATGCCCGCGCGTTAAGGGCGCGAGGGACATCTCAACACCGCTTGGAGCACATATGCACCGCATTTCTACCTCACCGATCATCCCGCGCTCGCTCACCCGTGTCCTCTCCCTCTTGGCGCTTGCTTTTGTCGCCTGCACTTCGCGCAACCGACCCAGCGACGACAGAGCCAAGGCTGACGCGGACCCTGAGAAGACGCCGGCAGCTCGCGAAGAGTCGCCCCTAGGGACGAGCGCGGGACCGGTTTCGGTCTCGGTCCTGCCAAATTTTCCAGTTGTGCACAGCGGTGCCCTTCCGGGCAAGCTCGACCTCCTCGTTCGCCTTCGCGGTGACGAGCGCGGTCAGGCACCGCGACCACCGCTCGACATCGCGGTGATCCTCGACAGCTCGGGAAGCATGAGTGGCGACAAGATTCTCGCGGTCAAGCAGGCCGCGCTCGACCTGCTCAAGGAGCTCGAGAGCGGCGACCGAATCTCCCTGATCTCCTACTCCAGTGACGTCACGGTCCACGTAGAGCGCCTTCTCGCCGACCCCGCGGGGCTCGGGACGATCCGCCAGAAGCTCCTGCCGATCGAAGCGACTGGCGGCACTGCCCTCGGCCCGGCGATGATCCGAGGGCTCGAACTCCTCGAGACCGCAAAACGCCCGGAGGAGGTGCTCGCCCACGTCCTCCTCCTCTCCGACGGCCAGGCGAATATCGGCGAGTCGAGCCCTGATGTGCTCGGTGTGCGCGCGGCCGATGGCTTTGGCAAAGGGGTCTCGGTCTCGACCCTCGGCGTCGGCCTGGATTACAACGAAGACCTGATGACCCGACTCGCCGACCAGGGCGGCGGGCGTTACCACTTTATTCAGGACTCACAGTCGATCCCGCGGGTGCTCGCCGATGAAATGGCGGGTCTGGTCGCGACCGTAGCCACGGGCATGACCCTCGAACTCCGCCTCGCCGAAGGCGTCAAGGTCGATACCATTTTCGGCTACCCGACGACCGTCGAGGGGGCGCTCTCGCGGGCTCGGATAGGCTCGCTAGGTGCCGGCCAGACCCGCGACATCATCATCCGTCTCGACCTACCCAAGGCGAGCGGCGAGTCGATGGCTCTCGGGGTTCTCGCCATCGACTTCTCGGATCTCACCCACAAGGGCGAGCGCAGCCACGCCGAACTCGCGCTGACGATCGGCCTCAGTGCGGACGAGACCGAGGTGCTCGCCGCCGAGAATACCGAGGTCACCGTCCGGGTTGCCGAGGTCGAGAGCGCGGCCAAGCTCGAGGCCGCGAGCCGTGCTGTCGCCTTGGGCAACTACGATTCGGCCCGCGACGTTCTCCAAAAAGACATCGCCCGTCTCGAGATCCTGCGGAAAAAGGCGCCCAACGAAGAACTCGCGGCCCAGGTCGCCGGCCAGATCGCCGACCTCGAGGAGGCTCGCAGCGGCGTCGATAGGGCCGAAACCTCGCAGGCCGAGAGCAAGATCTTCCAAAAACGCTCCAAATCAAAGGCCTACTCCAAAGCCAAGGGTTCTTACGCGACCAAGAAAAAGGGCCCGCGCAAGAAAAAGAGCAAGTTGCCCTAAGATTTGTAGATTCGTAGGCCGCCCGCAGATGCTCGAGGCCATGTGGCAAGAGTCATGGCCCGGCGAAGCCAGAGCTGCGTCTGAGGGGTGTGGCCTTGCTAAAGGTCGGCGAGGATCACTGTTGCGTTTGCGGCGATGGGCGAGCGCAGACGTCCAGAGCCGCGTGCGCGTTCGATGAATTCGTCAGCGCCTAGCCCGGCGCGAATCAAATCCTGGCGCACGCGGTGGAGTAACACATTGAAGTCGTATTCGGTCTTGAACGCGTCATTGGGCCAAATCTCGGCGGACATCGTCTCGAGATCGACGTAGCCGCCTGCGGTGGCCGATGCTCGGGGACGGATTAGGGCGTGCACAAGTGAAAAACGCAGGCGTGAGAGGTAGGCGCTGCTGACTTCGTCCCCGCGCTCGACTGTGATGACACCGCCGCGGCCAAACGACTCGAGTCGCACGAGGGTCTTGGTATTGCCGAGTACGGTGTTGGTGCACGTGCGCGTGGTCGCGGTGGCGGAGACTAGGAGCACGCTCAGCACGCGTTTCATGATCCGCAGTGGTCGCTCTGGATCGACCCGCGCGAAGCCGTCGCCGTCGAAGCGAGAGCGTTCGTCTGTGTGCAGTAGGTCGTGGACCTCCGGGCTGCGCTCGACAATGACTCCGGCATCGATCGGGTGCAGGCGCAGTGCCGCCGGCGGCCAGCCTTCAATGCGCAGCTCATCGGTCGCGCCACCGCCGACGACGAAACCCTCGCGCGGGAGTGTGAGCGCGGGGCTGCGATCGACCCGTGCCAGCCAGCGCGGCGGATCGTCGGCTTTGGAAAGGGCGCAGAGCTCCGCGAAGTGGGTGCCGCCGATGCTGATGCGGGCGCCATCGCCAACGACGACCGCAGCCTCGGCGAGCGTGAGCGCGTCGCAGCAGACCGTCTGACGCCCGAGCTTGACCAGCTCGACAGCGTCTCGGCGAGCGTGGATCAGGAGTTGGCGACGGCTCACCTTTGAGTTGTGAAGCACGATATCGCACGTTGGATCGCGACCGACGAGCGTCACGCCACGGCGCAAACGGAGTTGGCTTCCGGCCGTAAATTCGAGCCGCCACTTCGATGCCGGCATGCGCTCGACGGTAACGCGGCCCCGGTTTTGCTGTCAACGCGAGGTCGCGCGCCCGCCGTGAAATATTGGCGACATACCCCTCGCGGGGTCGGCTCGACATGCTCTTGGAGGTCGCGGGTCGTCGCCGGGTTGGGGAGTTGACGAGCCTCGCAAGAAAGCAGGAGTTCGCATGCACAAGTACGGAAAATTCTCTCGCACTAGGATAGGACGCAGGTCGAGAAGGCTGGGTGTCGCGACATTGATGGCGATCGCGGGCGTGTCCTTTGCGACCACTGCACAGGCAGCTGTCGAGGATCTGGAGACCGACTCGACGCCGCGCTGGTGGGGCACGATGTTTGATGACCAGCCCGCCGACAACAACAATAACTATCAGGTCGTCAGTGGCGACTTTGACGGCGATGGGCGCGACGACATCGCCCGTCTGCACGGCTTTAATGCGGAGACCTCGGTCGACGTTTTCCGCGCGGCTGAGGGGCAGTTCAGCGCCTCGCGCTGGGCCGATGTCGACGTTGGACACTACTGGCCGAGTCAGCGATTTGTCGTTGCAGACGTCAACGGCGATGGGCGCGACGATATTGTGCGGATCTTCGACGACGGGGGCCTAAATACCTACGACGTGCTGCTGTCCACGGGCTCGACCTTCGTGTTTGAGCGTTGGGCCACTAAGGTTGGCGCCTACTCGGCAAAGACGCAGTTCGTCGCGGGCGACTTTAATGCGGATGGGCTGTGGGAGGTCGCCGCTATCCTCAATGAGGGGTACAAGACCTCCATCGACGTGCTCGAGTCGGACGGCACGGGCTTCACCGCCGTGCGCTGGCTGACTCAGGTGGGTCCCAATCACCCGAACCTAGCGTGGACCGCGAGTGACCTAAATGGCGACGGCGCGACCGACATCGCCGTCGCCTCAGATGGGAACAGCGGAACCGAGGTAAACGTGTACCTCAGCCAGAGCGGCGCCTTCCTGTACGAAAATTGGGGATCGTCGATCGGGCCGTACAGTCAGCACAATCTCGGTGCGGGCGACTTCGACGGCGACGGCGTTGCCGATCTCGTAATGTACAGCGACTGGGAGCCGCGGGCCGAGGTTTTGCGCGGCACTGGCGGGGGCTTTACCTACAATTCGCCCATCTGGACCTCATCGTCGATAGACTTCATGGTGATGGGGGACTTCGACGGCGATGGCAAGACCGAGTTTGCGATCGCGTACAGGGCGGCTCACGGCCTGCAGTTGAGCGTGATCGGGGCCGAGGCGATGATCGACTACGACGCCGAGCCCGTGCGCTGGGCCACCGAGCAAGGTGGATTTTGGGATACGCAGCGCTACTACAAAGGCGACTTTGATGGGGATGGAATGCCCGATATCGCGCGCGTGTTTACCGACTGGGGCCTCACTAGCATCGACGTGCATCTCAACACAGGTGCGGGGTTTGATCATAAGCGATGGATCACGCAAACCGGGGGCGCGCACGCGGTGAGTCAGGACTTCGCCAGCGGCGACTTCAACGGCGACGGGCACGACGACATCATCAAGATCTGGAACGATGGCGGGCAAACCTCCATGGGCGTCTACCTGGGCGGCGATGCGGGCTTCACCTGGATACCGTGGGTCACGCAGTCCGGCGGGCATTGGGACTCTCAGGAGTTCGCGGCCGGAGATTTCGACGGCGACGGGCTCACCGATGTCGCCAAGATCTGGGAGAACCAGGGCAAGATCGTCGTCGATGTCTACCGCTCGACGGGTTCCGGCTTTGAGCCGTTTACCTACTGGATGGGCGTCGATGCCCCGGCGTACGTCGCGGGCGCGCGCTACATCGCGGGCGACTACGACGGCGACGGCAATGACGACCTCGCTCGGATCTTTAGCGATCCCAACGAAGGCGAAGGGGCGCTCTTTGCCGGTACGGTCAGTATCAACGGCGGCGGCTCGACGTACATGACCGTCGATTATTACAGCATCGACGTCCTGCGCTCGACGGGCTCTAGCTTCGGTACGGAGCGTTGGGCGACCAAGGCGACACTTGTAGATACCCAAAACCAGTTGGTCTCTGGTGACTTCAACAAAGACGACCGAGACGACCTGATGCTCATCGCGCCGAACCACGACGGCAAGATCGGCATGATTCTGTTGCGTGCGAGCGGCGATCGTTTTGAGGCGTTGCCGATTCACGGGGACGAGACCGAACTCGGCTACTCGCGCTCCATGAAGGTTGTGGCTGGTGACTTTGATGTCGACGGCCGCGCCGAAGTGGCGACGATGTACCGGACTCTGTCGTCGGTGACGACCAACTTTGATGTCTGGGGAGGGGAGACGGTGCTCGATCCGAGCCTTGTCGGGGCGGCCGGAGACGCGACACGCTACACGCCGGAGCAGGTCATTGCCCGCTTTGCCGCTGAGGGATTCGACTTTGTCTCATCCGCCGAACTCGAGCCCGGTCAGTGCACGATCGTGTATCCAAATGCCCTCGAAAAGTCCCAGAGCCGGGATTTGGGGCTGCTCATCTGCGTTGAGGTGCACAACGGCCACGAGCTCTTCAACGTGGCTTCGGTGTACGGCGGCTGCAACTATGCGGGCGGGCAGGAGTCCTGTGCGATCGGGGTGGTCGCGCAGGATGTCAAGGTGTTCGGAAAGACCTTCAACATCCGCGGGCCGAGCGTCTCGGGCTGCGCTTCGGTCTCGCGCGAGATGGTCTGCGGCGAGGTCAAGTTTGGCTATTTGTCCAAGTCGTTCGCGCTCAGCAGTAACAATATTTACATCGGTGTGGGCGTCTACGCGGGCCCGCTAGGGGGCGGGAACGCGAGCTTTAACAACGGTGTACTGAGCGCAGATGTCGAACTCGCGGGTGCGTTTTCAGTCCAGTACTCTGTCGATCTGGCGGACTCGGTGAGCCTCGGTCAAGCTGGCTTTGAGTACATCTCGGACTGGGATCCGGTTCCGCAGGCCGGCGCCTACATCAACCAGATAAACCAGGGCCTCAACACCACCATCGGCACGCTCTCGAGCCTCGCAAACTCGGCGAAGAACGCCATTAAAAAGGTGTACTGCGTCGGAATCTTTTGCTGAGAGCGCCAAGCGGTCGCGCTTTGCGAGCCTTCGGGGTCGCGAGCGCGGCTGCTGTGTTTGCAGGATCCTCAGAGTAAGGTGTTTACGTGATGGATGCACGGAAGGCCCACCCAAGTGCCCCGGTGATGCTCTCGACGCAGCTGGGGACCCCGACTGCGCTCGACGTCGAGGTGACCGAGGAACTCGTTGTCCCGCAGTACCTCGGTCGCTACGAGATTCACGGGGTGCTCGGGCGCGGTGGCATGGGTGTTGTGTACGCTGCGACCGATCCCAAACTCGATCGCGGGGTCGCGCTGAAGGTGCTTTCACCGGGTCACCACGACGCACTCGCGCGGGCGCGGCTGCATCGTGAGGCGCGAACGCTTGCCAGGCTAGCGCACCCGAATGTGGTCGCTGTGCACGATGTAGGCGAGGCGCAGGGGCAGCTCTACATCGCGATGGAGCGGATCGCGGGGCAGACGTTGCGTGTTTGGACGGGGGCGCATCGTCGCCGATGGCTGGAGATCGTCGAGATGTACGCGGGGGCAGGTCGCGGTTTGATCGCCGCCCACGAGGCCGGGCTCGTGCATCGAGATTTTAAGCCCGACAACGTGCTGGTCGACGAACGGGGCGTGCCGCGGGTCGTCGACTTTGGCCTCGCGCGGATCATCGCCAACACGGAGGGCGAGATTGCGGATACGGAGGCGGACGCGGGTGCCTTGGCGATTTCGCGGGCTCCGACCACGGAGGCCGACGAGGGGGGCCTCCGCACGCTCACGCGCACCGGTGCGATCATGGGGACGCCGGCCTACATGGCGCCCGAGCAGCATCTAGGCATGGCCGGCGATGCGCGGACCGATCAGTTCGCGCTGTGCGTGGCGATGTGGGAGGCGCTCTACGGTGCGCGACCTTTTGTCGGGTCAAATCGCGAGGCATTGGCCGAGGCGATCGTTCACGGTCGGATCAGCGTTGGCCCACGTCGGGGCGTTCCACCGGCGATCCGCCGGGTGCTGCGGCGTGGACTCGCGGCCTCGCCCGAGCAGCGCTGGCCGAGCGTCGGGGCGCTCCTCAAAGCGTTGACGGGCGTGCAGCGGCGACGCCGAAACGTCGTGCTTGGCTCACTCGCAGTTGTCCTTACGGGCAGCTTGGTTGCGGGCACCTGGTACGCCTCGCGCCAGGAGTCGCCGGCCCAGGTGTGCGTCGAAACCGGTGCGCGTGTGGATCACATCTGGCACCCCAAGCGCCGCGCCCGGCTCGACGCAGCACTCACGCGGGTCGGGGGTCCCTCGTTTGGGTCGACGCGGACGCAGTTGCTCGCGCGCATCGAGAGTTACGCGGATACGTTGCGCGCCGGCTTTGAGAATGCGTGCCTGGACACGCGCCAGCGCCTGCTCGTCTCCCCAGGTCTGCACGACAAGCGGCTGCGCTGCCTGGCGACCCGGGTGGCTGCACTCGACGCGAGAGTGGGCGTGCTGGAGACGATGACACGCGACGAACTCGGCCGCGCAACGGCGCTGTTGGTCGATCTTCCGCCGGTCGAACGCTGCGGCGATCTTCGCTACCTCGAGATGCGGCTCCCGGGACCCTCCGATCCCGTCGATGCGCGGCGTGTTGTCGAGGCTCGCACCGGCCTCGCGCGCGTGAAGGCGGCGATGTCGGCGACGCGTTTTGACGAAGGTGAAGCCGAACTCGAGCTCGCGCAGGAGCTCGCGGAACGCGTTGAGTTTCCGCCCTTGACCGTCGAGACGACCTATTTGCGAGCCCGTCTGGTTGCTGCTCGCGGCGACTATCGACAGGCCGTCACGCACATGGAGGATGCCTATTACGCAGCCTTGGGCATGGGACACGACGAGCTGGCGATCGAGGTCGCGCTCGACCTGATCTACCACCACGGGTACAAGATGCGTGCCCCGGAGCGCGGGCTTGAGTGGGCGCGCCACGCTGAATCTTTGATCGAGCGCGCGGGCGATGAGCATGCGCTCGCGCTGCTGTCCTATATGCGGGCGACGGTCCTTCCTCAGCTCGGGCAGGCCGAGCGCGCGCTCAAACTGAGCAAGCGTGCGCTCGGGCAATTTGAGCGTTTGCTCGGCCCCAAGGGCAAGTACGTCGCCTCGACCTTGAACAACATCGGCTCCCTCCTGGAGGGGCTTGGACGCCACGACGAGGCTCGCGTGATGCTCGAGCGTGCGCTCGTCATTCGCTACGAACTCTACGGTGATTTCTCGAGTATGACTGCGAGTTCGCTCGGAAACCTGGGCGCAGTGCTCGAGGGGCAGGGCGAGTACGAGGCCGCCATTAAGCATCTACGGCACGCGCTCGAGATCTACGAGCGTGTGTACGGCCCAGAGGACCTGAGCGTTGTCGGGACTCGGCTAAACCTCACCTACGCGCTCTTAGGCGCGGAGCGCTTGGAGGAAGCGCTGCAGGTCGCGGAGAAAGGCCTAGGGCTCGCGCGAGCGTTAGATCCTCCGCGCCCGGTGCTCGTGGCGGGCCTGCTCAGGGTGTTGGCTGAAGTGAGCTTTGCGGACGGCAAAATCGAGGCGGCGCGCGCTTGGTACCTCAAGGGACTCGCACTCCTGCCAGAGACCAAGAGCAAGATGGAGTACGACCACGCAGGTCTGCTTCTCGCGTTTGCCAAGTTCAACAATGCTGTCGGTGAGCCAACCGAAGCGCTCGCCTACGCCGAGGAAGCGCTCGAGGTGTACGCACCCGAGGACGATGAAGCCCCTCGCGCCGAGGCCCATACCATCGCCGCCCAGGCATTGCGCGCCCTGGGTCGACCCCAGCGCGCATTGGTGCATGCTCAGGCCGCCCGCGAGAGTTCGGGCAATACGG
>CAYYUP010000136.1:0-11237 GCA_964474905.1 uncultured Nannocystis sp. | reverse complement strand
TTGACCTTACCCCGACGCAGATCCTCGACCTGGTCTTGCGCCACTCGCGGTTGCGATCCTGAGCCATCGCATCCTTGGCCTTCTTTTGCTTCTTGTCGTACTCAGCCTCGACCTTTTTGCTCAGCTGCGTGATCACCTGATCTGGGGTCATGCCCCAGCTGTAATTCTTGGTGATCGCGTTAACGCCGATCTGGGCTGAGATCTCTGGAGCGGGGTCGACCATCTTGCAGACCCGCTTCTTCTTGCGGCCCTTGCAGACCTCCTTGGGCTCCTGCTTCTTGAGCTTCTCGGCCGCGGCCGCGGTGTCGGGATCCTCGTCGCTGACGCCGTCGAAATCGCTGCCGTCGTCGTCGTAAAACGAGTCGCTGTCGTCGGCGTCGTCGCTGCTGCCGCTGCCGCCGCCCGCGTTCGGGCTCGCAGCCAACTCCTCGTCCTCGGCGGGCACATTGGTATCGTCTTTTTTGCAGCCGCTATTAACGGCTACAGCGCCAAAGAACACGAAACTGAGGGCGAGCGATGCGAAGGTAGAGCGCTTGAACATCGGGAATCCTGGTGCCGGGGACACTATCACGGCGGCGAACGCACGTCACGCCAACAGCACCCCGGGAGGGTCCCTTCAACGCTGTGTTGGACCGCTACGACACCCGGAAGCTGAATCGACGTGCTAATACGCGCACACCAATTCAGCTCGTCGACGGCGAACCGCGGCGGCGAACTTCGGCGGCGAACTTCGGCGGCGAACTTCGGCAACTAGGTCCGGCGACGAATCGCGAAAACAACGGTCTCAGGATCGTCTTCGGAGGCGGTCACGACGATCTCCGCACGCACGCGGAACTGATCGAGAATCGACTGGCAGGCGCCGTAGAAGAGGCAGTGCATGCCGGGGCTGTGGACGAGCTCGGGCAAGAGATCACCGCTGCACAGGCATACGCTCTGCTCGCCCTCGCCAAAGCGCAGGTCGCCGCAACCCCGGGAGGCCATCGCCCACGCCTGCGGTGCCAAACGGAGGAGTTGATCCGCCGCTGCATTGCCCTCGAGTCGCTCGCGAACATCGGCCATCATCGGCCGCAGAAGACCATTGTCGTAGGTGTCACCGATGAGTTCGGTCCACAGATCACGACCCGCTTGCTCACCGAGCACCTCGGCGATGGCGTCGCAGAGGGCGATCATCTCACCGACCGGCAGCCAGTCATTGGAGCTGAGCCTGCGCAGTCGACTGTCGAGCCCCGCGGGCATACGCTCGCGGACCTGTGCCCCCTTGCCGTCAGGGAGCGCGCGAAGGCGGCGAACAGCGCTTTTGGCGAAGTACGCGCGTATGGCGGCCTCGGGCGTCACGGTTGGGAACGCTACCACGAATCCGCGAGCGATCACGGTTCGACGCTTCACCCACCTCTACCTCTAACTATTTGAGCAACTTCGCGAAGGGGTTGTTGCTGAAACTCTGTCCGCCTCGTGCCGCCGCCGAAGGCTGCTCGTTCCTGCTCTTTTTGCCGCCGCTCTGAGGTGCTCTCGGGGCAACACCGCCACGCCGATCCTTGGCGGCGGCTCGCCTCGGCGGGGCCTCTGAGAGACGCGCACTCAGGGCAATCCGCTGCCTGTCGAGATCAACGCTGAGCACCCGGACCTTAAGCCTCTGCCCGGCCTTGACGATCTCATGCGGGTCTTTAACAAAACGATCGGAGAGCTGCGAGATGTGCACAAGCCCGTCCTGGTGCACTCCGACGTCGACAAACGCCCCGAAAGCCGTGACGTTCGTGACGATGCCCGCGAGCACCATGCCCTCCTCGAGATCCCCAAGGCTGTTCACATCGGCCCGAAAGCTCGGCGCCGCGAAGCTCTCGCGCGGGTCTCGTCCGGGCTTGCCGAGCTCGTGCAGGATGTCCCGAAGCGTCGGCTCGCCGACAGCTTCGCAAACATAGAGGCCGATGTTGACGCTGCTCAGGAGACGCTCGTCACCGACCAGCTCCGAGATGCCAACGCCCAGATCCGCGGCGATTTTCTCGACCAGGACGTAACGCTCAGGATGGACCGCAGAGGCGTCCAAAGGGTGATCACCATCGTGGATCCTGAGAAATCCCGCGCACTGCTCATAGGTGCGCGGCCCCAACCCCGAAACTGCCAAGAGCTGCGCCCGCGACCGAAATGCACCGGCCCCATCGCGGTGACGGACGATGCTCTTGGCGACCGATGGACCGATGCCAGCGACCTTCGCCAGCAGCGGCGCGCTCGCGGTATTGATGTCGACGCCGACATGGTTGACGCAGCTCTCAACCACCTGATCGAGCTTGCGCACGAGCAACGGCTGGTAGACGTCGTGTTGATACTGGCCGACGCCGATCGCCTTGGGTTCGATCTTCACCAGCTCGGCGAGCGGATCCTGGAGACGCCGGCCGATCGAGACCGCCCCCCGCAGGGTGACATCGAGATCGGGCATCTCCTCGCGCGCGCCGGGCGAGGCCGAATAGACGCTCGCCCCTGCCTCGTTCACCGAGATCACGACAACCTCGCGCTCGCCGATCTCCGCTAGCACCTCACGGGCGAATTTCTCGGTCTCGCGACCACCGGTACCGTTGCCGACCGCCAGCGCTCGCGGCTGTCGCCTTCGGATCAGCGCGGCCAGCTCCTTCCGGGCCTCTGCGTCGCGACGTTGCCCCTGCCCCGGATAGATCGTCGCCGTCTCGAGGACCTTGCCGGTGGCGTCGATCGACGCGCATTTTGAGCCGGTGCGCAGCCCCGGATCGAGCGCGAGCACCGAAGCTGCGCCGAGCGGCGGTGCCAATAGCAGCGAACGAAGGTTGGCGGCGAAGACCTCGACCGCCTGACGGTCGGCCCGCATCTTGAGTTCGATCCGCATCTCGGTCTCGATGCTCGGGCTCAACAGCCGGCGCAACCCGTCGGCGCAGGCAGTCAACAGGTGCTCTGCGAAGGGGCACTGTCGCTGCACACCGGCGAGCCCGGCGATCGTCGGCAGCACGCTCTCGGCATCGATCGCCAGCCGAACCCTGAGATAGCCGTCCTGCTCGCCGCGGCGGACCGCCAGATAACGATGCGAGGGGATCGTCGCGATCGCCTCTTCGTAGTCGTAATACCCCTCGAACTTTGAAGTCTGCCCCCGCTTGTCAAAGGCGACCTTGGAGCGCACGACCCCATCCTTGACAAAGGTCTCGCGGACAAACGAGCGCACCTCGGCGTTCTCCACGACGACCTCGGCGGCGATGTCCCGGGCACCTGCGAGCGCCGCCTCGACATCCGGAACCGCGAGGTCTGGAATCTCGGGATCCTCGCGAACAAAGGCCCGCGCTTCGACCTCTGGATCGCCATCCTCGGGCTGGGCCAGGATGCGCTCGCCCAGGGGCCCAAGTCCGCGCTCCCGGGCGATCGTCGCCCGCGTCCGTCGCTTAGGCTTGTAGGGCAGATAGAGATCTTCGAGCGCCGCCTTGGTGCTACAGGCGAGGATCTTCGCGCGCAGCTCAGGGGTCAGCGAACCCGCCTCCTCCAAGGTCGCCAGAATGCTCCGCCGCCGAGCATCAAACTCGTTGAGATAGACCCGTCGCTCATCGATCGCACGGATCTGGACCTCATCGAGCGAGCCGGTCATCTCCTTGCGATAGCGGGCGATAAAGGGGACCGTCGCGCCCTCCGAAAGCAACCGAATCACCGCCGCGACACCCCGTTGCGGGAGCTCTAGCTCGCGTGCGATCAGGGGTGCGGGATCGAAGTCTGATGTGGCGCGGGTCATGGGGGCGGGAGAATGCCGAGCACCCCCGCCCTTGTCCACAGTGTGTGCAGCCTTGCCCGCTGAAATCACCAAAACAGCGCCCGCTCGCAGAGATCCGACCTACGGTGTCGTCTTCGTTCTCGACTTCGTCGGCTCTTTTGCCGTCGCCTTTGACACCTCGGCGGCCCGCATTCGCCTCGCCCGCTTCGACTCCCGAAGCCGGTGGACCAACACCGCCCCCAGGGTCGTCAGCACAGCGCCGGTGACCAGCGTGCCCGCAGCCGCCCAACTCGTATCAAGGCGTCCCTCACAGCTGCTGTTCGACAGTCCGCAGCCGAGCGACGCCCGCTCATCCAGAGCTACCAAAACAATGCCACCGATGACCGTCGGCACACCGATACCGAGCGGAATCCAGCCGTTTAGGCGGGGCTTCGGGGGCAAGGGCGGCGGCAACGGTCTCTCGGCAAGCAGCACCTTGACGATCCTGCGTTCGCCCTCGGCCGCGTCGATGGCTTCGACCGCATCGACATAGCCAGAAGCGGTGATCCCGAGGCGATGCCGCCCAGGAGCCAGCACTCGCTCGACCGGTGAGAGGCCGACAAATTCACCATCAAGCACGACCCGTGCCCCGCTCGGCGTGCTCTCGAGCAGCAGTACCGGAGGCGGCACAAGCTCGACCTTAAGGGGGCCAAGAAGGCCGGCAGCGCCCTCTTCAACGATTTCACAGGCCTCAGTGAGCCCACAGAGCGCGCATCGTTTTGAGAAGGAATTGCTCGACGAAGGATCGCCTAGGCCCTCGATGTTGAGCTCTACGGTGTACTCGCGATCATTCGCCGAGAGGCTGGCCCAAAGGACATAATCGACCTTGGCGGAGGCCGCTCGAAGCGACTCGATACACTCCTCCTCGGCGCAATCCGCCACTTGGATGCCGAGCGACGCGGCGTCCGTGATCCGGGCTCCGCTGCGGACGAGACCATCCTGAATGCTGGCGAGTAAGTCCGCGACCGCCGATCGCGGGGGCGGATTCCCCTGACCGCGACGGACGATGATCACCACCCTCGGCCCCCGAAGACTCGGCTCTGCCGGACCCACTTGGGCACCCAAGGAAAAGCGCGCCTCTGACCCCGTACGCGGTGCCAGAGGCCCCGCGCGTGCTGCCGTGCCCGTCCCAAGAGCGAGCGCTAGGGCCGGCACCAAAGCCGCACACCGACCCCACGAGCCGATCACAGCCCCTCCTCCGCCAACATGTCGAGACGCCGCTGCGCCCGGCCATCCCCCAGTTCCACGGCCCGCTCAAAGACCTCGCGCGCCGAAGCTAACCGCCGAAGCTTGTAGTACGCATCCCCGAGCCGGCGGTAGTAGGCCGCGTTCTTGGGCGAGATCGCGATCGCCCGCTCCGCCAGTTCCGCGGCCTCTTTGTAGTCCCCCCGATCAAAGGCGATGTCGCTGAGTTCGATCAGCGCCTCGACACTTCGCGGGTTGATCAATAACGCCTGGCTGTAAAGCCGCACCGCCTCTAGATCATTGGCGGCTGCACGGGCCTTCTCGGCGCTCTCGACCAGCGACTTGGCGCTCGGCCCCGCGTGCATCCGCGGAAGCGGCTGTGCTGCGGGCTCCGGGATCTGCTCGCTCAGCTCAGGTTCGGGTTCGGGTTCGGACGCACGTGCAGGCGTAGGCAGCTCACTGCAGAGGGACGTCAGCTCCGCGAGAAAGTCATCGATGTCGACGTCATCGACCTTGGCGAGCCGGCGCAAGGGCGCGGCGGCCTTGATCTGCGGGATCGAAAACCCGCTGACCTCAGCTTGAGCCCGGAGTTGATTGATTTGACCGACCGTCAAACGACCCCGCCGCAGGGCCAGCTCGTGATCCGGCTGAAAAATCAGGGTTTGAGCGTAGAAGTCACGGGCGAAGGGGCGAGTCCGCGGGTCCTCCCAATAATGGTTGCCCAGGGCGGCGATATCCCCCGCAAAACGCGCCCGCAAAACGTCCGCCTGGACACGCGCCAACTCGATCCCCGGACCCGAGACGTGCTCCAAGTCGATGATCTTGCGGATCGCCGTGGCCGTTGGATCGCCGCCCTCCGACGGATACACCCACTCCGCGTCGGCGGCAAAATGACCGGCTTCGTAGGTCGCCCCGACGATGCTCGCGACCTCCGCAGGAGGCGGCCCCGGACTCGGGCTAAACCACGCGCTGAGCCCTACTGCGGCGACCCCTGCAGCACCGCTCCAGGCCAACCAAATCGACAGACGCCGGCTCTCCACCGGCAGGCTGCGGCGGAGCGCGGTGAGCATCTCGTCCGCATCTTGGTAGCGATCCGCGGGATCCCGCTCCATGCCCTTAAGGACAGCTGCTCGGAGACGCATCGGAACCGATCCGCCCCCCGGCTGCACGATCACCGCGCCCGTCGTGACGCTCTGGCGGAGCTCTGCGTAGGTCGTGCCGCGAAAGGGAGCCTGACCGTAGAGCGCGGCGAAGAGCGCCACACAAAACGAAAACACGTCGCTGCGCTCATCGGTCGACTGACCGAGATGTTGCTCTGGTGACATATAGGCCGGCGTGCCCGCGATCTGCCCCGCAGAGTCTGAGATCGAACGAGCGAGCCCAAAGTCAGCGACCTTTGGCACGCCCTCATCGCTGACCAGCACGTTCTCGGGTTTGAAGTCGCGATGCACGATGCCCGCCCGATGCGCCGCCGCGAGCCCCTCGCCCGCCGCAATGAAGTGCCGGAGGAGCTGCTCCCAGAGGCGCGGAGCCTCGGTCAGCCACTCGCCCAGGGTCCGGCCCTCGACGTACTCCATCACCAAGAAGATCTGGCGATCGTGCGTGCCGAGCTCGTACACCTGAACGACATTGGTGTGGGAAAGCCTGGCCATCGCCTGGGCCTCGGAGATCAGCATCGAACGATCGGCCCCGGTAAATTCCCCCCTTCGGTGGAGGAGTTTGATCGCCACCCGGCGCGCGAGTTCTTCGTCGAACGCGGCATATACCGTGCCCATGCCGCCGCTACCGAGCCTTCGAAGAATCGCAAAGCGGCCGATCCGACGGGGCATCTCCCCCTCGGGAACCTGCATCCCAGCCGCGAGCGTCATGTTGGGATCGACGTCGCGGCCGAGCGCCCCGCCAAGGATCCGATCTGCGGCGGAGTGCTCCTCTTGCCCACATCCCGTCTCCCGAACGTCGAGCGTGGGGGCAAACACCTTGACCCGCTGAGCGCCGGCCTTGTGGCTGCGTAGGGCCCGATTCTTGGTCTCTGTGCGCTTCCCAGGCGAAGAGACCGTCTCCTCCAGGTTCGCGGCCGCTCGCTCGTCCGCGCGCGCTCGCAGGCTCGCCGTCACAATTGCCAGACTACCGCTGCAGGCGTTTTCCCTCCGAGGTGATTATCGCGCTCACCAATTTTGCCCAATTTTATGCGCGGGCCCGATCCTGCCCGCTCGAGACCAGGCGCTCGCGCAGCTGACGAAGCAAGGCGTGCGCCTGTCTCGGGGTGAGGTCATCGAGATCCGCCGTCCGCAGGTCACCTAGGATCGCCGACATCTCGGGATCCACCGATTCTGGGACCTCTGAGCTTGCCCTCGTCGCTTCGCTGTCTTCGACGGTCAAGGCGGGAGCGACCGGCGCGAAGAGATCGAGTTGCGGAGCGCTGCCCAGACGATCGTCGGCCTCTAGGCGGGTCAGGATCCGCTGGGCACGACGCAGCACCTGCGCCGGCAGACCCGCCAAACGCCCGACCTGAATCCCGTAGCTGCGCTCCGCCGCCCCCGACTCTAAGCGGTGCAAGAAGACAATGTTGCCGCGCTCTTCGTGGACCGCGACATGCACATTGCGGAGACCCGCCAGGCGATCGGTGAGCCCGGTGAGTTCGTGGTAGTGGGTCGCAAACATCGCCCGGCAGGCGATCTGATCGTGGAGGAATTCGGTGATCGACCAGGCGATCGCAAGGCCGTCGTAGGTGGCCGTGCCCCGGCCGATTTCGTCGAGCAATACCAGGGATCGCGAACTCGCCTGGCTGAGGATCTGCGCAGCCTCCCGCATCTCGACCATGAACGTGGACTCACCGCGGCCGAGATCATCGGCGGCGCCCACCCGGGTAAAGACCCGATCGACAATGCCGATCCGCGCGCGCACAGCCGGCACAAATGACCCCGCGTGCGCGAGGATCACCAACAGCGCGATCTGTCGCATTACCGTGCTCTTGCCGCCCATGTTGGGACCGGTGAGCAGGAGGAAACGGGCCTCGTCGTTGTCATCGCCACCACCTGCCCGAAGAGTCAGACTGTTGGGAACAAAGCGACCGGAGTCCATCATGCGCTCGACCACCGGGTGGCGTCCCTCTTCGATCTCGAGGATCGGCTCGTCGACCAACTCGGGACGCACATAGGCGTGGGCCTCGGCGATCTCGGCGAGACCGGCCAGCACATCGAGGGTGGCGAGACGCTCACCGAGCTGGCAGAGGCGCTCGGCAGCGTCGCTCACCAACTGGCGCAGGACACCGAAGAGTTCCTGCTCACGAACCAGGGCCGCCGCTTGGGCACCGAGTACCGCGCTCTCGTGCTCAGCAAGCTCGGCGGTGACGTAGCGCTCGGCGTTGACCAGAGTCTGCTTGCGCACGTAATCGGCGGGCACCTTGGCGACCTGGGAGCGCGGTACCTCGAGGAAATACCCGAAGACCCGGTTGTGCTGGACCTTGAGGTTGTGGATACCGGTGCGCTCGCGTTCGCGGGTTTCGATCGCGGCCAGGGCCTCGCGACCGCCATCGCGCAGGCTGATCTGGTGATCAAAGGCCTCGTCCGCACCGGCGCGGATCATGCCGCCATCGCGGGTGTGGTTCGGCGGCTCGTCGACCAGGGAGCGCTCGAGTTCAGCGCAAAGATCGGCGAGCAGGTCTTCGCCCAGATCGAGCACCGGCGGCAGCGCTCGATCGGTACGCCGCTCGCTGATCTCGACGAGCAACTTGGCGATGCCCGGCAGCGCCTGCAACGACGCCCGCAGCGAGCCGAGTTCGCGCGGTGTCACGGTGCCCAGGCGAGCCCGCGCCGCCAAGCGAATGACATCGCGAACATCGCGAAGACGCGAGAGCAACTCGGCCCGCGAACGCGGCTCGGCGAGCAACGCTTCGATGCCATCATGACGCCGACGGATCGCCCCCAGCTCCCGCAGCGGCGCGCCGATCCAAGCCCGTAGCATGCGCGCGCCCATGGCCGTGCGCGTCGCATCTACCGCCCAAAGCAGCGTGCCCCGCCGACTTTGCTCGCGCATGGTTTTAAAGATCTCGAGGTTGCGCAGGGAGGAGTCGTCGAGGATCAGATGATCGCTGGGGCTCTGCTGGCGCAGCCGATGCAGCAGCAGGGTCTGGCCAGGCTGCGTGGCCTCGGCATAGCTCAGACAGACACCGGCCGCCCGCTCGAGACCGCCAGCCAATCGCTCACCGCCGCTCTCCTCGACCAGACGACGGACCCGCGCGAGAACAGAGGAGGCGATCCGCTTGCTCGCGACGCCCTCCAGGCGCGGACAGTCGGGGCCGAGCACCTCGTGCAACCACTCGTGAATCGCTGGATCAGCGACGATCTCCCGCGAGGCGAGGCGCGAGAGATCAGCCTTAAGCGCGCTCGCATCGGCCGCTCGCATCACCAAAAATTCGCCCAGCGAAACGTCGAGAGCAGCGATCGCCACCGGCCCACCAGGACCCCGCTCGGCAACCACAGCGACGAGATAGTTGGGCTCTTCGCTGCGCAGATGCTCCTCGTCCAGCAGCACGCCCGGGGTGACCACGCGGACAACCTCGCGGCGCACGATTTTAGTTTTGCGGGCCTTGGCCTGCTCGGGCGTCTCCATCTGCTCGCAGATCGCGACCTTAAAGCCGCGCTCGATCAGCGTGCGTAAATAGCCGCCAATGGCATGGTAGGGCACGCCTGCCATCGGTACCGGATCTTCGGCATTCTTGTCGCGGGAGGTGACCGCGATGTCGAGAACCGGACCGACGATGATCGCGTCCTCGAAAAACATCTCGTAAAAGTCGCCCATCCTGAACATCAGGATCGAGTCGGGGTAGCGCCCTTTGATCTCGAGGAACTGGCGCATGACCGGCGTGTTGACGTTGCTATGGGGCGCGGGCACGGCGGGGTTGTAACCCAATCCCGGGGCCGGATCATGCACGGCATGCCCGTGACCCGTGCACGGGCCAGTGCTTTGGCGGGTTTTGGTAATTCGCGTTAGCTAGCAAACACATCAGGCTGCAGATGACCCATGGGCGGGCCATGAATGCTGCGATCTGGGGTTTGCGGCTGCGGATCGGCGCAGCAAACGCACTGCAGTTGGTGGTTGTGCCTGGGCTGTCGCGCTGCTGTCACGCGGCTCGATCCACTCTCCGAGAACGACTCGAGCGGAGCCAGCTCTCGCTGGACTCCGCTCGCTTGTTGCGTCTATCGGATCGTCAGGATCCGAAGCGACTCACTTGGGCACGACGTAGGCGATGATCGACTCGCGCTCCTCAAAGGCGGTCTTGGCCTCGAGGGCGTTGTTCCACTTGACGAACTCACCGATGCGAACGCGATGCCAGGTACGACCCTGGACTTCGCCGATCTCAACACGCACATCGTGGCCGTTGTGGCGGAGCTTCGCGGCCATCTTCTCGGCATCTTCGGCGTTGGCGTAGGCCTTGAGCTGAAGCGTGAAGACACGCTTGGTCTTCTTGACGGGAGCATCGGCGGTCTCGATGCCAGCGGCCATGACAGTGTCATCGGCAGCGCTCGCGGGCTTTTTGTCGGCGGGCTTGCGGCTCTCGGACTTGCTGTCCTTGGGGTCAGCTTTGTCGGATCCGGCGGGCTTCTTGTCGGCGGCTTTTGCCTCGGCCACAGGATCCGCCTTGGCGAGCACAGCCGGCAGCGGCCGCTTGGCGATCCGCGGCTTTTTGCTGGATCCCCGAGCCGCACGCTCAGCCTTGACGGTCTTTTCATTGCGCGGAGGCGTCTCAGGATCGCGGGTCTTGGGCAGTCCATCGGTCGCGGGCTCGGCGATTCCGTCCTTAAAGGAGAACGAATCCGGGGCCTCGATCGGCAGCGATCCCTCAGGCGTCAGCGAGTCGAGATCGGCGGGACGCTCCGCGACCACTTCGGCCGCTCCGGGCACACCCAGATCATCACGACCGACCATGACGCCTAAGGCAAAGACAAAACAACCGACGACCGAAAGGCCGAAGAAGAGGAAGAAAATCTGTCGATTATCGAGTGCGAATTCGACCTGTCGCGTGCTCTCTTGGGACATGGACCGCTCCTTGCCTGGACTAGCCCAACAGAGGTACGACGATGCCCGCCTAGCGCCAAAAAAGCCGCGGAAGTGGGGTCTAAGTGGGGGTATGCGGGGCTGATGCGGACTGGGGCGTGCGTCGGGATCGGCGGCTTTTGCTTGGGGAATCGACGCCGGCCGCCGTGCTGAAGTCACTCCCAAGGCGGCAGGCATGCGTGCTGCTGGGTGTGGGGATCAGGACGGGACGATCGGCTCGCCGACGATCTGACTGTAG
>CAYYUP010000135.1:6147-11605 GCA_964474905.1 uncultured Nannocystis sp. | reverse complement strand
GTCCGTGTCCGTGTCCGTGTCCGTGTCCGTGCCCGTGCCCGTGTCCGTGTCCGTGCCCGTGTCGTCGTCGCCAGTGCTCGACGCCCCGGTAGTACTGGTGGTCGCCGCTGTGGAATCACCGCTCGTCGAGCTGTCGTCCCCCTTGCAAGCAACGCAAAGCAGAGCAAGGGCCAAGATCAAGTGAGAACCTAGTTTAATCATGCGGACTCCAATAGGCCGTTCTTCTCCCGCACGCAATCCAGACGAGCGGCGCACCCGCGCGAGCACTCGGTTGAGCTATGCTCCCGGCCGACGATGATACCTCGTCCACTCTATTTCCTCGCCCTGGCCCTGGTCAGCAGCTGCGTTCATCGCCCGCGACCGACCGCACACCTCTTCCCTGAGACCACCGTGATGGGCCATCGGGGCGCCGCTGGTCTAGCCCCCGAGAACACGATGGCGGCCTTCCGCAAGGCAAACGCTCTCGGCGTGTCCTTTGAACTCGACATCCGTTTTGCCGGCAGTGGCGAGCTCATTGTCCTGCATGACGACGAACTCGAGCGTGTCGCCTGGTCGCCTGGATTGGCGAGCGAGCGCTCGCTCACCGAGCTCAAGGCCCTCGACGCGGGCTCTCATTTCGACGCCGCCTTTGCCGGTGAACCGATCCCAACCCTCGACGAAGTCTTCGCCGAGATCGCCGGTGACGTCGTGATCAACGTCGAGGCAAAGTCGATCAAGGGCACCGACAATGCCGCTCTCGCCAACGCTCTCGCCGATGCGGTCGAGGCCCGTAATGCCGTCGATCAAATCGTCGTCACCTCGTTCTCCCCTTTCTTTCTCGCCGCCCTGCGCGAGCGCAACCCCGACATCGTCCGCGGCCAGATCTACGGCACATTCAAGGACTCCGGCCTCAAATGGTACGAGCGGGTGCTGCTGCGAAATCTCGCCTTTAACCGCCGAGCGTTACCCGACATCCTCTCCGTCGAGCACGTAATGGTCGATGCTCGTTTCCTCCGCAAGATGCACCGCCGCGGCTACAAGGTCTTCGCCTGGACCGTCAACGAACGCCCCGAAATGGAGCGCCTCTTAGGCCTAGGCGTCGACGGCATCATCACCGATCACCCAGACCTGCTTCTAGAGGTGATGAGAGCCCAAGGCATGCGCACACCAGCAACAACGCCAAACGCCGCGAGCACTCCGACGACCACTACCGGTGCACCCGTGCAGGGCTCAAACGAGAACAAGAACGAGAACAAGAACGAGAACGAGAACGGCCCGAGCGATGCCCCAGGCGCGAGCGAGACAAACGAGACAAACCCTCGCTAACGAATACATCGCGCCCAGATCGGGAACACGCCCGGACGATCTCGCCAGCAGCCACTCGCCACTCGCAACGACCCCGCGGCGATGGTCCAAATCGATCCGCTCAGGCGTTCGGATGATCCACAGCCGGTGATTTTTGATCCGGGGGAGCCTGCTCGCGACCGCCGTGGTGACGGGCGGCGATCGAGATCCCCGCGAGCAGGATCACAACGCGCTCGAGGAGCATCAGCTGCTCCTGCTGGAGATCCGGAAGGCGAACGGCCAGCGCCAGGCGCAGCTCAGCGCCCTGCGAATCGGGCAAGGGCAGGCTGAGCCAGGCCCAACTGCCCTCGTCGCTGCCTCCTCCCACTAACGTCTGTCCATGGCGGCGAATCTCAAAACCGGGCACCCCGAGACGACCGAGAATCGGCGTGATCGGCGGGGTCAACCGACGCCAGCGATCGATGCCGCGATCGCTCACACCCAGGCCCAAAGAATCGATCGCCGCGAGCAGCTCCATCACCTCGCGCCGGCGGGCGCCGAGGCCTATCAGACCCTCTCCGGTGAACGCGGGCAACCGCCGCAGGAGGTTGTGATAACCGAGGATCACACCGACAATCAGGGTCGCGACCACGGTGCCGCCAAGCGTCCACCAACCGCCGACACCTATGACCGTGAGCGCTGCAAGCGAAGCGTAGAGACCGGCGGAGATCCAGAGCACGAGCGCCACCCGCCCGTGCGAGAGCCCGCGCGCGAGTAGGCGGTGGTGGATGTGATCGCAGTCGCCCGAGAAGATCGGCTGGCCGCGAAGTGCTCGACGCACGATCGCCAGGCTCATGTCAAAGAGCGGCAGCGCGAGCACCATCAGCGGGATCGACAGGGTGAGGATCGGCAAGCGCTCGCGCAGCGGGTGCACAAAAAGCAGCAAGCCCGCGAGCAAAAAACCGAGGAAGTAGGCCCCCGCGTCGCCCATAAAAACACGCGCCGGGTGGCGGTTGTGCAGGAGAAAGCCGAGCACCGCCCCGAGAGCCGTCGCCGCCAGCCAGCCGAGCGCGAGTTCGGGGGCCCCGTGCAGAACCGCCGAACCAAGCACCAAGCTAAAACCGATCGCTGCAAGACCACCTGCAAGACCGTCAAGGCCGTCCATCAGGTTAAAAGCGTTGACGCTGGCCACCAGAAAACCCGCACAGATGCAGCGAGCCAGCCAGACCGCCCAGAGTTCATCGCCGAGCAGCGCCGAGAGGGCCGTCCATTCGAGACCGAGTCCGATCGCCAAGGCGGCAGCGACGATCTGGAGAAGCAATTTGTAGCGAGCGCGAAGGCCAACAAGATCGTCAAAAAGACCGGTCAGACCGCAGACCAGAGCGCCGACAAGCACACCCGTTAAGGGCGAGCGCGAGAAGAGTTCGTGGGTCGCCGAAAGCTCCGTGGTGCCGGCGAGGCCGAGCAACATCACCAGACCAAACGCGACCATCACAACAAAGCCACCGACCCGCGGGATCTCGCCGACGTGTACCTTGCGCAGGCTGACCTCGCGATCGCTGCGGCCGAGCGAGCGCCAAGCCCGAAGCGCCGCTGGAGTGCTTGCAGCGACCACTACAAAGGCGAGCAGCGCCGCGATCCAGAGCACGGAGGGTCGCGCGGCCAGATTGTAGATCGCCCCCGCATCCGCAACGGAGATGAGTGCATTCAGGGCCACGGCGGTGGCTCCGTGGTGACCTTAAAACCCAGTCGACGACGCAGCGCCGCGACGCAGCGCTCCGCTGCCAGCCCATCGCCAAAGGGCCCTTCGCCCGGCCGCCCAGCGACCGCAGCGTAGGCCTTGGCATCACCGAGCCAGCGATCGGCGGCGGCGATCATCGCCGCGGCATCGTAGCCGACGAGCAGCGCCGCCCCCTGCTCCAACGCCTCTGGACGCTCGGTCGATGCCCGAGTGACAAGCGCTGGTTTGCCGAGCTCGGGCGCCTCCTCTTGCAGGCCACCCGAGTCGGTGATCACAAAGCTCGATCGACGCAGGAGCCAGATCGCAGCGGCGTAGCCGACCGGCGCCAAAAGGTGCACATTGTCGAGGCCGCCCAGGCGACCGTGCACCGCCTCCTGCACCTTGGGGTTCAGGTGCACAGGGTAGACAAAATCGACCTCGGGCCAGCGCCGGGCGAGTTCGGCCAGGCCGTCGCAGATCGCCAGCAGGCCGCCCGCAAAGCTCTCCCGTCGATGTCCGGTGATCAGCACGAGACGGCGCCCAGCGTCCGCAACGTTTAACCAATCGAGACCCGCACCCGTCGGCGGTGAGCCGTCGGCCGGCAAGCGGGCGACCATCCAGCGCAAGGCATCGACCACGGTATTGCCGGTGACCTCGATCGCCGCCTCGTCGATGCCCTCGGCGAGCAGCGCCGCCCGAGCCCGAGGCGTCGGCGCGAGATGGAGATCCGCGAGCCTCGAGATCAGCGCTCGGTTGACCTCCTCGGGGAAGGGCGCCCGGCGATCCCCGGTGCGCAGGCCCGCCTCGACATGGGCGACCCGAGTACCGGCATAAAAACCCGCCATCGCCCCGATCATCGCCGTGGTTGTATCCCCCTGAACGATCAGCCAGGTGGGCGAGCGCTCGCGGATTTGCGGGCCTAGTTGCTCTAAAAGACGGGCGCTGAGGGAACTGAGGTCCTGACCCTCGCGCATCACATCGAGATGAAGATCGACGGATAAGCCCAGCTCGCCGATGATGCCAGCCACCAGCTCACGGTGTTGACCAGTAGCCCAAACCTCGATCTGCCAGTCCCCGAAGGCGGCCGCAGCCCGGGCGATCGGCGCCAGCTTGATCGCCTCCGGCCGAGTACCAAAGACAATCGCGATCCGCGGCGAGCTAGACGCCATGACGATCGGGCTATAGCATGACGCGGTGAAAGACCCACGTTTAGAGGGTCGCGCCTTCGATGTCAGCGTGATCGGCCTCGGCTACGTCGGCCTGCCGACAGCGGCCCTTCTCGCGACCCACGGGCTCCGCGTCGCCGGTATCGACCTCAACGACGAGGTCGTCTCGGGGGTCAATTCCGGGACCATCCACATCGTCGAACCAGAACTCGAAGCGCTCGTGCGCGCGGCGGTCTCGGGCGGCCGATTGCGGGCGTTTAATACGCCCAGGCCGGCGCGCACCCACATGATCTGCGTGCCCACGCCCCTCACCGCCGACCATCAACCAGACCTCCGCTACGTCGACGCTGCGAGCCGCAGCCTGGCTGTGCACCTGATGCCCGGCGACCTGGTGATCCTCGAATCGACAGTTCCACCGGGCACAACAAGAGATATTGTCGGCGCGCGGATCCGCGAACAGGGCCTGATTCCCGGAAAAACTGTCTTTATCGCTCACGCCCCCGAGCGGGTCCTGCCCGGGGCTGCGCTGCGCGAGGTAATCGACAATGAGCGGGTCTTGGGGGGGCTCACCGAGGCCTGCACGGCCCGCGCCGCCGAGTTTTACGGGCGTTTTGTTAAGGGCACGATCCACCTCAGCGGGGCCGAAACCGCTGAGCTGGTCAAGCTCGCCGAGAACGCCTTTCGCGACGTCAACATCGCCTACGCCAACGAACTCGCCAAGGTGTGCGAGCACCTAAACATCGAGCCCTGGGAGGTCATCCGCCTCGCCAATCGTCACCCCCGCGTCGACATTCTAAGGCCCGGTCCCGGAGTCGGCGGCCACTGCATCGCCGTCGATCCTTGGTTCCTCGCCGCCTGTGCACCCGAACAAACCTCGCTTGTGCAGCGAGCGCGAGCGATCAACGACGCCCGTCCGCACGAGGTCGTCGCCGAGATCTATCGGCGCACCGGCGTGCACATCCGCGACCGATCGAGCGGCCCCAAAACACGCCCCACAGTCGCGCTCCTGGGCCTCGCTTACAAACCCGATATCGACGATCTCCGCGAGAGCCCGGCGATGGAGATCGCCCGCACGCTCATTGCCGACGACCGGGTCGAAACCCTACTTGTCGAACCACACCTCGAGCGTTCACCGCTCGAGGCTGCGCCGCTCCTGAGCGTCGAAGAGGCCCTAGGTCGTGCCCAGCTCGCGGTCGTGCTCGTCGCTCATCGCCGCTTCCGACAGCTCGATCGCAGACACATCGCCGGCGTCGATCTCCTCGATTGTGTCGGCCTTTGGAGCCGGTGAGCCTGGGTCTTGGGGTCTTGG
>CAYYUP010000135.1:2030-6047 GCA_964474905.1 uncultured Nannocystis sp. | reverse complement strand
TGGGGTCTTGGGGTCTTGGTATGAAGTCTTAACCGGCCGGCTTTTCTGCCTTGCTGCCGGTCGCGAGGCTATCGAGAAGACCGCGGATTTTCGTCGGCATTGCCGGCGGAAGTCCTGTCGCGCCGTGGCGGGCGAGCAGCCACTTCGGGTCGTTGAAAGCGATCTTCGTCTGCCCGTTTTCCTCCCACACAAGCATCTTCTGGGGGAGGTCGATGGCGATCGTCCGCTTTGCCTGCATCAGCTTGGTCCCGACCTCAGGCTTGCCGAAGATAATGACCTGGGTCGGCGGGAGTTCGAGGCCCGCGCCTGCGGCATTGGCCGCATGATCGATGACCGCCATCACCTTGAGCCCCTTGGCCTCAATGTCGCCGCGGAGGCGCTCGACGGTCGCCGCGACGGGCTGATCGCTGTCGACGATCACGAGGCCGGGATCGGCGGCTGCAACGGGGGTCGGTACGGGCTCAGGGGCTTGGGTCTTTGCCTCAACCTCCACAACCTCGACTTTCTTCACCTCGGGAGCCTCTTCGTGCTTGTCGCAGGCGCTGGTAAGTGAGAGGGCAAGTCCGATGGCGAAGATCTTTGGGCGCATGGATACTTTAGTAACATTGTTGCCGGCGTCGCCCCGACCGTGGAGGGCAAATCGCTCCCAAAACACAAACTGAGACCCTCAAACCGCAGCGGAGCGATTTTGGGAAAAATTGAAATCTGGGCAAATTAGCGATCTCGGCAGATCAATGTCGGTGCCTGCAGGCCTCGTCATGGTTTCCCTACTCTTGCGCTCTCGGGTCGGCTGCGGACCCCCGAGGTGACCGCTCTCGCATCGCCTCTGCGCCTATGCGATGCTGTCGGCGGAACGGCGGCGAAACCACTCGCGAATAGCGAGCTACGCACTACAACGACAATGGTCAATCCACTGACAGTAGTGCGGACGATCCGCCACTTGAGCGCCCGCCAAATCGCCCATCAACTGCGCCATCGCGTCCGAGGTCCAGCCAGGCAACCCGCTCGGGTGACAACGCACGGATGCACCGGGATCGCGATCCAAGGCGCTTGGCTGCCGCCCTCCGTCGAGGGGCAGGTCGCCGAGGCAGGGCGCCGTATCTGCCTCTTTGGCCAGGCCAGCATCGACCCGATCCGCGAGGGGTGGCAACCCCCTGGTCGGAGCCCGCTCTGGCTCTACACCCTGCACTATCACGGCTGGATCAACGCGCCCGAAGCCGAGCCCCTGGTGGTCCGCGACCTGCTGCTCAACTGGGTCGAGACCCACCCCCACGGGGTCGGCTGGGAGCCCTACCCGACGGCGATGCGTGTCCTTCACTGGCTCGGCTGGCTCCACCGTCACCAGGCACATCTGGACAACGACCCAAGGCGCCGACTTTTCGCTTCGATCGCCGCCCAGCTCCAACACCTAGAGCGCCACCTCGAGCACCACCTCGGCGGCAATCACCTGTGGACCAACCTCGTGGCCCTGGCGACCGCCGGCCTGGTGCTCGAAGGTCCCCTGCCTCTGCGCCTCTGCGATCGCTGGTTGCCAAAGCTCGCCCGCATCGTCGTCGATCAGGTCGGCGTCGATGGTGTGCACCGCGAGCGAACCCCGACCTACCACTGCGTGCTCACCGAGCAACTCAGCCTTGTCTTAAGCGCCATGTCCCTACGGAAAGGTCAAATGCCGGCTCTGGTGCCGACCTTCCGCGGCGCTCTGGAGCGCATGTCGACGGCTCTGCCAGCCTTCACCCATCCCGACGGCGACGTCGCGCTCTGGGGGGATTCGCAACTGGACGCGCCCATCAATCCGCGGGGACTCGGCCGACGCCTCTCTCTGCCGGCCGTCGATCCAAAGGGGCACGCCGACGCCACAAGCTCTGGCTTTTACCGCCGCTCGTGGGGCCCCTGGACGCTCCTGTGGAACGCAGGCGGCACCGGTCTCGGGCACCAGGTCGGCCACCTGCACGCCGACGCCCTCGCGATCGAACTCAGCCTCGGCGATGAGCGAGTGCTGGTCGACGCCGGCGTCGGCACCTACACCATCGGCCCCGATCGCGACTACAGCCGAAGCACCGCCGCCCACAATACGCTGACGATCGGCGCCGACGATCGCGACCAGTACGAACTCTGGGCGAGCCATCGGATCGGCGGACGTGCCCGCGTCACAGTTGACAGCGCCAGCCCACAGCTCCTGCGCGGCCAGGTGCGTGGCTACCAATGGCCTGTCAGCCACCACCGCAGCATCGAGTGGAAGCACGGCGTTCTCCGCTGCCACGACAGCCTGTCCAGCTCCGAGACGCCCGCGACACTGCGCTATTTTATGCCCGCAACCTTTACACTCGCACCGATCGTCGGCGGTTTTCGGGTGACCACCGCCCGCGGCCAAAATTTCACAATCACCGGCCCCACAAACCTTCGCTGGCAGCATCATGATGCCCCTGGCTGGTCGGCGATCGCTCGCAAAAGCCCGCGGATCGCCCTCTCCGCCCGGCTGCCCGCGAAGGGAGCCACCATCGAACTCCGCGCCGAGGATCCCCAGTGACTGATGATCTCCTCCTGATAAGCGACGATCGCCTGCTCGCCCATGTGCCGCCTGGTGATCACCCCGAAGCACCCGCCCGTCTACAGGCGGCGCTCACCATGCTCCGCGCCCAGCCGCGGGCTCGCGTCCGTTGGCGCTCGCCCGCCCCCGCGCCCCCCAAGGCGTTGCTGCGAGTGCACAGCGCCGAGCACCTAAGACGGCTGCACGCGCTTCGCGGGACCACCTCTTGGATCACTGCGGACACCGCGGTCTGCCCCGAATCAGTCGCGGCGATCGAGCTCGCGGCGGGCTCGGGCATCGCTGCCGTCGACGCCCTTTTTGCTGGCGAGGCCCGAAGGGCGTTCTGCCTGATCCGCCCGCCGGGGCACCACGCCAAACGCGACCGGATGATGGGCGCCTGTTTCATCAACAACATCGCTGTCGCAGCCGCCCACGCCCGCGCAAAGCACAACGCCGCACGGGTGATGATCGTCGATTGGGGCGTGCACCACGGCAACGGTACCGAGTCGATCTTCTTCGCCGATCCCGACGTGCTCGTCGTCGACGCCCACCAAACACCGCTCTACCCCGACAGCGGCGAGATGAACAGCCTCGGCAAGGAAAACGCCTTCGGCGCGACCGTCAACCTGCCGCTGCCTGCGGGCACCGGCGACGGCGATCTGCTCGGCATCTACGGCGCCTTGCTGCCCGTTCTCGTCGACAATTTTAGGCCCGATCTGATCCTCGTCTCCGCCGGTTTTGACGGCCATCGCGACGATCCGGTCGGCGGTTTTGATCTGAGCTGCGAGGGTTTTGCTGGCCTCTGCGCTCAGGTCCGTGATCTCGCCGATCGCCACTGCCAGGGCCGCCTGGCGCTCCTGCTCGAGGGCGGCTACAACCCCGAGGCCACAGCCCGCTCGATCACCGCCTGTGTCGACGTTTTGCTCGGCGCAGAGCCCCCCCAAGCGCCGCCGATGAGCCCCCGCGGCGCTGCCCTGCTGTCGGTCTTTCGGGCGCACCACGGTCTCTACTGGCCGGATCTCCTGGCGCCCAAGGCCTCCAAAATTCCCTAAACCACCGCAGCGATCGGGGCTGGCTCGCGGATCGCCGCTCCGCTATCTTCGGCGACCCATGGAGATCTACAAGCGCTTCCGTTTTGAGGCCGCCCATCGCCTCCCTCATGTCCCACCGGATCACAAGTGCTACCGCCTCCACGGTCACTCGTTTGAGGTCGAACTCACGGTCACCGGACCGATCGGCGAGCACAGCGGTTGGGTCGTCGATTTTGACGAAATCCGCCGCGCCTTCGCTCCCCTGCACGACATCCTCGATCACCGCTGTCTCAACGACATCGACGGACTCGAGAACCCGACCAGCGAACACCTCTGCCGCTGGATCTGGACGCGCGTAAAACCCGTACTGCCGCTGCTCAGTGCGGTCTCCGTACGCGAGACCTGCACTGCAGGATGCACCTACCGCGGCGAAGAGGCCGCAAACGCCACACGCGAAGA
>CAYYUP010000135.1:0-1930 GCA_964474905.1 uncultured Nannocystis sp. | reverse complement strand
GGGCCACGTCGAGACCCTCCGCCGCCGGGGTCTCGCGACCGAGCGCCCTGTCACTTTGGTGCGCTCAAACGATGGTCGCAGCGTCGTCGAAATCTTCGAATGGTGCGACCGCAACTCTGCCGGTGCGGCGCATCAGGATCCCGAAGTAAAGAAGCTCTGGAGCGCCCTTAGCGAGGTCGCAGAGCTGATCACATTGGCGGATCTCGCCGAAGCGGGCGAGCGCTTCCCCCACTTCGCGCCCACTGATCTCTAAGACCGCCAGGTCCTCAGACCTCGGCGATCAACTCTCGAGGTAGTGCTCGCCCAGATGATCGACGAGGTTTGCGGCCTCGAGCTGCCAACGACCGTCTCGGCAGCGCAGGCGATGCACACTGCCGAGGGCGACCGGAAGCGCCGAACTCTCGGCGTACTCGAGACCGAGCAAAGCGCCGAGGATCATCTTGATGATGCCCTTGTGCAGGACCGCCAGGCTGCGGGCCTGGGCCGCGAAGAGCGGGCCCTCGGCACAACCCTGCAGCGCCCCGAGCACGCGGGCGCGCAGCCCCTTCTGCGACTCTCCGCCGGGAAACGAAAAATCGACGCCATCGCTACGCCAGCGACGATAGGCTTCGGGATCCCGAGTCGCGACCTCCTCGACGGTCCACCCCTCCCAATCGCCAAAATCACGCTCTCGCAGGGCTTCGATCACCCGCAGCTCTGGTTTTGCTTCGAGGGCCGCAGCGACGATCTCCGCCGAGCGCCGGGCCCGACGAAGCGGTGAGGTCACCAGTTGATCAAAGACCTCAGTGCGGAGCAAAGCCGCAGCTCGTTCGACCTGTGCCTCGCCGAGGGTAGAGAGTTCGATATCCGTCGCACCGTAGAGACGAATCGCCGAGTTGCCGACGGTTTCGCCGTGACGCACGAGCACCAGCAAGCCCTCGCTCATCACCGCCGCGTTTGACGGATTTTTAGGGCCGGCCTGGGCGCTCGGTGAGGCTGCTTTTTGCAGCGCCTTCACGATCGTCGCCACCGCCGGCGCCCCCGAGAACGAATCGCCCTCGCTGTAGATCCGACAGCCCTCGCCGCAGGTCGGCGAGCCGCCACTGACATCGAGCCCGTCGACCAGGATCGTCGGCGAAGCGTAGCCACGCAGCTCTGCAGGCAGGCTTGGATCATCACAGCGACATTCGCGAACGGACACAATCTGGGACAGCTGCGACGATACCAATGCCTCGCGCAGACGCTCCCGCGCGAGCTCGACGTTTGGACAGCCAGGATCCCAAAGGAGGACACATTGCGGGGATCGATGCGGGCTCATCATTGGCGAATCTCAGCGACGCACAGTAGCAGTCCCGCGCCGCGGCCCGACGACAAAGAGCCGCGACGGCGCCCCGCCGCGCTGCCCCTCAAAAAGCATCATACCCGCGCCTAGACCCGGCATCGACACCAACGAAGCTTGCCCATCGATGCGCATCGACGGCGTCAGGTCCTCGCGCCGCAACACCAGAGTGCCGCCTACCTCCCCAGGTAACTGGACCACCAGATGCTCCACAGTCGCCCAGTAGAGCCCCGGAAGAGCCCGCGGCCGTCGACGGCGGATCTTCGCCTGTTCGTCGTATTCGGTGAGTTCATCGCCAGCGAGCAAAAACCCGCCCCGCGGATCTTCGACGAACACGCTAC
Source organism: uncultured Nannocystis sp. (assembly GCA_964474905.1). Classification (GTDB taxonomy): domain Bacteria; phylum Myxococcota_A; class Polyangia; order Nannocystales; family Nannocystaceae; genus JADJRG01. The sequence goes on along the minus strand of CAYYUP010000135.1, from coordinate 271 downwards.
CGGCTTTGTACTCCAGCTCGCGCAACACCTTGCCGCGGCTCCCATCGTAGATCTGCAACTTCGTCGGCTGCGGCAGATAGCCGCTCCCAAAGAGCCGAGTAAGCGGCCATGGACTAAACCCTCGGCCCGTCTCTTGAGCCCAAATCCGCCGCCCGCTCAGCAGGTCACGAACCTCAATGCTGCCACCTTTTTTTTCTGTAGCCGTCGTCTGCAACCAAAGGCGACCGCCGTCGGCCGGCAAAAAATGTACCTGAAAGACCCGCAGCTCGGT
>CAYYUP010000134.1:0-11826 GCA_964474905.1 uncultured Nannocystis sp. | reverse complement strand
GCCAACTCGCCGAAGTAGCATAACTTTGGTGTCCACTTTTAGGGGGGAAGCCCAGCCGCCGCGCGCTCGTGGTGATCGCCGTTTGTTTCTCAATCGATTCACGTCGATGGACGGTCGGCAAAGCCGGTAAAGGAGCCCCAAAGTGCCCGTGCGATCGGGCCGTGTAGGCGCTCGCGAAGGCGGGCGGCGCAGATTCGGAGTGTCGACGGTTTCAGGTGTTCTCCTACCAGCGAAATCAAAGCGCCGGAGGCTAGCTCTTTTTCGATCAGGAAGCGCGGCAGGTGCCCCCAGGCGAAACCGCGACAGATCAGCCCCTTTTTTGTCGCCTGGTCAGGGACTGTGCAGCGCTTTGACCCCGGGATCAGGTGATAGCTCCGACGGGCGCTCTCTGGGTTCGAGTCGCGGAGGATGCATTGACGGTACTGGCGGAGGGTGGCCGCGTCGAGGCTCGGTTGAAATGTGATCATAGTAGGAGCCGCGACCGGGAGCAGCTCGACCTCCATTAGCTCGATCGATTCGATTCGCGGATCTTGATGATCGATGTGGTGAAAGATAAGATCGACAGTTTCGTCGATGAGGTGCTGCCAGGGCCCGGTGATCGCAGCTGTGTACAGGTGTAATCGGGTGGCTGCGTGGGCCGTAAAAAAGTCGCCTAGGTGGTCGAGGAAAGGCGGCAAAGGGCAGAGATCACCGATCAGTAGGCGTAGATCGGTCTCTTCGCCCTGGGAAAGGCGCTTGGCGTCGTCTTGGAGCTGCGTGACTTCGTCGAGAATATGGCGGATGCGTCGGAGCAGGTGGTCGCCCTCTTGGGTGAGAACTACGCGATAGCCGCTGCGATCGAGGAGCGGCAGGTCGAGCTGGGTTTCGAGGTTGCCGACGGCCGAGTGCACGCTCGGGTGGGAGCGACCGAGCGCGCGTCCTGCCCGCTGGAAGCCGCCCTCGCGGACGACAGCTTCTAGGCAGGCGAGTTCGTGGAGGGTGAAATCAAACACTGTAGGTCTCTCCGATACTGAGTGTGCAGAGGATCGTCTATCCTTGCACGGCTGTGTACACCACACTGGGGGCCGATTTCTAGGAGATACGACAAAAATGCGCATGATCAAGATTCAAGAGGCTGGTGGCCCCGAAGAGCTGGTGATCGAGGAGGCCCCGATCCCGAGGGCGCTGGCCGGCACGGTCGTGGTGCGGGTGCGCGCATTTGGGATCAATCGGGCCGAAGTGTACATGCGCCAGGGTGCGTGGGGGCAATGTGCGGACGTTACCGGTATTGAGTGTGTGGGCGAGGTGCATGAAGATGGCGATCAGCGTCTTTGCGCGGGCCAGCGGGTATTTGCGCTGATGGGGGGCATGGGTCGGTCGATCCGCGGGAGTTACGCGGAGTATGTGCGAGTGCCTCGGAGCAATGTCGTATTGATCGACAGCGAGCTGCCCTGGGAGGTATTGGCGGCGATCCCAGAGTCCTACGCAACCGCTTACAGCTGTCTGATCTCGACCTTGGGACTCCAGCCAGGGCAGACGTTGTTGGTTCGCGCAGGCACTTCCTCCCTGGGTCAGGCCGCCATCGATGTGGCTGTGCACAGAGGTGCGCGGGTCTTCGCCACGACTCGGAGTGCCGAGCGGGCGCCGCTGATCGAGCGCATGGGGGCCATCGCCGTGTATGATGATTCTCTGCCCAGCTCCGTCGATGCGGTGCTCGATCTGATCGGTACGAGCACCTTGGTGCATTCGATGTCGCTTTGCCGACGGGGCGGTCGGGTGTGCGTTGCGGGCTTTTTAGGGGGACATGCGGGCCTCGATCGTTTGGATCCCGTGCTCGATCTGCCGAGCGGCGTGCACCTCAGCGTGTTCGCGAGTCTGTTGCTCGGGAAGCCCGGCTTTGAGCTCTCGTCGATCCCCTTTCAAGCCTTTGTCGATCGGGCAGAGGCGGGTGTGTATCGGATTGCCCCGGCCCGGGTATTTGCAATGGGCCAGATTGTGGAGGCGCACCGTTTGATGGAGAGCGACCAGGCGAATGGCAAACTCGTGGTGCTCACCGGTGAGGATTTGCCCGCATCGCCGTGATCGCCGTGTCGATGAGGATTCGATGATTGTTCTACGATGCACAAAATCGCTCTCCATCCTGCTCTCGCTGACATCGTCGCGCGCTGTTACTGTGGGACCCATGGAATTCAGGGTCCCAACTCCTCACGAGCATGCCCATGGCTCGCGTGCGCTCCTCACTGTCGCCCTCGCTAGCGCTGGTGCCCTCGCTGAGGGCGATCGGCATGAGCTGAGCGACCCCGCCCGTTCGTTGCTCCGAGCCAGCCACCGCCTTCTCGGTCCTGGGGGCGAGTTTGACATCGACGCGCTTACGACGATTTCCGCTGCCGAGCTTGCGGCGGCGGTGCACGGAGCTGCGTTGCGTTACCAGCTCGTCGGTGCTCTCATCATCATGGCGATGGCGAGCGGCGAGGTTACTCCCGCGGGGGCCCAGGCGGTCGCCACTTTCGCGACCGCACTCGAGGTCGACTCCTCGGCGATCGCCAACATTACCCGGCTCGCCGAAGCTCAATTTTTGCGGGCACGCCTCGACATTCTCCGCCGCCAGTGGGCGCCAAAGAAGCTCGGTGAACTCGCAGCCCGCGATGGTTTTGGTGTGATCCCGAAGGCGATTATGACCCTTATCGGCGCCACCGATTCGGCCCTCAGCAGTCGCTACATCGAGCTCGGAAAGTGCGACCCTGGCACTCTGGGGCGCGCCTACTTCGACTACATGATCCGCAACGACCTCGCCTTTCCGGGCGAGCGCGGCTCCCCCCCGGAGGTCATTCTCTTTCATGACATGACCCATGTTCTCTCGGGCTACGACACCACGCCCACAGAGGAAATCCTCGCCGCATCCTTTAGCGCCGGCTACTCGGGCGACGAGGTCCACAACTGGCTTGTCTTTGTTCTCTCGCAATTTCAGCTCGGGCTGCAGACTGCCCCCAAAGTTCCGCCCGAGCGCCTGATGATGGATCCCGAACGCCTGATCCTCGCCGTCCGTCGGGGTGCCGCGATGAACATCGACATCAACCACAACTGGGACTACTGGGACGTGATCGACGAGCCGCTCGAGGCCTTGCGTCAGCGCTACAACATTCTTCCCGAGTCCGCCTTTGTCCCCCACCGCTCGGGCTGAGGCGAAGCTGCTAGACCACCGGGATGAGTACCCCGACATCGAGCCTTGCTCGGCGAGTCTCGGGACGGGGGCCGACCACGGGAGGGCATGGTAGGGTGGTGTCGGAACCTCTTGAGGCGGACAAAAACATCACAATGCGATCGACGAATGAGATGAAAGAGCTGCTCGTGCAGGGGGTCGAGGGGCTGGTGCCTTGGCTCTCTGAGGACGATCTGTTCTATCTCAAGTACACGATAGGAAACAATTTTGTCGACGATGGAGTCCGCTTTTTGCTCGAACTCATCGAGCAGAGTGATCTCGGCAATAAGCTCCAAGATCGTGCTCTTGGCGAGCTAAAAAAGCACGGAGAGCGGCTGAAGGCGGAGGAAGAGAGGTTGCTGAGCATCAGGTTGACCGACGACCAGGTGCTCGCCTGCGTCCAAGTGTTTTTGGGGAAATACGAGATTTCTGCGGACGTTGATGGCGACTCGATCATCTATACAAAAGACTATCAGGATACCAAAAATTATCCGGTTTGGACGATCAAGGCCCGACTGCTGCCGCCAGCCTCAACACAGAACCGAAAGGTGTGTCTAGTCGTTGGAGCGCGGTCCCAAGGCGTGATCTTGATGGTGACGGATCGCGAAGAGGGGGCATACAACCATGTTCGTTACATTAAAGCGGGCGCATGAAATCGCCGAGGCGTACCAACAGAGGTGGCGGCTTAAAGGGGCGATCAATGCCGACAAGTCTTCGTTTTACGACAGTTTTTACCGGGTGCAGGGGGCCGTGTGGCTGGTGATTCTTGACATGCCGCCGACGTCTTTTGAGGGCGGAGATGAGGTGACGATCGTCGTCTCGATCGACCAGCGAGAGGTGCACCATATCATCACTCGATCGGGCTTTGATAAATACCCACACATGGACGGATAGGCGTCGAGCGGTAGGTTTCGCCGCCGCTTGAGCATGCCGCTTGGTCAGCTGTTTTGGGTTTGTTTTTGGCCGCCCTCTTGGCGGATGCGCACGTCGCTGTCGATCGGTGTCCGCCAGTCAAGGGCCCAGCGCTTGTGATCGCCCCGTAGGCGCCAACGCAGGAGCAATGCCGAGAATTTGAGCACCATGGCGGCGGTCCTGAACACCGCCTGCGATGGCTCTGCAAGGGCGAGTTGTTGGTTGGCGTGCACGCGGGCTCGTACGGGCCCGAGCACCCTGTCTGCGTGCTGCTCTTGACCGCGCCCCAGGCCGACGGCACTGCAAAAAACACCCATAAAGGGCACGCCTTCGCTCGCCATCGTATTGACGAAGGGGCTGCCGCAGCAGCTTGTGTACCAGCGCAGCGTGCCTTTTGGGGTCTGCTGAAGACAGGCGATCAGCTCGCCACCGCTGCGGATCCCCAGGCACGCGGCGGAGACCTGAAAGATGTCGGAGCCGCCGTGCTCGTCGAGGACCTCGGCCGCTCGCCCAAGCGCACGAGCGTAGCGCTGGCAGCTCTCGCAGTAACATACGAGCCTGTTGACCGATGTCGGAGAGACGCCACGGAGGACGCCGTGCACGCGTCCGCAGGAGCAGCGGAGATCGAGGTCGACGGACATGCGCGGACCATAGCAGCGATGTCGCCCGTCGTGGGGTCGCGATGGCCAATCGCATGCGATTTTGCTCAGGTTTGACGGCGCCGGTAGTGCTGTCGCTGTAGAGATCTGGATCCGCACAGGGGGCGGAAATATCGAGCCACCACCGATGTGCACATATGGCCAGTCAATAACGCTGCTTGAAAAGCATGCTCAATTGTTGGATTCTTCGAAGGCTGTCTTGTAGTTCGATGAATGGTCCGACTTTGAACAGGTGTAGATGCCGCGGTTGAGCGAACGACAGGTGGCGCGGGCAAAGCCGCGAAAGACCAAGTACGAGCTCTCCTGCTCGGTCCTGACGGGCTTTGTCCTGCGGGTGCTGCCGAGTGGCAAAAAGGCCTACTACATCCGTACACGCGACGCTGCGGGCAAGGATTGTCGGCGGCGTCTGGGCTCGACCACAGAGATGAGCTTCGCTGAGGCGACCGCGCTCGTGAGCGAAGTGCTGAGCACAATACGGCCATTACCTGCCCCGCAGCGCCCGGCTGCGATGCCGCGGTTGTCCGATCTCGAGCCGCCGACGTGTCCGAGCGTGCAGGAGTTTGGTGAGCGTTTTCTTCGTGAGCACGCGAATGTACGCTTAAAGCCGCCGACGCAGCGCAAATACAGACAGATGCTAGCGCGCAATGTAGTGCCCACATTTGGGGATCGGGCCCTGGATGAGCTGAGCTTTGCCGATATCTCGCGCTTTCATGCTTCGATGAGCGATACGCCCTACGAGGCGAACGCGAACCTGCTGCTTCTCAGTTCGATGTATCACCGTGCGGTCGAGTGGGGGGTGCTGGAGCGCAGCTATACCCTGCCTACGCGGGGGGTTAAAAAATTCCCGACCCGGTCGCGGGAGCGCTTCTTGAGCCCGGAGGAGCGCGCGATTCTCGATGCATTCCTCGATCGCGCACTGGCGATCCCCGCGAACAAACCGGGTCATCTGCGCTGGCATTCGGTCGCAGCGATCCGTTTGTTGGCGATGACCGGAATGCGGCGCAGCGAGGTGCTCGATCTGAAGTGGCAGATGGTCGACTATCGACACCGCTGCCTGCGTCTCGAGGACTCAAAGACCGGACAAAAGGTTGTGCCCGTATCGGACGACGTATTGGCACTCATCCGCGAGTGTCGCGAAGTCTGGGAGTGCTGTCCCTATCGGCCGAGGCCTGAGTATGTGATCTATTCGCGGATGGGCGGACGGGTCGCCAACTCCACTCTGACCGCGACCTGGAGCACTGGGGTTCGGGATCGGATTCCTGGCTTTGAGCGGGTTCGGTTGCACGATCTTCGCCACTCGGCGGCGAGCGATGCCTTGATGGCGGGGGTCCCATTGGCGCTTGTCGGCAAGATCCTCGGCCATCGACGGCCCGAGACCACTGCAAGATATGCCCATATTGCAGATTCCGTGATGAGCGATGCGGTCGATGCGATGTCGCGGGCCATTCGCCATAGCACGAAGACAGGCAAACGCCTGCGGCGCGGTCGCTCTGCCGATTGAGGATGAGTTGTCGATGCCCCGGGGAGAGAATGTGAGAAATAGATCGCCACGATCGGGGGCGTTGTCGATTGCCCGAAGGGCGCGCTCATGGTCTACTCCGGCGATGTCCACCGACGGCGACGCAACAACTCTCGTGCTCTACTACCACCCCTTCACTCGGGCCGCGGCAGTGGTTCCGATGTTGGAAGAAGCTGGCTGCACGTATGCGCTGAAGTTCCTCGATCTCACAAAAGGCGAGCATAAGCAGGACCCGCTGCTGGCAAAAAACAGGATGGGCAAGCTTCCGACGCTGATCGATCAGGACGTCGTGATCACCGAAAGTGCGGCGATCGCGCTATACCTCGCAGACCGCTACGGTGGCGGCAAGCTGGCGCCGGCGCTCGATGATCCCGCCCGTGGGACCTATTTTCGCTGGGCTTGCTTCTCGCCCTCGGTGCTCGAGCCCGCTGCGTATGCCGCGAGTGCGAACTGGGAGTACAATGCGGGCAGCGCAGGCTGGGGTCGACTGCAGGACGTGCTCGACACGATCTCGGCTGGCCTCGCCGAAGATGCATCAGGCCCTTGGTTGCTCGGCGAACGCTTTTCGATGGCGGATATGATCTTAGGCGGCACGCTGCGATTCTTGATGATGTTCAAAATGGTGGAGGCTCGCCCCGAGTATACCGCCTATGTCGACGCACTCTCAGCCCGTCCTTCGCATGTCCGGGCCACTGCGATTAACCAGCAGGTCGTGGAGGAGCGCGGGCTCCGTAGGTAGGCGCGTCAAGGCGCTCCCGCACCAGCCAGGATGTGGGCAGAGCTTACGCCCGGCTCGGGGCACGGGGACCACGCATGCCTTCTCGATGAGTTCGTTCAACTCTGTGCTTTTGCCCGATATCCGAGGAGCCCCTCGATGATTCATCAGAGTCGGCATAGAGAGCGAAATCCCCCATGCTGAGCTTCTGCGCCGTGCCTAGACGAATCCGGTGCTTCTTTCCGGTGTCGATCCTGCACGCCCTTGGGGTCTTCTATTTGTGTCGTTGTCCTTGCAAACGAATAAGGGTGGCCGAGTTCGAGCAGGCGTGGTATTTCGCGGGCGCGGTTGGCCGAGCGGCTTGAACCTACATCGAGCTCGGCGGGGCCGATGGTGTGAGCGCCCTACCACGCGAGCGAAACAGTGCCGCCGAGCTTCGAACTCCTCACAACGTCCTTTCGAGCTCCTGCGATCAAGGCTGCGCTCGATGATCTCGCGGGGCAGGGAGAGACTGAGCGGGGGGCGGTCTTCACCCGGCCCGAGGTCGTCGACGCGATCCTTGATCTCGCCCGCTATACCTCCGACCGGCCCCTGCACAAGCTTCGTTTGCTCGAGCCTTCGCTGGGGGCAGGGGACTTCTTTTTGCCGGCGCTGGATCGTCTCCTCGACTCCTTCACTCGCCACGGAGGAGCACCGTCGAGGGCGCTCGCAGCTCTGCGTCCCGCGTTCTGTGGGGTCGAGATTCACCCGGCGTCTCTGGAGGTCACCCGACGCCTGGTGCGTGAGCGGCTCATCGATTGGGGAGCGACCGCCCGGATTGCAGACGCCCTCTGCACGGCCTGGATGATCTGCGATGATTTCCTGCTCGCGCCGCTCGAGGGCACGTTTGACGTCGTCGTCGGCAACCCGCCCTATGTTCGTCAGGAGCGGATCCCCGCACCGCTGCTCGCCGAGTACCGGCGCCGATTCGCGACGATCTTCGACCGAGCGGATCTCTACGTTCCCTTCTACGAGCGAGGGCTCGATCTCCTTAGCCGCGATGGTCGGCTCGCGTTCATCTGCGCGAATCGCTGGATGAAAAACCGCTACGGTCGACCGCTGCGATCGTTGATCGCCTCGGGCTTCCATGTCGAACACGCGATCGACATGGAGGGCACGGACGCGTTTAAGTCGGAGGTCATGGCGTACACCGCGATCACCGTGCTTCGTCGCGGTCCGAGTGGACCGACACGTGTGGCCAAACAGCCCGAGGTTAACCGCCATTCGCTAGAGTCCCTGGTCGCCGCAATGCTTGGAGATGGAGCCTGCTCGGACTCACGAGTCAGTGAAATCGCCACCCTCAGCGAAGGCGATAGTCCCTGGATCCTCGACCACACAGCTCCTACGCAGCTCCTGCGTCGCCTAGAGCGCACTCTTCCGACCGTGGAGGAGTCCGGCCTAAAGGTTGGCATCGGCGTTGCTTCGGGGGCTGACAAGATCTTCATCGGCGAGTACGAGGCTCTCCCTGTCGAGAATTCGCGCAAGCTGCCGATGGTGATGGCGCGGGACCTCATCGAGGGCGAACTCCGCTGGGGCAACAAGGGTATCGTCAATCCGTACGAGCCAGACGGTTCGATCGCCCCACTCGACAACTATCCACAGTTTAAGGCTTATATCAATAAGCACCGTGCCAAGCTCGCTGCCCGCTACGTCGCCAAACGCAGCGGGAGCCGCTGGTACCGGACGATCGATCGAATCTACGCAGATCTAAAAGCAACGCCGAAGCTACTGATCCCGGACATTAAGGGCGAGGCGATGGTCGTCTACGATGAGGGGCATTTTTACCCTCATCATAACCTCTACTACATCGCCGCGGACCCCAAGCGGGCAAGCGCCTCTCCCGGAGAACACTGGGACCTCCGGGCTCTCGCGACAGTCCTCCGGTCGTCGATCGCCGTGCTCTTCGTCGCGACTTACTGCGTCAAGATGTCGGGCGGATTCCTCCGCTTTCAAGCCCAGTACCTGCGGCGCATTCGTGTGCCGCGTTGGAGCACCCTGTCTGCGGCTCAACGGGGCGCTTTGGTGGCAGCCGCCCCGACCGACTCGGCGGCGATCGAGAAGATCGTCGCTGAGGTCTACGGGCTATCTGCGACCGAGGCTGCGGCCGCACACGCAGCTGCGACGGCCGCGAGCGTGGGTAAGCAAGGCCCACTCCTGCTCGGTGAGGACTAGTCGAGGATCCAGTTACCGGTTTGCAGGTCAAAGAGATCGGCCAGCTGCACGTACACCGCGCGGCCGGCGAAGCCCGCCGGCTGGAGCTGTGCGCGTCCCTTGGAGCGCATGCTGGAGGTGCAGATCACCTTGAACATCTGGAGCGGGAGCTGGTTGTTGTCGGTGTCGCTCGGGCTGGTGACGAAGGTGATCGTTCGGTCGAGCAGACCGTCCAGCTCCTTTGATGCCTTCACCGTCTTGCCGTTGAGAAAGGTCGGCTTCCCGAGCATCGGGGCCGACGGGATTTTCGCGAACTGGTGGGTGTCGACGACCGGGGGTGCCCGGGTGGGCGGTTCAGGCGATGGCAGGGGCGTTTTGTCCTTGATGACGTCCTGCGTCATGGTGCTGTAGTCTGGAACAAACGCGGTCGGCTCGACCTTCTCCTTCTTTGCCAGATCAAACTTGTAGGGGTCGTCGATGTCGTAGCCGGTTCCGTGGTTGGCGTTCGCGATGTCCATGACCTCGTGGAAGGTGTGGCCAGGCGATTGGTGGGTGTAGAATTTCTTGTTCCAGAAGATGAACCCGCCCCAGGCGATCGCCTGCTTGCCCTGGACGCCGCAGCCAGCGATCCCGGCCATCTGCAGCAGGCGGTCGGTGGTATTTGACGCGCCTGCGCGTAGGGGCATCTTCTTGGAGCGGGCATACTTGACCCAGTCGTGGCTGCCCTTCAGCGTCCAGTCGTTGCGAGTCTCGTTGCGCTTGTCGATTCGGGTCGTATCCTTGTCGCTGCTGGATCCGAGGCGCTTGCCGCCCAAAAAGGCCGCAGGCGCATCATAGGCGCTGATCGCCGTGTCCGTCTCGGTGATATCGACACTCTGGATGCTGTGAAGCGCGTAGGCAATTTCGCGGAGGATCGCGAAGTTGGTCGACACCCGCTTGGGGGTCGGGCTCATCAGTCGCGATTTGATATTACCATTGTCGTAGAAATGGCTGTAGTGTCCTTTGAACGCCTCGAGCCAGTGCCAAACCGTCGGGTGGAAGGAGTATGTGTCGGGCGCGTGGGGGGGGTAGACTAAGATCCGCCCTGGGAAGGCCTGGGTGATCCAGGTGCCGATCTTGGTCATCGCTTTGGCGAGGTTGATCGCGATCATCGGGTTGGCCCTCTTGGCGGTCTTCGCCAGTTGCTTCTCGCGCTGCCTGTTGGCCTGCGACTCGACCTCAGCGTCGAGCGCCTCTGCGGCCTCCTCCCAGTTGCGGAACACGAGGTCCCGGACCGTCATCCAGACCTGGATCTTGTAAGAGCCCTCGCGCGAGACCCAGATCTGGAGACGATTGAGGTGTTTGCTTCCCCATTTCTCGGTCGGCGTATAATTGGATGCCTTGATATTCTTCCACGCCTTGCGCAGCTGCTTGGAGTGGTTACCGAGGATCCGCCAGCCTGAGTATTCTGTCTTGCCGACCGTGACCTTGCGGTGAATCTTTCCTTTGTCGGAGGAGCCCCGCTGCTGAGCCACATGGGTGAGCTCATGTGCCAGCAAACGCTGGCCACTGGGGTGCTCTGGGCGGTACTGACCGCGGCCAAAGTAGATGTTGGAGCCGTTGGTAAATGCCTTCGCCTGGATCGATGAACTGAGATCGTTGGCCTTGCGGTCGGAGTGAACCCGGACATCGGCAAAGCTGCGGCCCATCGCCCCTTCGACGTTGCGGCGGAACCCGGTCGGGAGCGGCTGGCCGCCAGTCCGCGGGCTGTTCAGGGAGGACGCAAACGAGTCCGGTGTGGAACTTCTGGGGCTCCGCTCGCGGTCGGGGAGGATCGTCGCGCTCGGGCTCGTGCGGATCGGGCTGACCCGCTGCTCGTTGTCTCCGCCTAAGCGTTGCATAACCTGCTCGGCGACGGTGTCCGCCTCGCGCTCGGCCGGATCGCTGGGAGCTGAGAGGTCGTAGCTCTTGGTCTGGACCGGCTGGACGACGAGCCTGGACATGGTGTCCGCGAATGACTCGCTCTTGGTCTCCGGAGTGTCGTTTTCGACGCCTGCGAGCTTCTCGATCTGGCGGTCGAGCGAGGATATTCCTGACGGCGGCGGCCGGCGCTTGGCGGTCCCGCCGAAGCCCGATGAGGAGCCCGAGCCGAGCTTTGGGCGCTGGCTGCGAAGGCGGCTAGGCATCGTTAGGCCTCGCGACGGCTCGCTCCATTAGCATTGCGGCTCTGTCCTCCGCACTCGGCCCCTCGGGTGTGCAAATACCGTATCGTTTGACGGCACCTATGCACGCGTGCTTGATCTTGCCCATACGCATTTTCGGACCTCCCGGAGACCTCACACCATGGTGTGCCGATATTCCTCTTTTCGAATCATAGGCTGACTGGGCCACCTGCGAAATGTCTATGATCGAGCCCGCTCGGTAGCCTGAGCTGTTGTCGGCCATCGAGCCCATGCGGCTGGTGATGATCCCGACCTTGGCGCCGCGGCGCAAGCGACCTTGGCGCCGCAGCCAGGCGCAGCGGTCCGAGCGCGTTGACCGCAAATTGTCGGCCTCGCAGCCGAGTCGCGACAGGCCGTGCAGCAGGGCGATGCCGGCGATTGCGCGGCCGAGCGGGGGCCAGCTAGCTGTGGACCGAGAAAGCATGCTGATGGCCGAATCGGGCGATGTCTCC
>CAYYUP010000133.1:0-12385 GCA_964474905.1 uncultured Nannocystis sp. | reverse complement strand
AGCAAGGCGCTGAGGCTGCGCTCCGCGATATGCCTAGCAAAGCCACTGGCGCCCGGCGTGCGATCAAAAAAGCAGAGGTGCAACTCGCCGTCGATGTCGACCGCGGCGACATCGACCAGCTCGCCAGCCCCCCGCAACGCGCAGGGGATCATCATGCGAAGAGCCGCGACCAAGGGCGCCGCCGCAGCAGCACTGAGGACGATGGGCTCGGCGTCTGCAGAGCGCTGCTCATCGGCGCCCAGGCGGCCCCGGATCAAGCAGACATCGCTGCCGTAAAGCGCGGTGATCGGGTGCTCGTAGGTCCTCTGCTCGAGTAGGCGGGGACCCGGACCTACCCGACGTACGCCGGCGATCTCTTCGCGGATCCGGGCCCGGCAGAGGGCGATCGAGAGGCGCTGCCCACCGAGGTTTCGCGCGGCTAGCTCGAGTGGCAGTTCGGCGATCTCGATCTGGACACGGCGCTCCAAGGTCGTCCGCGAAGCGTCGGCGATCCGCTCGGCGCTGATCATCGCCCGCGATTCGCCCTCGCCTTCGACAACGATGTAGCGACCGCGGGCGTGCAAGAAGATCCGCCCCGGCGGGTAGACAGCGCTGGCGATCGCCAGCTCGCAGCGCAGCAGAACCTCGGAGGTGCCAGCGTCGACCACACTGACACACTCCGCCGCCTCGGTGACACACTCCGCGGTGATCGCTTGCCCGAGCGCAGCCTCGTGATCGGAACGCACTAGCGTGCGCTCGGCGATCGTATCGGTCCGCGCGTCGATCAACAGGATCTGCCGTTTACGAACCTTGCCGGCAGCCGCAAGATGCTCGACCGCGTCGTCGACAAAACGGGCGCCGAGACGCTCCCGGAGGCCCGCGAGGTCCTGCTCTCGACCGAGCGCGCGGTCCAGGTGGCGCTGACGAACGACCCGCGGCTCGCTCAGCGGCACCGCCTGCGGCAACGAGGCGACTAGCTCGCGGTGCAGCGCGTCGTCGGCCTCCTCGTGCAGCACCATCTCCTCGTCACCGGGTGGCGCGAGCACCAAGACGATGCGCTCTACCTCCTGCTGACGCCAACCAGCGTGACACAGTCGCAGTGCCTCCCGACGCACCGCAGGGTACGTGCCCTCGATGAGCACCACCGCGGCATCCGCAGGATCGCGCTGGTAGTGCCGGCGAGCACCGCCGATGCCGTCGAGCGTTGCCCGCTGGATCGCCCGCCCGTCGTCACCGGCGAGACGCAGGTGCCAGGCGAGCCCGGCGGCCTCGCAGGCCTGCGCGACCTCGGCAAGCGGTAGATCGTCGCCGCGGGAGTCGACAAGATCACGGCGTCGCAGGAGCACCCGCGGACGCGCCGGAGCCCGGTCATCAGCGAAGATTCTCAACCTGACCCCGAGAACATGTCTCGCCCAACCATCGAGGCCACTGGCGCCCGCGCCCGCGGTGGCGAGCAGGACCACCGGATAGGGAGCCGCGTGCAGGGTCGCCTCTAGGGCCCAAAGGCGACGCATCGACAGGCCCAGATGCATCTCCGCAACCCCGTGAAACGCGTCGACGTCGTCGACCACCACAAGACCCAGGCGGCCGAGTAGATCATCCGTGCGCCGATCGCAGAGCACCTCCGACTCAAACGCTTCGAGATCGGCGACGACGATCGCCGGCGTGCGACCGGCGAGCAGCGGCGCCGCCAGGTCCTCGCCCGCGAGCGCAACCTGTACGTTCCAGCGGGCAGAGGACCTGGCGAGCGCGTCGCGGAGCTGGGCCGTCCAACGGATCGCCGCCTCCCGGCTGCGCACGATCACCAAGGTCGTCGCGCCGCGATCGAGGAATACGTGCAGGGCCGCGAGGATCGTCACGGTCGTGCGACCCGAGCCTTCCCCGCCCTGCACAAGCGCATGCGGTGCCTCGGCACCGGGGCCCGCGATCGAGATCGGCGAGCGCGTGTGCACCTCCTCGAGCGAAGTCGGATCGTCGCTCAGGGGAACGCTGGCACGGAGGGTCCAAACACCCGACAAATGCTCCAATACCGCCGCCTGATGGGCCCAAAGCTTGCTGTGCCCGCAGAGATCCTCGAAGACCTCGCTGACCAGAGGGGCGAGCGCGGCGGGCAGCGGAGCACGGGCCTCGGCGGCCCCAGCCTGCTCCTCGATGAGTTCAAAGGTGACACCCGGACGGAGTTCTTGGGCCGCCTCTCGCAGGCGCACGAGCGGGTCACGGAGAAGCTTCTCCTCCTCGACCATCGTCTCGTCGACCTCCTCTTCTTCATTCGTGCGGACCTCCGGGCGCTTGGCCGCCGAAACCAGGTGAAAGGCAGTGACCCAGAGCAACAGACCTGCGACCACCCAGGTGCCCGGTGCAGGGCCCCCGACCTCGCCCAAACTGAGGCCCGCAACGATATGCAGCGGCATCAAAATCAGCACCAAGGGACCGACCCAGCGGCGAAAGCGTTGGTCCGCCCGGCGCGCTGTGGAGGCCCCGGTCCAGCGGTAAAACCAGGGCAGATCGACGCGCGCGGTGTGCCACCCAACGCTGCCCCCAGCACGCACGCCGTAGACCCAGCGAAGGATCAGCTCGAGCAACCAGAGAAGGCCGAGCCAAAGCGGCACGTGCAGCGCCAATGCCAGCGCAGGCACATTGGCTAACGGCAGCGCCAACGCGATACCGGGGCGTCCAAGCAGTTTCCACTCGAACCAACCGACCTTCGCCCACGCGGCTTCGGCCATCCAATGCGGCCGATCGAGAAGCCCCGCCAAGAGCGGATCGATCGCCCGAACTGCGCAGTAGAGCCCCGTGATCATCAGCGCCGACGCCACCCAAGCGGGCCCGACAGCGCGCTCCGTCGGCCGCATGCGCGCCTGGATCACGCGAATCGCGAAGAGCACCGCAGCGACCGCGATCGCGACCATCGCCATCTTGCCGGCGCCGGTGCGCAGCGCATCCTGGACCAGCGGATGCAGGGCCTGCTCCGAGAGCGTCGCCGGATCGAGCCCCGAAATGTCGATACCCGCCGCCTCGAGCAGCGCGGGATCCATAGTCGAAAAAATGTCTGGGAGATCGAGAGCCGATGGATCGATGTCGATGCCCAAGCTGTCGACCGTCGATGGATCGATCCCCGGAGAATCGCTCGCAGCTGGGGCCGGCGCTCTCATGTGTCGCCCTCCTCGGCTCCACCCAGTGTTGACGACTTAGCGCCCGGCAAGGCACCCCAGAGCGAGGACTTCGCCCCAGAGCGAGGAGCTGATGACGACGGAGCCGGCGGGATTCGAGCGGAATCCGCAGCCGATGAGGCACGGGAGGTAACGCCCCGATCGACTGCCGGATCGACTCTGAGCGAGGCGACCGCGTCCTCATGGATACCGCCAGCAACCAGTAGATAGTAGGCACGATCGAGCTCGCAACCGTCGCGCGTCGGCACCTGCGAATGCTCATCGAGCAGGGCCTCGTGGACCAGGTCATGGCCGCTTTTCGGCAGGATCGCCTCGCCTCGGATCACCCTGCTTATCCCCGTCGGATCGTGGACCTCATGACCCGTAAAATTGAGCGCCGTGCGCAGGGTCCGTCGTTGACGGCGAAGGAAGCCAGCCAGGTGCGTCGCCGTGGCCTCCGACCTGCGCGCATCGCCAAAGGGATCCCACGAAGCTATCGGCTCGGCATGACGAGTCGCGGCCGCCTTGAGTCGATCAATGTCGGCAAAGGGCACCTCTTCGCGCCAGAGATCGCCGCGTTTGTAGTGGTCGGCGAGCGCCGCCAGGACGTCACCGATCCGCCCCTGTTGGCCGCTTCGATCGAGGGCATCGCGAATCGCGAGTGCCCCCTCTGGACCGACCAAGGACTCGATCAGAGCCTCGTCTTGACGGCCAAGGAGACCGCGAAGATCGTCCTCGCCAGCGACCCGACGGACCCCGAGTTGACGCTGCTGCTCGCCCAGGATCGCCTGCGCCCGACGAGCCGCCTTGTCGACCAAAAGCAAACTCTCCGCGTCGTCTGCGAGCGAGGCCTGGACCGCCAAGAGCACCTCGACCCGGGCGATGTTGCGGGCGAGACGAAGACGAGAGGCGAAGTAGTCGTGCAGCGAATTGCGGGGCCCGGTAACCGTCTGCTCGAGCTGCGACCAAAGCCCGTCGAGCGCCCGCAGGATCGCGATATGTGCACGGGCGAGGTGAAAACCGCAGATGCCGACGACGATGAGCAAGCCGAGCACAAACGCTGTCCAGGTCGGATGCCGGAGCAACAAAAACCCGAGCTGACTGCCCCTATCGACCCCCAGAGCGCCCCCCAAGAGGCTCAGCATCGGCCCGCCAAAGAGCACAAGGCCGAGCAGTGCAAGCGCCCCCCAGAGGCCTGTGAGCACGACCCCGGGCTTTTGCCGGGCAGCGTCCAGAAGCTCCGCGTGGGCGCTTTGCAAGGCATCAAAGCTCGGGGCCTTCACCGGAATCGACGCATCGCGGGCCGCGACCGCCTGCTCGAGTTGATCGCCAAATGCACGCTGCAGCTGCGAGACCAAAACCTCGGCGCGACGAAAGGATTCGGGGCTCGGCCGCTCCCAGAGCGTCCGGTCGACCCGTGCGCGCAGGTCCTCGAGCAAACCGTCGCGCCAGGCCTCAACCGCCGTCCGATCACGGGCGACCAGGTCGTCAAAACGGCGGCGCTGGAGCAGGCGCCAGGTCTCCTGGATCGCCCGCATGCGCTCGCCTATCCAGGCCCCAGGCGGATCCGCAGGAGGCTGCGCAACATCGAGGGATCGATCACTCTCATCGGGGCCGTATCGATCGAGGATCGCGCTGCCCTCCCGCCACCACGGCGGCGGCGGATCACGACTGCGGTCCGGGGCATAACGCCCCAACACCGCGGCAACGTCGCTATCGGCCTCGCCGGCCCGGCTGAACTCGGCGACCTCCAAGCCCTCGAGCGCGTCGAGTTCACGCATGTTCGCCTCGACCCGCGGCGCCGCACGGACCGCTGCCAAGACCTCAAGGGCCACCCGTTGAGTGCCGTAGGCCGCGAGGCGTGAACGCGGCAGTTCGGCGGTCGCACAGACAAAGGTCGCCAGCGGCTCCGCCGGCTGTGCACCCGCCTCGCCGCCGTGAATGAGCGACGAGACCAATGGCAGATCACCCGCGTAGAGGAGCAGGCTCGCAAAGTTTCGCAGGCATTGGGCGAGTTCCCCGGCCCCCAAAATCGATCTCTCGGCGACGTCCTCGACGACGAAGATCTGCGGCAACGCCCGGCGCTCGGCTGGAGTTGCGGCCACCGAGTGGATCAGTCCCTTAAGACAGGAGACAATCGCGGCCCCCTCGGCATGGGCCGGCGGGTGCGGCATCGTCAACAGCGGTACGATCGCAGCGCCTCGATCCACCCCCGTACGAAAGGACTCGAAGATCGGCCCGAGATGGCCGAGTAACAGCTCCTCGATCGCCGCCAAGGTCGACGCCAGCCCCTCGCGAACCGCGGCCTCCGCGAGATCCGCAAACACCAAAATGTGCAGGCGAGTGATGCCCTCGCTGTCGCTCTGCTCGCGGGCTTGGATCACCCGCGCATGGCCGAGCACCTCACGGGCCCGAGCGAGCACCTCCGCGGCGATGCTGCCCGGGAGCAGCTCCGCCTCGGCGACGACCATGCGCAGATCATCCGCGAGTTCGTCACCGCCGACGAGTCGCAGCGCCTGTGTTCGCTCCTCCTTGATCCGGCGAGCCACGCCCGCCCCAAAACCCCCGAGGCCGAGCAGGACAGAGGGGACCTCGAGCGCCCGCGTTGGCCAATTTTCCGGCACAGGATCCGTACTCTTAACTCGTCAATCCGTTCGTTGCTTTGCAGGTCTGCAGGTCCGCTGATCGGCCTCGGTTTCGCCAGGCTCGCCCGCCTAGCGGGTGACCTTGGCGAGGATTCTGCTGGCGCTGCGCAGATCCTCGTACTCCTGCTCCTCGGCGGCGCTGCGCCTCTCTTGGAGTTCGAGATCCTCGCATCGATTGCGAAATTCCTCGGCCGCAGCCTTGAGATCGGCCATCGATGCGTCATCCCGTCGGACCCGTCGAGCACCGTCGAGCAACGGCGCCACCAGGTTGTCGTAGACCGTGGCGAAACGCTCCTCAAAAGCGATCATCGCGTCGGCGGCAGCGACCACCGTCGCCCCTAATTTTAGGGTCCGGTTCTCGCGGACCCGAAGCACGTAGGTCGCGTTCTCCTGATCGCGCTCGATCAGCGCCCGCTTCAGGCCCAAGGCAAAGGCCACCACCGAGATTCGGCGCTCGGCCTCGAGGCTCTCGAGCTCGCGCCTGCGGTCCTCGGGATCGAGATCCGAGAGGGACTCCCAGTTGAGATCGATGTGCAGCGGCCAGGCCTTGTCATCGCGGGCCTGAAAGCGCCGGTAGCACTCTTTCATGTCCTCGTTGACGTGTGGGAAGCAGTAGATCGGTACCCCCAGGATCGAGCGGTAGAGCACGATCCGATGGGCCACGGGCCACTCGACCCCGTTCGCCTCATCGCCGCCGCAGGCCTCACCCAGCGCCTCGCGAAAGGGCCCTTGATCGAGCGACGAGTGCAGGCCGATGAGCAACATGTTCGGGTGCTTGATCGATCCCTTCACCTCGGCGTCGTAGCGCGAGAGCGGCTGCGCCTTGGCGAGCGCGGCCTCGAATTTTCGCCGGGCGTACAGACGCACACGATCGTCGGCCCAGAGCGCGCTCGGCTGCAGCGGCCTGTCGCGCAGCATGTCGACCGCCTCCTTGCCCTTGGCCTCGCCGTAGCGACCGTAGTAGGCGGCCTCTAGAGCGAGCGCGTCGTCCATGCGCAGACCCAGACGCACGTCGGCGTCGGTGCTCGTCGGGTCGCCGACGATCTCGGGTGTCAGCATTTTTTTGGCGGTCTCAACCAGGCGCTCGACGATCTCGCCGACGATCTCGCGGGCGCTGCGACGCACGACCTGGCCGCGTTCGTCGAAGCGCGGACGCATCGCCTCACGGACCGCAGCCAGCAGCGCTGCCGGCTCGCTGAGTTCGGGTCGACCCTCGATCTGATCGACGTAGTACCAGCTCCAAAAGCGCATGCGCGCCGAGGGGTGCTGGAGGATTTCGACGTCGAGCGCGTACTCATTGGCCTCCGAGCGCAGTCCGTCAACGCCGCCGTCCCACTCGTAACGCCGCGCCTTCTCCTCGAGTTCGGCGGCGAGTTGACCGGCGGATCCTTCGATCGCCCGGTAGTTCTCGCGGAGCGTATCGGCGGAGCGACCCAGGGCGCCGAGCAGTTCGTGCAAGGCCCCCTTGAGCACGCTCGCCCGGACCTTGTCGACAAAGTCGTTAAAGGTCGCAACGGCCCGATCGCGGGCGGCCTCGAAGTCTTTGTCCTTGCGGGTAAAGAGCTTGTCCCAGCCCCCATGCGTGCGCTTGATCTCGGCAGCCAGCCCGTCCATCTCGCCCTTGAAGCGGGAGTCCGTGCCGAGGTTGCCCTCGTCGCGCAGACGCGCCACCTGAGCCGCGAGTTCGTCGAGCGCCGTTGAACTGAGCGGTGCCCCCGGACCGTCGCGAAGCTGGATGAGCACCAATCGCTGCTCGTAGGGGCCGAGTTCGGCGGCGCCGTCGGGTCCCGCTATCGCCAGAAATTGTGCCCACCACTCGCCGGTCTCGATCTGGTCACGCTCACCGGTGACCACCGCTGCGACGGCCTCACGAGCCTCTGCGACCTGGCGCTTGAGCGACGCCAGAGTGGTCGCCGGCGTCCACGATCCGTCGAGGATTCGGTCGGCTGAGATCTCGCGGATCGCCGACGCCTGATCGCGGAGCTTGTCCTCGATCGCCCCGATCGCAACACCGAGCTTGGTCGCCGCAAGCTCCGGCAGAGCCAGTGCCCGCTTCCACGGGCCCTCGTCCTGATCTTGACTGCCGAGGAGACGGATTTTTTGGACAAAGGACTCGTCGATCCGCCGCCGCTGAGCATCGGGAGCCAGGCGATCGAGTTCGGCACGGTCGAGCGAGAAGCGGCGAAACTGCTCGCGCTGCGACTCGGAAACCAGCGCCGGATCGTCGAGCAACAGATAGCGCCGCACCGCCGTCGCCGCGTAGCGACGGGCGCAGTATTCGAGAATATCCGCCTTTGGCAGGACAATCACCGAAGCCCCCAAAGTGCCGTAGAACGCCGTATAGCCCTCGCCACGATCATTCAGAGAATCGGGAAAAAGGCGCCGACTCTCCTTTGTGTAGTTGTCAAAATCGGCCTGCTGATCTCCCAGAATCGGCGAGAAGATCTGCACGTACGTAGCGTCCGCCATCGCTTCGCTGACATCGTCGAGCGAGAAATTTTGCGGACGATCGACCAGGTAGCAGAGGTCGTAGGGGCGGCGGCTAATCGTGCGCCGATGTTTGTTGCGCGGATCGTAGTGGAGTTCTAGCTCTTTCGGCGACGTCGGGGCCTGGGTGTCGAGCTTCATCAGATGCTCGAGCTCTTTAAGAGCGGCGTATCCGTTGGCAAAGACACCCTCGCGGTTTTGGCCGACCACAGCCTCAAACGCGCCCGGCAGGATCGCGAAGGCGCAGAGGCGGGCCGAGGGGTCGCCGATCACATCGCGGCAGAGATACGCGAAGGGAATGAACGCACCCGAGCCGGTGCCGCCCGCCACCGAGAAGTAGACAAAGACCTGAATCGGCGCACCTGCATGCCGCATTCCGTGGGCATGCGAACGCATCTCAGAGAGGATGCTCGTCAGCTTTTGCGCGAGATCGCCGACCTCCACCGAGCGGTAAAACGAGAGCCGACTTTCGATTCGGATCTGCCCGGCCCCCGCCCCACTCTCTTTGCGAAAGCGGTACCAGTCGTGCACCCATTGGGTGAAATAATCGTCGGCATCGGCAAAGGACTCACCGCGGCGATGCGACGAATAGGCGACCTTGTCAAAGTCCGAGATCAGCACCGTATCGTCGACCCGCCCGTACTCGCCGGTACCCTTGCGCAGCCGCGCCAAGTCGGCGTCGTTGGTGTCGATCGCGAGGAAGCGGACGAGGCTCCGGTACTGATTATCGAAGTCCTCGTGGGCCCGCAGGCGCTTCGCGATCCGGCCGACGGCCTTGCCTCCCGAACCCCCGAGACCGACAAAGAGCGTCGGCGTCACTTCACCTGGCATGATCCTGATCGTCATTGTGTTGGACTTCCTTGCTTGACCTTGACTTGATTGAATGTGCGCTCGGGCTCGCCGCTAACGGCTCATGGCTCGGGCCTAGCGACGGATGAGGAGATAGAGGTCGCCCTCGCGACGGAGGATGATGCGGCTGTGGATCACGTGACTGCCGGCCCCTAGCATGGTCCAGCCCTTGGACTCGGAGAAGGTCTCGGTGCCATCGCCTTCGACGATGAGCATGGCACCACCGCCCGCCGAGGCCTCGACCCGAGCGCTCGGGGCCATGCGGCGCATCGACGGTAGCGGTGCTTGGCTACCGCCTAAGTGCAGCGTCGCCGGTCGGTAAAAGCCGCGCTTGGTCTCGGAGAAGCGCTCGATCCGGAGCCAGCCCTCGTCGCCCTCGCTGAGCTTGGAGAGCGCTGTGTGCGATTCGGCGTAGGCCAGGATCACGCCCGGCGGAAACTTAGCTGGCGAGATGAAGCCGCGGAGGATCCAGAGCAGCGTCAGGAGGCCTAGGCCGATCAGCGTCCAGCGGAGGATCTTTTGGCCGGGGCAGGTCCAAAAGCTCGGCTTGACCACCGTGATCGCCAGCGGCACCGAAAGCACGGGACCACCGGCCTCAGCCTGGACCCTGAGCGTCGCCCGGTAGGTCCCAGGAGCGCAGCAATTTTCGGCCACCGCCCGCACGCTCACACGATCGATGTCGCCAGCGACCGCAGCCTGAAGCCGCGTCGTCACTGACTCTGGCTCGAGCATGAGCCCCTCGGGCAAGTCCTCGCCAACGATTGAGACCGAGACCGCAGCCGCGATAGGCGAGGGCACGGCGATCTTTTGGACCAGCGTACCGCCGCCCATGATCGACATCGGCCGCTCGGTGTTGGGCGCGTACTTTAGCTTTGCCGTGATCGGCAATACCGTCGGTCCAAGGCTCGCCGCGGCCTCGCCTATCGGCCGGATCTCGAGACGCATGCGCACCTCTAGGGGCGACGCGCTGTGATCGGAGAGCGCCGGACAGAAGGGCGTTGCGCCGATCTCAACCTGCACACTCAGCGGATCCTGGAGGGCGATCGTCGGCGTCGACGGCCGGCAGACCAAACACTCGCGGACCGCCGCATCGCCGTCGATCGAACAGCTCAGCTCGGCGCTCGCACCCGCAGGAAAGGCGCCCCTGCCCTCGAGGCTGATCGTCTCGATCGTCGCCTTTGGCAGGTCGCCGAGATCGAGGCTGGTCACGGCCGCGGATTCACCCGCTCGCCGGAGCTCCGAGATGCCGAAGGACATCGCCTGAAAACCACGCCGAGTGCTGACCTCACGGGCCAAAGCGCCGCCCTTGGCCCGGAAGATCCGCTCGTGTCGACCGTCCTCCGGGGCCGCCCCGAGCTGGGCGTTAAATGTGCCGTCGGCGCCCGGCTGCATCGCGCTCGCCCGCCCGCACTCGTCGTCCTCGCAAAGCTCGAGATCAAAGTCGAAGGAGCGACCGGGCACGATGGTCTCGCCGGAATCGCCGACAAGACGCGCCCATGCACAATGGGGCTGACCGGCGCGCACCGGCGACTCGCGGGTCCAGGGCAGCGCCGGCCTCGGCTCACAGGGGGCCACCACCGCCTCCACTGCGAGGGCCCCGTAGCTCGGGATCACCAGCACATCGACGCCCGGGGTCCTGGCCGCGACGGCGTAGGGTGCCGAGCTGGGGCCGAGCCCAGTGGCCCGCAGACTCCAGCCATGCTCTGGATGGCGGAAGGTCGGGCCGCCGGCGATCACCTGCTCTTTACCACCTGTCACTTGGGCCAGCTCAATGACCTCTGCACCCTGCTCGGCGATCGCCAACACGCGGACCTTGCGAGCCCCCGCAAAGGTGCGCTCGAGGCCGATTCGTCCGCCATCGTCGTAGCGAAGACCCCGGCTAAACGAGAGCACCTCAGCGAAGGCCCGGAGCAGCGCCCGTGCATCGAACGAGATCCGGCTCGACCCAGTCCAGCCGGTCGCGGCGGCGTAGCGGAGGAGTTCGGGCTCGACCCGCTCGCGCCCCGATCGAGTGAGCAGCACAAAACGAAAGCGACCTTCTTTGTGGGCCCGAAGCCCGCCGAGCCAGCGCTCCGCCGGCTCCACCGCGCCGCCATTACAGGCGCCGTCGGTGAGCAACAGCAGGGTCTGCGGTGCACCCGCGGCCGCAGCCCCTTCGAGCATCGCCCGTGCCCGATCCAATGCCGCCCGACAGGGCGTGCCGCCGCGGTGCTGCGCGAGACGATCGATACGCTCGCCAGCCAGCGCCCGCGCGCCGACCTCACCGTCGCGGCCCGCTAAGAATTCACGCGGCGAGACAAATCGCGGAACCTGTCCAGCGGCGAGTTCGTTGAGGCCGACCATCGCGATCTGATCGCCGTCCTCGAGAGCCGCCGCCATCGCCGTCGCGGCCATCACCACCAACCGCCTAGGGTCGTTGGCGTTCATGCTCCCGGAGTCGTCGATCACCACCAGGTACTGACCCCAGGTGTCTGCAGCGGCGATCGACGGCGAAAAGAGGCCGCCGAGGCCGAGCGCAAAGACGACCCAGGTCATCAACCAGGCGCGAGCGTGGTGCCGTCGACGAGTGCGATCAGAGCTTTGCGACCGCCGACGGCGGTCAAGAATCGGTCGGCCAGAGGGCATGTCGGCGCAGAGAGGTTCCGATCAATTAGCAAAAGCCGCAAGCCAGCGAAGCACGCGAGCGACCCCAACCTGAGAAATGCGCCCTCCCCCCCCAAAACATCTCTGGCGCGCCCGCGCCCCGCCGCAACGAATAGCACTGCCCCCATCCACGCAAGACGCTCCAGTCGGTGTCCTGGCCCGTGGCGGCGAGCTTCGGGGACAACGCCGCCCACCGGATCCAATTCGCCCCTGCTCGCGACCGGAGCGCGCACACGCTAGCCAGAGCGAAGAGCCAACTTCCTCAAACACCCACCGAGGCCGAGCCGCGACCTGCCCAAGTCTCGCTCACCAGAGACATCCTTCCATCACGCCACGCCGACCCGGCTCGCGGTCTCGTGGACGAGAGCTGCCGGCGAAACACAAATTTTCGAAACCATGCCAAGGGTTGCCGATACACCGTCTCTCGCCGACGTTCTGCGCTTGCGTCTTACGCCCCGCGACCACGAACCCGGATCCCGAACCTCCACCCGGCGGCCGAAGCATGCGGAGGCTGATCCAACTCGGAGCCACCTCCCAGCTAGGGCCCTCGATCAGAGCGATCATGCACCTCCACAGCAGTGTCTACAATAAAGGACACATCGGTCGAATGTCCTATCAGATGTCATCCTGCGT
>CAYYUP010000132.1:0-12511 GCA_964474905.1 uncultured Nannocystis sp. | reverse complement strand
ACCATGTCGCCGAGGGCTGAATGTTCATACTTGAGCTTCGTCTCGAAATCGAACCTACCTCAGCGATGCTCGAAGCACCGGCAGGCATTGAATCAAACCGGGCAGCTTGCTCAGCATCGTGAGGCAGTAGCGGCTAATAGCGACCAGCTCGCTTAAACGCGGCGTGAAGGACACGATCCACTTGTCTCGAACCTCTTCGCCTTGCATCGTGTTCTCATGGCAGATGACGAATCCTCATCCACGAGTTCAAAAAAGCTCGATATTCCGAATTGGCTCGGCTATCTCGCCGCGGTAGGTGTCACAGGGGGCTTCGCCTACCTCGCTTATTCGCATTCACAGCAGCGCCGCCGGCAGGAAGAACTCGAACTCGCATTGCTGGAGAGGGCGCATGAACTCGCGAGTCTCAGGACAACTATAGAGACAGAGAGTACGGCCATTCACAGTGGATTAGAGGCAACGATCGAGCAACGGATCGATGAGAAGCTGGACCCGCAACTGCGGTCGGCCCAAGCGAAATTCGACCGTAGAATCGACCAGATCAGCGACTCGGCTGCCTCCGCTGTTGAGCAGATCTTGCGAGAGGGAACCCGCCGCATTGACGATACTCTGCGCAAGGCTGAGGAAAAACTCGACCACGTAGGTTGGCTCGACGACCAGGTCAGCCCTTCGACAGAGGAGTCGCGACCGCAAGCCTCGTCGAGCCAGGGCTCAGAATGGAGCGAGCTGAGTGACTTTCAGCAGCTCTTCAAACCGTAGAAGCTAAGGCGCTGACGATGAGGAGCCAAACCCCAGCCCAGATTCTCGCGGAGCTTCTGGCCACCGTAACGAGGATCGAGGAGCGGCAGATCGAACAGGATCGGCGGCTCACCCTGCTCGCTCGCCAACTTTCGATTCTCGGCAAGGTGCTCCTTGCACCCCCCGAGACCCCCGGCGCCCGGGGACGTCCGAAGCTCACGCCGGCCCAGGTTTCCGCCGAGAACAAACGCAGGACATTCCGTGCCCGAATCGGTCGCGCCGCGAAGCGCTACGGAATGAGTGTCGATGAATGGATCGACCGTTACGGCGCCATCGACCGCCTCCCGCCGGGCGTGTCTCCGCCCGGTCACAAGACTCACTGATCCCGAGAACAGACGCAGACGCTGCCGCAGACGCTGCCGCAGGTCGGGCTGTGAGATCCGCTGATGCGTGCGTCTTGATCGCGGACGCAGGGCCGGCATACTCGTGGCCGCGAAGCCCGTGATCCGCCATCGATGTGCGGCCGCGAGATCCCTCGAAGCGGTACTGATTTTGTACTGATTTTGTCTCCTCCGATCCAAAAACCGCGGATTCAGCCCGCAGTGACCACTTAGGAGCATACTAGACCCACATCACAAATATCTCCAAAGACGGAGAAATCCCGGCGAACCAGGAGGCGAATTGGCTGAATACACGTTTCAATAATTTCCGACAAAACGTACAGCCTGGCGGTCTTTTCACTGCGCCTGACGGGATCATCGCCAGCATGATCTGCGATGCGAAGGAAGTGATGAATGGATCGCTAAAGGTATCGATTGTAGTGAAGAATGACGGCGCGGAGGTGATGCCAGCAGCCACAACTGTGCATATTGAGCTCGATAAGGACGGCGTGATCACGCCGCTTGTCGACCTGCTGACCTCGAAGGAGCTGCAGCCCGGTCAGATCGAGATCATAGAGGTTGATATCACCCTGCCGCCGGATGCTCCGGAGCTGCCCTTTGATGTGCGGGCGGTGGTTGATTCGCTCAGCGAGGTCGATGAGTGTATCGAGGATAACAATACCACCGAAACGGTCTGCTTTATTCCACAATAGAGCGGGGCGGGAGGCCCTGGTGCTGCCGGGGTGTAGCTTGAGGGCCCTGCCGCGGAAGACCTCCCGTCGCTGGATCGATCTCGTTTGATGGCCAGTGGGCTCTGCACGAGGGATGTGTTCGATGTCGCCCATTGTCCTGTGTTGTGGTATTGCGGAGGCATCGACAAGCTGACCAAGACCTACCGCCCCGACACTGTGCGCGGTGACCCGATGAACGCGCACCAGCGGGAGTGGCTCGAGGGTCTGCGGGCGTACGCGCAGTTGCTTGGGGGTGATTGTCTCGCGTGGGACTACACCAACAGTAACGATCGAATTCTTTGGCGGTGCGCCAAGGGCCACGAGTGGGTGGCGTCGGCGGGGTCGGTGCGCCACGGTACCTGGTGCGGTATTTGCGCGCGCGCGGCTGCTGGCCTCGCGAGGAGGGAGCAGACGTTCAAGCGTGTGCGAAAGATCGCCCGCGAGAAGGGGGGGCTCTGCGTTTCGTCCAGATGCGTGAATGCCCACAGCCACCTGCTCTGGCGGTGCGCCGAGGGCCACGAGTGGGTCTCCACGCCCGTTGTGATCAGGGCTGGGAGGTGGTGTCCGGTTTGCGAGCGAACGGTTCGTTGGCGAGATACAAAGGCGGAGATCTTCGCTCGTGTGCAGGCGATCGCGCGGGAGAAAGGCGGGCTCTGCATCTCGACCGAGTACGCGAATTGCGAGAGCTACCTGCGCTGGCGGTGTGCCAAGGGCCACGAGTGGGAGGCCACTCCGCTGAGGATCGGTAGCGGGAGCTGGTGTCGTCGCTGTGCCGGCATGGCGCGGTTCACAATCGAAGAAATGCAGGAGCTAGCGGGGAAGAAAGGCGGGCGCTGCATCTCTGAGAGCTACGTCAATACCGGGACCCGCTTACATTGGCAATGCGCCGAAGGGCACGAATGGACGGCTTTCCAGGGCCAACTTCGGCAGGGGTTGTGGTGCCCGCATTGCGCCGGCAGTGCACCGAAGACGATCGCCACCGTACGGGAGATCGTGGCCAGATACGGCGGTGTCTGCTTGGCGACCACCATGAAGGGCAGCCACGATCGCCTCAGCTTTCGCTGCCGCGAAGGTCACGAGTTTAAGATAGAGGTACGATTTATACACAGGGGCATGTGGTGCTCGCCCTGCGCCAAGGCCAGTCAGGGCCGATAGGGCGACTCATCCTTTGGCGGGCCTAGGGGCGTGCTCCACAAGTGATTGGGCGAGGCGGGCGGCGAGGCTGGCATTAGCGACGAGCAGCGCGAGGTTAGCCCGAAGGCTGTCGCCGTGGGTGAGCCCGCTGAGCGCGGCGAGCAGGTAGGGCGTAAGGGCTTGACCGCGGATGCCCTCGGCCTGGGCGCGCTTGATTGCAGCTTGTACCGCGTTGTCGACGGTATCCTGATCGAGGGCGAGCGCCGGCTCAAGTGGTTGGGTAAGAAGCACTCCACCTGACTGATCGAGCAGCCGCCAACGGGTCTCGCAGAGCTGCGCAACCGCCGGTAAATCATCGACCCTACGCACTTCTAGCTCGGCTTGGCCGCGGGTATAGAATTGAGGGAAGGTCGCCGTGTGCCAGCCGAGAACCGGGATCGCCAGGGTCTCTAAGGCCTCGAGGGTGGCCGGCAGATCGAGGATCGACTTGGCACCGGCACTGACCGTGCAGCAGCGGGTGCGGGCGAGTTCTTGCAGGTCGCTCGAGATGTCGAGGTGGTCCCGCCAGCCGCGGTGCACTCCGCCAATACCTCCGGTGGCGAAGACCTCGATGCCCGCCAAACGGGCGCCGACGAGGGTCCCTGAGACCGTCGTACCGCCGCTTTGGCCGGTGCTGAGGGCCATCGCGAGATCGCGGGCGCCGAGCTTTGTGGCCCCTCGATCGTCGGCAAGGGCCTCGAGATCACGATCGTCGAGGCCGATGTGCAGGCGTCCTTGGAGCACGGCGATGGTCGCTGCGACGGCGCCCTGGGCTGTGATCGCTGCGGTCATTGCCTGCACGGCCTCGAGGTTTTTGGGTCGCGGTAGGCCGTGGGTGAGGACCGCTGTCTCGAGGGCGACGACCGGGCGCCGCTCTGCGAGAGCGCTGCGGACTTGGGGGTGGATTTTGACGGGAGAGTCGCTCATATGCCTGGCTCGTGACACGCTCTAGCAGCCCGTGGGGGAGCTTGTCACGCCGGCCTGTGTCTGGATCCCTGGATTTCGTCTGCACTGCTTGGTAATTCCGCGATGCAGTCGACCTGCGGTTTTCATTGACCAATGCGTCGAGGCGAGCCGCCCGAAGAGGCGCACTCCGATCGGAGCTTCATGTGCCGAGTCGCTCTGCGGCAGTTAGGGAGCGGGGCAGCCTCGC
The DNA here is from genome assembly GCA_964474905.1 of uncultured Nannocystis sp. Taxonomy (GTDB): domain Bacteria; phylum Myxococcota_A; class Polyangia; order Nannocystales; family Nannocystaceae; genus JADJRG01. Next base: position 8,339 of record CAYYUP010000132.1, on the reverse strand, counting down.
GGCATCCGTGAGAGCCTCGAGGATCGGAGTGGGTACACCGACACGGCGGCCGAGTGCAGCCATTGCGCCCTCGATCCACGGGGTCTCGAGCGGCTTGCCGCGGGCGCGGCTCTGCCAGGTCGATCCGCCCGGTCGAGGGCGGCCGTCGATCGGTTGCGCTTCGACCCGCCGAGTGCGCTCTTGGAGCGCTTGCTGGCTCACGTGATCGAGGCCGGCTGCGCGGAGTACCGCCTCGCCTTCTCGCTGGGCCCTTTGTGCCACGGCTCGCCAGTCATCCGAGACCAGGGCTTGGGCTGCGCTGCCCAGGTTTGTGATCCACTTGCCTAGCTTCCAACGCTGCATCTCCGGCTGGGGTTGCGAGTCGAAGCCAGCAGCGCGCAGTTGCCCGCACAGCGCGTCGATCCACGGAGCTTCGCCCGCGGGGTAGAGGCCGATGTCGAGCACCGCGGGGCAGGGGGCGCCGTAGATCTGAACCTCGCCGGGCGCGAGGTAGGTCGCGAGGATCCAGACGAGCATCGACGCGACTCGGTCAAAACGGGCCGCGGCAAAGCGCTCTCCGTCGACCCCATTGACAGCGCAGACGATCGGCAACGTCGGCCCTGCGATGCGTAGAAGCTGATCCAGAGCCGCTTCGGCGTCCTGTAGCTTCGTCGAAAGCAGGGCGATATCACCAGACTGAAAGGACAGGTCATCGATGCTCGCGACGCTAGGGATCGACAGCGAGAGCTTGCGGCCCGGGAGGCGGAGCGAGAGGCCAGAGCGACGGATTGCGTCGCCGTGCTCGCCCCGGGCGACCAACTGTACCGGTAGCCCAGATGCGTGCAGGAGGCCACCGATCGCCCCACCGACTGCGCCTGCGCCGATCACGAGCACACGTTTTGGTTCACCTGCGAGGCTCAAGGAGGAGAGCGTACACAAACTCGGTTCGGAGCGCATCTTGGAAGGCAGCGCATGCCCCGGACATCGAGTTAGACTGCCCGTGCATGCGATTCCGACGGGAGACTCCATTGAGCATCGGCCTCCTGGGCTTTTTAGTTGCCTGTGGGCCGAGCGGTACAGAGAGCAGCTCGGCCGGCGCGACCTCGACACAGACGACGGGATCGAGTGGCCAAGCGAGCTCAGGCAGCACCACCGAGATCACCGGCACCTCGACCTCGAGCAGTTCGACAGCTCCGAGCACATCAAGCGACAGCGCGGGTACGTCGGGCAGCACAGGTACGTCGGGCAGTACCGGCGAGACTACGGGAGAGAGTTCGACAACCGGCCCAGAGCCGCTACAAGACCTCGAGGACATGTCCCTTGGTCCCTATCCGAGTGCGCTGACGGTGCTCCTGAACAGTCTCGAACTCAATGCGACCAGCCTACATACCGGCGAAAAGTACTCTCATAGCGCAGGCCAGGGCTACGTTCTGCAGGCGAATGCGGCGCTCTTGCAGGCGGCTTGGGGCCGTGCCCTGCCCGGCGGCGAGGCGACCCGAGATGCGCTGGTGGAGCTCGCGCTGACCGAGATCGAAGAGCTGATGTCGGCGGCGGATCTGGTTGTCGGTGGTGGGCCTGCTTTTGGTCTCGAGAAGGCCTGGGATGCCTTTGGCGACGGTTCGACGAATCCAGCGTTTACCGCTTACTCGTGGCAGAGCGGCATGGTTGCGCTCGGGATCGCCGAGACCCTGGCTTATGTCGATCGTACGGAGGGGCGCCACGACGATCAGGCGGTGCGAATCGAGGCGGCGCGGGTCTTCCTCGGCGAAATGTTGCTCCTGTGGAATGAGCACTACACCGAGTTTGAGGAGGACGGCGAGACGCTGGCGTACTTTTGGTACTCGACCGAACCCGCAGATGCCAAGGCTGTGCACAATACCAGCGCTCTGGTGGCGATGGCCTCTCAGCTCCATTACGAGGCGACCGGTGATCCCAGCTTTGCCGACCGTCCAGAGCGATGCGCCCGTCTCCTGCGCAAGCGGGCGACGACGACCGCGGAGGGCGGATTCTCGTGGAACTACGTCGACGATGGGTGGCCCGTGGACAAGCGTGGGCCCGAGGATGTCAGCCACGCGTTGGTGACCTTGCAATTCATCCGTTTTGCGGCGGAGCGGGGGTGGTGGAGCGGCGGCGACATGGCGAAGATCGCGAGGACATTGCGGGCGCAGATCTGGAGCGGCCATCCGGCGCGCTTGCACGGTCGGGTCGACGGATCGAGCGGCGGAGAGAGCGAGTGGACATGGACCCGGGCGGCGATGATCGGCTTTGCGGTGCACGGGGATGCGCTCGGAGGCGATCCCTTGGCCTTTGATCTCGCGCGTTCGCTGCTGGTCTCCGCTTACTTGACACCCTTCGACCGCCCGCTCGAGGGCGCCACTGTCGACTCGGCGCGCAGCTTGGCGCTCGGTCGCCTCTTTGAGCACAGGCCCGAGACGCACGCGCCCGACTCGCTGTGGTCGAGGGTCGCCAGTGCCGGCGATGATGTGCCGCCCGAGGTGCCCGGCGGTGTGCGCTTCTACACCGTGGATTGGGGCGAGTTGGGTGATCTCTCGGTCGCTTCGTTGAGCCTGCCGGCACACAGCGCGACCTCGCTAAACGCCAACCTGCTGGTCGATCTCGAGGAGGATGACGAGCGCCAGGTGATCGTCTCGCTGACCTATGCGGCCACGGAGGCGGGCGTCATCCAGGAGTGGGACGGCGACAGTTACCAGGTTCTGGCACCGTTGCCGGCGACGCGTGACGAGGGCGGGGTCGTCCGTTGGATGCGGACCAGCTTCCTCCTCGATCCCGAGATCCGTTTTGACTACCAGGGCGGGGTGATCGGCACCAACGTTCTGTTGCAGGTCACCGCCAAGATCGATCTCCACCGGATCGAGGCGACGCCTTTTTAGGGCTTTGCGGCCGGGATCGGAGCCGCGCGGGCTCCTGGACGGAGTTTGGGCGAGCCTGCATCGCGTGATAGCCTGCCGCCCGTTCTATGCGTGCACTCGGCCTCGACATTGGTTCAAAGACCATCGGTGTTGCGATCAGCGACCCCGATCGGCTGATCGCGAGCGCCCGCCAGACCCTCAAACGGCAGGGCAACAAGGCGGATATCGCCAGCATTGTGACGCTCGTTGCGGACGAAGAAGTCGGCGAGATCGTCGTCGGTTTGCCTCTCGAACTCGACGGTGCCGTCGGTCCCCGTGCCCGCCGGGTCCAGCGTTTTGTCGGGCTCCTCAAAGAAGCTGTCTCTGGGGTCAGCCATGGGGTCGCGGTGCTGACCTGGGACGAGCGTTTCTCGACGGCTGCGGCCGAGCGCACACTGCTCGCCGCGGATGTCTCCCGGGCCAAGCGAAAGCTGCACATCGACGCGCTCGCGGCCCAACACATTCTCCAGGGTTGGCTCGACGGCAGGGAGAGGCGCGCTCAGTGAGCAAGAAGCGACGCCTGGTCAAACGCTCGCGGCTGACTCAATACATCGCTTTGGCGATCTTTTTGGTCAGTGTGATGCTCGGTGGACTCTGGGTTCGGGCGGAGGTGCGGAGCTTGCTGGCCTATCCAGATCGGCCGGGTCAGGGTTCCGCGCAGACCATCGAGGTCGAGGTCCCGCGAGGCAGCGGCTTTAGTCAGGTGCTCGAGCAGATCATCGACGCGGGTGTATTGCCTGCCGACGAGGCTCTCTTTTTTAAGCTGCTTGTGTTGCATCGCGGGGTCGCGGCCAAGATCACGGCCGGCCAACACACCCTGCGGGCTGACATGACGCCGGTCGAGATCATCGACGAGCTGCTCCGTCGTCAGCCGTCGCAGGAGAAACGGGTGACGATCCCAGAGGGACGAAACCTGCTCCAAGTTGCCGATATCCTCGAACAGGCGGGTCTTGGTGAGCGCGACGAACTCCTGACGGCGATGCGGGATCCGAGCTTGCTCGCCGAACTTGAGGTCGAGGGCCCGAGCTTCGAGGGTTATCTCTATCCCGACACCTACATGTTGCCGCGTACGGCTAGCCCCGAGCAGATTATCCGCCGCTTGGTCGACCGTCATCGCCAGGTCTATTCGGATCTCCGTCGTCAACACCGTCAGGCGGCCGAGGTACTCGATCGTACGCTTGGTTGGGGTGATCGGGAGATCATCACGCTCGCGTCGATCGTCGAAAAAGAGACCGCGGCCAGGCATGAGCGGCCGCTGATCGCCGGGGTATTCCTCAATCGCCTGCGCTTCCAGTCGTTCCGGCCCAAGCGTCTAGAGACCGACCCGACGATTATTTACGGTTGTACGGTGCCGGTCGAGAAGTCTGAGGCCTGCAAGAAGTTTGAGGGCAGAATCCGGCGGATCCATCTCCGCGATCCCGACAACGTCTACAATACCTACACCCACGAGGGCTTGCCACCGGGGCCGATCGCGAACCCCGGCAAGGCTGCGATCGAGGCGGTGCTGGCCCCAAAGAAGAGCCGCTTTCTCTTCTTTGTCTCCCGCAACGACGGTACCCACCAGTTCTCAAAAAACATGGCGGCGCACGAGCGTGCGGTCGAGAAGTACATGCGGCAAGGGGCGGTTGGCGATGGCTCTGCGGCGGGGTCGGTCGACGCGAGTGCGCCCTGAGAATCGTTTGTCGTTTGTCTAAGAATGACCCAAGAGATAGCTAGTCTGTCTCTTGAATCAGCCTAAAATCGCGGAGCACCCAACCGCCCTGGAGCTTGAGCGCCTCGAGCTGGCGGGGGCCTCGAGCGCCGACGACGACCAGCCGAACCCGGCGTGTGCTCTTCTCTTCGCGTGCGCGGATCTCTGGGGTGTTGCCGGCGAAGGTGTCGATGACCCGGTAGAGAACGTCTCGCTCGAGGACCAGAGTGTCGTCGAGATCGGCGACCAATTCGGCGAGCGCTGCCACCTGCAGGGCGCCGCTTGCCTTGGCGTCGCGGGTGGTTGTCGCTGCGTTTGTCAGCGAGGCGAGCAGGGCGTCGACGGATCGATGTGTGCTCTCCCGTCGGAGTACCTTGTTGCCGGGAATCGCGGCGAATACGCGGAGGTCTTGGAGGTCGGGTGCGGGTGGATCTCGTCGCCGCAAACGGAGAATCGGAGAACTCTCGCCGGTGATGCTCAGGCCCCCAGGCGATCGCGTCGTCAGCCGCCAGAGTTCGATCATGAGGGCCGGTTCGGGTCCGTCGCGGTGCACAGCAAAGATCGCCTGGGCGTCGCCGCGAAGGTCATCGATGATCTCGATGAGAGGTGTGGCCTGCACCCTGTCGAGCTCACCATCGTTACGGAGGCGCTCCTCAAGGGCGTAGCGGGTGCGCCAGCGGGGTTCGCCCGGGTGCGCCGTGGTTGCCGGTTCGGGTGAGGCGGTGTTGTTGTTTTTGACAGCCGGGCGCGGGTCTTCGGCGGAGCCCTGGCAGGCGCCTATGCAGAGGAGGGCGGAAAACAGGAGCTGCGGGCGGATCTGGCAGCGGGGCTGTGAGCGAGCCATCACCTCGAGGCTGGCGCGCTAGAGCAGTCGCGGTCAAGCGTGATAGCCTCTGCCGCAGATGATCGGCCGACGTGCCCTAGCTCTTGTTCTCGTACCCGCGCTATGGCTCGCAGGGGTCCCTGTGGGGGGGCTTACGGGCGGGCGAGGGGTCGCTTTGGCGAACGCTTGGGCGCCAGCCAAGGAGCCCGCTAAAGCGCCGGCACGTCTCGCTGTCCTGCCCCTAAAGATCAGCGGCGAGATGAGCGGGGCCGATCGAGACGACCTTACCGCGGCGTTGGTAAAGGGTTTTGAGCGCGGTTCCTTTACGGTGGTTGCACCGGCCGGGGTGATCGCGAAGGGCGGTGATCCGGGTGTTTGCGCGGATCCGGCGTGCATCATCGGCGTGGCCACGAGGACAGGCGCTGCATTTGTCGCGATGCCGACGATCGACGTCGACGATCGCGACTATTCGATCGAGGTCGGGCTCTACAATGGTTCGACCGGCGAGCGGGTGGTGGTCAGCCAGGATTCCTGTGAGATCTGCGGCGTCGTCGATGCTAGCGGTCTCCTCGACTCTGCCGCTGCCACCCTCGGACAAAAGCTCGACGTTCTCTCAAAGGGTCCTGCGACCCTGGTGTTGAGTGCGACCCCCGAGGGCGCGGTGGTTCTCCTCGACGGAGAGCTCATCGGCACGGTGCCGGTTGATGTGCCGGTCTCGCCGGGCAAGCACATCATTCGGGTGAGCCAAGACGGTTTCATTCCGAGCGAGCGCGAAGTGACCTTTGTCGAGGGTGTGCAAGAGGACCTGAAGATCGACCTCGAGCGCATGCCGAGCGCGTTGCCGGGTCGGGGTTGGGGATGGGCCTCCCTGAGCGTCGGCGTTCTCAGTCTGGGCGGTGCCGTCGGTCTTACGCTTCTCGACGATCGCCCCCTTCGGGCCGGCGGTCGATGCTCGGTTGAGTTGCCGGATCCCGATGCCAACGTGATGTCGGGTCCCGACGGTGAGATCTGCAAAGACCTCTGGAACACCCGCTGGAGCGCGCTCTCGGCAGGTGTTGCAGGCGCTGCGCTGACCACCCTCGGGGTGCTGGTGCTGATCGATAATTTTAAGCGCTCCGACCGTAGCCGAAAAAAGGCGCTCAAGGAGTCACGCAGCGCTCGTTTTGGGATCGGTCCCGGTAGCGTGATGATCCAGGGCCGCTTCTAGGGCTAGAGCGCGCCCAGCAATCGGGCCCATGCGTCGGCGCGCAGATCGATCAAATCGGCGCCATGACCGAGGATGCCGAGGCAGGGGAGGCCGCTGCGGAGGGCGATGATCTGCGGGTTGTGTACGGTCGAGGGGTCGCTCTGCGCATCGGTTGCAGAGAGCACAAAACCGATCGCCCGGTGGCCGCTGCGATCGAGTGCTTCGGCGGTCAAGATCGTGTGATTGATCGTGCCGAGACCGAGGCGGCCGACGATGACGACGGGTGCGGCGAAGGCCTCGATCCACTGCGGAAGCCAGGTCGCGCCGGGCATCGGCACATGCAAGCCGCCGGCGCCTTCGATGATGGTGAGGTCGGCGTGCAGGTCGGTCTCGAGAGTGCGGAGATCAGCGGCGATGCGAGCGAGTCGCTCGTCGCTTGCGGAGTGCTCGCTCGCGGCCGTTGGAGTCTCGCTGGTGGAGGGGTCGCGGACGCTGATGAAGGGCCTCGGGTCCTCGGCGATGCCTGGGGCGAGCGGTGCTTCGTAGCGCAGCGGAGCCACACGATCGAGCAATTTTGGATCGAGCGCGGCGGCGGCGAGCAGGCGCTCTGGATCGTCACCGCTGCTCGATGCTGGCTTGAAGGGCAGGACCCTAAGACCCTCCGCACGGGCGCGGCGAAGGAGCGCCGCCGCGACGGCTGTCTTGCCGACCGAGGTGTCGGTACCGACGAGGAAGAGACGGCGGGTCATGCTGCCGAGCATAGGGGATCGGCGGCGTCCTATCTGAGGTACCATCGACGACGCCATCGCGCCCGCAAAGCATTCGTGCAGCCCGCAAGGGCGCCGTGTTTAGAGTCAACTAGCGGCTTCGCCGTGTACGAGCAGGAGATGCACCCATGAAATGGATCGTCGGAGTTGATCTACGGCATCGCAGCGACGGGGCGATTAAGTTCGCGGCCTGGCTGCGTGAGCAGAGCGCGGCGGTGGAGCCCTGTGGGCTCGTCGGTGTGCACGTCATCGAGTCCAAGCAGATGGCCGCTCTCCGGCGTTTTGACCCCCGCTCCGAGGTGCTCTCGCGCCTCGCCGAGGAGTCGCATCTGGTCATCCGCAACGCTGGCATCCGCGAGGATTTTGATACCGTCGATGTGATCGAGGGCAGGCGAGCTGCGAAGAGCTTGGAATCCGCCTGCGTCTATCACCACGGTGATGGTTTGGTGGTCGGTCGCAAGGTGGGAAGCGCGGAGCACTCGATCGTCCGGCTTGGCTCGGTCGCCCGTCGTCTGCTCCGCTCCTTGACGGTACCGACCTTCATCGTCGCCCCGGATCTCGCTGTCGAAGAGGTCGGTGAGGGGCCGATCGTCGTCGCCGTAACCCCGACCGATGCATCGCTCAGCGCCTGCATCTTCGCCCGAGCGCTGGCCGAGCGGCTCGGACGCGAACTCATCTTTGTTCGGGTTGTCACGGTGCCCGAGGACTACGCACATATTTACTGGTCGAGCGAGGCGCTCGAGCAATTTCGGGTCGAATTTGTCGAGCGAGCACGTGTTCAGTTGCAGGCTTGGCTCGCCGAAAACGGCTTTGCGGACGCCCGTCTCGAGCTGCGTTACGGTGCCTCGGTCGTCGAACTGGTTGCCGCTGCCGGGTTGCACAAAGCGCCCTTGATTGTCTGCGGATCACGCCTGCTCGGGACCTTTGAGCGCATGCTCACCTCGAGCACGAGCTCGGAACTCGCCGCGCACGCATCCTGTCCGGT